>NZ_JACHDK010000002.1:0-705888 GCF_014201005.1 Paraburkholderia lebeckiae | reverse complement strand
CGCGCTCGCAGAAACCGTGCGCGCAGCGTCGGCTGTGGCCGCAGTCGAACAAACCTACCGAACGGAACAAACCAATGCTCAAAAGACGATTGATAGTCTTCGCGCCGATGTGCGTGCTGGCGATGTTCGGCTGCGCGTCGCAACCGCCAGTTGCGTTGCTTCAGCCGGTGGCAGTGGCGTGCCCGATGCTGGCGCCGCCGGCGGCGGAACTGATGGAGCCGGAACAGCCGAACTTGACGGGTCGACTGCTGACGCTCTTCTCGGCATCACCGGAGACGGAGACCGGGCAATCCGGAAACTGACCGCATTGCAGGATTACGCGCGCGAAGCACTGCGCGTGTGCGGGACCCACTAGCGACGTCTAGTACCCCGAAATTCACCAAAACAAATAAAAAAACCGCCGCCCTGTTAGGGAACGGCGGAAAGATGCCAATCTGACAAAGCGGACCCAGGGGAAGCGGCCCGCCAATGAAGTCTCTTAGATTGGCCCGTGGCGGGCAGTCGGACAACTCCGAAATCTTCGCGCGGCAGGGCTCGCCGGATCGGCGTTTTGCGCCAACCTAGCGTCGACCGGGACGCTTCTCGAGATCATCATCAGCCCCGATCGCTCGTATCCAATGCACGCATCCGCGCTCTGGCTGTGCTTGCACCTGCTTCTGCTCGCTCCACAAGCATAGGGCATGTGATCCGCCCGCAACGTCGCCGCCCCAATGTTCGCAAAGACGGCAGGGGCGGTCTGTCACGGCGTCGGGGTATCGAATGTGCGACATGGGGCGCTCAAAATGCTGTCCGAATATACAGAATTGCGCGGGGCAGAATCGGCTTTCCCGGTACTGGCATGCAACGGACGGTGTATTCAGTCGCCGTCTGTGTCGAAGTCGTCAGCGTCGTCGGCCAGCTTTCGCCTCGCGACAAATAGACCACCGATCCATACGCCCGGGAAACGCGCTTCCAGAACCTGCCGCATTGCGACGAAGTGGCTGCCGGTAGTCAGCACGTCATCGACGATCAAGATTTGCTGCGGCGCTGGCTGCGAGATCGTCTCGTCAATGGCGTACAAGGCGATAAGATCCTCTGGACGAGCGCGGGTCGTCGCGGTGTGTGATGCTTCGTAGCTCTGTCGCTGGACGACTAACTCGCGCACGTCCGCCTCGATGCCCAACTCCGCGCGGACCAATCGCGCCATGTGCGCAAGCGCAAGCGTCATCCGGTCGTCGTGCTCCGGATGTGCGCGGGCCTTTGACGGAGGGATAGGCACGAAAGTCACCTGACGATACGCGTCGGGCCGGAATGCGTCGCGAAAGGCCCTCCCAATCCGGGCAATGGCGTCCTCCTTCCAGCGGTACTCTGGTCGGCCTCGGCGAGTGACGGATTTCTTAAAGTTCGAAATCAAGTCGTTGGTGGGGCTGCAACCAAAGCCGCCGCGCGCGGTGTAGTCGCCGGTGTACCAACATGAGCAGTCTTCCGGCAAAAACCAGTGGTCTCGCCGCGTCGTGTCATCGATCTGAAGGAGCGCCATCTTTTAAATGCGTCAGAATGTCGTCGAAATTTTCTACGCGGATAGCGCCCAGCGCTGCGAGTTTGGCGGGCCACGTCAGCGCGGGATTGCGAAAGCAGCTATCCAGAATGAACAGCTTACGTCCTTGGTGGATTGCGGCTCGCGCCTGCGTCAAAGTCCCTGATGTCTCGCCGGCCTCGACGATCACCGTCGCATCGCTTAGCGCAGACATCGTCGCATTCCGTTCCGGGAAGAAAAGCCGATTGCCCCTGAACGTCTGTCGGGTGTAGCGGAGAATCGGGACCTGACTGACGAGCAAAAAGTCCCGAGCGATCCGCCGTTGCAGTTCGGCATTTTGGCGCGGATAGCTCTCTGTGATCGGCGTCCCGATCACACCGACAGTTCTTCCCCCCGCTTCGATTGCGGTCGTGTGGGCAACGGTGTCGATGCCTGCTGCTAGACCGGAAAAGATTGTGAAGTCCTCCTGGACCAGCATCTTGACGAGCTTGCGAGCTCGGCGGAGACCGTCGTCGGAAGGGGTGCGGGTGCCGACAACTGCAACCGACTTGTGCGAGAAGGCAAGGTCACGCCAACCTTGGAAATAAAAAAATTCGAGCGGATATTTGGCGTCTCGGAGCTTCGCCGGATAGTCCGCGGTTCGATTGACGCAAACGCCGAAATCGTCGACGCCGGCTTCTTCGAGTTTCCGCATCACTTGTGGGACCGTTGCGTCGATCGTCTCAGAAGGCACCAGTTGCGCTGGCGTAGCAGCGGGATTTCGTTCAAACGTCTCAGCGATCGATTTAAACGACGCGCTGTCGGACTCCCATAACGCCTCGTAGGCGCCCATTTCTCTCTGCGGCACGATTGGTGGCGCGGCAAAGAGAGCCTCGTGTGAGTCAAATTGAAGGGTCATTTCGGCTCGGGTGATGACTGAAAATACTGTATATGCATACAGTATAATTGAATTCTAAAGAGATGATAGCGCACGGGAACCCCTCACCGAAAAGTGAGAGGGCTAGCCAGTATGCGAGTGCGCATCGTGGTCGGTCCTAAATGGGAGGCGGCCAACGAATCTCCCGTTGTAGATGGACCGCATGAAGCGACGGGCGCGTCCATGCTTCTAGTGCAAGCGCTCTATATAGGCCTTGGGGCACTGTGCCCAAACTGTGCCCTGATCCTGTACGCTTTCTTGCGAAACACCTGAAAACCTTGGAAAGTCCCATCACTGACCGGCGCGAGACTTTATGTTAAAAATCAGTTGGTTAGATGGAAAATCAGGGGCTTTCTGTTACGTAGGCTACGAGAATCGCTTTCATCATCCGAATGCGGGCGTGTTCGCGCGCTACGCGGCGCGTCATATCGAACTCGGGCGCAGCGATCGCGATGGCGCCGTGAGGGTCGACGTCGATCCGGGCGCGCGCGGTGAGGAGGGCGCCGCGCTCACGCTCGAGCGCTATCGGGACACGCAGCGCCGCTACTGGATGGAGCCATGAGCGCGTCGCGGCCCGATGAGCGCAACAGCGCAGACAACAGGCTCAAGCAGGGGTATAAGCAGCGGCACAGGCAAAGCACCGCCCACGCGTAAAAAACACAACGGAGATCGCCGCAGTTGAAAAACATCATCCATTTCTCGCATGCGAACGGCTTTCCGGCCTCGACTTACCGGACGATCTTCGCCGAGCTCTCCGACGACTACGACGTGCGCTCGATCGAGCGGATCGGCCATGATCCGCGCTTTCCGGTCACGCAGGACTGGCCCCATCTGGTCGAGCAACTGCTCGACGACATCGCCCGCAAGTACGAGCAGCCGGTGTGGCTCGTCGGGCATTCGCTCGGCGGTTATCTGTCGTTGATGGCGGCGCTGAAAAAGCCGCAGTGGGTGAGAGGCGTCGTGATGCTCGACTCGCCGGTGATCGCCGGCTGGCGCAGCAGCATGCTGCGCGTGTCGCAATGGACCGGGCTCGACGAGCGGCTGTCGCCCGCCGCCGCTACGCGCAAGCGGCGCACGCAATGGACGAGCCGCGACGAAGCATGGCGGCACTTCCATTCGAAGCCCGCGTTCGCGCGCTGGGACGAGCGCATGCTGTCCGACTACATCGACTTCGGCATTCCGCAGAGTTCGCCCGACGGCACCCGGGTGCTCGCGTTCGATCGTCGCACCGAATACCAGATCTACCGGACGCTGCCGCATACGCTCGGCGCGCGGCTCGCGCGCGGCGCGCCGGTGCCGGTCGGCTTCATCGCCGGGACACGCTCGAAGGAAATCCGCCAGGCCGGGCTCGACGCGACGCGACGCGCGACCGGCGGGCACGTCGAGTGGATCGAGGGCAGCCATCTGTATCCGATGGAAAGGCCGATCGAAACCGCGCGCGCAGTGCAACGCATGCTGCGTGAACTGGAGCGAACCGCCTGACGTGCTGCGCGCACGAAGCGGGCCCCAAACCGCTGCTCCGGCTGCCACGCGAGGCGGCATCGGCACGCGTGGGTCGGCCGTTTTTTGCTGGGTCGGGACCATCCTTTACGGTATAATCCGTTTTTCCCGCGAGCATCCAGCGATGACCAAATATGTTTTCGTCACCGGCGGCGTAGTATCTTCCCTCGGCAAGGGTATTGCCGCCGCTTCCCTCGCCGCGATCCTCGAATCGCGCGGTCTTAAAGTCACCCTCCTCAAACTCGATCCCTACATCAACGTCGACCCCGGCACGATGAGCCCGTTTCAGCACGGCGAAGTGTTCGTGACGGAAGACGGAGCGGAAACCGACCTCGACCTCGGCCACTACGAGCGCTTCATCAGCACGAAGATGCGCAAGGCCAACAACTTCACCACGGGCCAGATTTACGAGTCGGTAATCCGCAAGGAACGCCGCGGCGATTATCTCGGCAAGACCGTGCAGGTCATCCCGCACATCACGAACGAAATCCAGGCATTCGTCGAGCGCGGCGCAGCGTCTGCGACGTGCGGCGAGCCGGATGTCGCGATCGTCGAAGTGGGTGGCACGGTGGGTGACATCGAATCGCTGCCGTTCCTCGAAGCCGCGCGCCAGATGAGCCTGCGCCTCGGCCGCAACAGCGCGTGCTTCGTGCACCTGACGCTGGTGCCCTGGGTCGCCACGGCCGGCGAACTCAAAACCAAGCCCACCCAGCACAGCGTGCAGAAGCTGCGCGAAATCGGTATCTTGCCGCACGTGCTGCTGTGCCGTGCCGACCGCCGCATTCCGGACGACGAGCGCGCGAAGATCTCGCTGTTCTCGAACGTGCCCGAAGACGCGGTGATTTCCGTGTGGGACGCGGACAGCATCTACAAGATTCCGCAGATGCTGCACGACCAGGGTCTCGACGCGATCATCTGCGAAGAGCTCAAGCTCACGCCGAAGGCGGCGGACCTGTCCATGTGGTCGGACCTCGTCGAGAAGCTGCAGAACCCGAAGCACGACGTGACGATCGGCATGGTCGGCAAGTACGTCGATCTGACCGAGTCGTACAAGTCGCTGATCGAAGCGCTGCGTCATGCGTCGATGCATACGTCGACGCGCGTGAATATCGAGTACATCGACTCCGAAGAAATCGAAACGCAAGGCGTCGGGAGCCTCAAGCATCTCGACGCGGTGCTCGTGCCGGGCGGCTTCGGCCGTCGCGGCACCGAAGGCAAGATCGCCGCGATCCGTTATGCGCGCGAAGCGAAGGTGCCGTATCTCGGCATCTGCCTCGGCATGCAGCTCGCCGTGATCGAATTCGCCCGCGACGTCGTCGGCCTGAAGGACGCGAACAGCACCGAATTCGATCAGGAAACGAAGAACCGCGTGGTCGCGCTGATCACCGAGTGGTACGACCGCGAAGGCCGCGTCGAGAAGCGTACCGAAGAGTCGGATCTCGGCGGCACGATGCGCCTCGGCTCGCAGCGCTGCCCGATCAAGCCCGGCACGCTCGCCGAAGAGATCTACGGCACCGATGTGAACGAACGCCACCGTCACCGTTATGAGGTGAATAACCGTTTCGTGCCCCAGCTCGAAGGCGGTGGCCTCATCATTAGCGCCCGTACCCCGAGCGAGGATTTGCCGGAAATGATGGAGCTGCCGCGCAGCATGCACCCGTGGTTCGTCGGCGTCCAGTTCCACCCTGAATTCACGTCTACGCCGCGTGACGGTCATCCGCTGTTCAAGTCGTTCGTCGAAGCGGCGCTCGCGCATCAGCAGTCGAGGGTCGAGGAGAAAGCATGAAACTGGGCGATTTCGACATCGGGCTCGACAAGCCGCTCTTCCTGATCGCCGGTACCTGTGTCGTCGAATCCGAACAGATGACGATCGACACGGCCGGCCGCCTGAAGGAAATCTGCGCGAAGCTGAACATTCCGTTCATCTACAAATCGTCGTACGACAAGGCCAATCGCAGCAGCGGCAAGTCGTTTCGCGGTCTGGGCATGGACGAAGGTTTGCGCATCCTGTCGGAAGTGAAGCGCCAGCTCGGTCTGCCGGTGCTGACCGACGTGCACGCCGAACACGAGATCGAGCAGGTGGCGTCGGTCGTCGACGTGCTGCAAACGCCCGCGTTCCTGTGCCGTCAGACCGACTTCATCCACGCGTGCGCGCGCTCGGGCAAGCCGGTCAACATCAAGAAGGGCCAGTTTCTCGCGCCGCACGACATGAAGAACGTGATCGACAAGGCGCGCGACGCCGCGCGTGAAGCGGGTCTGTCCGAAGACCGCTTCATGGCATGTGAGCGCGGCGTGTCGTTCGGCTATAACAACCTCGTGTCGGACATGCGTTCGCTCGCGATCATGCGCGAGACCCACGCGCCGGTCGTGTTCGACGCGACGCATTCGGTGCAGTTGCCGGGCGGTCAGGGCACGAGCTCGGGCGGCCAGCGCGAATTCGTGCCGGTGCTCGCGCGCGCCGCGGTCGCGGTCGGCGTCGCCGGTCTGTTCATGGAAACGCACCCGAATCCGGCGCAAGCGAAGTCGGACGGGCCGAACGCGGTGCCGCTCAATCGCATGGCCGACCTGCTCGAGACGCTCGTCACGCTCGACCGGGCCGTCAAGCGCGGGCCGTTCCTCGAAAGCGATTTCAACTGATTCAGGTGTGCGCCGCGTGTCACGATTGCCATCGACAATCAACCCGCGGCGTTTTCGCATAGTGGTCGTCGAACGTATCGGCGCGCGAGTTGTCTGTCGGGGAGACCGGCAGGTGCTTTGCATGGGACCGGACTAGGCGCTGAAGCGCCAACTCCGGTTCGACAGCGCGATGCAAGGTCACAGTAAAGAATTCAACGTCATCCTTTGAGGAAACCATGAGTGCTATCGTAGATATCATCGGTCGAGAGATTCTCGATTCGCGAGGCAACCCCACCGTCGAATGCGACGTGCTGCTCGAGTCGGGCACGATGGGGCGCGCGGCCGTGCCGTCGGGCGCGTCGACCGGCTCGCGCGAAGCGATCGAACTGCGCGACGGCGAAGCCGGCCGCTACGGCGGCAAGGGTGTGCTGAAGGCCGTCGAGCACATCAACACGGAAATCTCCGAAGCGATCATGGGTCTCGACGCTTCCGAGCAGGCGTTCCTCGACAAGACGCTGCTCGAGCTCGACGGCACCGACAACAAGTCGCGCCTCGGCGCGAACGCGATGCTGGCCGTGTCGATGGCTGTCGCGAAGGCCGCGGCTGAAGAAGCCGGCCTGCCGCTGTACCGCTACTTCGGCGGCTCGGGCGCGATGCAATTGCCGGTGCCGATGATGAACATCGTCAACGGCGGCGCGCACGCGAACAATAGCCTGGACATCCAGGAATTCATGATCGTGCCGGTCAGCCAGCCGAGCTTCCGCGAAGCACTGCGCTGCGGCGCCGAAGTGTTCCACGCGCTGAAGAAGATCCTGTCGGACCGCGGCATGAGCACGGCAGTCGGCGACGAAGGCGGCTTCGCGCCGAACTTCGGCAGCAACGAGGAATGTCTGTCCACCATTTTGCAAGCCATCGAGAAAGCAGGCTATCGCGCCGGTGAAGACGTGCTGCTCGCGCTCGACTGTGCGGCGAGCGAGTTCTACCACGACGGCAAATACCAGCTCGCGGGCGAAGGCCTGCAGCTGTCGTCGACGGAATTCGCGGACTACCTCGCGAACCTCGCCGACAAGTTCCCGATCGTGTCGATCGAAGACGGCATGCACGAGGGCGACTGGGAAGGCTGGAAGACCCTGACCGACAAGCTCGGCAACAAGGTCCAACTGGTCGGCGACGACCTGTTCGTGACGAACACGCGCATCCTGAAGGAAGGCATCGAGAAGGGAATCGCGAACTCGATCCTGATCAAGATCAACCAGATCGGCACGCTGACGGAAACCTTCGCGGCGATCGAAATGGCCAAGCGCGCGGGCTACACGGCGGTGATTTCGCACCGTTCGGGCGAAACCGAAGACTCGACGATCGCGGACATCGCCGTCGGTCTGAACGCCGGCCAGATCAAGACAGGTTCGCTGTCGCGTTCCGACCGCATCTCGAAGTACAACCAGCTGCTGCGTATCGAGGAAGATCTCGGCGATATCGCGAGCTACCCGGGCAAGTCGGCCTTCTACAATCTGCGCTAAGCGGCCTTCGCCAGATTGTTCACACCGATCGATGAGCCGGTTATCCTTCGTTTCTGATTGACCTCGCCGCCCTGCGTATAGCGCAGGGCGGCGCGTATTTATTGTGCTTACTTCATGCGGCTTGTCACTGCTGTCCTGATTGTTCTGCTGGCGTTGATCCAGTACCCGCTCTGGTGGGGGCACGGCGGCTGGCTGCGCGTGCATGAGTTGCAGGGACAACTCGCGCAGCAACTGCAGAAGAATGCCGACGCGAAGCTGCGCATCGAGCGCATCCAGGGCGAAGTGCAGGACCTGCAGAACGGCACGGCCGCGGTCGAAGAGCGGGCGCGCTACGAAATGGGCATGGTCAAGGACGGCGAAGTGTTCGTGCAGTTCGTGTCGCCGAACCAGCCGTTGCCGTTGGCGAATACCCCGTCGGCGAATACCTCGACGCGCGGTGAGGTGTCGGCCGCGCCGCTGCATGTGGTACCGAATCCGGAGTCGCGCGCGAAGCCGGATCGCAAGCATGGCGGGAAGGCAGCGGCTGCGAAGGAGAAGAAGCCGGTGCACTGAGGTTCGATATTCGCATCGGCCTACCAGCCCCAATACGGCCCGAACCCGACGCCGATCCCGGTTCCCCAGCCACGTCCCCAGCCGCCGCTCGAGAAGCCCGCGGAAAACCTCACGGGCGGCGAACGCGAGTAATAGCGCGACCAGGCTTGCGCGGCGGCGTCGGCGGCCATCGTCTGATTCTGTTCGAACATGACCTGTTGCTCGATCGCGTCATAGCGCGCGCGTTCCTCCGGTGTCAGCGTCTGCGGATGGCTGATGGCTTCGGCCTGATCAGGCGGCAGACGGCTCAGAATCGGCGCTGGGCCAGGCGGATCGATCGAGCAGCCGGCCAGCACCGCGCTGCCCGTGAGGATGGCAAGGATCAACGAAAGCATGTGCTTCATGGTCGAATCTCCATCGGTCCGATGGCTCGAGCAAGCGTCTTCCAACGCACAGCGCCGCATCCTTCCAGAGTATCAACACCGCGCTCAAAAGCAACGCGCCGCCCGAGCCGTGACGAGGCATGGGGCGGCGCGGTCAGGACTAGCGTTGAAGAGCGCGATCAGTTCACGGGCACGTATTCCGCTTCGGCGAAAGCGCGGTCTAGTGCCGCTGCGCGGCCGCTGGCGTCACACCTTGTGAGAGTCCGCCGGCCACGAAAAGTTGCGCGACGTCGACCGGGTCGAACTCGTAGCGCTGATTACAAAACTCGCAGTGAATCTCGACGTGGCCGCGTTCCTCGATCACGCCGTCGACTTCATCGCGGCCAAGCATCTTCAGCATCGCGCCGACTTTTTCTCGCGAGCACGTGCATTCGAAGCGCGCGGTAACCGGCTCGAAATGCTGGACGTTTTCCTGCCAGAACAGGCGTCGGAACACTGTCTCAGGTTCTTCCTTCAGCAGTTCGTCCTGCGACAGCGTGCCGCCGAGCGTGCACACGCGTTCCCACGTATCCGCGTCGAGCTCGCCCGGATGCGGGACGATGCCGCCGTCGCCCGGCAGCTTCTGCAGCAGCATGCCGACCGCGCACTCGGTGTTCGCTGCGAGCCACATGCGCGTGTCGAGCTGCTCGGAGTGATGCATATAGTGCTCGAGTACCTCGGCGATCGACTTCAGCGGTCCGTTCACGTCCGACAGCGGCACGATACTCTGGTACGGCTGCTGGCCGGGCTGCTTGTCGGTCGGGTCGAGCGTGATCACGCAGCGGCCGTGGCCGCTCGCGTTCACCAGATCGATGAGCGAGGTCGTGTCGTCGATCGTATGGGCGGCTTCGCCGGACAGCTTCGCGGTGGCGCGCATCGTCAGATTCGAGCTGCACTGCACGACCAGCATCTTGACCGGGCCATCGCCGAAAATCTGCATGACGAGCGTGCCGTCGAACTTCAGGTTCGCCGACAGCAGCGCGCACGCGGCCATCATTTCGCCCAGAATCGTTCGCACGGGCGCCGGATAATCGCGGCGTGTCAGCACGTCCTGCCAGGTATTGCGCAGGGAAACGATCTCGCCGCGCACCGGCGCCGCACTGAACATGAATTTTTGCAACTGGTCGCTCACAACTTTTCCTCGCTGGAATGACGCGGCATGACGCCGCGCCTTTGCGCACCGCGCGCCGGCCGTCTAGCCGATGCGTACGAGCTGCGCCTTGAAATACTCGCGGCGCCCGGCATAGCTTGCCGCGCCGCGCTGCATGTTGGCGATATCCGCTTCCGTCAGTTCGCGCACCGCCTTCGCGGGCGCGCCGAGGATCAGCGTATTGTCGGGAAAAACCTTGCCCTCGGTGACGATGGCGCCCGCTCCGACCAGACAGTTGCGGCCGATCACCGCGCCATTCAAGACCACCGCCTGAATTCCGATCAACGCACCTTCCTTGATCGTGCAGCCGTGCAGCATCGCCTGATGGCCGATCGTCACGTTCGACTCGACCGTCAGCGGATAGCCGGGGTCGGTGTGCAGCACCGCGCTTTCCTGCACGTTGCTGCCGGCGCCGATCGTGATCGGCTCATTGTCGCCGCGCAGTGTCGCGCCGAACCACACGCTCGCGTTCTCCTCGAGCGTTACGTTGCCGATGATGTTCGCCGAATCCGCGACGAACACGCTTTCATGAATAATCGGGGCGGCTTCGCCCAGCTTGTAAATCGTCACAACGTCTCCTTGTTGGTCAGAGCCGGGCCTTCGGTGACTCCGATTTTGTGCACGGTGATGGTCTGATCGGTTGCCACGCACGGGCAGGGCGGCGTGCACCCGGCGCGGCGCGAAGCCGGCGGTCTTGCGTCGCCAACTGACGGGCGTTCCCGAAAGCGCGCGCCGGATGGTCGAATCGAGTATTGTAAACGGTTGTGTGCTTGAGCCGCTCGCGCGCGGCTCAGCCGCCGTCTGTCCGCCGTCTTTGCCGCTTCCATCGCCGATCCGTTTGTCATGACGTCCGCCGCTTCGCCCGTTTCTGTCGCTTCTCCCGCATCGAATTCTCACGACGAGCCGCCGTGCGCGCGCCGCGCCGCACTCGCGGCGTTGCGTGAGCGGGATCCGGGCGCGAAGGCCGCGGCGGCCCGCGAGCTGTACGCTGCGGTACTCGACGGTCGCGCGCTCTGTGACTCCGGCCTCGATCTCGCCGAGCCCGCTGGCCTGCCGGGCCGCCCCGAACGGCCCGACCTGGTCGAACCGCGCCAACTCGGTCGACGCAGCATGCAGTCGCCGCAGGGCCGCGCGGTGTTGCTCCACGCCCTCGCGCACATCGAGTTCAATGCGATCAATCTGGCGCTCGACGCCGTCTGGCGTTTCCCCGGTATGCCCGCCGGGTTCTATACCGACTGGCTCAAGGTCGCCGCCGAAGAGGCGTATCACTACTCGCTGCTCGCCGCGCGTCTCGCCGAATATGGCCACGCGTACGGCGACTTCCCGGCGCACGGCGGCCTATGGGACATGTGCGAGCGCACCCGTGGCGACGTGCTCGCGCGCATGGCGCTCGTGCCGCGTACGCTCGAAGCGCGCGGCCTCGACGCGTCGCCGCCGATCCGCGCGCGTCTGCAGCAGGCCGGCGATCACGCGTCGGCGGCGATTCTCGACGTGATCCTGCGCGATGAAATCGGCCACGTGCTGATCGGCAACCGCTGGTTTCGTCACCTGTGCGACGCGGACGGCCTCGATCCGCACCACACCTATCTGCGTCTCGCCGACCAGTATCACGCGCCGAAACTGCGTGGCCCATTCAATTTCGAAGCGCGCCGCGACGCTGGTTTCGACGATGCCGAACTCGCCGCGCTCGCGAGTCAGGATGCACAGCAAGCCATGCAGGCAACGGACGACCAAGCGTCGCGTCAATAAACCGTTACCGCTTCTTGCGCCGCTGTCCCTATAATCGAACGACCATTCTTTTTTGCGGTGCGCCGTTCATGAATACATCCCGCTCTGAGTTCGTTGCCGTGCGCGGCGTCCGGCTGCACGTGCGGCGCTGGGGCCATCCCGATGCGCGGACACTGTTCATGCTGCACGGCTGGATGGACGTCGGCGCGTCGTTCCAGTTCGTCGTCGATGCGCTCGGTGGCGACTGGCAGGTGATCGCGCCCGACATGCGCGGCTTCGGTCTGTCCGACTGGCCGGTCGCCGAGCGCGGCGGCGGCAGCTACTGGGTGCAGGACTATCTCGGCGATCTCGACGCGCTGATCGACCACTACGCGCCGGACGGCCAGGTGGACCTCGTCGGTCACAGCATGGGCGCGAACGTCGTGTGCCTGTATGCGGGCGTGCGGCCGCAGCGGGTACGGCGCGTGGTCGATCTGGAGGGCTTCGGGCTCGCGCCATCGCATCCGGCGCAGGCGCCGAAGCGCCTGCTCAATTGGCTCGACGAATTGCGCGATCCACCGCAGCTCAAGCGCTACGCGTCACTCGACGAGGTCGCCGCGCGCCTGATCAAAACCAATCCGCGCCTCGTTCCGCGGCGTGCGCAGTTTCTCGCGCAGCACTGGTCGAAGCCGGATGGCGAAGGGCGCTTCATGCTGCTCGCCGATCCGGCGCACAAGGTCCGCGGTCCGACGCTGTATCGCCGACGAGGTGATGGCGGTGTGGCGTAAGGTCAGCGCGAAGGTGCTGCACGTCGAGGCCGCCGGCTCGCCGACGCTCGCGCAGATCGCCGGCGACACTCCGCTCGACGAATTCAAGGCGCGTTTTCAGGCGTTTCCCGATTGGCGCGAGAAGATCGTCGACGGCGCGGGACATATGGTGCATCACGACCAGCCAGAGCAGATCGCCGCGTTGATCGAGGGGTTCTGCGCCTGACACCGCGCCTGAAGCTACGTTTGAAACGGCGCTCGTGGGTCGCCCGGAGGTCGCGGGATCGGCGCTGATCGGTCTTGACCTCGCGGAACGCGGCAACCGGCACTGGCGTCGCGAGATACCCCTGCGGCCCCTTACTGCATTGCAGTAAAATGACCGCAGAACCCTTCCAGGACCACGATGAACGCCGATCTTCACTGCCACTCCACCGTTTCCGACGGCCAGTTCGCGCCGGCCGACGTCGCGCGCCGCGCGCACGCTAACGGCGTGACACTGTGGGCGCTTACCGATCACGACGAAGTGGGCGGCCAGCACGAGGCGCGCACCGCAGCCGAGGTTCTCGGCATGAATTACCTGAACGGCGTCGAGATTTCGGTCACGTGGGCGGGGCGCACCGTGCACATCGTCGGACTCGGCATCGATCCGAGCAGCCAGATCCTGATCGACGGCCTCGCTCGCACGCGCGACGGCCGCGCCGCGCGCGCCGAAGCAATCGGCGAGCAACTGGCCACGCTCGGCATTCCAGACGCGTACGAGGGCGCGCTGCATTTCGTGTCGAATCCCGACATGATGTCGCGCACCCATTTCGCGCGCTTCCTGGTCGAGCACGGCCACTGCGCGAACACCCAGGAAGTGTTCGACCGCTATCTCGGCGACGGCAAGCCGGGTTACGTCGCGCACCGCTGGGCCAAGCTCGCCGACGCACTCGGCTGGATCCAGGCCGCGGGCGGCGTCGCGATCGTCGCGCATCCCGGTCGTTACGCGTATTCGCAACTCGAATTCGACGCATTCTTTGGCGAATTCATCGACCTCGGTGGCGAGGCGATCGAGGTCGTGACCGGCAGCCACACGCCCGACCAGTACCGCGAATATGCGGACGTCGCGCGTCGCTATGGCTTCGAGGCCTCGCGCGGTTCCGACTTCCATGCGCCCGGCGAAGGCCGCATCGAACTCGGTGCACTGCCGCCGCTGCCCGCCGATCTGAAGCCCATTTGGGAACGCTGGCTGTGACCGCGCGCCGGCTGGCTGCGGCACGCGCTCTGCTCGCCGCAGCCCATCCGCCGCAGTTCGTCTGCCGCCATCGTGAGTCTCAATGTCCCAATACTTTCGGCTTCACCCCGACAATCCGCAACCGCGTCTCGTCAAGCAGGCCGTGCAGATCATCAACGACGGCGGCGTGGTCGCCTTGCCGACCGATTCGACCTACGCGCTCGCCTGCCGTCTCGACGACAAGGATGCGGTCGAACGCCTGCGGCGCATCCGCGGACTCGACGAAAAGCAACTACTGTCGCTGCTCGTGCGTGATCTGTCGGAGCTCGCCAATTTTGCGATGGTGGACAACTGGCAGTACAGGCTGCTTAAGTCGGTGACCCCGGGTCCGTACGTGTTCGTGCTGCAGGCCACCAAGGAAGTGCCGCGGCGCGTGTCGCATCCGTCGCGCAAGACGATCGGCCTGCGCGTGCCGGATCACGCGATCACGCTCGCGATTCTCGAGGAGCTCGGCCAGCCGCTGCTCGGCTCGACACTGATCATGCCCGGCGAAACAGAGCCGCTGAACGACCCCGAGGAAATCCGCGCGCGGCTCGAAAAGCAGCTCGATCTGGTGATTGACGGCGGCGCGTGCGTGTGCGAGCCGTCCACCGTAATCGATCTGACCGGCTCGGAGCCGGTGCTGGTGCGGGCAGGGCGCGGCCCGCTCGAGCCGTTCGGTCTCGAGGAAACGGCGTGAGCGGCGTGAACGAAAGCGGACAGACACGCGCGAGCGCATTGTTACAATAGCGAGTTATGGATTCTTCCCTGATACAGACGATTGCGGTGTACGCGCTGCCGGTGATCTTCGCGATCACGCTGCACGAGGCTGCGCACGGCTACGTCGCGCGCTGGCTCGGCGACAACACCGCGTACGTGCTCGGCCGCGTGTCGCTGAACCCGATGCGGCACATCGATCCGCTCGGCACGATCGCCATTCCGCTGCTGCTGTACTTCGCGACGAGCGGCGCGTTCATGTTCGGCTATGCGAAGCCGGTGCCGGTCGCGTTCGGCAATCTGCGCAACCCGCGCTGGGGCAGCCTATGGGTCGCGGCGGCCGGGCCCGTGTGCAATTTCATCCAGGCGCTGTTCTGGGGCGTGTTCGGCGTTGCGCTCGCGGGGCTCAATGTCAACGAACCGTTTTTCACGCGCATGGCGGGCGCGGGCGTCGGCGTCAATCTCGTGCTCGGCGTGCTGAACCTGTTTCCGCTGCCGCCGCTCGATGGCGGCCGCGTGGTGATGGCCCTGTTGCCGCCGAAGCAATCGATCGCGTTGTCGCGGCTCGAGCCGTACGGCTTTTTCATCGTGATGGCGCTGGTGATGACGGGTACGCTCACGCGTTTCTGGTTGAGGCCACTCGTGACGCTCGGGTATAGCGCGATCACGGCAATTCTGACTCCACTTGTTTCGCTTTTCTAAATAACCATGTTTCCAGACCGTATCTTCTCCGGCATGCGGCCCACCGGGTCGCTGCACCTCGGCCACTATCACGGCGTGCTGAAAAACTGGGTGCGGCTGCAATCCGAATACCCGTGCTTCTTCTGCGTGGTCGACTGGCACGCACTGACGACGCACTACGAAACGCCCGAAGTGATTGAAAAGAATGTGTGGGACGTGCTGACCGACTGGCTCGCTTCCGGCATCGATCCGGCGCAGGCGACGCTGTTCATCCAGAGCAAGGTGCCCGAGCATGCCGAGCTGGCGCTGCTGCTCGGCATGAGCACGCCGCTCGGCTGGCTCGAACGCGTGCCGACCTACAAGGAGCAGATGGAAAAGCTGAAGGACAAGGACCTGTCCACCTACGGCTTCCTCGGCTATCCGGTGCTGATGGCGGCGGACATTCTGCTGTATCGCGGCTCGCTCGTGCCGGTCGGTGAAGACCAGGTGCCGCACGTCGAGATGACGCGCGAAATCGCCCGTCGTTTCAACTACCTGTACGGCCGTGAGCCGGGCTTCGAGGAGAAGGCGAACGAAGCCGCGAAGAAGCTCGGCGGCAAGCGCTCGAAGCTGTATCACGAGTTGCGCAACGCGTATCAGCAGGAAGGCGACGACGAAGCGCTCGAACGCGCGCGGGCGATGCTGCAGGAATCGCAAAGCTTGTCGATGAGCGATCGCGAGCGCCTGTTCGGCTATCTCGAAGGTTCGCGCAAGATCATCCTCGTCGAACCGCAGGCGATGCTGACCGAGGCGTCGCGCATGCCGGGTCTCGACGGCCAGAAGATGTCGAAGTCGTACGGCAACACGATCGGCCTGCGCGAAGACGCGGAAACCATCGCGAAGAAGGTCCGCACGATGCCGACCGACCCCGCGCGCGTGCGCCGCACCGATCCGGGCGATCCCGACAAGTGCCCGGTGTGGCAACTGCATCAGGTCTACACCGACGAAGCGACCCACGAGTGGGTGCAGAAGGGCTGCCGCTCGGCAGGCATCGGTTGCCTCGATTGCAAGCAGCCGGTCGTCGAAGGGATTCTGCGCGAGCAGCAGCCGATGCTCGAGCGCGCGCAGAAGTACATGGACGACCCGTCGCTGTTGCGCGCGATCGTCGCCGATGGCTGCGACAAGGCACGCCGGTTCGCGACCGAAACGATGCGCGAGGTCCGTGAGGCGATGGGGCTGTCGTACAACTGATGCGCACTCGACGCACCGAGGTGCAGCGATGAGCACGCCCGTTACCAGTGGCTTGCATGGCCTCGGTGAACCGTCGCGCTGGGTGCGTCACTGGGCGCACCTGATCGCGCCGGGCGGCGCGGTGCTCGACGTCGCGTCGGGGGCCGGGCGGCACGCGCGCTTTTTTGCATCGCTCGGCCATCCGGTCACCGCGATCGATCGCGACGCGGCTGCTCTCGACCTGCTGCGCGACGCGCCGCTCGTCACACCTGTCGTGGCCGATCTCGAAGGCGCGAGGTGGCCACTACCGGCCGATGCGGCGTTCTCCGCTGTCGTGGTCACCAACTACCTGCACCGGCCGCTTTTTCCGCAGTTGCTGCGCGCGCTCGCGCCCGGCGGCGTACTGGTTTACGAGACCTTCGCGCAAGGAAACGAAAGCGTCGGCAAACCCTCCAATCCGGCGTTTTTGCTCGCGCCTGGCGAGCTGCTCGACACCGTGCGGGGCCACCTGCGGGTGATCGCATTTCAGGACGGATTTCTCGCCGAGCCGCGTCCGGCCTACGTTCAGCGCATCTGCGCGGTTCGGGAAACGGCCAGGGGGCATGATCCCGCACGGGCAACAGCGCCACCTTGTTACGAGTTGGCTGGCTAATCCGCTACAATCGCGCTTTACCTGATCATATTCATGGCGTTTCATGACTAACGGCAACCACAGCGGTCACCAGGACGGCGTTCAGATCCGCGGCAGCATTCCTGCCATCATCACTCCGATGCTCGAAGACGGCAGCCTCGATCTGCCGGCGTTTCGCAAACTGATCGACTGGCACGTCGAGGAAGGCACGAATGCGCTCGTCGTGGTCGGCACGAGCGGCGAGTCGGCCACGCTGTCGGTCGAAGAACACGTGCTGATGGTCAAGACCGCGGTCGAGCACACCGCTGGACGCATTCCTGTCATCGCGGGCGCGGGTGCCAATTCCACCGCCGAGGCGATCGAACTCACGCAACACGCGAAGGACGTCGGCGCGGATGCCACGCTGCAGGTCGTGCCGTACTACAACAAGCCGACCCAGGAAGGCATCTACCGCCATTTCGCGAAGATCGCCGAAACCGTCGATCTGCCAGTGATTCTGTACAACGTGCCGGGCCGCACCGTCGCCGACATGAGCAACGAGACCATCCTGCGCTGCGCGCAGGTGCCGGGCATCGTCGGCGTGAAGGAGGCCACGGGCAACATCGACCGCGCCGCGCATCTGATCAAGTCGGCGCCGGCGCACTTCGGCATCTATAGCGGCGACGACCCCACCGCGATCGCGCTGATGCTGCTCGGCGGTCACGGCAATATTTCGGTCACCGCGAACGTCGCGCCGCGCGCAATGAGCGAACTGTGCAAGGCCGCGCTCGCCGCGGACGTGAAGACCGCGCGCGACATTCATCTGAAACTCCTGTCGCTGCACAAGTACCTGTTTGCCGAAGCGAATCCGATTCCGGCGAAGTGGGCGCTGCAGCAACTGGGGCGTGTGCAGGGCGGCATCCGCCTGCCGCTCACGCCGCTCGACGCGCAATACCACGAAGTGGTGCGCGGCGCGCTGCGCGAAGCGGGCCTGCTCGGCTGAACGGGCCGACCGTCCCGCCGCCCACGCAAGACCGCCACCGGCATTTCATTAACCGACGTCGCTTCAGCCCACGTTCCCGGCAGATCGAACGAGGCATCGCGTTCCAGCATCACGAAGGACCACATGAAACGTTCCGCACTTTCCCTCCACGCAACCCGCATGGCGGCGCTGGCGCTTGCCCTATCGACGCTCGCCGGCTGTGACACGCTGAACGACTGGTTCGCTTCCGACCGCGTCAACTACAAGGCGACCTCGAGCGCGCCGCCGCTCGCCGTGCCGAGCGATCTGAGCACGTCGCCGAACGACCAGCGCTATGTGGCACCGCCCGCCAATCTGGCGCTTGGTGGCACGCCGACGCGCGCTGTCACGGCGGCCGGCAACGCGACCGAAGGTCAGCCGAGCGCGCAGGATCCGCTCGGCATGCATATCGACCGCGACGGCGACCGTCGCTGGCTGGTGGTAGACGGCCGTTCCCCGGAACAGCTCTGGCCGCAGCTGCAGGAGTTCTGGCAGGAGAACGGCTTCGTGCTGAAGACCGATGCGCCGGCCACTGGCATCATGACGACCGACTGGGCGGAAAACCGTGCGAACATTCCGGACGACTGGTTCCGCCGCACGATCGGCAAGGTCATCGACTTCGCCTATTCGTCGGGCACCCGCGACAGTTTCCGCACGCTGGTATCGCGCGGTTCGGACAGCGCGACCGATATCTCGATCACGCACAGCGCGATGGAAGAGGTGATGACCGGGCAGGACAAGACGTCTTCGCGCTGGGAAGAACGTCCGCGTGATCCGGCGCTCGAGGCGCTGTTTCTCGCCAAGCTGATGCAGAAATTCGGCCTGACTGAAGCACAGTCGAAGCAGCTGCTGACCGACGCGCGCCCCGCCGCCGCGCCGACCACGATCGAGCAGAGCGCGGGTGCGTCGACGCTCGATCTGCAGGAGTCATTCGACCGTGCCTGGCTGCGTGTGGGCCTCGCGCTCGATCGCACCAACTTTACGGTCGACAACCGCGATCGCGAGAAGGGCATCTACTATGTCCGCTACGCGGATTCGATGCAGGAACTGAAGAAGGAAGGCCTGTTCGGCAAACTGTTCTACAGCGGCAATTCGACGCGCAAGCCGGGCCAGGAATTCCTCGTCAACGTGCGCGCGAAGGGCGACGCGGTGACGCAGATCGCGGTCGTCGACGCGAATGGGCAGATTGACACGTCGTCGGACGCGCAGCGCATCGTGTCGCTGCTGCACGCGCAACTGAACTAGGCGGGTCGTGCGCTTCGCGAGTCTCGGCAGCGGCAGTGAAGGCAACGCGCTGCTGGTGGAGGCGCACAGCGGCGCGGTCACCACGCGCGTGCTGCTCGATTGCGGTTTTTCCGCGCGCGAAGTCGAGCGGCGTCTGACGCGGCTCGGCGCGAGTGCCGAGCACCTCGACGCGATCCTGATTACGCATGAACATAGCGATCACATCGGCAGCGCATTGACGCTGGCGCGCAAGTGGTCGATTCCGCTGTACATGAGCTGGGGCACCGCGCGCGCGGTGGGCGCCGACGAAGCCGATGTTGACCTGCAGGTGCTGTGGGGCGACGAGGCGGTAGCGATCGGAGAGCTCAGCATTCTCCCTTATACCGTTCCGCACGACGCCCGCGAACCGCTGCAATACGTGTTCTCGAACGGCGCGAGCCGGCTTGGCGTGCTCACCGACGTGGGCACGTCCACGCCGCATATCAGCGCGGTGCTAAGTGGCTGCGACGCGCTCGTGCTCGAATGCAATCACGACGTGCAGATGCTCGCGGGCAGTCGTTATCCGCCGTCGCTGAAGGCGCGTATCGGCGGCAATCACGGGCATCTGAACAATCACGCGGCGGCTGAAATCCTGGCGTCGCTCGACCGCTCGCGCTTGCGGCATCTGGTCGCGGCGCATCTGAGCCAGCAGAACAATCTGCCGGAACTTGCGCAGGCGGCGCTGGCGGGCGTGCTTGACGCGGCTCCCAAGGAGGTGGTGGTTGCGTCGCAGAGCGAAGGTTTCGCGTGGTTGACGGTGTGACTGTGGCGCCCGGTTGGCGTCCAGTCGCGCTGCACGCCATGCACCGGGTGGTCAGGTAATGAAAAAGCCCATAACGAGCAATCGTTATGGGCTTCTAATTTGAGCGTCGAGTGCGGCGTGGGGCACGCCGCACGACCCCGGGCAAACTTAATTGCGGTTGCCGCCAAAAATGCCGAGCAGCGCAAGCAGATTGACGAACACGTTGTACAGATCCAGGTAGATCGCCAGCGTCGCCGTGATGTAGTTCGTCTCGCCGCCGTTCACGACGCGCTGCACGTCGAACATGATGTAGGCGGAAAAGATCACGATTGCCATGACTGAAACCGTCAGCATCAGCGCCGGCAGTTGCAGGAACACGTTCGCGACCGAAGCCAGCAGGATCACGATCACGCCCATGAAGAGCCACTTGCCGAGGCCCGAGAAGTCACGTTTGCTGACCGTGGCGATGGTCGCCATGGCCGCGAAGATCACACCGGTGCCACCAAAAGCGAGCATGATCAGCGACGGGCCGTTCGAGAAGCCGAGCACGAACGCGAGAATGCGCGACAGCATCAGCCCCATGAAGAACGTGAAGCCGAGCAGTACGAAGACGCCGACGGCGCTGTCCTTGGTGCGCTGGATCGCGAACATGAAGCCGAAGGCGATCGCGAAGAATGCCAGCATGCTCATGGCGGGGCTGGTGGCGGCGAACAGTGAGAAGCCGGTGGCAAGACCCACCCACGCGCCGAGCACGGTCGGAATCATGGACAGCGCGAGCAGCCAGTAGGTATTCCGTAGCACGCGGTTGCGTGTTTCGACCGTGCTGACCGCGCCGTTGCGGCCAAACATATACGGATGTTCGTTCATGATCTCTCCTTACCTCGGAAGCGTGTTTCGTGATGGTGATACGGCAATTTGCGAAGCGCCGGCGGGCGCACCGTTCATCCGTAAGATTAGCGCGGCAGCACGGAGTTTCAATACCTCCAGTCGCCCACATGGCCTACGCTACCAGTATTTCGCGCCCTTTGCTTTGATCCTTTCAGTGCTGTAAGGGTTCAATCGCAATGGTGCACGGGAACATGCTACAATAGCGGATTCATTTGAATCTGTAACTTCTTAATTTTTTTGGAGTTTTTATGGCGATCGAGCGCACCCTGTCGATTATCAAGCCGGACGCAGTGGCCAAGAACGTGATCGGCCAGATCTATACCCGTTTTGAAAACGCTGGTCTGAAGATCGTGGCATCGCGCATGGTTCATCTGTCGCGTGCTGACGCCGAGAAGTTTTACGCCGTGCACGCGGCACGTCCGTTCTTCAAGGACCTCGTCGAATTCATGATCTCGGGTCCGGTGGTCGTGCAAGCGCTGGAAGGCGAAAACGCGGTCCTGAAACACCGTGATCTGATGGGTGCGACTGACCCGAAGAAGGCAGAAAAGGGCACGATCCGTGCCGACTTCGCGGACAGCATCGACGCCAACGCGGTGCACGGCTCGGACGCACCGGAAACGGCCGCGATTGAAATCGCATTCTTCTTCCCCCAAGTCAACGTCTACTCGCGTTGAGCGCCTCGCGCTGAGGTCAGGCACTGGCCTCGGTCGTAAGCCGTGTCCGCCTGGCGCGTTTCGTGCAGCCGAATTGTTTTATCGCATGAATCGCGCGCGTTGCACGACAAAGTAGTAAGGTAAAAGCAGCAGGAATGGGCGCTAACGGGCACGGCGTTCATGCAGCTTGTTGCATGAACGTAGTCTCGCAATGAAATGGCAGGATTCGATATGACGAGCAGTCCCTCCGTCAACCTTCTCGACCTCGACGCCCAAGGGCTCGTCGCCTATTGCGACAGCCTGGGCGAGAAACCGTTTCGCGCCAAGCAATTGCAGCGCTGGATTCATCAATACAACGCTTCCGACTTCGATGGCATGACCGATCTCGCGAAGTCCTTGCGCGAAAAGCTCAAAGGGCGCGCCGCGATCACGATGCCGGGCGTCGTCAGCGACCACGTTTCGTCGGACGGCACACGCAAGTGGCTGATCGACGTCGGAAACGGCAACGCCGTTGAAACCGTCTACATCCCCGAAGAAACGCGCGGCACGCTGTGTGTGTCGTCACAGGCCGGGTGTGCGGTCAACTGCCGGTTCTGCTCGACCGGCAAGCAAGGGTTCTCCCGCAATCTCACCACCGGCGAAATCATCGGCCAGTTGCGCATGGCTGAGTTTGCGCTGCGCGCGTCGCGTGGTGATGCTGGCGGCCGCGCGATGGGCGGCGACGGCAAGGGCGAGCGCGTCGTCACGAACGTCGTGATGATGGGAATGGGCGAGCCGCTGCTCAATTACGACGCGGTCGTGCCGGCCATGCGCCTGATGCTCGACGACAATGCGTACGGCCTGTCGCGCCGGCGCGTCACGTTGTCCACTTCGGGCGTCGTACCGATGATGGACCGGCTCGGCGCGGATCTGCCCGTGGCGCTCGCGGTGTCGCTGCATGCCTCGAACGACGCGCTGCGCGACGTGCTGGTGCCGCTCAACAAAAAGTATCCGCTGCGCGAGCTGATGGCAGCGTGCGAGCGCTATCTGAAAGTTGCGCCGCGAGATTTCATTACGTTCGAATACTGCATGCTCGATGGCGTGAACGACAGCGAGGCGCACGCGCGCGAGTTGCTCGCCGTCACGCGTAACGTGCCGTGCAAGTTCAATCTGATTCCGTTCAATCCGTTCCCCGAATCGGGCCTTATCCGCTCGAAGCCGGAACAGATCAAGCGGTTTGCGCAGGTGTTGATCGACGCTGGCGTCGTCACCACTGTGCGCAAGACCCGCGGCGACGATATCGATGCTGCCTGCGGTCAGCTGGCCGGCGCGGTGAAAGACCGCACGCGTCTTGCTGAGCGCACCGGGAAGGCGGCGAAGGTGATCGAGGTTCGCGCCGTGTAATCGCGAGGGGCAGCAGGGCGTCGGCGTTCGGCGGAAAGCACCGCGAGCGCAAAAATGCTCCCATGCCACCGGCGATTAAATGAAAGTTTGCAGAATCGATCGGGAGCGGTACACAAAGCCGCACATTTTGTTATAAACGGTCTGCGATTTGGACGTGACGCTCGAGCCCGTCCGGTCGCACGATTAAAAGAATCGACGCGAAAGGATTTGGGATGAGTGAGCCGCAGCACCCGCAGCCGCACGAGACAGACACGAACGATGGCCATCCTGCACCTGTTGCAAGGGCGGTGGTCCAGCCTGTCGTGCACCCGGCCCTTGATTCGCTGGCAGCGGTTGGCGCGCGCTTGACCCAGTTGCGCGAGTCGAAAGGTTGGACTATCGAGGACGTGTCGGCGCGACTGAAGGTGTCGGTCGTCAAGCTGAGCGCGCTCGAGGCGGGCGACGTCAGCCATCTGCCGGACACGACGTTTGCACTCGGCGTCGTGCGCAGCTACGCGAAAATGCTGGGCGCCGATCCGGCGCCTTTTACGGCGGCGCTGCGTCGCGAGAAGGGCGTGCCGGCGCCGAATCTGTCGATGCCGGCGTCATCGGGCAAGGATCTGCCGCGCGGCAAGGTTTCGCTGTCGCTCGGCGACAGCGGGCATAAGAGCCGTTCGTGGCTGTGGGGCATTGCGGCGATCGTCGTCGCCGTCATCGCACTCGGGATGTGGCGCACTAACGGCGGTGATTCGTCCGCGTGGCTCGCGCGCCTGAAGGCAAGCGCGAATAGTTCGACTAGCAGCGACACGGCGGCTTCGGGCGCGGTTGCTCAGGGTCCGGCGACGGCGGCGGAAGGGGCATCGGCGGCGGCCACGGCGGACAACGCGGCGAGCGCGGATAATGCGGCGTCTGCGTCGGCAACGCCGATGCCGGCTCCGCTTGCCACTGGCACCGCGCCGGGCTCGGGCCCGGCAGCAAATACAGCGGTAACGCCGGCACCGACGACCGCGGCGCCGAAGGCCGGCTCGCAGGCTCAGGCACAGGCCGCCATGGAGAGCGCAAATGCACCGGTGGTCGTGGCGAACGCGTCGGCGCCGGCGGTCACGCCAGCGCTCGGCGAGGCGGTCGTCGCGCTGCGCGTGACGCAGGACAGCTGGTTCAGCGTGCGTGACAAGAACGGCAAGGAACTGTTCTCCGGACTCGTGCATGCCGGCGATCCGAAGCAAGTGACGGGTGTCGGTCCGTTCAAGGTCACGGTCGGCAACAAGGCGGGTCTCGAGTCGGTGACGCTCGACGGCCAGCCCGTCGATCCGTCGAAATATGCGACAGCAAAGGGCAACGTGGCGCGCTTTGCGCTGCCTTGACAGATACGGTACGCGCCGCGGCCAACCGGTCCGCGGCGCTTTTTCAATTCAGGCGCTGCGTTTTTGCATAGCGCGTGCGGCGTAAATGGGTTTTTCGATGCAAACCGAAGCTCAATCCCAATCCTGTAGCACGATCGTTTCAGACGAGCCGGTGTTCGGCGGCCCCGCGATGCGGCGCAAGTCGCATGCGGTCAACGTCCGCTGGGGCGGCCAGCTCGTGACCATCGGCGGCGATGCGCCGGTGCGCGTGCAGTCGATGACCAACACCGACACCGCCGACGCGATCGGCACCGCTATCCAGATCAAGGAACTGGCGCAAGCCGGGTCCGAACTGGTGCGTATCACCGTGAATACGCCGGAAGCGGCGGCGGCTGTGCCGGCGATCCGCGAGCAACTCGACCGCATGGGCGTGATGGTGCCGCTCGTCGGCGACTTCCATTACAACGGCCACCTGCTGCTGCGCGACTATCCGGGCTGTGCGGAATCGCTTTCGAAGTACCGGATCAATCCGGGCAACGTCGGGCACGGCGCGAAGCGCGACACGCAGTTTGCGCAGATGATCGAGACGGCGGTCAAATACGACAAGCCGGTGCGCATCGGCGTGAACTGGGGCAGCCTCGACCAGGACCTGCTCGCGAAGATGATGGACGAAAACGGCTCGCGCGCCACTCCGTGGGAAGCGCAAAGCGTGATGTACGAAGCGCTGATCCAGTCGGCGATCGGCTCGGCGGAACGTGCGGTCGAACTCGGCCTCGGGCGCGACCAGATCATCCTGTCGTGCAAGGTCAGCGGCGTGCAGGATCTGATTGCCGTGTACCGCGAACTCGCGCGCCGTTGCGATTTCGCGCTGCATCTTGGCCTGACCGAAGCGGGCATGGGTTCGAAGGGCATCGTCGCGTCAACCGCGGCGCTGTCGGTTCTGCTGCAGCAGGGCATCGGCGATACGATCCGTATTTCGCTGACGCCGGAACCGGGCGCGTCGCGCACAGGCGAAGTGATCGTCGGTCAGGAGATTCTGCAGACAATGGGCCTGCGGTCGTTCACGCCGATGGTGATCGCGTGCCCCGGCTGCGGGCGCACCACGAGCACGCTGTTCCAGGAACTCGCGTCGCAGATCCAGACCTACCTGCGTCAGCAGATGCCGGTGTGGCGCGACCAGTATCCCGGCGTCGAGCAGATGCACGTCGCGGTGATGGGCTGCATCGTCAATGGTCCGGGCGAATCGAAGCAGGCGAATATCGGCATCAGCTTGCCGGGCTCGGGCGAGAATCCGGCCGCGCCGGTGTTCATCGACGGCGAAAAGGCGAAGACGCTGCGCGGCGAGAACATCGCGCAAGAATTCCAGCAAATCGTGAGCGACTACGTCGAGCGCCGCTATGGCCGCGCCGACGCGCTCAACTAAATACCGGCTATCGAAACACAGATGACTGAACAGAAGAAAAAGCTCGAGAAGCTGTCCGGCGTGAAAGGCATGAACGACATCCTTCCGCAGGAAGCCGGGCTCTGGGAATTTTTCGAAACCACCGTCAAGTCGATGCTGCGTTCGTACGGATACCAGAATATCCGCACGCCGATCGTCGAGCATACGCAGCTGTTCACACGCGGTATCGGCGAAGTGACCGACATCGTCGAAAAAGAGATGTACAGCTTCACGGACGCATTGAACGGTGAAAACCTGACGATGCGCCCGGAAAACACGGCGGCGGTGGTGCGCGCGTCGATCGAACACAACATGCTGTACGATGGCCCGAAGCGTCTGTGGTATATCGGTCCGATGTTCCGTCACGAGCGTCCGCAGCGCGGCCGTTATCGCCAGTTCCACCAGGTCGGTGTCGAGGCGCTCGGTTTCGCGGGTCCGGATGCGGACGCGGAAATCATCATGATGTGCCAGCGTCTGTGGGACGATCTCGGACTGACTGGCATCAAGCTCGAAATCAACTCGTTGGGCCTCGCTGAAGAGCGCGCCGCGCATCGTGTCGAACTGATCGCGTATCTCGAAATGCACATGGACGTGCTCGACGAAGACGCGAAGCGTCGTCTCTATACGAACCCGCTGCGCGTGCTCGATACGAAGAATCCTGCGCTGCAGGAAGTCGCGCGGAACGCGCCGAAGCTGATCGATTTTCTTGGGGAAGAATCGCGCGCGCACTTCGAAGCTCTGCAGCGTCTGCTGAAGGCGAACAACCTTCCGTTCACGATCAATCCGCGTCTCGTGCGCGGTCTCGATTACTACAATCTGACCGTGTTCGAGTGGGTGACCGACAAACTCGGCGCGCAAGGCACGGTCGCGGCGGGCGGCCGCTACGATCCGCTGATCGAACAGCTCGGCGGCAAGCCGACGGCTGCGTGCGGCTGGGCGATGGGCGTCGAGCGAATTCTCGAGCTGCTGAAGGAAGAGCAGCTCGTACCGGAAGACGAAGGTTGCGACGTGTACGTGGTCCATCAGGGCGGCGCCGCGCGCGAGCAGGCGTTCATCATCGCCGAGCGTCTGCGCGATACCGGTCTCGACGTGATCCTGCATTGCAGCGCGGACGGTCAGTCGGCAAGCTTCAAGTCGCAGATGAAGCGCGCCGACGCGAGCGGCGCCGCGTTCGCGGTCGTGCTCGGCGAAGATGAGATGGCCAACGGCACGGTCGGCGTGAAACCGCTGCGCGATACGCAAGCCAACGGCGGTAAGAACGAGCAACAGAACGTACCCGCCGAAGACTTGACCGAATATCTAATCAATGCGATGGTTGCATCCGCCGAAGACGGCGACGACTGATCGCGATGTCGTTGGGCCGGCTGGCTCGACACGCACACGTAGCAAGAAAGAGGAAATCGCCGGGCAATGAGTTACCACGACGAACAAGAATCGATTGAAAGTCTGAGGGCATGGTGGAAGCAGTGGGGCAATGCGACCACGTGGATCGTGCTGGTGGTGTTGCTGGCAGGCGCGAGCTGGAACGGCTGGAATTTCTGGCAGCGTCGTCAGGCCGCGGAAGCCGCGGTGCTGTATGACCAGGTTCAGCAAGCCGCGGCATCGGGCGACAAGGCGCAGATCGCGCGCGTCGCCGCCGACATGGAAGACAAATTCGGCCGCACTGCCTACGCGCAGATGACCGCGCTCGGCGCCGCCAAGGCGCTCTACGCCGCTGGCGACGAAGCCGGCGCGAAAGCGCAGTTGCAATGGACGATCGATCACGCGAAGGACGACGAGTTCAAGCAGATCGCGAAGCTGCGCATGGCATCGCTGCTGCTCGACGACAAGGCATACGACCAGGGTCTCGCGCTCCTGGCCGAGCCACAATCGGATGCCTTCAAGGGCGTCGTGGCAGACCGCCGCGGCGACCTGCTCGCCGCCCAGGGCAAGCGCGACGAAGCGCGCGCGGCCTACAAGCTCGCGCTCGACTCGCTGTCGAACAGCGACAGTTCGGCGCACCAGCTGATCCAGTTCAAGCTGGATGCGCTTGGCGGCTGAGCGTCCCGCGCGGCGCGCCGCGAGCCACGACCGCAAGGCGGTCTCCTTTAATCCAATTTCCTGAATGCTTCGTCCACCGATGAATCTGCTGAAACGTTACGCCGTGCCCGTTATCTGTGCGATGACCGTTCTCACGCTGGCGGCTTGCTCATCCACGAAAGACGAGCGCCGTGTGCCGACGCCGCTCACCGAGTTCAAACCCGTGCTCGACGTGCAGCAGTCCTGGTCGGCGAGCGTCGGCAAGGCGGGCCGCTACCTGTTCTCGCCGGTTGCGGTCGGCAATGCCGTGTACGCTGCCGGCACGAATGGCACGGTCGCCAAGATCGACGCGCAAACGGGCAAGGACGTGTGGCGAGTCAAGTTGCACGATGACCTGTCGGCGGGCGTCGGCAGCGATGGCACGCTCACCGCGGTCGGTGGCTTGAAGGGCGACGTGTACGTGCTAGGCGCGGACGGCAAGCAGCTGTGGACCGCGAAGGCGCCGGGCGAGATCATTACGCCGCCGCTCGTCGGCAACGGCCTTGTGATCGTGCGCACGATCGACGGCCAGATCGTCGCGTTCAACGCGCAAACCGGGGAGCAGAAGTGGAACTTCCGCAACCGCGCCGTGCCGCTGAACCTGCGCGTGTCGTCGGGCATGACGTTCGCAGGTGACGCGGCCGTGCTGGCCGGCTTCCCGGGCGGATCGTTCGCCGCGATCAACCTGCAGACGGGCGACGCCTACTGGCAGACGCCGGTGTCGTATCCGAAGGGCGTGACCGAGGTCGAGCGTATCAACGACGTGACCGGCCCGCCCACGCTGGTGGGTTCGGAGACCTGCGCGGTGACGTTCCAGGGCCAGATTGGCTGTTTCGACGCCAACTCGGGCCGCGCGCTGTGGGGGAAGGCGTTCTCGAGCACGAGCGGCCTCGCACAGGATGAGCGCAGCGTGGTCGCTGCCGACGACTGGTCGGTCGTGTCAGCATTCGACGTGAGCAACGGCTCGGCGCTGTGGAAGAACGACACGCTGAAGAACCGCGACCTGAGCGTGCCGATGC
This sequence comes from Paraburkholderia lebeckiae, assembly GCF_014201005.1. Lineage (NCBI taxonomy): Bacteria > Pseudomonadati > Pseudomonadota > Betaproteobacteria > Burkholderiales > Burkholderiaceae > Paraburkholderia > Paraburkholderia lebeckiae. The sequence continues at coordinate 676,984 of NZ_JACHDK010000002.1, read as the reverse complement.
TGCTCGGCCGCGCGGCCGTGTTCGGCGACTACAAGGGCTTCGTGCATTTCCTGTCGACCGTCGACGGCACGCTCGTCGCACGAGTGAAGACCGACGGCAGCGCGATTACTGCGGCGCCGGTGCTGGCCGGCGACACGCTAGTCGTACAGACGCGCGACGGCGGCCTGTTCGGCTATCGTCCGCGCTGATCGTTGTAGATGATGTCAGGCGTGCAGGCCGGCTTCGCCGGCCGCGCGCTTTTTAATTGAGGTCTGCGCCGGCTTTGGCGTGCGGCTCCTACGTCGGGTTGCCACGCTGCCCGTCGCGTGATCGGGCAGGCTCAATAAAAAATCGCCGGATGGGCTGGTCCGGCAAGTCGGATCGAGGCTGTGGCCGCCGACATGCAAGGCGGCGCGTGCGCTTCGTCGGCGGCCTTGCAAATTAAAGACGCCCTCGAACACGAGCGCGTCAGCCGTCGAGCAGCCCGGTCTGAAGCAGGCGCCCCCCGGCGGCGTCTGTGAAGCCCACGCCCGTCTGCCTGGATGTGCATATCGATCGCGCATCCGGAGCAGACTGAATTCGTGATAATTTCGTCACAACGCCACCCGTGGCGGCCGCCTGGCGTCGCTACGCGCGCGATCGGTTGCGATCCCGCGTTTCACCGTGAACAACATCAGATGAAACCCGTTATTGCCCTCGTTGGGCGCCCCAATGTGGGGAAATCCACGCTGTTCAACCGCCTTACGCGTTCGCGTGACGCGCTGGTTGCCGACCTGCCCGGTCTCACGCGCGATCGCCATTACGGCGAAGGACGCGCCGGCGAGCGGCCGTATCTGGTCGTCGACACCGGCGGCTTCGAGCCGGTCGCGAAAGACGGCATCCTGCACGAGATGGCACGCCAGACCCGCCAGGCGGTCGAGGAGTCGGACGTCGTCGTGTTCATCGTCGATGGCCGCAACGGTCTCGCGCCGCAGGATAAGTCGATCGCCGACTATCTGCGCAAGGTCGGCCGGCCGATCTTCCTCGTCGTGAACAAGGCCGAGGGCATGAAGTACGCTAACGTCGCGGCCGACTTCTACGAACTCGGTCTCGGCGATCCGCGCGCGATTTCGGCCGCGCACGGCGACGGCGTCACCGACATGATCAACGAGGCGCTCGAAGTCGCGTATGGCGGTCAGCCCGAAGAGAGCGAGGAAGACAAGGAAGCGCGCGGCGTGAAGATCGCCATCGTCGGCCGGCCGAACGTCGGCAAATCGACGCTGATCAATGCGCTGGTCGGCGAAGAGCGCGTGATCGCGTTCGACATGCCCGGCACTACGCGCGACTCGATCTACGTCGATTTCGAGCGCAACGGCAAGCCGTATACGCTGATCGACACGGCCGGCCTGCGCCGCCGCGGCAAGGTGTTCGAGGCGATCGAAAAGTTCTCGGTCGTGAAGACGCTGCAGTCGATCTCCGATGCGAACGTCGTGATCCTGCTGCTCGACGCGCGTCAGGACATCTCGGATCAGGATGCGCACATTGCTGGCTTCGTCGTCGAGCAGGGCCGCGCGCTGGTGGTTGGCGTGAACAAATGGGACGGTCTCGATCCGCATGTGCGCGAGCGCACCAAAGCCGACCTTGAACGCAAACTAAAATTTCTGGACTTCGCCAAATTCCATTTCATTTCCGCCGCGGAAAAAACCGGAATCGGGCCGCTGATGCGTTCGGTCGACGACGCGTACACGGCCGCGATGTCGAAGCTGCCGACGCCGAAGCTGACGCGCGCGCTGATTGAGGCGGTCGAATTTCAGCAGCCGCGCCGTCGCGGTCCGGTGCGTCCGAAGCTGCGTTACGCACACCAGGGCGGGCAGAATCCGCCGATTATCGTAATTCACGGCAATGCGCTCGACGCGATCACCGACACGTATAAGCGGTACCTCGAAAATCGCTTCCGGGAAACTTTCAAGCTGACGGGGACTCCATTGCGAATAGAGTTCAGATCGTCGACGAACCCTTACGCGGACAAAGGCTGAAGCAAGCTGAAGCTGGTCTTAAACCTGGGCTGAAACCCGCGTGTATGCTGGGTTTGGCCGGGGGTCCCGGGCCCGCGCGTCGAAATGAAAATCAGCTATAGTGTAGCGGTTGGCGGCGGATCTCTTTTTCTTCGCCGTCAATTCAGTCAACCTGCAAAAAAATACGGAGTTTGCTATGAGCAACAAAGGGCAATTGTTACAAGACCCGTTTTTGAACGCACTGCGTAAAGAGCATGTGCCGGTGTCGATCTACCTGGTCAACGGCATCAAGCTTCAAGGGAACATCGAATCGTTCGACCAGTACGTCGTGTTGCTCCGGAATACGGTCACCCAGATGGTCTACAAGCACGCCATTTCGACGGTCGTGCCTGCCCGTCCGGTGAATTTCCACCCGGATTCCGAACAGTCCTAACCCTCGCCGCGGCCGGCACATCGTCGCCCGTTGGCGATCATTCCCGGCCGCGTCATTTTGATATCCTCCAATTTGATCAATGCAGCGCTCGTTGGCATCGACTTCGGCAAGATCGATTTCGAAGCCAGTCTCGAAGAACTCAGCCTGCTCGCGCAAAGCGCGGGCGCGAACCCCCTGGTCACCCTCACCGGACGCCGTTCCAGTCCCGACGCGAAGATGTTCGTCGGCAGCGGCAAGGCCGAAGAATTGCGCCTTGCGTGCGAAGCAAACGACATCGAGCTCGTGATCTTCAACCATGCTCTGGCGCCTGCGCAGCAGCGCAATCTGGAGCGGGCGCTTAATCGGCGCGTGGTCGATCGCACCAGTCTGATCCTCGACATTTTCGCGCAGCGCGCGCGCAGCCACGAAGGCAAGCTGCAGGTCGAGCTCGCGCAGCTGCAATATCTGTCGACTCGGCTGATTCGCGCGTGGACCCACCTCGAACGTCAGAAGGGCGGTATCGGATTGCGCGGTCCAGGCGAAACGCAGCTCGAAACCGACCGCCGGCTGATCGGCGAGCGCATCAAGGCGCTCAAGATCCGCCTCGACAAGCTGCGCCGCCAGCATGGCACGCAACGCCGGGCGCGTAATCGCAACCAGACGATTTCGGTGTCGCTCGTCGGCTACACGAACGCCGGCAAATCGACGCTCTTCAACGCGCTGACCAAGGCGCAGGCGTATGCCGCCGACCAGTTGTTCGCCACGCTCGATACCACCTCGCGGCGCGTGTATCTGGGCGACGAAGCGGGGCAGGTGGTGGTGTCTGATACCGTCGGTTTCATCCGCGAGCTGCCGCACCAGCTCGTCGCCGCGTTCCGCGCGACGCTTGAGGAAACCATTCACGCGGACCTGCTGCTGCATGTCGTCGATGCATCGAGCGCGGTGCGGCTCGACCAGATCGATCAGGTCAACGAGGTGTTGCACGCGATCGGCGCGGACACGATCCGTCAGGTGCTCGTGTTCAACAAGATCGACGCGGTGCCAGAGCTGGCAGCCCGTGGCGACGCGGTCGAGCGGGACGAGTATGGTAATATTTCGCGCGTCTTTTTGAGCGCGCGCACCGGGCAGGGGCTGGATGCGTTGCGCGCTGCCATCGCTGAAATCGCTACAGCCGAACCGCTTGCCGACATGCCGCTCGGTGCGTCGCAAGATGACCGCGCGGCGCAACTGCGCGACGACCGCAAGATTCCAGAACTCGGGCACTGACCCGTTCCAATTGCACTGACCCGCTGTCTACTCTGGTGAACGAACACAGGTGAATGATTACAACGAGCGGAGTATCTGGCTGCGTATGCGCGCCTTGCTTTCACTGAACGATCCGCGTTGGGGCCGGGGCGACGGCAACGGCGACCGGCAACGGCCGAACGATCCGAAGCGACCGGCACGCGACGGTGAAGGTCCGCCCGATCTCGACGAAATGTGGCGCGATTTCAATCGCCGTCTGTCCGGGATTTTCGGGCGCAGGGGCGGCGGTGTCGGCGGTGGCCGTCCGGACAACGGCCGTGGCGCGCGCATCGGCGTCGGCATCGTGATCGGCGTGCTGATCGCAATCTATCTCGGCAGCGGCGTGTTCGTCGTGCAGGATGGCCAGGCGGCCGTCGTGCTGCAGTTCGGCAAGTATCGCTATACCGCGGCGCAGGGCGTGCACTGGCGTCTGCCGTATCCGTTCGAGTCCCACGAGTTCGTCAATGTCGGGCAGATCCGCCAGGTCGAGATCGGCCGTAGCAATGTGGTGCGTCTCGCGAACGTGAAGGACGCGTCAATGCTCACGCACGACGGCGACATCGTCGACGTGCGCTTCGCCGTGCAGTACCAGGTGCGCAAGCCCAACGACTTTCTGTTTCGCAGCGTCGATCCCGATCAGAGCGTGATGCATGCCGCGCAGGCGGCGGTGCGCGGCATCGTCGGCGCGCAGAGCACTAGCGATATCCTCGATCAGGATCACGAAACTTTGCGCCAGCAGCTGATTGCGGCGATCCAGCAATCGCTCGATCAGTACCAGTCCGGTCTGGCAGTGACGGGCGTGACGATCCAGAGCGTGCAGGTGCCCGAGCAGGTGCAACCGGCGTTCGCCGACGCTGCGAAGGTTCACGACGAAAACGAACGCGCGAAACGCGATGCGCAGGCTTATGCGGCCGATCTCCTGCCGCGCGCGCAGGCCGACGTCGATCGTCAGGTCCAGCAAGCCAAAACCTATAGCCAGACCACGGTCGCGCAGGCACAGGCCGAGGCCGAGCGCTTCAAGCAGGTCTACGCCCAATACGCGCAGGCGCCGGCCGTCGTGCGCTTCCGCCTGTATATGGAAACCATGCAGCAGATTTACGCGAACGCGACCAAGGTGTTCGTCGACGCGAAGAACGGCAACAACGTTCTGTATCTGCCGCTCGACAGGCTCGTCGAGCAGAACCGCGAACGCCAGGCCGCGGCGGCGGGCGCCGCCGCTTCGGGTCCTGCTGTCGCGGGCGCGCCGCAAGCGGCGAGTGCGGCCGCACCGTCGGCCGCGTCAACCGCCGAAACCGGTGCCGCGGCAGGCTCCGCCGCCGATGGCGCATCTGGACCCGCCGCTTCCGCGCCTGCGCCAGCGAGCCGGCCGAGCGCCGCGTCGCTGCGCTCGCGCGATGCGTTCCGCAATCGCATGCGCGAAGACGACGTTCAATAAGGAGCGCACAAGAATATGAACCGAATCATTGCGCTCGTCGTCGCCGTCGTCATCGTGCTGTTCGCGGCATCGTCGATGGTGTTCGTCGTCGATCAACGGCATATGGCCGTGCTGTCCGCGCGCGGCGACGCGACGCCCACGCTGCTCGGCCCGGGACTGCACGTGAAGCTGCCGCCGCCGCTGCAAACGGTCGCGCTCGTCGACAATCGCATCCAGTCGCTCGACGCACCCGACGAAGATCATTACGTCACGTCCGACAAAACCGATCTGCTGGTCAACCCGGTCATCAAGTTCCGCGTGACCGATCCGCTGAAGCTGATCGCCGAAACGAAGGGTGATCCGGAGAGTCTGCCCGACCGGCTCGCGCTGCTGTCGCGCGGCGCGCTCGGCGACGCGTTCGGCAAGTTCACGCTGTCCGACGCGCTCGCCAAACAACCGGCGGTCGCCGAAGAGGCCCGCGGTGCGATGGACAAGGGCGCGGCATCGCTCGGCGTATCGGTCGTGGATGTGCAACTCACGCGCGTCGATTTCCCGGCCGCGGTGGCCGACTCGGTATTCAAGCGCATGATCGCCGCGCGCAAGCAGGTCGCGGCGGACGAGCGAGCGAAGGGCGCCGCCGAAGCGAACCAGATCCGCGCGGACGCGCTCGCGAAGCAGCAGGCGGTGCTCGCCGACGGCCTCGCGCAGGCGCAGGGCATTCGCGGCGAAGGCGATGCAAAGGCCGCGGAGATCGCTGCCGAAGCGTTCGGCAAGGATCCGCAGTTCTACCAGTTTTATCAAAGCATGCAGGCGTACCGGAAGACCTTCAAGCCGGGCGACCTGATCGTGGTCGACTCCAGTAGCGAGTTCTTCCGCTTCATGCGTAGCCCGACCGGCGGCGTCGCCCCGGACGCTTCCGCGCCTGCTGCGCGCAAACGCTGATTACCGAAGGCCGCGGCATCCGTATCGCGGCCGCTTCACTCGCATGGACATAGCTGGTTCGTTATTGCTCGCGATTGCGCTGATGCTGATTATCGAGGGGATGTTTCCGTTCGTTTTTCCGAGCGCCTGGCGCGACACGTTCCGTAAAATTGCGGAACGACCGCCGCATCAGATTCGTGTCGGTGGGCTCATCGTGATGTTGCTCGGGCTAGTTCTACTGTTCATCGCGACCTGAAGCCGGCTTGCTTGTCTCATGAACGCCGCGTATTGCGGCGCGTTATGCCGGCCCGAGCAAAACGCCTACTGACCGCTCAGGCCGCCGCGCGGCGCGCGCGTGCCGCGAAACGCCGCCCGAGCGTCTGTGTCAGCCGCCGGAATCAAGCCGCTATACGCCATTCACACTCATCATCGGCGTTTCAAGACGCCGTGTTCAACGCCGTAGGACTGTATCGATGTCGACCTGGTTGCTTCCTGAGAATATCGCCGACGTGCTGCCGTCGGAGGCCCGCAAGATCGAAGAATTGCGGCGTCATTTGCTGGACCGTTTCCGCTCGTACGGCTACGAGATGGTGATGCCGCCGCTGCTCGAATACCTCGAGTCGCTGCTGACGGGCGGTGGGCACGATCTGAATCTGCGCACCTTCAAGCTCGTCGATCAGCTGTCGGGCCGCACGCTCGGTCTGCGCGCCGACATCACGCCGCAGGTCGCGCGCATCGACGCGCATCTGCTGAACCGCCAGGGCGTCACGCGTCTTTGCTACGCGGGCAACGTCGCGCATACGCGGCCGCGTGGGCTGCATGCGACGCGCGAGCAGATCCAGATCGGCGCGGAAATCTACGGCCACGCGGGGCTCGAAGCGGACCTCGAAATCCAGCAGCTGATGCTCGACGCGCTGCGTCTCGCCGGCCTCGCGAAGGTGCGTCTGGACCTGTGTCACGCGGGCGTGCTGGCGGCGCTGATCGAAGCCGAGCCGGCCGCCGAGGAACTCGGCCAGGCGCTCTACGACGCGCTGGCCGGCAAGGACGTGCCGCGCCTCGTCGAGATGACCGCGCAATTCTCGCCGGTGATTCGCGACGCGCTGCGCGCGCTGCCGACGCTGTACGGCGACGCGTCGGTGCTCGAAGAAGCTCGCGCGCGTCTGCCGAATTCGCCTGCGATCGCCGGCGCGCTCGACGACCTCGCGTTCCTCGCGAGCCAGGTCGACGGCGCCGAAGTGATGATCGACCTCGCCGATCTGCGCGGCTACGCGTACCACAGCGGCGTGATGTTCTCCGCTTACGTGGACGGCGTGCCGAACGCGGTCGCGCGCGGCGGCCGTTACGACCACGTCGGTCAGGCCTATGGCCGCGCTCGCGCGGCAACCGGCTTTTCGCTGGATCTGCGCGAAGTCGCGCGGATCTCGCCGGTCGAAGCGCGCAGCAGTGCGATCCTCGCGCCGTGGCGGCACGACGAAGGCTTGCGCGTCGCGGTCGCGGCATTGCGCGACGGCGGTGAAGTGGTGATCCAGGCGCTGCCTGGCCACAAGCACGATCTCGATGAATTCGCGTTCGACCGAGTGCTGGTCGAGCGCAACGGCGCATGGGTGGTCGAACCGCGCGCTTGAGCCGCGCATTCCGATCGACACTGCTGGGGAAGCGTCCCCGGTGTTCGCCACAGGGCGGCCACGCAGCCGCTCGAACCGGGGGCGGTAGAGCGCAGACACGCGGCCGCGCATCCCTCGAAATACTCAACATAACGTGCATACCGTTGAGCGGAAACGGAAAAATTCCGGAAGCTTCCGCGAACCTAGGTAAAATACGTTTTTAACCAGCTTACGAAACAACATGTCTGCCAGCGCAGTGAATGTGAACCCCGGGCGCAACGTCGTCGTCGTGGGTACCCAATGGGGTGATGAAGGCAAGGGCAAGATCGTCGACTGGCTGACGGACCACGCTCAGGGCGTCGTTCGCTTCCAGGGCGGTCACAATGCCGGTCACACGCTTATCATCGGCGGCAAGAAAACCATCTTGCGTCTGATTCCGTCGGGCATCATGCATCCCGGCGTCGCGTGCTATATCGGCAATGGCGTCGTGTTGTCGCCGGAAGCGCTGTTCAAGGAAATCGGCGAACTCGAAGCCGCCGGCATCGACGTTCAGAAACGCCTGTTCATTTCCGAAGCCACCACACTGATCCTGCCGTATCACATCGCGATCGACCAGGGCCGCGAAGCGCGCCGTGGCGCGAGCAAGATCGGCACGACCGGCCGCGGCATCGGCCCGGCCTATGAGGACAAGGTAGCGCGCCGTGGCCTGCGCGTGCAGGACCTGTTCGACGCGCAAGCCTTCGCCGAGCGTCTGCGCGAAAACCTCGACTATCACAACTTCGTGCTCACGCAGTACCTTGGCGTCGCCGCGGTCGACTTCCAGCAAACGCTCGACACGATGCTGGGCTACGCCGACCGTCTGAAGCCGATGGTCACCGACGTGTCGCGCCGTCTGTACGACGTCAACGCGAACGGCGGCAATCTGCTGTTCGAAGGCGCGCAGGGCACGCTGCTCGACATCGACCACGGCACCTATCCGTTCGTCACGTCGAGCAACTGCGTCGCGGGTGCCGCCACGGCAGGCGCGGGCGTCGGTCCACAAAAGCTCAACTACATCCTCGGCATCACGAAGGCGTATTGCACGCGCGTCGGTTCGGGCCCGTTCCCGAGCGAGCTCTACGATGCGGACAACGCGTCACGCCAGGAGCCAATCGGCCTCGAACTCGCTACCGTCGGCAAGGAATTCGGCTCGGTCACCGGCCGTCCGCGCCGCACCGGCTGGCTCGACGTCGCGGCGCTGCGCCGCTCGATCCAGATCAACGGTGTGTCGGGTCTGTGCATGACCAAGCTCGACGTGCTCGACGGTCTCGACGAAGTGAAGCTGTGCATCGGCTATACGATCGACGGCCAGAACGTCGATCTGCTGCCGCGCGGCGCGACGGAAGTCGCGCGCTGCGAGCCGGTCTACGAAAGCTTCGCGGGCTGGAAAGAAAGCACGGTCGGCATCAAGGAGTGGGACAAGCTGCCCGCCAACGCGCGTGCGTATCTCACGCGCGTGCAGGAAGTCGCGGGTATTCCGATCGACATGGTCTCCACCGGTCCGGATCGCGACGAAACGATTCTGCGGCGTCATCCGTTCAAGGTCTAAGCGATGCAAGGTGTACCCATGATCGCGATGAAAGATCCGCGTAACGACGACAAGAACCTGTGGGTCGGCTGGGATGAATATCACCGGCTGATCGAGACGCTCGCGCTTGCCGTGCACGAATCGGGCTGGAAATTCGACAAGATCCTGTGCCTCGCGCGCGGCGGTCTGCGCGTCGGTGACCAGCTGTCGCGCATCTATGATCTGCCTCTGGCGATTCTGGCAACGAGCTCGTATCGCGAGGCGGCAGGCACGGAGCAGGGCGAACTCGACATCGCGCAATACATCACGATGACGCGCGGCGAACTGCACGGCAACGTGCTGCTCGTCGACGACCTCGTCGATTCGGGCGTCACGCTCGCGCGCGTGCAGCAGCATCTGAAGGAACGCTATCCGGCCATCACCGCGGTGCGCTCGGCCGTGCTGTGGTACAAGGGCTGCTCGAAGGTGAAGCCCGATTACCACGTGCAGTATCTGCCGACCAACCCGTGGATTCATCAGCCGTTCGAGGAGTGGGACACGGTGCGTCCGCATAACCTCGGCGCGTGGATCAAGCGCGGCATCGCCCAGGCCGATGAGGCGTCGGGCAATTGACGCGAAGCCGCGCGCCTCATGCTTTGTCGCATCGGATCTCGCGCGTCATCGCGGTGTCACAAAACGGAGCCCAGTCGGGCTCCGTTTTTTTTTATGCGTCACGCGCGGCGCCAGGACGTCCGCACCGCGACAGGCGCGTCCATATCGCAGTGCTACACTGCGCGGACATCCACGTGGCGTATCCACAACAAGCCGGGCGGTACCGGATGGGCAGTTTAAAATAGCGGTCGTTTTTTCCGCCCGGGAACGGATTTCCTCGCGTCCATGACAGATAACAATCACGTACACAAACAGCCACTGCCTTCCCTTGCGATCGCCGCGATCGGAGTGGTGTTCGGCGACATCGGTACGAGCCCGTTGTACGCGCTGAAGGAAGCCTTCAGTCCGTCGCACGGCATCCCGTTGACCGATCAGTCGATCCTTGGCGTTATTTCGCTGCTGTTCTGGGCGATCGTGATCGTGGTCGGCGTCAAGTACGTGCTGTTCGTGATGCGCGCCGACAACAACGGCGAGGGCGGCGTCCTCGCGCTGATGGCGCTGGCGATGCGCTCGGTCGATCAGAAATCGAAAATGGCCGGTCTTCTGATGATGCTCGGCATCTTCGGCGCCTGCATGTTTTACGGCGACGCAGTGATCACGCCGGCAATCTCGGTGATCTCGGCGGTCGAAGGTCTCGAAATCGCCGCGCCGCATCTGGCGCATCTGGTGATTCCGCTGACCGTCGTGATCCTGATCGTGCTGTTCTGGATCCAGCGGCACGGCACGGCCACGGTCGGCCGTCTGTTCGGGCCGATCATGACGCTTTGGTTCCTCGTGCTCGCCGTGCTCGGCCTGTGGCACATCATGCAGTCGCCGAATGTGATCCAGGCGCTCAATCCCTACTACGCGTACACGTTCATGGCCGCGCACGTGCTGCAGGCCTACGTGGTGCTCGGCTCGGTCGTGCTGGTGCTGACCGGCGCGGAGGCGCTGTACGCGGACATGGGCCACTTCGGCGCGCAGCCGATCCGCATGGCGTGGTACGTGCTCGTGATGCCTTCGCTCGTGCTGAATTACTTCGGCCAGGGCGCGCTACTGATGCACGACCCAAAGGCGATCGAAAATCCGTTCTTCCTGCTGGCGCCGGACTGGGCGTTGTTGCCGCTCGTCGTGCTTTCGACGGTCGCGACGGTGATCGCGTCGCAGGCGGTGATTTCGGGCGCGTACTCGCTGACGAGCCAGGCGATCCAGCTCGGCTACGTGCCACGCATGAAGGTCCTGCACACGTCCGAACTCGCGATCGGGCAGATCTATGTGCCGGTCGTGAACTGGTTGCTGCTGTTCATCATCCTGTGCATCGTGATCGCGTTCAAGAGTTCCGACAATCTGGCGGCCGCGTACGGTATCGCGGTGACGGCAACGATGGTGATCACGACGATCCTTGCCTGCGTGGTGATGGTGAAGGTGTGGAACTGGAACAAACTGCTCGTTGGGCTCATCATCGGCGTGTTCATGGTGGTCGACCTGGGCTTTTTCGGCGCGAACCTGCTGAAGGTCGAAGAGGGCGGCTGGTTGCCGCTGTGCATCGGGGGCCTGCTGTTCTTCCTGCTGATGACGTGGTTCAAGGGCAGGATGATCGTGAAGGAACGCACGGCCGCCGACGGTATTCCGCTGATGCCGTTCCTGCAAGGCCTGCTCGCGCATCCGCCGCATCGCGTGTCGGGCACTGCGATCTATCTGACCGGCAGCGATTCGCTGGTGCCGGTGAGCCTGCTGCACAATCTGAAACACAACAAGGTGCTGCACGAGCGCACGATCTTTCTGACCTTCGTCACGCGCGACATTCCATACGTGAAGGACGCCGATCGCGTGACCGTGAAGGACATGAACGGTGGGCTGTGGCTGGTGAAGGCAGCCTATGGCTTTAACGAAACGCCCGACGTGAAGGCGGTGTTGCTCGACGTCGGCCGCACGCACGACATGACCTTCGAATTGATGGACACGTCATTCTTCCTCGCGCGCGAAACGGTGGTGCCGACGCAATTGCCGGGCATGTCGGTATGGCGCGAGCGTGTGTTCGCGTGGATGCATCAGAACGCCGCGAAGCCGACCGACTTCTTCAGCATCCCGGCTAACCGGGTCGTGGAACTGGGAACGAAGATCGAGATTTGACGGCCCGCGCGTGACGTGCGGGAGCGCAAACAAAAAGCCCACGCAATGCGTGGGCTTTTTGTTCATGCGTGCGTGCAAGCGGTTGAGCGCGCGACGCAGTCATGTCACGGACCGGAGCACGTGCGACGACGTGCTCCGGTCCGTGACCCTCACTTCTGCCTGAGCTTCGCAAACGCAGCCGCCATCGCGCCGCCCGGCTCCGGTTCGCGCGAGCGTTGCGGCGCGCCGCGTGCCGCTCCGCCGCGATTGAAGCTGCCGCCCGGGCCACCGCGATCCTGCTGCGCACCACCGCTGCTGCGCGCGGCCGCGGCGCCGGGTTCGTCGTCGAGACGCATCGTCAGTGCGATACGCTGACGCTTCACGTCGACTTCGAGCACCTTGACCTTGACGATCTGACCGGCTTTCACGACCTCGTGCGGGTCCTTCACGAATTTCGTCGACATCGCCGACACGTGCACGAGGCCATCCTGATGCACACCGACGTCGATGAACGCGCCGAACGCCGCGACGTTCGTCACGACGCCTTCGAGCACCATGCCCGGGATCAGATCGCTGACCTTCTCGACACCTTCGCGGAACGTCGCGGTCTTGAACTCGGGACGCGGATCGCGGCCCGGCTTCTCGAGTTCCACCAGGATGTCGCGCACGGTTGGAAGACCGAAACGCTCGTCGACGAATTCGGTGGGTGACAGTCCGCGCAACGCGTCGCGATTGCCGAGCACTTCGCTGACCTGCTTACTGATCTTCGCGAGGATGCGCTGGACGACCGGATACGCTTCCGGGTGCACCGACGAACGGTCGAGCGGATTCTCGCCGTTATTGATGCGCAGGAAGCCGGCAGCCTGCTCGAAGGTCTTGTCGCCGAGACGCGGTACCTTGCGTAGATGCTCGCGCGACGGGAACGGCCCGTTCGCATCGCGATAGTCGACGATGTTGCGCGCGAGCGTTGCGTTTAAACCCGACACCCGCGCGAGCAGCGCGACCGACGCGGTGTTCGCATCGACGCCGACCGCGTTCACGCAGTCTTCGACGACCGCGTCGAGCGAGCGCGCGAGTTCGCGCTGGTTCACGTCGTGCTGATACTGGCCGACGCCGATCGCCTTCGGCTCGATCTTCACGAGCTCGGCGAGCGGGTCCTGCAGACGTCGTGCAATCGACACCGCGCCGCGCAGCGACACGTCCATGTCGGGGAATTCCTTCGCGGCGAGTTCGGACGCCGAGTACACCGATGCACCCGCTTCCGACACGACGATCTTCTGCAACTTCAGCTCCGGGTGGCGCGCGATCAGCTCGCTCGCGAGCTTGTCCGTCTCACGCGACGCGGTGCCGTTGCCGATGCTGATCAGCTCGGCCTGCGTCTGCGCGGCGATTCGCGCGAGCTTCGCGAGCGAGCCGTCCCAGTCGCGGCGCGGCTCGTGCGGGTAGATCGTGTCGGTCGCGAGCACCTTGCCGGTGCGGTCGACCACCGCCACCTTCACGCCGGTGCGCAAGCCCGGATCGAGACCGATCACGGCCTTCGGACCAGCCGGCGCCGCGAGCAGCAGGTCTTTCAGATTGCGCGCGAACACGCGGATCGCTTCGTGTTCGGCTTCGTCGCGCAGATTGGTCAGCAGCTCGTTTTCGAGGTGCGGCTGCACCTTCACGCGCCAGCACCAGCGGCACACGTCGGAGAGCCACTTGTCGGCGGGGCGGTTCTGATTGGCGATGCCGAAGTGCCGCGCGATCAGCGCTTCGCCCGGATGCGGCACCTGCGCGTCGAGCTCTTCGCCGAGGCCGAGCTTGATCATCAGCACGCCGGCATTGCGGCCGCGGAACAGCGCGAGCGCGCGATGCGAAGGCACCGTGCGGATCGTTTCGGCGTAGTCGTAGTAGTCGCGGAATTTCTCCTCTTCCGCGGTTTCCTTGCCTTCCACGACCTTCGACGACACCACGCCCTGGTTGAACAGATAGTCGCGCAGCTTGCCGAGCAGTTCGGCGGTCTCGCCGAATTGTTCGGAGAGGATGTCGCGCGCGCCGTCGAGCGCGGCCTTCACATCGGCGACGCCTTTGTCCGCGTCCACGTACGCCGCGGCTTCGGCTTGCGGATCGAGCAGCGGATTGCCGAGCAGCGCGTCGGCGAGCGGCTGCAAACCGGCTTCGCGCGCGATCTGCGCGCGCGTGCGGCGCTTCGGTTTGTATGGCAGATAGAGGTCTTCGAGCACCTGTTTGCTGTCGGCGCCTTCGATCGCGCCGCGCAGCTCGTCGGTGAGCTTGCCCTGTTCGTCGATGCTGGCGATGATCGCCGCGCGCCGGTCTTCGAGCTCGCGCAAATAGACCAGGCGTTCCTCGAGATTGCGCAGTTGCGTGTCGTCGAGATTGTCGGTCACTTCCTTGCGATAACGGGCGATGAACGGAACGGTCGCGCCTTCGTCGAGAAGTTCCACTGCGGCCGCGACCTGGCGCGGCTGGACGGACAGTTCGGTGGCGATGCGCTGGACGATCTTGAGTGCTACGGTTTCCGTCATAAGGTCTTGGTGTTCCTGCGGACTCAGTGATGGGCCGCGCGCGGGCGGCAAATCGGACAGGCCGGGCGTGCGCCGCGACCAGGTTGCTAGAGCGAGGCATTTTGCCATAAATGCCAAAGGGCTCAACCGCGGGGTGTTAGAATTTCGGGCATGTTCCGTTGACCCTCTACGACGTTGCCAATCTCCTTGTCCCTCAACCGCCTGGTCTCTTCGCTGGCGTCAGGTTCACTGCCGGGTTCACTGCCGGGTTCGTCTCAATTGCCGCTGGTTTCTTTGCGCTCGTTCGGTCGGTCGGCTTTAACGGCTGCCGCGTCGTGCGTGATCGCCGCAGCACTCGTCGTGCCGGTGTCGGCCGTGGCGCAAAGCGCGACGCCGGCGCAAGGTACGGCGCCCGTCGCGGCCTCGGGCCCGCAAGCCGCCGCAACCGCCGACGGCCCTCAAAGCGCAAGTGACGTAGCCGTGCTGGACAAGTCGTTCGACGAGCGGCAACAGGTGCTCAATCAGCGCACCGACGACAACAACTATCAATTCGCTGTCGCGCAACACGACTGCTACAGCCGCTTCTTCGTCAATCACTGTCTGAATCGCGCGCGCGACGCGATGCGCAGCGTGCAGGCGGACATCCGCAAGGAACAGCTCGCGCTCGACGCCGAGCAGCGTGCGCAGCGCGCCCGTGAACGCGACGAACGCACCGCGTTGCGGCGCGCGCAAAACGAGGCGGAAGCGCCGCAACGTGCCGCCGAAGACGCGCGCAACGAGCAGGCGTATCAGGAAAAGCAGCGTCAGCACGCGCTCGATCAGGCGCAGCACAACGCCGAGGCGCCGCAGCGCGAAGCCAATGCGCAGGCCTACGCGGAGAAGCAACGTCAGCACGCGCTCGATCAGGCGCAGCGCAACGCCGCGGCACCGCAGCACGAAGCCAACGCGCAGGCCTACGAGGAGAAGCAGCGCCAGCACGCGCTCGATCAGGCGCAGCGTGGTGTCACGCCTGCGCAGGCGGCGGCCAATCAGAAGGCCTACGACCAGAAGCAGAGCGACTACCAGCGCAAGCTCGAGGAAGCGCGTCGGCAGGGTGCGCAAAAGGCCGCGGAGCGCCAGCAGAAACAGGAGACTTTCGAGCGGAAGCAGGCCGAGGCCGCGCAGCACAAGCTCGATGTTGAAGCACGTCAAAAGCAGGCCGACGAGAAGGCCGAGCAGAAGCGTCAGGACGAGTTGAAGCAGCAACAGCTCGAAGAGCAGCAAAAGCAGCAACAAGAGCAACAGTAAGCGTGCTGTAGTGGCTGTGCCGTAGAGTAAGCCGTGGCGGTCGTGGCCAGGCCGCCGTAGTCGCCGTAATGCGTTTTGAGGCGGACAGCAACCTCAGGCATCGGACCGCGCGCACGCGGTTCGTGCCCCCGACCAGAGGAGGCGAGCATGCGTGATCGTCATCACGTCATCGACGCAAACACACTTCGCGACCGCATTCTGCAACTGGAATCGGAGCATAGTGGACTCGACCGGTTGATTGACCGGATGTCGGATGAACCCGGCATCGACGACTTCGAGTTGCAGCGCCTGAAAAAGCGCAAACTTAAAGTCAAGGACACCATCATCTTGCTGCAATTGCAGCTCGAACCGGACGCGCGCGCCTGAGTTCGCGGCCTGGCAGGCGCCGGGCGCGCAGCGCGCGAGCCGGACTTAGCAGGAACGCTTGCCTTGAATTCATCGCATGACACTTCATCCCGGGCCGCGCCGGACAACGCATCTGCTTCGGGCACGCCCGCGCCGCGCGCGGCAGCAGCGATGCCAGGTGTGTCGCTGAATCGGCGCCGCGCGAGCGAGCTCGACGACATCTTCGCCGACAACGGTCTGCTCGCACGGCAGATCGACGGTTATCGGCCGCGTGCGTCGCAGATCGAGATGGCGCGCGCGGTTGCCGCGGCGATGGAGGCGTCGGGCCGCGCGATGCCCGAGCCCGCGATGTTCGAGACGCAGAAGCGCCCGGCGCGGCGCCTGCTGCAGACCGGCGCTGAAGCCGTCTCTGAGTCGACCGGGGGCAACGCGCAAGCCGATGGCGTCGACGGTGGTGAGAATACGCTGATCGTAGAGGCGGGTACCGGCACCGGCAAGACCTATGCGTACCTCGTGCCAGCCATGCTGTGGGGCGGCAAGGTGATCGTCTCGACCGGCACCAAGCATCTGCAGGATCAGCTGTTCCAGCGCGACATTCCGACCGTGCGCGACGCGCTCGCGGTGCCGGTGTCGGTCGCGATGCTGAAAGGCCGCGCGAACTACCTGTGCCATTACTACCTGCAACGCACCGCGGACAACGGCCGTCTGCCGTCGCGCCAGGAGACCTCGTATCTGCAGGACATCGTGCGCTTCGCGAAGATCACGCGCACGGGCGACAAGGCCGAACTCGCGAGCGTGCCGGAAACGGCGCAGGTGTGGTCGATGGTCACGTCGACGCGCGACAACTGTCTCGGCCAGGAGTGTCCTCACTACAAGGACTGCTTCGTGATGCAGGCGCGCCGCGAAGCGCAGCAGGCCGATATCGTGGTGGTCAACCACCATCTGTTTTTCGCCGACATCATGCTGCGCGATACCGGCATGGCGGAGCTGCTGCCGACTGCGAATACGGTCATCTTCGACGAAGCGCACCAGCTGCCCGAAACCGCGACGCTGTTTTTTGGCGAGACGCTATCGACCGCGCAGTTTCTCGAACTCGCACGCGATTCGGTGGCCGAGGGCCTCGGTCACGCGCGCGATGCGGTCGATTGGGTCAAGCTCGGCGCGACGCTCGAGCGCGCCGCGCGCGATGTGCGGCTCGCGTTCAAGGAAGACTCGGTGCGTCTGTCGATCGGCCAACTGCCCGACGATCACCCGCTGTTCGCCGCGCTCAAGACGCTCGAGGCCGAACTCGACGCGTTGGCCTCGGCGTTGGCGGGGCAGGCCGAGCGAGCCGAATCGCTCGGCGCGTGTTTGCGTCGCGCGCGCGAGTTGCAGGACGTGCTAAGCGGCTGGACCACGCCACCCACGAGTGCAGAACGCGACGCGGTTGCGACCCGCGAGGGTGACGCCAGCGCAGAGCGCGCCGATCCGAACGAAAAGGTGCGCTGGATCGAGGTGTTCTCGCACACGGTGCAGCTGCACGAAACGCCGTTGTCGGTCGCGCCGATTTTCGCGAAGCAGCGCGCCGGCGTACCGCGCGCGTGGATCTTCACATCGGCGACGCTGTCGGTGCGCGGCGACTTCACGCACTATGCGGCGCAGATGGGCTTGAACTCGAAGCGCTCGATGACATTGCCGAGCCCATTCGACTATCCATCGCAAGGGCTTCTGTACGTACCGCGCAATCTGCCACAGCCGTCATCGCCGATGTTCACCGACGCCGTGTTCGATGCCGCATTGCCCGCGATCGAAGCCTCGGGCGGCGGCGTCTTCATGCTGTGCACGACGCTGCGCGCGGTGGATCGTATCTCGGCGAAGCTGCGCGACGCGATCGAGTCGCGCGGCTGGGACTATCCGCTGCTCGTGCAGGGCGATGCGAGCCGCACCGAACTGCTCGACCGCTTTCGCGCCTACGGCAATGCGATCCTGGTTGGCAGTCAGAGCTTCTGGGAAGGGGTGGACGTGCGCGGCGACGCGCTGTCGCTGGTAGTGATCGACAAGCTGCCGTTCGCACCGCCGGACGATCCCGTGCTGGCCGCGCGGCTCGACGCACTGACGAAGAAGGGCTTGAGCCCGTTCGCCGTGCATCAGCTGCCGCAGGCCGTCATCACGCTGAAGCAGGGCGCCGGCCGGCTGATTCGCGCGGAGACCGATCGTGGCGTGCTGATGATCTGCGATACACGTCTCGTCGATAAACCTTATGGCCGCCGCATCTGGCAGAGTCTGCCGCCGTTCAAGCGCACCCGCGAGATCGACGTCGTGCGTGAGTTCTTTGAGGAGAGCGCTGGGCCAGCGGCGCCGGTTCGATAGGGGATGTGTTCCACACATGCGACAAGCTCCGCAGCGGAAAGCGGCCCTGAATGACAAAACGCCACGAATGTGAATCCGTGGCGTTTTTCTTTTCCCGTTTGCGGCCCGCGCCGTTTCCGGCCAGCCTCCAAACGTTTCGTGCGCAGGCGCCGTAGCGGGAGAACTGCTACAGCGCCGAACCGTTGCGGCTTACTGGCTTGCGCCTGCTGCCGGCGATGCTGCTTCAGCCGGCGATGCTGCCATTGCCGGCGATGCAGCTTCGGCCGGCGATGCTGCTTCGGCCGGCGATGCTGCAACTGCCGGCGATGCTGCAACTGCCGGCGATGCTGCTTCAGCAGGCGATGCTGCCGCCGGTGCGGACGCAGCTTCCGACGGTGCAGCAGCCTGATCGTTGCTCTTGTTGCATGCAGCGAGTGCCACAACTGCCAACAGGGATGCTACGAGGAGGGATTTCTTCATGATCACGTCCTTTTATGGTTTAAAGGTAAGCAACAGCGCAAAATAAAACCGGTAATGTGCTCCAACACCGACCTGGGCCGCTGGTGGAGATGCTCTTTTGACGAGCTGGAATCTTCCCTACGGCTTGGGCGGAAATTATATGCACTTTCGTACTGACAGTCGATAAATGCGGGTCAATACGTTGTCTTTCTCATACAAAATTTCACTGTACGGTATAACAGGCGGGCAGAGTTACGCAATCTCGCCTACCTGTATCCAGCCCGCACAATACCACTCGTGTAGCAGTGCTGTCACCGGTGAATCGTGCGATAGTGTTACAAAGCGTTTCGCACTCATGCACCGTAGATTTGCGAGTTCAAACAGCCATTTTTTCGCGCCGGTCCACGATATTTCTTCTCCATTTACGAAGAAAAAACGTCGTTCATACAACAGGTTACTCTTGCGGTCGAGCCGT
This sequence comes from Paraburkholderia lebeckiae, assembly GCF_014201005.1. Lineage (NCBI taxonomy): Bacteria > Pseudomonadati > Pseudomonadota > Betaproteobacteria > Burkholderiales > Burkholderiaceae > Paraburkholderia > Paraburkholderia lebeckiae. Next base: position 657,669 of record NZ_JACHDK010000002.1, on the reverse strand, counting down.
AGACCGGATCGGGACGCCGCGCCAATAAAACGGGCTTCGTTGAGCGGCCGTTGCGGCGGATCGAAGACGACACTCGGCTTGGGTTCGCTGAGGTACGTGCCAAGGAACGACGCAATGTCCTGCTCATTCCATCGCACGTTAGCAAGCATTGCGCCCACTCGTTCGACGAGCGCCGCGGGCAACTCGGCCGGCTGTTCGACGGCGGCCTGCCGTGGGTCGCGATAAAGGGCGCCCGCCTTGCCGGTGGCCTCTCCGCGCTCGGCCAGGTGGTACAGGAACTGCGCGGTCAGCTCGCTTTCGGAGGGCGCGCGAAAACCGATCGAGCAGGTCATGCATTCGCCCTCGGCGATGCCGTCGTGCGCGATGTGCGGCGGCAGGTACAGCATGTCGCCGGGCTCGAGTACCCATTCCTGTTCGTGCTCGAAGTGCTGTAAAACTTTCAACGGCAAGCCCGGCTGCAGAGTCAGATCTTTCTGCGCGCTAATGCGCCAGCGGCGCTTGCCTTTTACTTGCAAAAGAAACACATCGTAGGAATCGAAGTGCGGGCCGACGCCGCCGCCATCGGTCGCATACGAAATCATCAGGTCGTCGAGACGCGCGTCCGGCACGAAACGGAAACGGTCGAGCAACGCGCGCGCGCGGTCGTCGTGCAGATCCACGCCCTGCACGAGCAGTGTCCATGCGCGCTGTTTGACGGACGGTAGTTCGTCGGGCGCGAACGGGCCGTGCTCCAGCTGCCATTTGTTGCGGAAGTGCGTGATCAGGCGCGCTTCGACGTCGTCCCGATCGGCCAGCTCGAACAGCTCGTCGCGCGACAGCGGCGCTTCGATGTCCGGAATCGCTTGACGGATCAGCAGCGGCTTCTTCTGCCAGTAGCGGCGCATGAATTGCGACGGGCTCAGATGGCCGAGAAGTGCGGTCGGAACGTGGGGCGAGGGAGGAAGAATGGGCCGCGTGGCCGGCTTTGCGGCAGACGGCGAATTGCTTGCCGAACCTGCATCGGCCGGGAGGTGAGTGGGCCGCCTGGGCATCGTATAATGTGAGTTGTATTCTGGAGAATCGAATGAAAATCGCAAAGAACACCGTCGTGTCGGTCGCCTACAAACTGTCGGATGCGCAGGGCAATCTGATCGAGGAAAGCGAAGAGCCGATGGTCTATCTTCACGGCGGCTATGATGGCACGTTCCCCAAGATCGAGGAAGAGCTCGACGGCCACGAGGCCGGCTTCGAGACCCAGATCCAGCTCGAGCCGCAAGACGCGTTCGGCGAATACGATCCTGAGCTTGTGAAGATCGAGCCGCGCGATCGCTTCCCGGAACCGCTCGAAGTCGGCATGCAGTTCGAAGGCACCCCGGAAGATGGCGACGAGGAAATCGATGCGCTGGTGTACGTGGTGACCGACGTCGCGGAAGACAAGGTCGTGCTCGATGGCAATCATCCGCTCGCCGGCATGGCGCTGCGTTTCGCGTTGACCGTCAAAGACGTGCGTCCGGCTACTGAAGACGAAATCCAGCACGAGCACGCGCATGGCGCGGACGGCCTCGAAGTTCTCGACGACGATGAAGACGAGGACGAACAAGACGACTCAAAACCGACCCTGCACTGAGCTTGCGGGCATGCGCGGTGTTGTCGCGGGGGCAGGCGGCACCGATGCGGGCAACGCAGGCGAGGCTGGCAGTATCGACCCCGGCGGCATCGAGATAGCGGGCCCATAGTCGCCGCCGCCCTGGTCGGACGGGATGCGCGGCTGCTGGTCCTGCGACTCTCCAGGCGTCCGCAATACGGGCGGCAATTCCGACGCCGGCCCGAAACCTTCCACATTCGGCATCTCCGGCGCAACCGGCATCGACGCGCCGGATTCGTCGCGCGGCGATGCGGGCGGCAAGACCGGCGGCGTGGTGGGCAGCGGCATCTGCTTCGGCACGTCGCGTACGCTGACTCTGAACGGCGGCTTCCTGCCGAAATCCGCTTCTATCTGAATCCATTGGTTGAGACGATCATGCGGCGCGAGCGCAATGCGCGTGAGGTTCGTCACGACCATCCCCTTGTCGTTGCGTAGCGGCTGATCGATGACGAAACCGCCGGCCGGCCGGTCGTCGTCTGCATGAATGACGACCACGGGTCCGGGGAAAATCTGCGCGAGCTTGACCAGACTGCGCTTGAATTCTAGAAAGCCGTCGCGGCGCGAGCTATGTGCGAAGTGCAGCCAGGCGAACCGTTCGGGTCGTTCGTAGCGCTCTGGGTCGAAGTCGCCCTGAATGAACACGACGATCGCGCGCGCGTCGCGGCGCTTCGCGTATTCGGCCGCGTGCTCGAGCCAGAATGCGTTGGCGATCACGCGATCTTCGAACTCGCCGTTGCGGCCGCCCGCGCTCAGGTAGTGGTTGTTCGGACCCGGCGCGTTCAGGCCGATGAAGACGATGTCGCCGGCTTTGGTGTTCGCTTTGTCGTTCGCTTTTTCGTTGACCACCCAGCGCACGTTTTCACGGAACGGGCGGAAGCGCGACACCTCGCTCTCGCGCGTCAACGCGATCGGGTTCTGCCCCATCGACGTTGGATCGGCGAACAGCGTTTGCCGCAACTGGTCGAGCCGCTCGACCGGATCGAAGCCGCCGGCTTCCGCCGTGCCGCAATCGACCCAGTCATGCTGGCCGGGGATAAAGAAGAGGGCAGTGCGCGAGCTGTCGAGCAGCGCGTGGCGGCGCTCGAACAGCGCGTCGCGGCAAACTTCCTGTGGCCCCTTCAGATTGCCGTCGTAGACGATGAAGCGCACGTCGCGCTCGCGGCCCATCGCCTCGAGCAGCCGTTGCGTGGCGGCTTCGTCGGCGGGGCTGTGCATCGTGCCGGAAATCACCGCGAACGCGAAGCGCGAGGCCTCGGCGTGCGCCGGCGCGGTCCATGCGCACACTGCCGCGAGCACGACGATGCCGCCTGCCAGTGCGAGCACGTGGCGCAGCGCCGCGCGAAGCCCGCGCGGGCGCGGCTGGTGTCTCGGCGTGTCAGTGGTCCGCATCCGGCGCGACGGCCAGTTCATGCAGTTCGTACAGCAGATCGAGCGCTTCGCGCGGCCGCAGATCGTTCGGATCGATGCCGCGCAGACGCTCGACGAGTGTCTGCATCGCGGGCGACGCAGGCGTTGCGTCGCTCGCCGCCTCGTGCTCGTCGTCGGCGTCTTCGGCGAGCATGGCAGGCTGCGTCGCGAACAGATCGAGTTGCGGCGCGGGCTGCGCGGCCGATTGCTGCTCCAGATGCGCGAGATGCTTGCGTGCCGCGCGGATCACCGCGTTCGGCACGCCGGCGAGTTGCGCGACCTGCAGACCGTAGCTCTGATTGGCGGGCCCTTCGTTGACCGCGTGCAGGAACACGATGCCGTGCCCATGCTCGACCGCCGACAGATGCACGTTGGCCGCGTGCGGAAACTCCGCGGGTAGTTGCGTCAGCTCGAAATAGTGCGTCGCGAACAGCGTGTAGCAGCCGTTGTGGGCGAGCAGGTGGCGCGCGATCGCCCACGCGAGCGCGAGGCCGTCGAACGTCGACGTGCCGCGGCCGATCTCGTCCATCAGCACGAGGCTTTGCGGTGTCGCGTCGTTGAGGATCGCGGCGGCTTCGGTCATCTCCACCATGAAGGTCGAGCGGCCGCCGGCGAGGTCGTCGGCCGCGCCGATGCGCGTGAAGATGCGGTCGATCGGTCCGAAGGCTGCGCGCCGCGCTGGTACATAGCTGCCTACGTAAGCGAGCAACGCGATCAGCGCGGTCTGGCGCATGAAAGTCGACTTACCGCCCATGTTCGGACCGGTGATCAACAGCAGCTTGCGCTCGGTCGCGAGTGAGCAATCGTTGGCGATGAACTGCTCGACCTGCGCCTCGACCACCGGATGACGACCCTGCTCGATGTCGATACCGGCGTTCGCCGAGAACGTCGGCGCAACCCAGTCGAGCGCGCGAGCGCGTTCGCCGAGCGCGGCCAGCAGATCGAGTTCGGCGAGCGCGAGCGCAACGCGCTGACAGTCGGGAATGAACGGCAGCAACGATTGCAACAACGCGTCGTACAGTGCGCGTTCGCGCGCGAGCGCGCGTTCCTGCGCGGACAGCGCTTTGTCCTCGAAGGTCTTCAACTCGGGCGTGATGTAGCGCTCGGCATTCTTCAGCGTTTGTCGACGGCGATAGTCGTCCGGCACCTTGTCGGTCTGGCCGCGCGTGACTTCGATATAGAAGCCGTGCACCTTGTTGTACTCGACGCGCAGATTGCCGATGCCGGTGCGCGCGCGTTCGCGTGTTTCGAGATCGATCAGGAACTGTCCGCAGTTCTCCGAAATATCGCGCAGTTCGTCGAGCTCGGCGTCATAACCACGCGCGATGATGCCGCCGTCGCGCACCATCGCGGCCGGATCTTGGGCGACCGCGAGCTTCAGCAAATCGACGCACGCGTGCGGCGGTTCGAGCGCCGCGTCGATGCGCGCGAGCGAATCCGCGTTCGATGCCACCGCGGCGAGCTGCGCGCGCAATGCAGGTAGCGCGATGAAGGTATCGCGCAGGCTCGACAGATCGCGCGGCCGCGCCGACAGCAGCGCGAGACGTCCGGTGATCCGTTCGATGTCCGAAATCTGCCGCAATGCGCCGCGCAATGTATCGACATCGGCGCCCGGCGGCGCGTCGAGCAACGCGCCGATCGCCTGCTGACGCGCCTGAGCCACCGCCGAATCGCGCGGCGGATGATGGAGCCAGTGCCGCAGCAGGCGGCTGCCCATCGTCGTGCAGCAGGTGTCGAGCAGCGAGCACAGCGTCGGCGATTCGGTGCCGCGCAGCGTCTCCGTGAGTTCGAGGTTGCGGCGCGTGGCCGGATCGAGGCCGATGTATTCGGATTCGTATTCGACCTTCAGGCTGCGCACATGACGCAGTTGCTGGCCTTGCGTGGACGCCGCATACAGCAGCAACGCGCCGGCCGCGCCGCACGCGCAGCCGAGCGAATGCGCGCCGAAGCCGTCGAGGCTAGCGACTTCGAGCTGGTCGCACAGGCGCTTCGTGCCCGAGGTGATGTCGAAGTGCCAGGCCGGTACGCGCTTGAGCGCGCTGGCGTTGACAGGCGGTGTCCAGCTGGTCGAATCGGCGGTGGCGTCGGCGACCAGAATTTCCGCGGGACGGATACGCTCCAGCGCGGCGGCGACCTGATCGGGCGCGACTTCGGCGAGGCGCAGCGCGCCGCTCGCGAGATTGAGCCACGCGAGACCGACGCTCGTGGCGACACCGCGGCGATTGTGCGCGACGCCCAGCGCGAGCAGATAGACGTCGCTCTTGTCGGACAGCAGCGCGGCGTCGGTCAGCGTGCCAGGCGTAACCACGCGCATGACCTTGCGCTCGACCGGGCCTTTCGAGGTGGCCGGGTCGCCGATCTGTTCGCAGATCGCGACCGATTCGCCGAGCTTCACGAGCCTGGCCAGATACTGTTCGACAGCGTGATGCGGCACGCCGGCCATCTTGATCGGATTGCCCGCCGACGCTCCGCGCTGCGTGAGCGTCAGGTCGAGCAGGCGCGCGGCTTTTTCCGCATCGTCGAAAAAGAGTTCGTAGAAGTCGCCCATCCGATAGAACACCAGCGTGCCCGGATGCTCCGCCTTGATGCGCAGGTACTGCTGCATCATCGGCGTGTGTTGTGCGACGTCGTTGGCCGCTGCGATTTGAATACCCATCCTTCGTGTCTTCTTGCGGTAGATGCTCAGGGCGTGAGTTTAACCCGCCGGCGCGACGAGCGGACCCTGGCCGAACGGACGATGCCCAACCCGAGAGCCGAATGGCAGCATGACCGCTTCGATCGAAGCGTGCGTTTCACGCGGTCGCGGCGCGTTGCGCACGTCGAGCCGCGCCTCGTGCTGTCATTATTGGAGCTCTGTGATGCATTCATTCCTCGATCATCGCCCGCATGTCCACGCTGCGTTCGTTCGCGGCGCTGCGGCGCTTCGCGAGCCACATCATCAGCGTGACGAAGCTGCCGAACACGACGATGATCCACTGCGCGGGCATCTTCGCCGTGAGCAGCAGCGCGTATGCCCCGAGCATCAGCAGCACCGCGAGGTTCTGGTTGAAATTTTGCACGGCGATCGAGTGACCGGCCGACAGCAGCGTCGCGCCGCGATGCTGCAGGATCGCGTTCATCGGCACGATGAAAAAGCCCGACAGCGCGCCGAGCACGATCATCAGCGGATAGGCCAGCAGAATGTAGTAGGGCGCGACGTGCGTGCCGAAGCGCAGGCCCGCGCCCGCCGGGAACAAGTCCTTGTTGTAGAAGGCCATCGCGATCGCCACCGCGCCCGTCAGCACGCCGACCGGCAAAACCTTCAGCGAGCGGCGCAGCGGAATCAGCGCGGCCGCGCCCGCCGCGCCGATCGCGATGCCGAAGCCGGTCACGCCTTGCATCACCGCCGCCTTCGACAACGACAGCCCGAGGTTCACGTTCGCCCATTTGAGCACCAGCAGCTGCATCGTCACGGCGGCGCCCCACATCAGCGTGGTCACCCACAGCGCGATCTGCGCGAGCTTGTCGGCCCACAGCACCCGGAAGCAGTGATGGAAGTCGCCGACCAGCTTATTCGGCTCGGTTAGCCGGTTCGGATAGCGCGCGCCAGTGTCCGGAATGAAGATGTTGATCGCGGCGGCGATCGCGTAGGTGAGCATGACCGCGCCCATCGCAAGATCGGCGGCCGAGCGGATCAGCGGCATATGCGCACGCGTGACGAAATGCTCGACGACGGTGCTGATCAGCGCACCGCCGAGCATCGTGCCGGCGATTGTCGACAGCACCGTCGCCGATTCGAGCCACGCGTTCGCCTGCACGAGCTTTTCGGCGGGCAGCAGCTCGGTGAGGATGCCGTACTTGGCGGGCGAATACGCGGCTGCGCCGAAGCCGACCACGCCGTAGGCGATCATCGGATGAACGCCGAGGATCATCATCAGGCAGCCGCTCGCCTTCAGCGCGTTGGAGATGAACATCACGTGGCGCTTCTGCATCGAATCGGCGAACGCGCCGACGAACGGCGCGAGCAGCACGTACGAGATCGTGAAAAAAATCTGCAGCAGCGGCGTAACCCACGCGGCCGAGCGCATCACGGAAAGCAGGGCGATGGCGGCGATCAACAGCGCATTGTCGGCCAGCGACGAAATGAACTGTGCCGCGATGATCGTATGGAAGCCTTTTTTCATGGGGCAGATTGGAGGCTGGGCCCGGGGCGAAAGTCGGGCAGGGTCAAAGCGGCATGGAGCAGGGAACGGTCCCGGCGGAGTACCGCCCCGAATAACTTTCCGCTTTTTAGCACGACGCCCCACACACTGGAGCGCCGCCAACAGAAAAGCGGCCGAAGCCGCTTTTCTCTGCAACCGTTATGCGTTGCCGCGGACCGGCCGCGGCGGCGCACCTTACGCCGACTGCTGACGCGTGCGGCTGTAGCGCGACAGGATCGGAATCATCTGCGCGTAGACCTTCGGGTTGCCCGCGACGACTTCGCCGACGTGCAGGAACTCCGAATCACCGGTGTAGTTGCCGACCAGGCCGCCGGCTTCGGTGATCAGCAGGCTGCCCGCCGCGACGTCCCATGCGTTCAGGCCCTGCTCGAAGAAGCCGTCCATGTGGCCGGCCGCGACGTTGGCCAGATCGAGCGCGGCGGCGCCCGGACGGCGCAGGCCGGCGCAGGCTTCGGTCATCTCGGCGAACTGATGGCCGTACGATTCGAGGCTGTCCTGCGCGCGGAACGGAAAGCCGGTGCCGATCAGGCAGTCGGCCAGGCGGTCACGCTTGGCGACGCGGATGCGGCGATCGTTGAGAAACGCGCCACGGCCGCGCGATGCGGTGAACAGATCGTTGCGGGTCGGATCGTAGACGACGGCCTGCGTGACGACGCCCTTGTGCGCGAGCGCGATCGACACGCAGTAGTAAGGGAAGCCGTGGATGAAGTTGGTGGTGCCGTCGAGTGGATCGATGATCCACTGGTATTCGGAATCGTGGTCCGACTTGCCCGACTCTTCGGCGAGGATGGCGTGATCGGGATAGGCGGTCTTCAGCGTTTCGATGATCGCCGCTTCGGACGCTTTGTCGACCTCCGTGACGAAATCGTTGTGCTGCTTTTTGCTGACCTGAATCAGGTCGAGATCGAGCGATGCGCGGTTGATGATTTGAGCTGCGCGGCGCGCGGCCTTCACAGCGATATTGAGCATGGGATGCATAAACTGATCCTTGTGCCGGGGCAGCACGGCTGCCGGCCGGTAAATAAGCGCGAAACTGCGCTGACGGGCGCCGCAACGACGCAAAAACAGCACGGAACGGCAGACCGGCTATCAAACCGGAGAGCATTCCGTCGACGGAGACGAATTGAATAAGAACGGTGCGACCGGTTCGACGGAAGCTTCAGCCAAGGTCGGCGCCGGACGCGAGAAGCGGTATTTTACCTGAGTCCGGGCGCCCTCGCGCCGGTGCTCGCTCACGTGCGGCTGATGTACCGCGCAGGCGCCCGCCGGTGCCGGTCAGATGCTGCGCCCTCGTCCGCGCGCGTGGCTCGCGCGTGCGCCTGATTCGGCATAGGTGCCCGTTGGCGCTACCATACGCGTCTTGAGTCCTAGCCAGCCGAGTTTTATCGTGGATCACACCCACCATTCCTCCGACCCCGCCGTGGCCGATTTGCGCGGCGGCTTCACGTCGACGCGTTTCGTGCTGGTCGAGCCCAGCCATCCGGGCAATGTCGGCGCCGCGGCGCGCGCGCTGAAAACCATGGGCTTTTCGCGGCTCGTGCTCGTGTCGCCACGCGTGCCGAACGTGCAGAACGACCCCGAGGCGATCGCGATGGCGAGCGGCGCCGATGACGTACTCGCCTCCGTGCACGTGGTGCCGTCGCTCGCCGATGCACTGACTGGCGTGCACTGGTCGATTGCGCTGACCGCGCGGCTGCGCGAATACGGTCCGCCGCAATGGACGCCGCGTGCGGCCGCCGCCGCCGCGCACGCAGAGGCGATGCACGGCGAGATCGCGCTGGTGTTCGGCAACGAGCGCACGGGCTTGTCGAACGAGGACGTCGAGCGATGCAGCGCGATCGCGCATATTCCGGCCAATCCGGCCTATAGCTCGCTCAATCTTGCGCAGGCGGTGCAGGTGCTCGCCTACGAGCTACGCACCGCGTACCTCGGCGCCGACGAAGCGAGCGACGGCGCACCCACCGCGGGAGCACACGCGGCGCCGGCCGAACCCGCCGCTCCACGCGCGCAGATGGCGGCCAGCGACGAGATCGAGAGTATGTTCGCGCATCTGGAAAGCGCACTGGTCGCGCTCGAGTTTCTCGATCCGGCCAATCCGAAGAAGCTGATGTCACGTCTGCGGCGGCTCTTCGCGCGCTCGGGCCTCGAGCGCGAGGAGGTCAACATTATGCGCGGCATCGCCAAGCACATCCTGCTCAAGACCAGTCGGACCGAATGACGGTTCGTCGACCAGCCCGTGACGGCGCACCTGATGCACCGCCTTCGTCTGACGACAACCTTGCAGGTGACGGGGACTTCCGGCAGGTTTCGCGCAATCGCCCTACAATCCACGAAACGTTAGAAGCAAAGTTGCCGCCGTGCTAAGCGGCAGCGATGACGTTACCTATGGCGCGAAATGCAGAGTCCCGCGCACGCGCAAACCGCGCGGATTCGCTCACGCAGACGGTTTTCCCCCCAACAATACAGTCCCTGCCATGTTGACGAGACTTCGCGAAGATGTCGCCACGATCCGCGAGCGCGATCCCGCCGCCCGCAGCGCATGGGAAGTGCTCACGTGTTATCCGGGGCTGCACGCGCTCGTGCTGCATCGGATCGCTCACGCGTGCTGGCGCGCGAAGCGCCGCTGGCTCGCGCGTTTCGTGTCCCAGATGGCGCGCTTCATGACCGGCATCGAGATTCATCCGGGCGCGACCGTCGGGCGGCGCGTGTTTATCGATCACGGCATGGGCGTCGTGATCGGCGAGACCGCGCAGATCGGCGACGACTGCACGATCTATCAGGGCGTGACGCTCGGTGGCACGTCGCTCACGCGCGGCGCGAAGCGGCATCCGACGCTCGAGCGTGGTGTGATCGTCGGTGCGGGCGCGAAGGTGCTCGGCGGCTTCACCGTCGGCGCGGAAGCGAAGATCGGATCGAACGCGGTCGTGACGAAGCCGGTGCCCGCGCGTGGCACGGCGGTCGGCAATCCGGCGCGGATCATCGTGCCGGCCGCGGCGGCTGCGAACGGTGCGAACCCGAATGCGAACAACGCCGCGCGTGACGCGAAGCGCGGCAGCGAAATCAGCGCGTTTTGCGCATACGGCATCACGCCCAACGCGGACGATCCGGTTTCGCTCGCGATTCACGGTCTGATCGACCATGCGGCGACTCAGGCGCGACGTATCGATGAAATCGTCGATGCGCTCGAGCGGCTCGGCACGAGCCTCGAAGGGCTGCAAGGCGCGGATGCGGCGTTGCTCGATTTGCGGCGGCTATCGGCGGCGATCGCGGGGAAGGTTGAGGGGCTGGCGGCGGAGCGCTAGGTATCGGCGCCTCGGCGTCTCTGCAGCGCGAAGCGCACGCCGTACCCACGAGGTCAATCCAGCGGCAACGCTCGAATCCCGTCGGCATCGATCTTCAGATAGCCGCCCCGGCGCTCGCCGTGATCGAGATCCCAGTCGGGCAGAACCCAGCGCGTGCCGCCCGGCTCGCGATGCCGCGCGGGCAGATGGGTATGCCCATGAATGATCGTCGCGGTCTTCGATTTCCTGAACAGCGCGGCGACACCTTGCGGGGTCACGTCATACTTGATCGGCATCGGCCGTGTGCGGCCATGCTCGCTCTTCGAGCGCATGTTCTCGGCGAGCTTGCGACGCCAACGAAATGGCCACGCCAGAAACAGAATCTGCGCGAGTCGATTGCGCGCGAAACGCCTGAACAACTGATAGCCGCGATCCGCGGTGCACAGACCATCGCCATGGGCGAGTGCAATGCGCGTGCCGAACGCGGTAATCACGAACGGATCGGGCAGCCAGATCGCGCCGGCCGCTTTCATGAAGCGCTTGCCCAGCAGAAAGTCGCGATTGCCGTGCATGATGTAGAGCGCGATGCCGCGCTCGGATAGCGTGTGCAGCAGCGCCGCAATATGGGCGACGAACGGCTCGCTCAGCATGTCGTCGCCGACCCAGTACTCGAACAGGTCGCCGAGGATGAACACCGAGTCGGCCGCTTCCGCGCTCACGCGGATGAAATGCTCGAACGCGGCCACCGTGCGCGGAATTGCCCCGCTCAGATGCAGATCGGAGAGGAAGAAAAAAGGGCGCGCGGCGTGCGGGCGTTGGCCTTCGCCTGGGACGCCCGCGGCGACGCTTCGCAGCGGCGTCTCTTGCAGCATTGAAGGTGCCTGATTTCAGTTCAAACGAGTCGACGCCCGGATGAGGCGCGACTCACTCACGGCTTAGCCGACGACGACAGCTTTTTCGATCACGACGTCATCGACCGGCACGTCCTGATGGAAGCCCTTCGAACCGGTCTTGACCTTCTTGATCTTCTCGACCACGTCCATGCCTTCGACGACCTTGCCGAACACCGCGTAGCCCCAGCCTTGCGGCGTCGGCGACGAGTGGTTAAGGAAGTCGTTGTCGTTCACGTTGATGAAGAATTGCGCGGTCGCCGAATGAGGGTCGTTGGTACGCGCCATCGCGATCGAGCCGTTCTCGTTCTTCAGACCGTTGTTCGCCTCGTTGGTGATCGGCTCGGCCGTCGGCTTCTGCTTCATGCCGGGTTCGAAGCCGCCGCCCTGGATCATGAAGCCGTCGATCACGCGGTGAAACACCGTGTTGTCGTAGTGGCCGGCCTTCACGTAGTTCAGGAAGTTCTCGACCGACTTCGGCGCCTTTTCGGCGTTCAGCTCGAGTTTGATGACGCCGTGGTTCGTATGCAGTTCAACCATGATGGAATCCTTTGATGAACAGGTGGATAAAAGGCGCGGCGCGTCGTCATGGGCTGACGACCGGCCGCGCCGGGGCATTGGTCGGGGCCGGGCTTCGGCCGCGCGGGTTCGCTTGCTCGTTCGCTCGCTGGTTCGTTTTTACTTGCTCACCATCGTCGCCGACTGGATCACGACCGGCTTCTGCGGCACATCGCTCATCGGGCCGCGCGTGGTGGTGGGCGTGGCTTCGATGCGTTTGACGACGTCCATGCCGCTCGTGACCTTGCCGAATACCGCGTAGCCGTTGCCGTCCGGATTCGGGTAGTCGAGATTGGCATTGTCCACCGTGTTGATGAAGAACTGCGCGGTGGCCGAATTCGGGTCGCTGGTGCGCGCCATCGCGATCGTGCCAGCGGTGTTCTTCAGACCGGTGCGGCTCTCGAGCGGAATCGGCGCGCGCGTCGGCTTCTCGACGAAGCTCTGCGTATAGCCGCCGCCCTGGATCATGAAGCCCGGAATCACGCGATGGAAGATCGTGCCGCTATATTGGCCGGCTTTCACGTAGTCGAGGAAATTGGCGACCGTCTTTGGCGCTTTCTCGGGATACAGCTCGACGCGGATGTCACCCTCCGACGTCTTCAGCAGCACGGAAGGATGAACGGCCTGCGAACCGGACTGCGCAAAGGCGGGTGCGTTTGCGATCAGGGCGGCGCTGCCGAGCGCCAACATCAACCGTTTCATGAAAGTCCTCGGGGTTGGAGAAAAGTTGCGTCAGGCAACGAGCCCGGCGATCAGCGCGACGGCGCCATGTACGGCGGCATGGCGAGCGAGCCATTCGGGCCGCCGAACTGGAAGCTCGGGCTGTCCGTGATGTTCGACGTGGGGTGCGCGGCGGGCACGGTCGTCTGCTCGGCGGCAGGCTGCGACGCCGCGGCAGCGGGCGTTGCCGGCGACACGACCTTCTGGATATCCGCGAGACGCTGCGCGGTCCTCGGGCTCGCCTTGCCGAGGCTCTCCGCGCGACGGTACGCGGCATCGGCGAGGCGCAGATAGAGGTCGCCGAGGTTCTCGAACGCGAGGCCGTAGTTCGGATTCACCTGGGTGGCCATCTCGAGCGCCGCGCGCGCTTCGGTCAGGCGGCCTTGTCTCGCGAAGAGTGTGGCGAGGTTGTTGTACGGCTCGGGCAACTCGGGATACAGCTGCGTGAGTTCGGTGAACGCTGTGATCGCTTCGTCGTCGCGATTCAGATGCACGAGCACGTTTGCGCGTTTGAACTTCGCTTGTGCGTCGCGCGGATTCGCGGCGACGCGCGCGTCGAGTTGGGTCAGCGCGGCTTGCCAGTTTTTCTGTGCGATCGACGCGTCGATTTCCGGCGTATTGTCACGCACGGCGGGGCCTTGCGGCATCACCGCGGCCTTCTGCGCATAAGCGCTCGCGACCGGCACCGCGGCAAGCGCGGCAACGACGGTGACACGCCACGCGAGGGCACGCGCCGCTTCGAAAGTAACGCCACCGACAACGTTGCCAAACGCAGTCGCGGCGAGGGTCGCAGCGCTGCGCGCGCGGCCGCTGGAGTGTTTCATAGGCTCAGGTCTGGATGTTATACTCCGAGCCATTCTAACAAAAGGTCTGCGCGTTCCGTCGAACCGCCGACTGTCTTTTCGCCACTCGTGGCCGTCTCCGCCCGGTTCGCAGCCTCGTCTGCAGCCTGATCGCCGCACGAGGTGCGCCGGTTTCAGCTGTATGCGATGCACCCCGTTATCCTGTTCGTTTCGCGGGTCGTGGCGCGCATGAAGCACAATGCGGACTTCTTTCGGCCCACGCACCGCTCTCTATGGAATCTCTGCGCATTTACAACACGCTCGCGCGTGACAAACAGACTTTCGTGCCGCTGCGCGAAGGTGTCGTGCGGATGTACGTCTGCGGGATGACCGTGTACGACTATTGTCACGTCGGTCATGCGCGCGTGATGGTCGTGTTCGACATCGTGCAGCGCTGGTTGCGTGCGCTTGGCTACAACGTGACCTACGTGCGCAACATTACCGATATCGACGACAAGATCATCAGGCGCGCAGTCGAGAACGGTGAAACCATCAAATCGCTGACCGATCGCTTCATCGCCGCGCTGCATGAAGACGCGGACGCGCTCGGCATCGAGCGTCCGGACATCGAGCCGCGCGCGACCGACTTCATTCCGCAGATGCTCGGCATGATCGAGACGCTCGAGAAAAACGGCTACGCCTACCAGGCGAGCGACGGCGACGTCAACTACGCGGTACGCAAATTCGCAGGCTACGGCAAGCTGTCGGGCAAGTCGCTCGAAGACCTGCGCGCTGGCGAACGCGTCGCGGCCAACGACGCGAAACAGGACCCGCTCGACTTCGTGCTGTGGAAGCAGGCGAAGCCCGAGGAACCGGCCGACACTGGCTGGGATTCGAAGTACGGGCGCGGTCGTCCCGGCTGGCACATCGAGTGCTCGGCGATGGGCTGCACGCTGCTCGGTGAACAGTTCGACATTCACGGTGGCGGCCAGGATCTGCAGTTTCCGCACCACGAAAACGAGATCGCGCAAAGTGAGGCCGCGACCGGACAAACATTCGTCAATTACTGGATGCACAACGGCTACGTACAGATCGACAATGAGAAGATGTCGAAGTCGTTGAACAATTTTTTTACGATTCGCGAAGTGCTCGCGCAGTACGATGCAGAGGTGGTGCGTTTCTTCATCGCGCGCGCGCATTACCGCTCGCCGTTGAACTACAGCGATGTACATATCGACGACGCGCGCAATGCACTCGCGCGTTTGTACACGGCGTTGAAAGACGTGACGCCCGATAGCGCCGTGCTCGACTGGAACGAAGCGTACGCGCAGCGTTTCCAGGCGGCAATGAACGACGACTTCAACACGCCGGTGGCCGTGTCGGTGCTGTTCGAACTGGCCACCGAAGTGAACCGCACGCGCGACACCGCGCTGGCCCGTCAATTGCGCGCGCTTGGCGCGGTGCTCGGGCTGCTCGGACGCGAACCGCGTGCATACCTGCAGCAGGCAGCGGGTGCTGCAGCTGAAGGAGCGCTCGAGCCCGCCGCGATCGAAGCGAAGATCGCCGCGCGTATCGCCGCCAAGCAGGCAAAGGACTATGCGGCAGCAGACCGGATCCGGGCCGAATTGCTCGATGCCGGCGTTGCCCTTGAAGACAAACCCGGCGGGTTGACCGAGTGGCGGCGCGTGTGAGCGCACCTCGTACTTCCCTCTGAACGACTCGCCAGGCAGGAGGCAGGATGGCAACGGCCACGAAGACGCCGGCTAAACGCGCGGCGTCTCAAACCAGTGCGGCAGCCGCGGCATCGGCTGCCGCAGCATCGGCTGCCGCAGCACAGTCGACTCGTGCGGGCGGCGGCGCGGTAGACAAAGCACCCTCGAAAGCGGGCGGGGCGGCGGCGAAAGCCGACTCGGCCGCGGCAAAGAAGAGCGCGGCCAAACGCTCGCTCAATGGCGCGGGCACTGAAGCTGCACTCGCGCCTGCGAAACGCGCGAAAACGGCGTCGCGTGCGAAGGGCAACGGTGCGTTGCCGGCCAAACTCGCCGGCGACGTGCAGGAACTCGCGCGCGACACGAACGCGGGCGAAGTCGTGCGCAAGACGCGCGTATCGGCCACTTCGGCGAGCACGGCCAGCGCGGGCGGCGAAGCGGCCGGTGTCACATCGCTCGCGAACGAAGTCGCGGTGCCGGTGCAGATCGGCGGTCTTGCGCCTGAAGTCACGCGTCCCGCGTACTGGGACAGGGCGTGCGCGGATCTCGTCAAGCGCGATCGCATTTTGAAGAAGCTGATTCCGAAGTTCGGCCCCGTGCATTTGCTGAGTCGTGGCGATCCTTTCGTCACGCTTGCGCGCTCGGTGGTCGGCCAGCAGATCTCGGTCGCGTCGGCGCAGGCCGTGTGGGCGAGGGTCGAAGTCGCGTGTCCGAAGCTCGTGCCGCAGCAGTTCATCAAGCTCGGTCTCGAGAAGCTGACCGCGTGCGGTTTGTCGAAACGCAAGGCCGAGTACGTGCTCGATCTCGCGAGGCATTTCGTGTCGGGCGCATTGCACGTCGGCAAGTGGACGTCGATGGACGACGAGGCGGTGATCGCCGAACTCACGCAAATTCGCGGCATCGGCCGCTGGACCGCGGAGATGTTCCTGATTTTCAACCTGTCGCGTCCCGACGTGCTACCGCTCGACGACCTCGGCCTGATCCGCGCGATCAGCGTCAACTATTTCAGCGGCGAACCCGTCACGCGCAGCGAAGCGCGCGAGGTTGCCGCGAACTGGGAGCCGTGGCGCACCGTGGCGACCTGGTACATGTGGCGTAGTCTCGATCCGTTACCGGTCGACTACTAAAGAAGAACAGGAAACGAAGCCGTTTCAAAGACTATCGCGTATATGATGTTGATAGTTGAGAAATGGTTTTGACATTGGCGCACGCGGTTAGAATACGCGCTGCCCGGTAAGTCCAAGGATTACAACCAATGAAGACCACGTTTCTGGATTTCGAACAGCCGATCGCTGAACTCGAAGCGAAGATCGAAGAATTGCGCTTCGTGCAGGACGACTCGGCCGTCGATATTTCGGAAGAGATCGAGCGGCTGTCCAAGAAGAGCCAGCAGCTCACCAAAGATCTGTATGCGAACCTCACGCCGTGGCAGGTTTCGCAAATCGCCCGTCATCCGCAGCGTCCGTACACGTTCGATTACGTAAGCGAGCTGTTCACCGACTTCCATGAACTGCATGGCGACCGCAACTTCGCGGACGATCTGTCGATCGTCGGCGGTCTCGCGCGGTTCAACGGCCAGGCGTGCATGGTGATCGGTCATCAGAAGGGCCGCGACACCAAGGAGCGCGCGCTGCGCAACTTCGGCATGCCGCGTCCGGAAGGCTATCGCAAGGCCGAGCGGCTGATGCGCCTCGCCGAGAAGTTCGGCCTGCCGATCTTCACGTTCATCGACACACCTGGCGCGTACCCGGGCATCGGCGCGGAAGAGCGCGGCCAGTCCGAGGCGATCGGCCGCAACCTGTATGTGATGGCCGAGCTGAAGACGCCACTGATCGCGACGATCATCGGCGAGGGCGGCTCGGGAGGCGCACTCGCTATCGCGGTGGGCGACAGCGTGCTGATGTTGCAGTTCTCGACCTACTCGGTGATCTCGCCGGAAGGCTGCGCATCGATCCTGTGGAAGAGCGCCGCCAAGGCACCGGAAGCGGCGGAGGCGCTGGGCCTGACCGCGCATCGTCTGAAGGCGCTCGGTCTGATCGACAAGATCGTCAACGAGCCGCTCGGTGGCGCGCATCGCGATCCGAAGGGCATGGCGGCGATGCTGCGCCGTGCGCTCGCCGATTCGCTGCGCCAGTTCCAGGGTATGAGCACCAACGACCTGCGCGAACGCCGTTTCGAACGGCTGATGGCGTACGGCAAATTCAAGGAAACGACGCCGGGCGCATAAGCCCGCGCGTTGGCCTGTCTCTTTCGTCCACCGGCGCTTTCCGCGCTAACGACGTGACCACCACCGCCGACTCATCCGCCGAGCGCCTCGTGATCGAGGCGCTCGGCGCCGCGCTGTTCGGGCTCGATTCGAACGCGCGCATTTCGGTCGCATTCAGCGGCGGCGTCGATTCGAGCGTGCTCCTCGATGCGGCGGTGCGCGTCGCGGGTGCGTCGCGCTGTATCGCGCTGCACGTGCATCATGGTTTGAGTCCACATGCCGATACGTGGCTCGCGCACTGCGAGGCTTTCGCGCGCGAACGTGGCGTCGAATTCGACGCGCGACGCGTGGATGTCGCGCGCGCGCCGGGCCTGAGCATCGAGGCCGCGGCACGCGACGCGCGTTATCGCGCGCTCGATGCGATGTGCGCGACGCACGGCATTAGCACGCTATGGCTCGCGCAGCATGCGGACGATCAGGCCGAGACCGTGCTGCTGCAACTGCTGCGCGGCGCGGGGCTCGCGGGTCTCGCGGCGATGGCGCCCGGCACGCTGCCGACAGGTGCGTCGACGACACGTGTGCGGCCGCTTTTGCATCTGCTGCGCGCGCAGCTCGAACACTATGCGAGCGCGCGCAAGCTGCGCTGGATCGACGACGAATCGAACGCGGACACGCGTTATGCGCGCAACGCCTTGCGTCATCAGGTGTTGCCGGTGCTGGCGGTGCACTTCCCGGGCTATCGCGATGCGCTCGCGCGCACGGCCGCGCATGCGGCATCGGCGCAGCGATTGCTCGACACGCTCGCGCGCGCCGACATGGAAAGCGCGTCGCGCGATGAAGGACGCGCCCTCGCGCACGACGTGCTGCTCGCTCTCGACGACGATCGCGCGCTGAATCTGCTGCGCTACTGGATGCGTACGCTCGGCTTCGTCGCGGCATCGAGCGCGCGTGTCGCGGATGCGCTGCGGCAGTTGCGCGAAGTGGCTGCGGGGAAGGACGGACATCGGCTCCGCATCGATCATGCGGGGCATGCGTTGCGCAGCTATCGCGGCCTCGTCTACTGGGAAGCCGGCGATAGCAGCGAACCCGCCGACGAAACCGCGCTCGTCGAGCGCGAGATCAGTGAACTCGCGTGGCAAGGGCAAGAGATCTGGCACTTGCCGCAATGGCGGGGCACGTTCGTGTTCGCGATGGTGGATGCAGCCGCTGCTTCCGACGTAGCCGACGCAGCGCACGCGGCGCCGCGTAACGAAGCATGCGACATCGTTCCCGTCAGCGTCCTGCAACGAGCCTCTCTAAGCGTGCGGGCGCGCCGCGGCGGAGAACGCATGCGCATCGGTGTGCCGAACACGCCGGGCCGCACGCTGAAGAACCTGTTTCAGGAGCGCGGCATTCCCGCATGGAAGCGCGACGTGCCATTGCTTTACGTTGGCGATCAACTGCTGTTCGTGCCACTGATCGGCGTGAATCGCGGGACCGTGCGCGACGCATCTCCGGAATGCGAAGCGTGCGTGAAAATCGTCTGGCGCGAGGATCTGCTGATCGCCTGAGCGCCGGTCCGACAGTCGCGCAAGCCGTGCGTGTACATGTCGAAAGCGTGAAACAGGGCGCAAATCAGCGATAAAACAGGCCATTGCAGGCCTGATTCGACGCATTTGAGCGCTCGTTGCGTCTTGTCTTTTTGCGCCTAATCAGGTACTTTAGCTTGTTTGCCCGACCCGATTTCGCCGTCGCTTTTTTCGCTATCGGTCGGTAGTGCCGGCAGGCGTGCGTGATCCGTCGTCGCCGTTCAATTCCGATCAGCCATTTGCGATTTCATCCCGGGCAAATCCGCGCGTGCTGCACGCGTGCTGCATCTACGCCGCCACACACTTTGCCGCCGTTCACGAGACGTTGCGCCCCTGTGCTTTCTGTGCGGTCGTCTCCAGCGCGCCAGCGCGGTTTCTCTTCCAGTTCAGAACGACAATGGCACTCATCGTACATAAATACGGCGGCACCTCGATGGGCTCGGTCGAGCGCATCAAGAACGTCGCCAGGCGCGTCGCGAAATGGCACAAGGCCGGCCATCAGATGGTCGTCGTGCCGTCGGCAATGTCCGGCGAAACCAATCGCCTGCTTGGCCTCGCGAAAGAAATCACGACTCAACCGAGCCCGCGTGAACTCGACATGATCGCCGCCACCGGCGAGCAGGTCAGCTCGGGTCTGCTCGCGATCGCGCTGCAGGAAGCTGGCGTCGAAGCGGTCAGCTACGCAGGCTGGCAGGTGCCGGTCAAGACCGATAGCGCGTTTACGAAAGCGCGCATCAGCGACATCGACGGCGAGCGCGTCATGCAAGACCTCGCAGCCGGCAAGGTGGTCGTGATCACCGGCTTCCAGGGCATTGACCCGGACGGCCACATCACGACGCTCGGCCGCGGCGGCTCGGACACGTCGGCGGTCGCGGTCGCAGCCGCGCTGAAGGCCGACGAGTGCCTGATCTACACAGACGTCGACGGTGTGTACACGACGGACCCGCGCGTCGTTGAAGAAGCGCGCCGGCTCGACCGCGTGACGTTCGAAGAAATGCTGGAAATGGCCAGCCTGGGTTCGAAGGTGCTGCAGATCCGCTCGGTGGAATTCGCCGGCAAATATCAGGTGAAGACGCGCGTGCTGTCGAGCCTGACCGATCCGCTGATGCCACTCGACGAAGAAATGAAGTCGGGCACCCTGATTACTTTTGAAGAAGACGAGACCATGGAAAAAGCAGTCATCTCGGGCATCGCGTTCCAGCGCGACGAAGCTCGTATCGCCGTGATGGGCGTGCCCGACAAGCCGGGCATCGCGTATCAGATTCTCGGCCCGGTGGCGGACGCGAATATCGATGTCGACATGATCATCCAGAACCAGAGCGTCGAGGGCAAGACGGCATTCACGTTCACGGTTGGCCGCGGCGACTATGCGCGTGCAATGGAAATCCTCACCGGCACGGTAAAGGCGCACGTCCAGGCCGAGCAGGTGCTGGGCGACCCGAAGGTGTCGAAGGTGTCGGTGGTCGGCGTCGGGATGCGCTCGCACGTCGGCATCGCCAGCAAGATGTTCCGCACGCTGTCGGAAGAGGGCATCAACATTCAGATGATCTCGACCTCGGAAATCAAGATTTCGGTGTTGATCGACGAAAAGTACATGGAGCTCGCGGTACGCGCGCTGCATAAGGCCTTCGAACTCGATCAGGCATAAGTGGCGGGAAAAACGGGGTGCTCTAGAGCATCCCGTTTGTTTTGTGGCATTCATGTGAATGAATTGCGTGATGAGACGCCACGTTGGCACAAAAAATGTTCGTCGGACATTGACCTTATCGGCCCGGCCCGCTATCATCTTGGCTTCGTCGCACTGACTCCCTGTGCGACAGAAAGTTTGGGAGACGTGGCCGAGAGGTCGAAGGCACTCCCCTGCTAAGGGAGCATCTGGGCCAAAACCTGGATCGAGGGTTCGAATCCCTCCGTCTCCGCCAGCAATGGTGGCGAAACCCCGCAGAGTCCAGGCTCTGCGGGGTTTTTGTTTTTCCGCGGCGTGATTTTGATCTCGCTCGATACTTCAGCGATGTCAGCGGCATTCCCAACCCTCCAGCATGTGACCACGTCCTACGTGAATATGCAGGTCTGCTGATCAATGCATGGCGCCGTTCGCCCAGACACGCTGGTCCGCAGAAAACCACGCCAGAACCAGCGCGGCGCGCGCAAGGAGTCTGCATGACCGATCCCATCGTGCTGCTGACCGAGACCGCCTCGCTTAGAACGCGTGTCGCAACCCCACCATGCCGACGAACTGAGACGGACCCGATGACGGCGTCGTGTTCTGCGAGTCGCCGACCACCGCGACCGCGTCGGCGATGGTCACGCCGCTGCCCGACGAGATCAGCGACTTGCCGCCTGCATGCTGATAGGCCTCGAGCGCGTACAGCGTGGTGCGCGTCGACAGGTTGTACGTTTGTTCGAGCGAGATCTGATGATAGTGTGCCGAATCGCTGATGCCGTTCGCCTTGCTTGCCTGGGTGAAGCTATAGCCGCCGCCGACCGTCACGCTCGGCGTGATCCGGTACGTCGCGATCGCGCCGTACGTGTTGAACACGGCCTTGTCGAAGAACAGCGAGCCGTGGCCCGGCGCGTACTGCACATTCGAGTAGTTGAGGCCAACCATCAGATCGTGCCACGTATAGCGACCCGCCGCGGCGAACAGCTGCGCGCTGCGCGCGCTGGCGTAACCGTTGTTGACCGGCGAGTTGATCGCGAAGCTGCCGAGCGCTGCGCTCGTCGAAATGTCCTTCAGCTTCACGTAGCCGGCTGCGAGCGACACGGGCTGGAAGTCATAACGCAGCGCCGCGCTGAACAGGCTGCCGTTCGCGACGCTGCCGGGCACGCCGCCGAGACCGTACTGCGCGCTTGCCTGCAGGCCCCCGATCGTTGGCGATAGGTAGGTTACCGAATTATTGAAGCGCAGCGTCGTGTCGAGGGCGTCGAGATCGCCGGGGTGCGCCCCGGTCGCGCCGGTCAGCACGCCGGTCGGTCCGAGCGCGCCGACCATCTGGAAGTAGGGTGTGTACTGGCGGCCGAGCGTCACCGTGCCGTAGCGGTCGTTCGCGAGGCCGACATAGGCCTGGCGGTTGAACAGGTAGCCCGCGGCGCTTTGCGCGCCAGTCAGCGAATTGAAGCCGCTCTCGAGCCGGAAGATCGCCTTCGTGCCGCCGCCGAGATCTTCCGAGCCGAGGAAGCCGAACTTGCTCGCCTGCAGGTTGCCCTGGCTCATATAGAAATTCGAATGCCCCTTCTGGTTGCTGGCATAGGCGAACGCATTGTCGACGACGCCATACAGCGTGACGCTGCTTTGCGCCGATGCGCTGGTGGACAACGCGGTGCCCGCGAACGGCAGGCAGCAGAGGACGAACGCGCGGGTGCGCGCGCGCTGGTTTATTTTCATGGTTGGGATGTCTCCAGACTAATGGGTCGGCCTGATCCCTCAGGCCGGTGCGATGTGTTGTTCAGTGCGGCACCGAAATCGTCAGGCAGCGCCAGCCGTCTGCGGTGTGATCGGTGACGAGCGTGCCGTTAGCGCAGACGACCGCGCGTGTCTCGCGCATCGGCACGAACACGCGCACGTGCGGCTGCACGCGCGGCATCCATTGCGTACGCTCGAGCGTCACCCGCAAAGTGTTTGCGTCGCCCGTCAGCGTGACGTTCCAGCGGCCTTGCTCGCCGTTGCGCCAGGCTTCGGTCTCGCCGTCGTCCTCGATCGAGCCGCCTTGCGCGGTGCCCGCGTCGGCATACGGCACCGCGAGGAATGCGCGTTGGTCGGCGGGGCGGCCAAAATGCTGCTCGGCGATGTTGAGCGGAATCACGCTGCCTTCACGCAGCAGGAACACCGGCCGCTCGAACGGCGCGGGCAACGTGACGGTCTGGCCGCCGTCGAACGTTTCGCCGCTCCAGTACGACACCCAGCGCGAACCGGCCGGTAGGTACACGGCGCGCGTGCTCTGGCCCGGATCGACCACTGGCGCGACCAGCATCGACGAGCCGAGCATCATGTCGTCGCCATCGACGAGGCAGCCCGGATCGTGAGGAAACTCCGCGAACAGCGGCCGCAGCACCGGCTCGTACGCGCTATGCGATTGCCACAGCAACTCGTAGAGATAAGGGATCAGGCGATAGCGCAGCTTGATCAGGTCTGCCACGTGCCGCGTGACTTCGGAATGCATCCACGGCTCGTTGACGGTGCCGTCGTCGTTCCACGAGTGAATCGAAAAGCGCGGCAGGAAGATGCCGAACCCGACCCAGCGCGCAAACAGTTCCGGCTCCGGCGCCGGACCCGAGAAACCGCCGATGTCGTGACCGCTATTCGACACGCCCGACATCGCGAGCCCGAGACCCATCTTCAGATTGAAGCGCAGCGTTTCCCACGACGTGTAGTTGTCGCCCGACCACGTCTGTACATAGCGATGCATGCCGACGCCGCCCGAGCGCGACACGAGGAATGGGCGCCTGTCAGGCGCATGCTCGCGCTGCGCGTCGTGCGACGCGCGCATCATCAGCTGCGTCTGCAGCACCTTCGCCTGGTGTGCTGGATACGGCTTGCCGAAGCCGCGCGCGATCGCATGCGGCGACCAGATCTCGAACTCGTTGTTGTCGTTCCAGGTGGCCGCGATGCCGTATTTGAGCAGTGCGTCCTTCACGCGAGCTTTCCACCAGTCGATCGTCGCGGGATTCGTGAAGTCGAGGTACGCGCCGACTTCGTCCCAGAACTGCACCCATGCGGGCTCGCCATCGGGCGCTTCGATCAGCAGGCCGGCGTGGGCGACGTCGTCGAACGCTGGGTGGTCTTGCAGCAGACACGGCTTGATGTTCGCGCACAGACGCACGCCGTGATCGAGATAGCTCCGCACGAAGCCGTCGATGTCCGGAAACTTCTCGCGATTCCAGTTGAACACGTAGCGCTTCGGCCCGATCGACGTATAGCCTGACGACAGATGAAACGAATCGCACAGCACGTCGTGTTCTCGGCAGCGCTCGATGAATTCGCCCATCTGCTGTTGCGCGTCCGGCGCGTCGGTGTAGCTCATCGTCGAGCCCGAGTAGCCGAGGCCCCACTTCGGCATCCAAGCGGGACGTCCAGTGAGCCACGTGAAGCGGCGCACCGCGTCGAGCGGCGAACCGGGCGACGCGATGAAGTAGTAGTCGAGATCGCCATGCTCGGCGATGAAGTGCCGATAGTGACCGTGATAGTTGTCGAGTTCACGGCCCATGTCGAAGCGGCAATCGGCGAGCGTGTCGTAGAACAGCCCGAAGCCCGTCGACGTCTGCGGCTGCCACGTCACGTAGAACGGGATGTGCTTGTACAGCGGGTCCGTGGTGCGCGCGCTGTAGCCCATCGCGTCGATGTTGCGCATCTCGTAGCTTTGCTGCGCGCGATCGAGCGAGCCGGCACGCTCGCCGAGGCCAACGTACATTTCGTCGCGGCGCCGCTCGACGTAGTGATAGACGCGCGAGTCCCACCAGCCGAAGTTGTACGCCTGGGTCTTGCGATCGCTCATCACGCGATGCCACTTGCCTTCGTGCAGGATGTCCCAGGCGCAGGCGCCGCCTTCGAGCGCTACGCTCACGCGCACGCGCGCCGTTTCGATCACGATGTGAGCGGCTGCTTCGTTCACCGTGAACGGCGGCGGCGTGAAGCCGCTCAGGTCGCGGCGTTCGCGGCCTTCGAGCGGCACGTCGTCCATCCCGGGCGCGATCGCCCATGTGCGCGGGCCGCGCGTTTCGCCGTCCGGCAGCACGAGCACGCGGATGATGTCCTCGGCGAGCACGAACAGCTCGATGCGGCAATTCGGCTGGGCGCTTAGCACGACCGGGTTGGCCGCGGGGTTGCCAGCGTGAGGGGCGAGCGCGAAGCGCGGCGGATGTTTGAGATTGATCTGTGAATGCATGATGAGTCCTCGAGGGAGGTCAGGCAGCAGTGTTGACGCTCAGGTCGGCGCGGCGCGCGCGGCCGTGGCGCGGCACATCGCGCATCAGGATGATCAGCAGCGTCGCGCCGATGATGTCGAATGCGCCGAGCGCACCGAACAGCGGCGTGTAGCCGATCGAATCGGCGAGCGCGCCGACCATCAGCGAGAAGCCGAGGCCGCCGATCCACGCGGCCATGCCCGCGAAGCCGGCGACGGTGCCGACTTCGCCCGGATCGAATACGTCGGCGGCGAGCGTGTTGACGAGCGCCGAGATCATCTGGTGCGCGAAGCCGCCGACGCAGAAGAGGGCGATGGCCTGGTACGGCGACGCGACGAGACCGATCGATGCGGGCCCGATCATCATCAGCGCGCCGAGCACGACGCCCGAGATGCGCGACCAGATCAGCGGCACGCGAAAATGCTTCATCAGGAATGGCGAAAGATAGCCGCCGAACAGACCGCCCAGGTCCGCGGCGAGAAACGGCAGCCACGCGAACATCGCGATCTGCTTCAGATCCATATGACGCTGCGTGGCGAGATAGAGCGGAATCCAGAAGCTGAACGTTTGCCACGCGGGCTCGGCGAAAAAGCGCGCTTGCGCGATCGCCCAGAAGCGGCGCGTGCGCAGCACTTCACGCACGCTCGCGCGGCGCGCGGCGGGAGGTGCCTGGCCTTCGACGATCGCGGCGCGCTCGGCATCGCTCACGCGCTTGTGCTCGGCGGGCGAGCGGTACAGCACGAACCATGCGGCGGCCCACACGAAGCCGAGCGCGCCAGTCACCGCGAACGCGCTCTGCCAGCCGTAGCGAAGCGACAGGAAAACGACGAGCGGCGGCGCGAGCAGCGAACCGAGCGAGGTGCCGGCATTGAAATAGCCGACCGCGACGGATTTCTCGCGATCGGGAAACCATTCGGCGACGACCTTCATGCCGGCCGGAATCGCGACCGCTTCGGACAGGCCCATCAAGCCGCGCAGCGCCGCGAGCGAAAACCAGCTGCCCGCGAAACCGTGGAACACGCCGGTCAGCGACCACAGGCACGCGAACAGCGCGAAGCCGAGGCGCAGGCCGATCAGATCGATGATCAGGCCGCAGACGGGCTGCATCACCGTATAGCCCACCTGGAACGCGCCGACCACGTACGAGTACTGCCGCGTGTTCATGTGCAGCAGTTTCATCAGCTCGGGCGCCATCACGCCGAGCGCGTTGCGCGACAGATAGTTGACGATCGTCCCAACGCACACGAGGGCGATGATCCACCAGCGCAATCCCTTGATCGTTTTCAAAATCAGTCTCCGTGGCGCATTGAGCAGTTGCTTCCGATGCAGTGCTCGGGTATGCGCGAATTCGAACATTTATTGGTTTTCAATGGAAGTCATCCTACCACTTGGAAGCGACCTGGATATCCGGGGAAACCATAGCTATTGCCACGTTTTCCCTGAAATTTCGGGATAATTTGATATTTTTTGCTTGGTCTTCCGATCAGTGATCTGATGACTTCGGTGAATAAAATCGAACAGATATGTTCCTTCGAACTTGAAAATGTTCGTTTTAGGATGCCGGCCAGGCCGCGAGGCGGCGCCCGCGCGGAGGGTGTTTTTTACCGCCGTCTGGCGTGTGTAACCAGACATTACGCCGCCGCCCGGCGAGGTGATTTTCAGCATCAGTAATTACAAAGTTGAAATACGCGCGTTGCTGCCTTGCGTTATATTTCCGCCAACAAAACATGTTTCTACAAAGGTGATCAATGAAGTCCGCTCGTCTTGTTCCGCTAGTGCTCGGCGTGTTGACGTTGGCTGCATCGGGTGCCGCGATGGCCGCGGGGCTCAACGTCGGGGTCAATATCGGCATTCCCGCGCCGGTCTACGTCGCACCGGCGCCGGTCTACGCACCGCCGCCGCCTCCGCCGCCGCCCGTCGTCTATCAGCCGGCTCCCGTGTACTACGGCGGTCCGCAAATCGTGATCGGCTGGCATGGCGACCGTTACTGGGACGGCCGTCGCTACTGGGCGCGCGACGACTGGTATCGCCACCATCCGCCGGGCCACGGCGGCTATGCGCGCGGCCACTACGACCAGCATCGCGGCTGGCACTGAGTCGCCACTGCGTCAGCGCTGGAGCGCGCCAACCGGCCGCAGCGATGACAGAACCGCCCTGGGAGGGCGGTTTTGTTTTTTGTGCTGAAACATCCGTCGCTGACGCATTTCGTCGCAGTCGCCCGCCAGATCGCGCAAGCTAATTGGGTAGAATCCCCCACATCGCCACTGCCCATTTACCAGCACGACTCCATGACAACTGGCTCGCGACGGGTTCAAACGCCTGAGGGACTTCGACACAGCGTGATCCACGGACCCTTGCGCGCCGCGCTCGCCATCGCGCTGCTGTGCGCGAGTCTGCTCGTCGCGCCGCACGCGCATGCCGCGCATGCAATCGCGCAATACGGCGAGCCCAAATATCCGGCCGGCTTCAAGCACTTCGACTACGTCAATCCCGATGCGCCGAAAGGCGGCACGCTCGTGCTCGCGAACCCGAGCCGTCTAACGAGCTTCGACAAGTTCAATCCGTTCACTCTGCGTGGCAATGCGGCGCCCGGCCTCGAATTGATGTTCGAGAGCCTGACGATCGGCAGCAGCGACGAAGTCGCGTCCGCCTACGGGCTGCTCGCCGACGACATCGTCGTCGCGCCCGACGGCCTGTCGGTCACGTTCCACATCAATCCGCGCGCGCGCTTTTCGAACGGCGACCCTGTGACCGCCGACGACGTCAAGTTCTCTCTCGACACGCTGAAGAGCCCGCAGGCCGCGCCGCAGTTCGCATCGCTTTTCAGCGAGATCAAGCGCGCGGTCGTCGTCGATCCGGCCACGGTGCGCTTCGAGTTTCGCGAGCGCAATCGCGAGTTGCCGCTGCTCGCGGGCAGCATGCCGGTGTTCTCGCGTAAGTGGGGGATGAAGCCCGACGACAGCCGCGTTCCGTTCGACCAGCTCGCATTCGAAAAGCCAATCGGCAGCGGGCCGTATCTGATCGACAGCTACGACAACGGCCGCACGATCACGTTCAAACGCGACCCGCACTATTGGGGCGCCGATTTGCCGGTGCGCGTCGGCATGAACAACTTCGATCGCATCGTCTACAAGCTGTATGCCGATAGCACCGCGCGGCTCGAGGCGTTCAAGGCTGGCGAGTACGACGCGCTGGTCGAATACATCGCGCGCAACTGGGTGCGGCGCGACGTCGGCAAGAAGTTCGACAGTGGCGAGTTGATCAAGCGCGAGTTTGCGCAGCACAACGGCACCGGCATGCAGGGCTTTTTCCTGAACATGCGCCGGCCGCTGTTCCAGGACGTGCGGGTGCGCAAGGCGCTCGATCTCGCGCTCGACTTTCAGTGGCTGAACCGCCAGCTGTTTTTCAGCCAGTACACGCGCATCGACAGCTATTTTGCCAACACCGAATGGCAGGCGAAGGGGCTGCCTTCACCGGGCGAGCTCGCGCTGCTGGAGCCGTTTCGCGTCCAACTCGACCCGGCGGTATTCGGGCCGCCGCCGAAGCAGCCCGATACCGATCCGCCCGGCTCGCTGCGCGCGAATCTGCTGCAGGCGCGCGATCTGCTGCAGCAGGCCGGCTGGACCTATCGTGACGGCGCGCTGCGCGACGCGAAGGGCGAGCCGTTCCAGTTCGAGATACTCGACGACTCGGGTTCGGCCTCGTCGATGGAGCCGATCATCGCGACCTTCACGCGCAATCTGCAAAAGCTCGGCATTACCGCGAACTTCCGCACCACCGACTTCGCGGTCTATCAGAAGCGGCTCGACGCATTCGACTTCGACGTGACGACGATTCGCATGCCCGACGTGCAGGTGCCGGGCTCCGAGCAGATCACCCGCTTCGGCAGCAAGGCCGCCGATACGCCCGGCTCGGACAACGCGATCGGCCTGAAGTCGCCGGCCGTCGACGCGGTGTTGAACGCGCTCGTGCATGCGCAAACGCGCGAGCAGCTGACCGATGCCGCGCACGCGCTCGACCGTCTGCTGACGCATGGCTACTATGTGGTGCCGCACTGGTACAGCGGCACGCATCGCGTCGCGTTCAAGCGCGGGCTCGCATGGCCGAAGACGCTGCCGCTGTACTATGGCGCGGAGGGCTGGATCACGACGATGTGGTGGTACGAGGACCCGCAGGCGCGCACGCCCACGGGCAGCGCCGACTGATTCGCCGATCCATCGCCCCCACCAACGCGTTCGCACTGGAACACCGCCTATGTGGAGTTACATCCTCAAACGCCTGCTGCTGATGATCCCGACGCTGCTCGGCGTGCTGACGCTGACCTTCGTCGTGATCCAGTTCGTGCCGGGCGGCCCCGTCGAGCAGATGCAGCACGAACTGCGCAAGGGCGCGGAGGGCGCCTCGCCGTTCGGGCTGCGCTCGCATAGCGGCGTCGATGCGCAACAGATCGCGCAACTGAAGCAGCTGTACGGCTTCGACAAACCGCCACTCGAACGCTACGTGCTGATGCTCAAGCGCTTCGCGACCTTCGATCTCGGCCAGAGCTATTTCCGTCATCAAAGCGTGTGGTCGCTGATCGTGTCGAAGCTGCCGGTGTCGATCAGCATCGGCCTGTGGACGTTCTTTCTCACCTATCTGATATCGGTGCCGCTCGGCATCGCGAAGGCGGTGCGCAACGGCTCGCACTTCGATATCGCGACGAGCCTCGTCGTGCTGGTCGGCTACGCGATTCCGGGCTTCGTGCTCGGCGTGCTGCTGCTCGTGCTGTTCGGCGGCGGCACGTTCCTGCAGCTGTTTCCGCTGCGCAACCTCACCTCCGACAACTGGGACCAGTTGAGCCTCGTCGGCAAGATCCTCGACTATCTATGGCATATCACGCTGCCGATCACGGCGTCGGTGGTGGGCAGCTTCGCGGTCGTCACGATGCTGACGAAAAACGCGTTCCTCGACGAAATCCGCAAGCAGTACGTGCTGACCGCGCGTGCAAAAGGTTTGTCCGAGCGGCGAGTGTTGTGGAAGCACGTGTTTCGCAATGCGCTGCTGCCGCTGATCGTCAATTTCCCGGGCGCTTTCATCGGCGCGTTCTTCACCGGCAGCCTGCTGATCGAAACGCTGTTCTCGCTCGACGGGCTCGGGTTGCTGTCGTATGAATCGGTGATGCGGCGGGACTATCCGGTCGTGCTCGGCACGTTGTATCTGTTCACGCTGATCGGCCTCGTCACGCGGCTGATCTCCGACCTTTGCTATGTGTGGGTCGATCCCCGCATCCAATTCGAACAACTGGAGCGCTGATGAATCGAGCCCGCCTTTCCGCCGACGCGGCGGCGCGCACCGAACCCGCGCGCGCACTGATGTCGCCGTCGCCGGCGCGTCGCGTGTGGCAGCGTTTTCGCCAGCAGCGTCTCGGCTACTGGAGCCTGATCATCTTCGTCGTCGCGTTCGCGGCGAGCCTCGTGGGGCCGCTGTGGTCGAACGACAAGCCGGTCGTCGTGCGCTACGACGGCCATCTGTATTTCCCGCTCGTCAAAACCTACGCCGAGACCACCTTCGGTGGCGACTTCCCCACGCCGACCGATTATCTCGATCCGTACATCCGTCACCGCTTCGATGCGCCGGGAAACTTCGCGCTGTATCCGCCGAATCATTACTACTACGACACGCTCAATTACTTTTCGAAGGCGCCCAACCCGGCGCCACCGTCGCGCGAGAACTGGCTCGGCACCGACGACCGTGGCCGCGATCTGTTCGCGCGTCTGCTGTACGGCTTCGGCGTGTCGGTCGTGTTCGGCCTCGTGCTGACCGTGATCAGCACGATCGTCGGCATCGTCGCGGGGGCAGTGCAAGGTTACTTCGGAGGGCGAACGGATATCGTCGGGCAGCGTCTGATCGAGATCTGGAACGCGATGCCGCAGCTCTATCTGCTGATCATCTTTTCATCGATCTTCGAGCGCAGCTTCGCTCTTTTGATCGTGCTGCTGTCGCTGTTCAACTGGATCGGCCTGTCCGACTACGTGCGCGCCGAGTTCCTGCGCAATCGCCAGCAGGACTATGTGCGCGCCGCGCGCGCGATGGGCTTGTCCCATTGGCAGATCATGTGGCGTCACGTGTTGCCGAACAGTCTGACGCCGGTCATTACGTTCCTGCCGTTCAGCATGAGCAGCGCGATTCTCGCGCTGACGAGCCTCGACTTCCTCGGCCTCGGCGTGCCGCCGCCGACGCCGAGCCTGGGCGAACTGCTCGCTCAGGGCAAGGCGAATCTCGACGCGTGGTGGATCTCGGTGTCGACCTTCGGCGTGCTGGTGGCGATGCTGCTGCTATTGACCTTCATGGGCGACGCGCTGCGCAACGCGCTCGACACGCGTATCGCCGATGCGATACACGCCGGAGGTGGTCAATGAGCCCGCTGCCGCAAATCGATCCGCAATCGACGGACACGCCGCTGCTCGAACTCGACCATCTGCGTGTCGCGTTCGGCGACACGGTGGCCGTCGACGACGTCACGCTCGCGATCGCGCGCGGTGAACGCGTCGCGCTCGTCGGCGAGTCGGGCTCGGGCAAGAGCGTGACCGCGCTGTCGGTGCTGCGCCTGCTGAACGACGCGCAGGTGAGCGGGGCGATCCGCTTCGATGGCGAAGATCTGCTCGCGAAGAGCGAGCGTGCGATGCGTGGCCTGCGCGGCTCGGACATCGCGATGATCTTCCAGGAACCGATGACCGCGCTCAATCCGCTGTATACGATTGGCGACCAGATTGCGGAAACGATCGTCGTGCATGACGGCGTCAGCGCGACCGAAGCGTGCAGGCGGGCGGTCGCGCTGCTCGCGCGCACCGGCATCACCGAGCCGGAGAAGCGCATCAACAGCTACCCGCATCAGCTGTCGGGCGGGCAGCGGCAGCGCGCGATGATCGCGATGGCGCTCGCCTGCCGGCCGCGCCTGTTGCTCGCCGATGAGCCGACCACCGCGCTCGACGTGACGATTCGCGCGCAAATCGTCGAGCTTCTGCTGGAACTGCAGCGCGACGAAGCACAAAAGCGCGGCACGGCCGTGCTGCTGATCACGCACGACCTGAACCTCGTGCGTCACTTCGCGCAGCGCGTCGCGGTGATGGAGCGAGGCGTGCTGGTCGAAACCGGCACGGTCGAGCAGGTGTTCGAAGCGCCGCGCCATCCGTATACCCAGCGGCTGCTCGCGAGCCGGCCGCAGCGCGAGGTCGTGCCGGTGCTGCCGATCTCGCCGGTGCTGCTCGAAGCGCGCGACGTGGCGGTCGACTTCAGAACGAAACTGCCCGGCCTGCGTGGCTGGTTCGGCGCGGGGCGGTTTCGCGCGGTCGACGCGGCGAACGTGTCGGTGCGCCAGGGCGAGACGCTCGGGATCGTCGGTGAATCGGGATCGGGCAAGTCGACGCTCGCGATGGCACTGCTCGGTCTGCAGCGCACCGCGCGTGGCGAGATCCAGTTTCAGGGCAGGGCGCTCGCGAGCTATCGCGGCGGCGAAAAGACCGCACTGCGCTCGAATATGCAGGTCGTCTTTCAAGACCCTTTTAGTTCGCTGTCGCCACGGCAGACGATCGAGCGGATCGTCGGCGAGGGGCTCGCGCTGCATCGTCCGCAGATGACTCCGCAGGCGCGGCGCGACAAGGTCGTCGCGGTGCTGCGCGAAGTCGGCATCGACCGGACCGCGCTGTATCGCTATCCGCATGAATTTTCGGGCGGGCAGCGGCAGCGCATCGCGATCGCGCGCGCGCTGGTACTCGAGCCGCGCGTGCTGATCCTCGACGAACCGACCAGCGCGCTCGACGTCTCGATCCAGCAGCAGGTGCTCAAGCTGCTCACCGGTTTGCAGCACAAATACAACCTCGGCTTCGTGTTCATCAGTCACGACCTGGAAGTGATCGGGGCGATGGCGCACCGAGTCTTGGTGATGCAAAACGGATTGATCGTCGAGACCGGCGAAGTCGAGAAAATTTTTGCTGCCCCCGCGCACCCTTACACGCGAAAGCTGCTGAAAGCGGCGCTTGATCGTTGATTTTTCACCCTTTCCCCAATTGAGTGCGCCTGTCGATTGATTTTTCCTATTCCTTTTGACACGCAAATACTTACTGGCTAGTATCGAGCAAACTTTTTTTCTAGACCCCTGATTTTTTGGCAAAAACTACCGACCAATGCAGCACAGAAACTTCACCCAGGCTTGCACGCGCGTCGTCGCCGGGATGTTCATTGGCGTCTTGATGGCAGCAGCTCCCGGCGCGTTCGCCGACGAAGTAAGCGGTTTTAATCAGAATGCCTCATATCCGACCACTAATGGCTCGGATCCTCTTTCTCTTCTCACTCCGCAAACCAAGGCCGCCGGCAGCGAAAGCGGCAGCGCCAAATCGTTCCTTTCGGGCATGGCCGGCAAAGCGGGCGACGTGGTGGTCGGCGCGTTGAACATGATCGGCGTTCGCTACCGCTGGGGCGGCAATACGCCTGATTCGGGGCTCGATTGCAGCGGTTTCGTGCGCTACGTGTTTCAGGACACGCTCGGTCTCGCGCTGCCGCGCCGTGCCGAGGAAATGAGCCGCCTGGGCGAGAAGGTGCGGGTAAGCGACCTGAAGCCGGGCGATCTGGTGTTCTTCAATACGATGCGCCGCACGTTCTCGCACGTCGGCATCTATATCGGCGACAATAAGTTCGTGCACTCGCCGTCCACCGGCAGCACGATCCGCGTCGACGACATGGATGACGGCTACTGGGAAAAACGCTTTACGGGTGCGCGTCGGATCGAGACCTCGTATCAGGCCGACGATCTGCGCAAGCGCGTGACCGCGACGATCGGCGGGAATAACTGATTCCGCGCTGCGCCGGGCGATAAAAAAGCCTGCTTCGTTCGAAGCAGGCTTTTTGCGTTTGATGCGCGCATTTTTGCCATGGCGACGCACAGCGACTGTGCGCCACCGGGCTTTCAGGCTCCCATGCGCCGCGCGGCTAGCTTGCGCTGCAACTCCGGCATCATCTTCGCGACCGCTTCCTCGCCGGCGAGAATCGCGGCGTTGCGCTGTGAGAAATCGCTGCCGCTCATTGCCGCGAGATTCGGCCGGATCACCACGTCGGCGTACTTGTCGAGCTCGTAGGCCTTGATCGTCTGGCCCATGATCGTGAAGGTCTGCATCAACACGTCGAACGAGCTTGTCGTGACTCCGGTTTCCGGTCGCTGGGAAATATCGACGGCGATCACGAAATCCGCGCCCATCTTGCGCGCGAACGACGCCGGTACCGGACTCACGAGACCCCCATCCACGTACTCGTGACCGCCGATCTTCACCGGCTCGAAAATCGACGGCACGCTACACGACGCGCGCACCGCGATGCCGGTGTTGCCGCGCTGGAACAGGATCGGCTGGCCGGTTTGCAGATCTGTCGCGACCACGCCGAGCGGCCTCGCCATCTTCTCGATCGGGCGGTTGTTCAGCGTCGTGTTCAGGTAGTTCTGCAGCGCGACGCCCTGCAGGAAGCCGCGCGTACGAAACGGCATCGCCCAGTCGCTGATCGACGCTTCGTCCATCGACAGCGCGAGCTTGTTCAGCGCGAAGCCGTTCATGCCCGACGCGTACAGCGCGCCGACGACGGAGCCGGCGCTCGTGCCGGCGATCAGGTCGATCTGGATATTGCGCGCCTCGAGAGCCTTGATGACGCCGATGTGCGCAAAGCCGCGCGCGGCGCCGCCGCCGAGAGCGAGCGCGACGCGAACCGGCTTCTGTTGCGCTTTTTCAGGCGGCGGGGGAACGGCGGGCGTCGTGGTGATCGGCGTGCCATCGAGTTTGCCGGCGGTCGTGGTGCAGGCGGCAAGCACCGCGGATGCGGCCGCCAGCGAAAAGCTGCGGCGGCTCAAGTTCGGGGATGAGGGTTTCAACGAGTTCTCCAGCAACGGCGCGGGCGACGCGGGCGGCGTCGCGCGCACCGCGATCAGGCTGAGGGCAGACTGGGCGGATCGCCGACGGCGATTGCGCGCGCTGCAGCGGTGTTCGCTCCGTATCGGATCGATGTGCGGTAAGCCCGCATCGCAGCGCGCGCACATCTTAATGCAAACGATCGGCTCGCGCGGTCCGCTGTAATGAAACGTTGCAGAGGAAGTATTCGGAACTGGCGCGGCGCTTTTTCAAGATGAGTTGGGCGAGCGCTGGGAAGGTGCATACGCAGATATCCGGACGCCGTTCGCCCATGCGCCTTAGGCCGATCGGACGAGGACGGCAACCCGCGTGCGGAAGGTATAATTCGGCTCTTGCACTTATTCCCTCGTGGCCGTGCGCGACATCGCATGCGGCATGGGCACGCTTCGTTGCCGCGCTTCGCAGTCATGTTCGCCTGAGCGCCGGCGCCTGTTTTCCGAGTAACCGCTAATGACCACCTCCGTTCGTACCCGTTTCGCACCGAGTCCCACCGGCTTCATCCACCTGGGCAACATCCGCTCCGCGCTGTATCCGTGGGCGTTCGCGCGCAAGATGAAAGGGACCTTCGTGCTGCGGGTCGAGGACACCGACCTCGAGCGCTCCACAACCGAATCCGTCGACGCGATTCTCGAAGGCATGGCGTGGCTCGGCCTCGATTTCGACGAAGGCCCGTTCTACCAGATGCAGCGCATGGACCGCTACCGCGAAGTGCTGAAGCAGATGCAGGAGGCGGGGCTTGTCTATCCGTGCTACATGTCGACCGAAGAGCTCGACGCGCTGCGCGAGCGCCAGCGCGAAGCAGGCGAAAAGCCGCGCTACGACGGCACGTGGCGCCCGGAGCCGGGCAAGGTGCTGCCGGAGCCGCCCGTGGGCGTGAAGCCGGTGCTAAGGTTTCGCAATCCGCTGACCGGCGTGGTCGCGTGGGACGACGCGGTGAAAGGCCGCATCGAAATCTCGAACGAAGAACTCGACGACCTCGTGATCGCGCGTCCAGACGGCACGCCGACGTATAACTTCTGCGTCGTCGTCGACGATCTCGACATGCGCATCACTCACGTGATTCGTGGCGACGACCACGTCAACAACACGCCGCGCCAGATCAACATACTGCGCGCGCTCGGTGGCGAGCCGCCGGTGTATGCACACCTGCCGACCGTGCTGAACGAGCAGGGCGAGAAGATGAGCAAGCGCCACGGCGCAATGAGCGTGATGGGTTATCGCGATGCGGGGTATCTGCCGGAAGCGGTCGTCAACTATCTGGCGCGCCTCGGCTGGTCGCATGGTGACGCGGAGATTTTCACGCGCGAGCAGTTCGTCGAGTGGTTCGATCTCGAGCACCTCGGCAAGTCGCCGGCGCAGTACGACCATGACAAGCTGAACTGGCTCAACGCGCACTACATCAAGGAAGCCGACAACGCACGCCTCGCCGAACTGGCGAAACCGTTCTACGCGGAGCTCGGCATCGAGGAAGCCACACTCGCCCAAGGTCCGGATCTGACGGGCGTGGTGGGACTGATGAAGGATCGGGCGTCGACCGTGAAGGAGATCGCGCAGAACGCCGCGATGTTCTATCGCACGCCGGCACCCGACGCTGAGTCGCTTGCACAGCACGTAACCGATGCGGTTCGTCCGGCGCTCGCTGATCTGGCCGCTGCATTGAAGACGGTCGAATGGACCAGGGAGGCGATCGCTGCCGCGCTGAAAGCGACGCTCGGCACGCACAAGCTGAAGATGCCGCAGCTCGCGATGCCGGTGCGTCTGCTGGTGGCCGGTACGACGCATACACCGTCGATCGATAGCGTGCTGATGCTGTTCGGTCGCGACGTCGTCGTTAGCCGCATCGAAAAAGCGCTTGGCTAATCCGTTGGCGGCGTGCGTCAGAGGTTTCGCATGCCGCCGGAAAAATCCGCATGTAATTGCTCAAAGGGTATTTACAAAGCGCAGATCGCCCTCTAGAATCTCGTTTCTCTGATGTGCGCGGGGGTATAGCTCAGCTGGGAGAGCGCTTGCATGGCATGCAAGAGGTCAGCGGTTCGATCCCGCTTACCTCCACCAACAGAGCAGAGAGGTTAAAGTGGTTAAGAAGTCTGATGGTTGTAGAAAAAAGACTTCACAAATCGCTGAAATGTAGTTAAAGTAGCGGTCTTCGCTGTTGACCAGAAAATAGCTTGGCGAATTAACTGAAAAGTTAGCGCGAGTTGATCAAGTCAAAAGCGAATTGAGACGGATCTGAAAAGATTTTGTCCCCTTCGTCTAGAGGCCTAGGACATCACCCTTTCACGGTGAGTACAGGGGTTCGAATCCCCTAGGGGACGCCAAACATCAGCGTCGCTTTAGTATTCGAGTAGTAGTAAAGCAGCGCAGCTTGCGGAGAATTAACCGACGCTCGCAAGCAGGGTGTAAAGACTGGAGTGGTAGTTCAGTCGGTTAGAATACCGGCCTGTCACGCCGGGGGTCGCGGGTTCGAGTCCCGTCCACTCCGCCAGACAAAGCCCGTTCACACATACTTGAACGGGCTTTTTCATTAAAGGTGTAAGCAGTACGTTGTCCCCTTCGTCTAGAGGCCTAGGACATCACCCTTTCACGGTGAGTACAGGGGTTCGAATCCCCTAGGGGACGCCAGAACATCGGCGTCGTTCGGTTGGAAGTTTGAACGGTGCAGCAAGCTGTGAGTATGGCATCGCAGGCTGCGATGCAAAATCTGGAGCGGTAGTTCAGTTGGTTAGAATACCGGCCTGTCACGCCGGGGGTCGCGGGTTCGAGTCCCGTCCGCTCCGCCAGATTTGAGAAAGCCCACTTCGCAAGAAGTGGGCTTTTTTTTGTTGTGCCCCAGCATGGGCGCACTCCTGCGGGTGCAAGTCCCGCCATAAGCTGGTCACAGCGAATGAAGTGAAGCGCAACTGCATGAGGGCGGCCGAATGTGGGAAGGAAGCGTGGAGCGTAAATCGCGAGCCGATGAACAAGAACTGCATTGAAGGCGTTGCCAAGCACGGCGGGCGAGCAAAAGACCGCGAAGCTCTCGTGACCAAGGCGAAGCGGTGTAAATGCGGCGGCTGTGCGATTAAGGAGTGCGCTCTACCTAGGGAGATTTCGCCTCATGCCTGAAAGGGCGACGGCGTCGAGCCGGAGCTAGAAGTCAGCAGAGGCCGTGGTAGTCGCAGGACAGATCGGTGAGACTGAAGCTGGTGATGAAGGGCCGAACGGGAGGGAGTGTCCAGCGCCATGCCGATGCGACAGGAATTGCGTCAGATGCCCGCGCAAGGGGGCGATCGGAAGGCACGCACGGTGAAGCTGCGCCTATTTCCGTGAGCGACGAAGCCTGTCGCCCGCGCCATGAATCCGGGGACACAGGGTCATCGCTGTCATCGCTACTGGTAGCGGCGTTGACGAGAGAGAACCTGAAGCACGCGTTTAAACGGGTACGGGCCAACAAGGGAGCCGCTGGCGTGGACGGTCTGGACATTGACCAGACGTCGCGCGATCCGGTGACAGCGTGGCCCGCGATCCGTGAACAGTTTTGCTGAAGGGGACGTACCGGCCCAGTCCGGTAAGGCGGGTGACGATCCCGAAACCGGACGGAGGTGAGCGCGAGCCTGGCATCCCGACGGTAACGGACCGGCTGATCCAGCAGGCGCTGCAGCAGGTGCTGCAGCCGGTTCTGGGACCCTTCCTTCAACGAGCACAGCTGCGGCTTCCGGCCCGGACGGCGTGCGCACGATGCGGTGCTTGCCGCGCAGTCGTACGTGTAGTCGGGCCGGTGAATCGTGGTGGACGTTGATCTGGAGAAGTTCTTCGACCGGGTCAACCACGACATCCTGATTGACCGTCTACAGAAACGAATTGGGGAGGCCAGCGTGATCCGGCTGATCCGCCGTTGCTGGCTAACGTGTTGCTCGACGAGGTGGACAAGGAACTGGAACGGCGCGGCCACTGCTTCGTGCGCGATGCCGACGATGCGAACGTGTATGTCCGCAGCCGTCGTCGTGCTGGTGAGCGGATGATGGCGCCTGCACATAGGACCGCAACCGCTCCGCTTCTACTGCCGTTGCCGGCCGCCTCCCGGAAGGCTCGGGACAAACAGCCATTGCCAGCGCGCGCGGCCTGTTTTACCGTTTATCCGACTTGTCCTCGCGGTCCTGCCATGTTCGATCCCACCGAAGCTCCGTCACCGTTTCACCTGCGCACGGCCAGCATGGACGATTTCGAGTTTGCCGAGGCGCTGACCCGCAATAACATGGGCGGGTACTATCGCCGGCATCATCTGGTGTGGCGCAGCGATCTGTTTCTCGGCAGTTGGCGCGAATCGGAGAATTTCATTCTCGAAGTGGATGGCGTGCCGATGGGCGTGCTGCGTATCACCGAGGAGGGTGATTCGCTGCATATCCGCGACGTGCAGATCGCCGAAGGATATCGTCGGCTTGGCGCTGGTACGTTTCTGCTCGACATCTCGCATCAATGGGCGCGCGAGCGCGGGCTGCGCGAGTTGCAGTTGCGCGTGTTCGTCGACAATCCGGCGGCGCGGCTCTATCAGCGCAAGGGCTATAAGCTCGCCGGGCCGCGGCTCGCGCAGCTAGGCGCAATCCGTCATCTGGCGCGGCGGGTTTGAGGTGTGCCCCGCATTGATGGCCGACGCGCACCGCTAGTTGTCGCCATTCACCGCTCGGCGACGTCCGTCGAACCGGCTTGATCCTGTGCCGTTTCATCATCCGCTTGCGCGTCATCATGCTCGCCGTTGCTCGCGCGATGCTCGGCGCCTCGCTCGATAAACGCGCGCGGACTCGCGCCGAACGCACGCCGGAACATCGCGGAGAAGGCGCTCTGGCTCTGATAGCCCAGTTCCTGCGCGACGTGCGACAGCGGCCGTCCCTGGCTCAACAATGGAATGGCGCGCGCGAGAATCGCCTGCTGACGCCACTGCGAAAAACTCACACCCAGCTCCTGGCGGAACAGCCGCGCGATCGTGCGCGTGCTCGCGCCCACCGTCGATGCCCACTGCTCGAGCGACTCGCCATGCATCGGGTCGGCGATCACGGCCTCGCACAGCGCGCGCAGGCGCTTTTCGCTGGGCATCGGCACGGACAGCGGCAACGGCTCCGAGCGCGTCAGTTCATCGAGCGCGAGCGCGCCGAGCAGCTGCTCGCGCGCGGCGGACAGGCCAGGCGTATCGAGCGCGGCAATCACCTCGCGCAACAGGTTCGATACTTCGACGACGCGCGGCGTATCGAGCCCGGCCGGCACCGTACTCTCGGTGATGTACAGCGTGCGCAGGAACGCATCCTCGACGGCGACCACTTCGTGCGTCACATGCGGCGGCAACCAGATTGCGCGCGATGGCGGCACCATCCATGTCGTGCCCGTCGTTGCGACCCGCAGCACGCCGCGCGACGCATACGCGACCTGCGCCCAGGCATGCGTATGACGCGCGATATGCCAGCCCGCCGGCATTGGCCGCGAGCGCACGCGGATCGGATGCATGTCGTTCGGCGCGAACTCGGGCGGTATGTCGGCGAAACGCACGCGGCTCGACAGGTCGGAGTCGGTGGGCGAAGTCATGGCAAGGTCGGTTGGGATCACGGAGCAGCAAAGGCGAAGCGCGCTCGAGGCCATTCTCCGCCGCGGGCATCAAGCATTGTAGAGCGTGCCCAGTTTTCTGTTGCCGACGGGCCGCCGTTGCATAATGTCCCGATGGCCCCCGAGCCACCGACATCACCTCTGACCATGGAGACTCAACGACGATGCAGACCGTCTTTGTCTACGGCACGCTGCGTGCCGGTGAAACCAACGACATCAGCGAAGCCGCCGCGCGCAACGACATCCCCGCACCGAGCCTGCTCGGCAGTACCACCGTGCGCGGCCATCTGTTCGATTTTGGCGACTATCCGGGTCTCGTCGTCGACGAAACGGGCATCGAAGTGCGCGGCGAAGTCTATGAAATCGACGATGCGCTCGTCGCGGTGCTCGACGAAATCGAAGCCGTGTATCCGGGCGTCGAGAATCGTTTTCTGGCACGTGAGGTGATGGTCAAAGTGGACGGCAACGTCGTGAATTGCCGCTTCTATCCGGTCGCGCCGAGCGCGGTAAGAGGGCTGCCCGAGATCCGTTCAGGAGATTGGGCCGAACATCGGCGCACGCGCTGAGCTGGTCCACGAAGGCGAGCAAAAAAAACGGCGCGCCACGTATGTCCGCGGCGTGCCGTCGTTCAAGCTGATGCGATCACCTGGCTCGAGCAGGCCCAAGGCGCTCGAGCCCGCATCGTCGACACCATCAAATCTCTTCGTAAAGCGGCAGCGTCAGAAAATCGGTGAACTGCTCCGCGGTCGACATCTGCTCGAAGATCTGCGCGGCACGCTCATACGGCTTCGTATCTCCGCCCACCGTCTGTTTGACCTTGTCGAGCTCCTGCGCCGCGAGCTCGCGCACCAGTTCGACCGTCACCTTGCGACCGTCGTCGAGTTTGCCCTTCGGCGAGCGGATCCACTGCCAGACCTGCGAGCGCGAAATCTCGGCGGTGGCCGCATCTTCCATCAGGTTGTGAATCGGCACACAGCCATTGCCCGCGAGCCACGAACCGAGGTAGTGAATGCCGACGTTGATGTTGTTGCGCAAGCCCGCTTCGGTGATC
Source organism: Paraburkholderia lebeckiae (assembly GCF_014201005.1). Lineage (NCBI taxonomy): Bacteria > Pseudomonadati > Pseudomonadota > Betaproteobacteria > Burkholderiales > Burkholderiaceae > Paraburkholderia > Paraburkholderia lebeckiae. Next base: position 616,273 of record NZ_JACHDK010000002.1, on the reverse strand, counting down.
GGCGTTTCCGGGCGGAAGTCGAGCAGGTCGGTCGCGCTCACGAGCACGTCGACGCGCTGCTTGCCGATCTGGTTCGGCCGATCGCCGAGCACCTTGACGAACTCTTCCATCGCGACCGGCACGAGGCCCGGGTGCGCGACCCAGCCGCCGTCGTAGCCGTCGCCCGCGTCGCGCGCCTTGTCTGAACGCACGCCGGCCATCGCCTTGTCGTTCGCGGCCGCATCGTTCTTGATCGGAATCAGCGCGCTCATGCCGCCGATCGCCGGCGCGTTGCGGCGATGGCAGGTCTTCAGCAGCAGCAACGCGTACGCGCGCATGAACGGCGAAGTCATCGTGATCTGCGAGCGATCGGCAAGGCAGAAGTCGCGGTCGCTCTTGAACTTCTTGATCGCCGAGAAGATGTAGTCCCAGCGGCCCGCGTTCAGGCCCGAGCTATGTTCGCGCAGCTCGTACAGGATCTCGTCCATTTCGAACGCGGCGACGATCGTCTCGATCAGCACCGTCGCGCGAATCGTGCCGCGCGGCACGCCGACCGCTTCCTGCGCGGCGACGAAGATGTCGTTCCACAGCCGCGCTTCGAGATGGCTCTCCATCTTCGGCAGATAGAAGTACGGGCCCGAGCCGCGCGCGATCAACTCCTTCGCGTTGTGCACCATGTATAGCGCGAAATCGAAGATGCCACCCGACACGCGCTGGCCGTCGACCTTCACGTGCTTCTCGTCGAGATGCCAGCCGCGCGGACGTACGATCAGCGTCGCGGTCTTGTCGTTGAGCCGGTACGACTTGCCGTTCTGTTCGAGCGAGATCGTGCGGCGCACCGCGTCCTTCAGATTGATATGACCGGTGATCTGATTGTCCCAGCTCGGCGCGTTCGAATCCTCGAAGTCGGTCATGTAGGAGTCGGCGCCCGAATTGAGCGCGTTGATGATCATCTTGCGCTCGACGGGGCCGGTGATCTCGACGCGCCGGCACTGCAGATCCTGCGGCAGCGGCGCGATCTTCCAGTCGCCTTCGCGCACGCTCTTCGTGGCGGCGAGGAAGTCGGGCCGCTCGCCCGCGTCGAGCCGGTTCGCGCGCTCGACGCGCGCCTGCAGCAACTGCTGACGGCGCGGCTCGAACGTACGGTGCAAGACCGCGACGAGTTCCAGCGCTTCGTGGGTGAGGATCGCCTCAAAGCCGGGCTTGATGTCGCCGGTGATTTCCATGCCTTGCGGCAACGACAGCGGATTAGCCATGTTTTCTCCTTGGTCGGTCAGATTGCAAAAATGCGAAGGTTGAGAAGGGGGAAGTGGATCGCCGAATGCGAGGGGCGCCGTCATACGCGCGGGCCGGCGCGCTTGCGACTGCAACTGCCAGGAACTTTCGTTCCACGGCCGCCGCTCGAGCGTGACGACGTCGCGAGTGTGTGCAGAAAGTCCAGCAGATCGTTCATGCCGCCACCGGTGCCATGCGGCGTCACGCCGAGCTCTTCGACGGGCAGGTTCTGCCGGTTCAGCCAGAACGTCGTGAAGCCGAACCACGTCGCGCCCGCGACGTCCCAGCCGTTCGACGACACGAACACGATCTCGCGCGCGGCCACGCCGAACGCGTCGGGGCCGAGCGCATACGCGGCAGGCGAGGGTTTGTACGCGCGCACGGCGTCGACCGACAGCACGTGATCGAAGAGGGCGTTCATGCCGGCGCTCTTTACCGCGATGTCGAGCATTTGAGGATTGCCGTTTGACAGAATCGCGAGCCCCACGCGTGGCGCGGCGGCGGCCTCGCGCAACGCGCGCAGCACCGGCACCGCGTCGGGAAACGCGGACAGGCACGCGTATTCGTCCATCAGCCGCTTTTCGGCCGCGCGGCCGAGCGTGAGCTGCAGTCTTTTCGCGGCGAAGCGCAGCGCGTCGAGCGTGATGTCCCAGAACGGGCGGTAGTGTTCGCCGGGGGCATCGCTGCGCGCGGCGAGCGTGCGCAATTGCGTGTATTCGATCTGCTTCTGGCGCCACAGCTGCGACAGCGCGTCGCCGTGGCTGGGGAACAGTTGCTCCGCGGCGGCGATCACCGAATGCACGTCGAACAACGTGCCGTAGGCGTCGAAAATCACTGCTCGCGGGGAAGGTGTCGTTGTGGCCGACATTGCCATGCGCTCCTGTCAGAGGTCGGGATCGATTGTATTGCTGACCTTAGGTGCTAAAAAATAGGCTAAATATCACTTGATCTTTTACTTTTTCGTACCTAATCTGACGCGCACTGCTCACTTTTCCGCCTCGCCGCGGCGCGTATCGTTCATGGACCGTTTCAAGCAGATCGAGACCTTCGCCACTGTCGCGGCCAAAGGGAGCCTGTCCGCGGCGGCGCTCGCCGAGGGCGTCGCGCCCGCGATCATCGGCCGGCGCATCGACGCACTGGAGGAGCGCCTCGGTGTGAAGCTGCTCGTGCGCACGACGCGCAAGATCACGCTGACCTTCGAAGGCTCGGCCTTTCTCGAAGACTGCCAGCGCATTCTTCACGACATGCAGAACGCCGAGGCGAGCGTGTCGGCGGGCGGCGTGAAGGCGAGCGGCCATCTCCGGCTGTCGGCGCCGGCCGGCTTCGGGCGTCGGCACGTGGCGCCACTGGTGCCCGCGTTCACGGTCGCGCATCCGGACGTGTCGATCACCCTCGATCTGTCCGACCGCCTCGTCGACCTCGTCAACGAAGGCTTCGATTGCGCGGTGCGTCTCGGCGAGTTGCCCGATTCGTCGCTGGTGTCGCTGAAGCTCGCGGAGAACCGGCGCGTATGCGTCGCGTCGCCCGCGTATCTGAGTCGGCGCGGCGCGCCGCACAGCCTGGCCGATCTCGCGCGCCACAACTGCCTCGCGCTCGGCGCCAGCGCGAACCAGCAGCGCGGCTGGATGTTTCAGCACGACGGCAAGGTCGTGTCGATCAAGGTGTCCGGCACGATGGAGTGCTCGGACGGCGCGGTGCTGCACGAATGGTGTCTCGCCGGACACGGGCTCGCGTGGCGCTCGTGGTGGGAGGTCGGCGCGGAGATCGCGACAGGCCGCCTCGTCAGCGTGCTCGACGAATTCGCCGCGCCGCCGATCGGCATCCACGCGGTGTTCCCGCAGCGCCGTCATCTGCCGCTGCGGGTGCGGCTGTTTCTGGACTTTCTCAAGCATACGTATGGCGAACCCGGTTACTGGGACTGATGCGCCAATCTCCAGACAGACGCGAATACCCGCCTTCATACGCATTACAATCGTTTCGAGCAGCCTGCACCCTGGGCTTTGTTGGACGCTGACGCCGTGCTGCGCGCAGCCCGCGACGGAGAGGATCATGTTCAGGCACATCCTGGTTCCGACCGATGGTTCAGATCTGTCACGCAAGGCGATAGCGGGCGCGATCGACCTCGCGCAGGCCGTGGGCGCCCGCGTTACCGCATACGCCTGTCTGCCGCAATATCCGTACTCGCCGTTCTCCGATGTCGTGGTCGAACCGCCCGGCGAGTTCCTGCGACGCAGCGAGCGCGAGGCGCGCGTGCATCTGCGCGAAGTCGAGCATGCGGCGCACCGCGTCGGCGTCAGTGTCGAGAGCCGCACGAGCGTGCATCCGGCGCCGTATCTCGGCATCATCGAAGCGGCCGAGCAGGGGCGCTGCGACGTGATCTTCATGGCATCGCATGGGCGGCGCGGGCTCGGCAGCCTGCTGATCGGCAGTGAAACGCAGCGCGTGCTCACGCATACGAAAATTCCTGTGATCGTCTATCGCTGAATCGCTTGGCGCTGCCGGCCGCGTGCCGGTATGCACCGCCCTCGAAAAAAAACGCGCCGGCGGCGCTGCCGGCGCGTTCAGGTTCGCCGCACGCTTGCCGCGCGCTGGCTTCTTTCAGACTCTCCGGCCGTCGGCATTCGCGCTGACGCTCTCGCCAATTCGGGACGGCACGGCCCTCCCTGCGTCGGCGGCACTCCGGTGGTGCCGCTCGACGTTTGCCGATCGTTCCTGCGCTCAGGCCACGGGACTGCATAACCCGACTGGCTGATCTCAGGCGACCTTCTTGTCGAAGAACTGCTCGTTTTCCGTCGAACCGTGCAGCGCGGTCGTCGATGCTTCGCGCTCGACCGTCTGCGTGACGGCGTCGAAGTAGCCGGTGCCGACTTCGCGCTGATGCTTGACCGCGGTGAAGCCCTTTTCGGCCGCCGCGAACTCCGCCTGCTGCATTTCGACGAACGCGGTCATCTGGTTGCGCGCATAGCCGTACGCAAGGTTGAACATCGAGTAGTTCAGCGCGTGGAAGCCGGCCAGCGTGATGAACTGGAACTTGTAGCCCATCGCGCCGAGTTCGCGCTGGAACTTCGCGATCGTCGCGTCGTCGAGGTTCTTCTTCCAGTTGAACGACGGCGAGCAGTTGTACGACAACAGCTGGTCCGGGTATTCCTTGTGGATCGCGTCGGCGAATTTCTTCGCGAACTCGAGGTCCGGCTTGCCGGTTTCGCACCAGATCATGTCGGCGTACGGCGCATAGGCGAGGCCGCGCGAGATTGCCTGGTCGAGACCGGGCTTCGTGCGGTAGAAGCCTTCGACGGTACGCTCGCCGGTCAGGAATGGGCGATCGTTGTCGTCGATGTCCGAGGTCACGAGGTCGGCGGCTTCCGCGTCGGTGCGGGCGAGCAGCACGGTCGGCACGCCCGACACATCGGCGGCCAGACGCGCGGCGGTCAGCTTCGCGACGGCTTCGCGGGTCGGCACGAGCACCTTGCCACCCATGTGACCGCACTTCTTGACCGATGCGAGCTGGTCTTCGAAGTGCACGCCGGACGCGCCCGCTTCGATCATCGCCTTCATCAGTTCGAACGCGTTCAGCACGCCGCCGAAACCGGCTTCCGCGTCGGCCACGATCGGCGCGAAGTAATCGACGTAGCCTTCATCGCCCGGGTTCTTGCCTTCCGACCACTGGATCTGGTCGGCGCGCGTCAGCGTGTTGTTGATGCGCTTGACGACGAGGGGCACCGAGTTGGCGGGATACAGCGACTGGTCCGGGTACATTTCACCGGCGACGTTGGCATCGCCCGCGACCTGCCAGCCCGACAGATAGATTGCCTTCAGACCTGCCTTCACCTGCTGCATCGCCTGGTTGCCGGTCAGCGCGCCGAGCGAGTTGACGAACGGCTCGTTGTTGACGGCGGCCCACAGCTTTTCCGCGCCGCGCTTCGCGAGCGTGTGCTCAGGTTGCACCGAGCCGCGCAGACGCACCACGTCTTCGGCCGAGTAGGTGCGCTTGACACCTTTCCAACGCGGGTCCGCTTCCCATTGCTGCTTGAGTTGCTGCACTTGCTGTTCGCGGGTCATGGTCATGATGTGCTCCTTCGATGCCAGTTATGGGGGATGGGTGACTCTGTCTTCTCGAAGCGTCGGGCCCGGAGAGGTGTTCTGTTTCGTGAAGTCTTATATAAGAGTCTAGGCAAATCGAAGGACGCGCAATAGATGCCGCAAAGCGTTTTTCCAATATTTATTTTTATATAAAATCAATGACTTGATTCCTGCGTTTCGCGATAAGAAACGATATTTTCCCTGTTGCAATAGTCCTTCTTGTGCTTTGCAGCATGATTTTTTACGACGCAAAAAAATTTTTTACATCGTGAAATTTGGGGCGGGCAGTCGATAGACGAAAAAAAACCGGCGCCCGAGCGCCGGTTTTCTTTTTGTGTCACGGACGGCGCGAAGCCATCCGGTAGCTCAGGTGGATCGCTATCAGCTGCCGCGACGTGCCGAACGGGGACCGTCGTTGCGGCGCGCGCCGTAGCCGTCACGCGAGCCACCGCCGAAGCCTTCGCGCGAACCGCCGTGGCTTTCGCGCGAACCATAGCCGTCGCGCGAACCGCCGGCCGACTTGTTGCCCCAGCCGCCGCCGTTGCCATTGCCGTTGCCATTGCCATTGCCATTGCCATTGCCGTTACCGCTGCGCGAGCCGCCGTAGCCGCCCGGCTTGCCCGAGCCGCTGCCGAAGCGACGGCCGTTACCAGCCGGACGACCACGGCCGCCGAAGCCAGGACGGCCACTACCCGAAGACGGGGCCTTGCGCGGCTCGAAGCCTTCGACGACGTTGACCGGCAGCGGCGTGCGCACGAAGCGCTCGATACGCTTCAACGCGCCCTGTTCGGCGTGATGCACGAGGCTCACCGCGATACCCGAGCGGCCCGCGCGGCCGGTACGGCCGATACGGTGCACGTAGTCTTCGGCGAACTTCGGCAGGTCATAGTTGAACACGTGCGTGATGCCGGGGATGTCGATACCGCGAGCGGCGACGTCGGTCGCAACCAGCACGCGCACGCGGCGCTCGCGCAGTGCGCGGATCGTGCGGTTACGCGCGCCTTGCGGCAGGTCGCCGTGCAGCGCGGCCGATTCGAAGCCGGCATCGGCCAGACGGCCCGCGAGTTGGTCGGCGTCCATCTTGGTGGCCGTAAAGACGATGGCCTGGTCGAGGCCGTCGTCACGCAGCAGATGGTCGAGCAGACGGTCCTTGTGATCGCGGTCGTCGACGTAGTGGACGGTTTGCGCGATGTTGGTGCGTTGTTCCAGGCGCTGGACGATCTCGATCCGCTCCGGGTCCTTCAACAGACGGCCGGTCAGCGAGCCGATCTTACCGTCGAGCGTGGCCGAGAACAGCATGGTCTGACGCGTAGCCGGCGTTTCGGCGACGATCGTGTCGATGTCGTCGATGAAGCCCATGTCGAGCATGCGGTCGGCTTCGTCGAGCACGAGGATCTGCAGTTGCGACAGATCGATGCGGCCGCGCTCGAGGTGGTCGATCAGACGGCCCGGCGTTGCGACGAGGATTTCAGGGTTCTTCGCGAGCAGCATCAGCTGCTGGCCATAAGCGACGCCGCCGAGAATGCTGACGGTGCGCAGGCGCTTCAGGTGCTTACCATAAGTTGCTGCGGCGGTCGTGACCTGCATCGCGAGCTCACGGGTCGGGGTCAGCACCAACATGGTCGGACGTGCGACCGGCTGCGGACGGCGGCCGCGGCCACCGTCGGCCGGGCGCGGTTCGCGCGGCTGGCTCGCCTGCGTCTTTTGCAACTGCGAGAAACGCTCGATGGCGGGCAGCATGAATGCGGCAGTCTTGCCCGAACCGGTCGGGCTCGAAACCAGCAGGTCGCGGCCGGCGATAGCTGCCGGCACCGCGCGTTGCTGCACCGGCGTCGGGTGCTCGTAGCCGGCGGCGGTCAGCGCGGAGACGACGTCCGCGGACAGGCCGAGCGACGCGAAGGTCGGCTTGGCGTCAGCCTGTGCGACGGCTTCGGGAGCGGCGGGCGTAAGACCGAGTGCTTCGTCGGCGACGGCGTTCAACGGGCTGCTGGGGGTGTGGCTCAAAGTCATGTGAATCCTTGAAAACGATCCTGGGTGGTTCATCGGATGAAAACGTCAACGCCAATCGGCATACCCAAGTCGTCGGATTCAGCGAGCAAAACAGCAGCGAGCAAATCGAAAAACGGGGGCAACTCGCGACAGTGAAGGCGAGTTTTTCGTTAGAAGCTGTATCGGATGCGACGTGCCAACATGGCGAGTCGCCAGCCTGGGACTTGAGCCCGTAGGGGGCTAGGCAGAAGGGGACAGGTTCTAAACTGGATTGGAGCAAACGCTATGGACGCTGCGCCGCGAGGACCGCTGGAAAAAACGGGCAAAGCAGTGAAGCGCAGGCGGCATTATAGCGACATTTGCTGCACTGCGCCACCATTCAGGCAGTTCCGACAGAAGAAAGTGCCGGAATGAAGTAGGCGAGTGAGGGCGGCGGCCCGGAGCTTCGTGTCCGAAATCGCCGCGAGGCGGTCGCAGAATTGCCAGACGGCCATTTCGACAGATGACTGGCGCTCCGGAAACTCAGGCCGCGGCGCCGCTCTTGAGCGATTCGACGACTTCGATGTATTGCTGCTTCGCAGCGTCCTGCGCGGTGCCCTTGAGCGCCGCCCACGCATCGTACTTGTATTTGCCGACAATGTCGGTGAAGCCCGGCTTGTCGCCGTGCACGTCGCCTTCGCTCGCCTGCTTGAAGAGCGCATAGAGACGCAGCAGCGTCAGATTGCCCGGACGCTCGGGCAATTGCTTGACGTCTTGCTGGGCTTGCTCGAACTGGGAATTGATGTCGGTCATGGTCGTTTGGCCCGCGTGGCGGGATAGATGAGGTCGGCCGAAAATCATACCAATTGCCCGCCGCCGCGGGGCCGAGGGCTTATTCCAAACGGTGGCGGCCGCGAAGCCGGGCAGCGCGGCCGCGCAATCCACCATTCACGCGCACCGCGCCGATTACAATACGGTCCATGACTCAAACAGTGCTTCTTGCCCTCGATACATCGACCGAGTTCTGCTCGGCGGCGCTCGTGTCCGCGTCCGTCGATGCCGCCGGTCAGCCCAGCGCCGAACCGCGCGTCTGGGTTCGTCACGAACAAACCGGCGCGGTGTCCAGTACCCGCCTGCTGCCGGCGATCCGCGAACTGTTCGACGAAGCCGGCCTCACGCTGGCGAATTGCGATGCGATCGCGTTCGGCTCGGGTCCGGGTTCGTTCACCGGACTGCGTACGGCGACCGGCGTGGCTCAAGGCCTCGCGTTCGGCCTGAACCTGCCGGTCGTACCGATCGGCACGCTGCTCGCGTGCGCGGAGAGCGCCCGCCTGCGCGATCCGTCGACGACGCGCGTGCTCGCCGCGCTCGACGCGCGCATGGACGAAATCTACTGGGCCGACTACGCGTGGGACGACACGCAACACGAATGGCGCACCGTGCAGACGGCGACGCTCGATGCACCCGAGCGGCTCGTGCTGCCCGACGTGCCGTTCACACTCGCCGGCAACGCGGCCGCCGCGTTCGGCGAGCGGTTGCCGGCGGTGGCGGCCGCGCGGAGCGTCGATGGCGAAGCGTTGCCGCATGCGTTGCCGCTCGCGTACGCGGCGCTGCGCGCGCTTCATGCGGGCCGCACGGTGCGCGCCGATCAGGCCGCACCCGAGTACGTGCGCGACAAGGTCGCGCAGACGACCGCAGAGCGCATGGCCGACAAAGCGGCGAAATCAGCCAAAGCGGCTCATAGCGCCGAGCAGTCCGCGCAGCACGCGCCCGATGGCGGCTCAGGCCAACCGTCCCACGACGAGGCGCGCCCATGAGCGGCGTGCTGCTCACGGACCGCTACATGTCGCCGATGACCGAAAGCGACCTGGACGAAGTTGCCGCGATCGAGAAGCTCGCGTATGAGTTTCCGTGGAGCCGCGGCAACTTCGGCGACTCGCTGCGCAATGGCTATTTCGGCGTCTGTCTGCGTCACGTGACGGGGACGTTGATCGGCTACTGCGTGCTGATGCCAGTCGTCGATGAAATGCATCTGCTGAATCTATGCGTCACGCCGCAAGCACAAGGCGCAGGCGCAGGCCTCGCGCTGCTGCGCGAGGCGGTGCGCATCACGCACGCGGAGAGGCTCGAGGGGCTGCTGCTCGAAGTGCGGCCGTCGAATCATCGGGCGATCCGGTTGTACGAGCGCTTCGGCTTCGCGTCGATCGGCCGGCGCAAAAATTATTATCCGGCGCGGCATCGCGGCCGGGAGGACGCGATCGTGATGCGTCTGTCGTTAGCCACGGAGGGCGCAGATGGCGCTGCATGAATCGGTGCTCGAAGAATTCGGACTCGCGCCGTTGTGGGTGCGTCGCGGTCTCGCGGCGCGCGAGGAGGCCGGGCAGAGTGATGCAATTGCGGCGCAAACGCCCGGCGATCGACGTGCGCCGGTGCGCGACGACGCGGCTATGGCGGATGACGCAACTCAGCCGTCTTGCGAGCCCGCGACGCTGAAGCAAGCGGAGGAGCCGTTGCAGTCGCTGCGGGAACACGCAGACGACGTGCGTCGCGCGGAGCCTGTGACACAGACCTCGCGCGAAGCGCTGCGCGCGTCGGCCGAGGTGCAGCCGCCGCAAGCGCAGAGCGAATCCACTGCGCGCTTCGACGAAACTGCAGCGCGGCGCGAAACATCACAACCGCAAACTGACTTTTCAGCCCCGCCGACTTTCGACGCCCCTTCCGAGGACGACTTCGCGTGGTTCGACGATCCGGCCGCATCGGCCCCCGCGCCCGCCGAAGCGCGCCGCGACGCGCCCGCGCTGCCGTCTATCCACTCACTCGACTGGGACGCGCTCGCCGAGCGCGTCGCCGGATGCGAGGCGTGCCGGCTGTGCGAGAAGCGCACGAACACGGTGTTCGGCGTCGGCGATCGCGAGGCCGACTGGATGTTGATCGGCGAAGCGCCCGGCGAGAACGAGGACCGTCAAGGCGAACCGTTCGTTGGCCAGGCCGGCAAGCTGCTCGACAACATGCTGCACTCGCTCACGCTCGCGCGCGGCACCAACGTGTATATCGCGAACGTGATCAAGTGCCGGCCGCCTGGCAATCGCAATCCGCAGCCGGACGAAGTCGCGCGTTGTGAGCCTTATCTACAGCGTCAGGTGTCGCTCGTGAAGCCGAAGCTGATCGTCGCGCTCGGCCGTTTCGCCGCGCAAAGTCTGCTCAAGACCGACGCGAGCATTTCGTCGTTGCGCGGCCGCGTGCATACGTACGAGGGCGTGCCGGTGATCGTCACCTATCACCCGGCCTATCTGCTGCGTAGCCTGCCCGACAAGGCCAAGGCCTGGGCGGACCTGTGCCTCGCGCGTTCCACGTGGCTCGCGAACGGCGGCGTGCCGTCGAACGAATCAAAGTGACGATGCCCGAGGGACCGGCGGCGCGCATGCCCGCCGCGTCTGTCAGCCGCGCGGCGCTTCTCGATACCTTGCTGGGTTTGCGTGGCGATGCTTTAGTCGATGCGCTGCGCGATCCCGCTGTCCGCGATCTCGCGTGGCTGCTGCTCAGTCCCAATCTGTTGCGCCCTCAGCTTCCCACAGGCGCGCTCGCCGATCCTTTCGGCACACCGCAGGAATTGCGGGCCACGCTCGACTGGCTGCGCGCGCTCGACGCCGCGCCGGGACTTCTGCGTCAGGATCTCGCGGCAACGCGAATCACGCGCCTTGGCCGCTACGCCGAACGCCTGCTGGGCTTTTTCCTTCGTCATGGACCGGCGACGCAACTGATCGCAGCGGGTGTGCCGCTACGACATGCGGGTCTCACGCTCGGTGAATGTGATTTCCTCGTGCGCACGCGCCAGGGCGCGCGACTGCATTGGGAACTCGCGGTGAAGTGCTATCTGCATGCGGGCGATGCGAATGGGGCAGAGGCGGCGCGTCTCGCCGATTATGTCGGCCCCAATCTGAAAGACCGCTTCGATCTGAAGCTCGCGCATTTGCTCGCTCATCAGTTGCCGCTCAGCGCACGCGAGGAATTTGCCTCGACGGGCTATGCGGGCGAGTGGACGCCGCAGATGTTCGTCAAAGGCTGGCTGTTTTACCGGCATGGCGAGATGCCCACCGATCCTGCCGAACTCGATCCCGCGCACGGTCGCGGCTGGTGGGTCACGCAGCGCGACTGGCCGGCTTTCGCGTGCGCGCATGCGCACAGGTGGCGAGTGTTGCCGCGGCTCGAATGGCTCGCGCCGCAAGATCGAACGCAAGCCGGTGCGGACGACACGTGCTACGTCGACGCAAACACGCTCGCCGCGCAGATCTCACCGCAACACGGCCCGACGATGGTCGCCGGATTCATCGAAGACAACACGGGGCGTGTACTTGAACGCTCGCGCGGTTTTATCGTGCCCGACGACTGGCCCGAGCACGCGCGGCGTTACGCGAAGCAATGACGTCGCTCACCACCACCGATGAAAGTGATGCACCGGCCCCACGCCGTGGCCGACGTCGAGCCGCTCGCTCGCCTGCAACGCACCCGTCAGATAAACCTTCGCATCGGCGACCGCGCTAGCGAGATCGTCGCGCTGCGCAATCAAGGCCGCGATCGCCGACGACAACGTGCAGCCTGTCCCGTGCGTGTTCTTCACCGGCACGCGCGGACCGCCGAGACGCAGCGTGCCGCTTTCCTGCACGAGCCAGTCGGGGCTATCGGTCGCGCTCAGATGGCCGCCCTTCATCAGCACCGCGCGCGCGCCGAGCGCGCGCAACGCTTCGCCTTGCTCGACCATGCCGGCTTCGTCGGCGGCGAGTTGCATGCTCAGCAAGGCGGCCGCTTCCGGCAGATTCGGCGTCAGCAGATCGGCGAGCGGCAGCAGTTCGTCGCGTACCACCGCGACCGCATCGGGTAGTAATAGCGCGTGATTGCTCTTCGAGATCATCACCGTGTCGAGCACGATGTGTTTGGGCTGATGACGGCGCAGCGCGTCGGCGACCGCACGCGCGATCGGCGCATTCGCGAGCATGCCGATCTTCACCGCGTCGATGCGGATGTCATCGAACACCGCGTCGAGCTGCGCGGTGACGAAGCCCGGGTCCGGCGCGTGTATCGCGGTCACGCCGCGCGTGTTCTGCGCGGTCAGCGCGGTGATCACGCTCGCGCCATAGGCGCCGAGCGCGGAGAAGGTCTTCAGATCGGCCTGGATGCCGGCGCCGCCGCCGGAGTCGGAACCGGCGATCGTCAGCACATTGGGAATCGATTGAGTCATGGTCGAGCGAGGAAGAAGGAGGGCGCGCTCGTGTGTGTCGCGGCCGGCCCGGCGCAGCCGATCAGTGCTTGGCTTCGCCGATTAGCGCGACCGAATCGAAGGCGCGCTGGTTCGCCTGATGGCGTCGCATCACGAGCCACATCATCAGACAAACGAAGGTGCCGAACAGCACGATCACGACGGTGACCGGCACGTCGAGCCACACGAGCACCGCGTACAGGCACAGCATCACGAGCACGGACAGATTCTCGTTGAAGTTCTGCACGGCGATCGAATGGCCCGCCGACAGCAGCACGTGCCCGCGATGCTGCAGCAGCGCATTCATCGGCACGACGAAAAAGCCCGACAGGCCGCCCACGAACATCAGGAAGATATACGCGAAAATCAGATAGCCCGACACGTGCATGCGGCCAAAATACACGCCCCAATGCGGGGGAAACAGATCGCGCGTGTAGAACGCCATCAGCATCACGGAGATACCCATCATGATGCCGACCGGCAAGACCGACAGCGACTTCTTCAACGGCACACGCGAAGCCGCGAAAATCGCGCCGAACGCGACGCCAACCGCGACCACCGCCTGCAGGATCGCCGCCTCGGACAGCGACATGCCCAGCGACACCTCGGCCCACTTCAGCACGATGAATTGCAGCGTCGCGCCCGCACCCCAGAACAGCGTCGTCACGGCGAGTGAAATCTGTCCGAGCTTGTCACGCCACAGCACGAGAAAGCAGTCGGCGAAATCGGTGATCAGGCGGATCGGCCCGTGCTCCTGTCGCGGATAGCGCGCGCCGGTGTCGGGAATGCGCAGATTGAACAGCGCGGCGATCACGTAAATGGCCATGATCACGAGCATCGCGGCTTCCGCGGGCGTGTTGACGGTGGGGACGTGCCATTTGAGAATCGGCGCGGCGATATGCGGGCTGATCAGCGCGCCGCCGAGCACCGTGCCGAGAATGATCGAGCCGACCGTGGTGCCTTCGATCCAGCCGTTCGCGGCAACGAGCCGGTCAGGCGGCAACAGTTCGGTGAGAATGCCGTATTTGGCGGGCGAGTAGGCCGCCGCGCCGAAACCGACGATGCCGTACGCAATCAGCGGATGCGCGCCGACCAGCATCGTTATGCAGCCAACCACCTTGATCGTATTGGTGATGAACATCACGCGTCCTTTCGGACGGGAATCGGCGAATGCGCCCACGAAGGCGGCAAGAACGACGTATGACAGCACGAAAAACAGCTTGAGCAGCGGCGTCATCCAGTTCGGAGCGTGAAGATCTTTCAACAGTGCGATAGCAGCGATCAGAAGCGCATTGTCGGCCAGCGACGAAAAAAACTGCGCGGCCATGATGGTGTAAAAACCTTTTTTCATCTGATGCGATGCTGTCCTCGCTGCGGTCTGTCCGCCCCGGCCGTTTGTCATGCGTCCGGGCTTATGCCGATCGAAATGGGTTGTGCGCACGGCTTTATATCATGAAAATAGCTGAATTCGGACTAGCAGAATCCTTGATCGCACCGCCCAGCGGGCCGCCGAGCGCTGAAAACGCCCTGTAAGCCGCTGATTCGCAAGTGTCTTTACGAAAAAATCCCATGCCGCGCCCCCTTTCCGCCACGATTCATACCGCTGCTCTCGCCAATAACCTCGCTGTCGCGCGGCGCTATGCGCCGAAATCGAAAATCTGGGCCGTCGTCAAGGCTAATGCCTACGGGCATGGCCTCGCGCGCGTGTTTCCCGGTTTGCGCGCTACGGACGGCTTTGGGTTGCTGGACCTCGAAGAAGCGGTGAAGTTGCGCGAATTGGGCTGGGCGGGCCCAATTCTTCTGCTGGAAGGCTTTTTTCGGCCGACCGATATCGACGTAATCGACCGCTACAGTTTGACCACGGCGCTGCATTCGGACGAGCAACTGCGCATGCTCGAAATGGCGCGTCTGTCGAAACCGGTCAATATTCAGTTGAAGATGAACACCGGCATGAACCGGCTCGGCTACACGGTCGAAAAATTCCGTGCCGCGTGGGAACGTGCGCGCGCCTGTCAGGGCGTCGGCCAGATCACGTTGATGACGCATTTCTCCGATGCCGATGCCGAGCGCGGCATCGCGCATCAGATGGAGGCGTTCGAGCGTGGCGCGCAGGGCATCGCCGGTGCGCGCAGTCTGTCGAATTCGGCCGCGACGCTGTGGCATCCGGAAGCGCATTTCGACTGGGTGCGTCCGGGCATCATCCTGTACGGCGCGTCGCCGTCCGGCGTGACGGCCGCGATCGACGGCACGGGTCTGCAGCCCGCGATGACGCTCGCGTCGGAACTGATCGCCGTGCAGACGCTCGGCGAAGGCAGCTCGGTCGGCTATGGGTCGAGGTTCACTGCGCGCGGTCTGATGCGCATCGGCGTGGTCGCGTGCGGTTACGCGGACGGCTATCCGCGCGTCGCGCCGGAAGGCACGCCGGTGATTGTCGATGGCGTGCGCACGCGGATCGTTGGACGTGTGTCGATGGACATGCTGACCGTCGACCTGACCCCGGTGCCGACCGCCAACGTCGGTTCGCGCGTGGAATTGTGGGGCACCGCGCTGCCCATCGACGACGTCGCTCAGGCCTGCGGCACGATCGGCTACGAGCTGATGTGCGCGGTCGCGCCGCGTGTGCCGGTTCGGGCGGAGTAACGCGTGGCGAAAGCGAAGACGTTGTACATCTGCGGGGAATGCGGCGGACAGTCGCCGAAGTGGTCCGGTCAATGCCCGTCCTGCCAGACGTGGAACACGCTCGTAGAATCGGTCGCGGAGGCGCCGTCCGGTCACCGTTTCCAGTCACTCGCGAAGAGCACGCCGGTACGGCGCCTCGCCGAAATCGACGCGTCGGACGTGCCGCGCTTTTCCACCGGCGTCGGCGAATTCGACCGCGTGCTCGGCGGCGGCCTCGTGCCGGGCGGCGTGGTGTTGATCGGCGGCGATCCGGGCATCGGTAAATCGACGCTGTTGTTGCAATCGCTCGCGGAAATCGCGGCGGACAAACGCGCGCTCTATATCAGCGGCGAAGAATCTGGCGCGCAGATCGCGTTGCGCGCGCAACGGCTGGCGTTGCTCGAACCCGGCTCGAAGGCAAGCGAGCTGCAATTGCTCGCGGAAATCCAGCTCGAAAAGATTCAGGCAACGATCACGGAGCAACGGCCTGAAGTCGCCGTGATCGATTCGATCCAGACCGTCTATTCGGATGCTTTGACATCGGCGCCGGGCTCGGTCGCGCAGGTGCGCGAGTGCGCGGCGCAACTCACGCGCATCGCCAAGCAGTCGGGCACGACGATCATCATGGTCGGGCACGTGACTAAAGAGGGCGCGCTCGCGGGTCCGCGCGTGCTCGAACATATCGTCGATACGGTGCTGTATTTCGAGGGGGATACGCACTCGTCGTACCGTCTCGTGCGCGCGATCAAGAACCGTTTCGGCGCGGTCAACGAGCTCGGCGTGTTCGCGATGACCGAGCGTGGTTTGCGCGGCGTCGCGAATCCGTCGGCATTGTTTTTATCGCAGCACGAGCAGTCGGTGCCGGGCTCATGTGTGCTCGTCACGCAGGAAGGCACGCGGCCGTTGCTCGTCGAAGTGCAGGCGCTCGTCGATGCGGCCAACGCGCCAAATCCGCGACGCCTTGCGGTCGGCCTCGAACAGAACCGGCTCGCGATGCTGCTCGCGGTGCTGCATCGGCACGCGGGCATCGCCTGTTTCGATCAGGACGTGTTCCTGAACGCGGTGGGCGGGGTGAAGATCTCCGAGCCCGCCGCCGACCTCGCGGTATTGCTCGCGATCCATTCTTCGATGCGCAACAAGCCGCTGCCGAAGGGGCTCGTCGTATTCGGCGAAGTGGGCCTCGCCGGCGAAATCCGGCCGTCGCCGCGCGGTCAGGAGCGCCTGAAGGAAGCAGCCAAACTCGGCTTCTCGGTGGCGGTGATTCCGAAGGCCAATGCGCCGAAACAGCCAATCGAAGGCTTACAGGTCGTTGCGGTCGAACGGATCGAACAGGCCATCGACCGCGTCCGCACGCTCGAATAGACGGGGGCCGGGACGGCTCGTCAGTACTTTGTACGCTTGCGGTCCCGTAATGCCCGGTAAATATCTTCATATTGGCTGTAACCTGGCCGCCATACCTTTTTTCTAATCTGTAATGATATGCATCCCGTCTGATGCTCGAAAAAGGATCGCGCCTTGAAACTGTCTCGTGAAACCGCTGCCCACCATAACATCCAGGTGCGCGGCTGCCGGGTCTCCGCACCGATTCATCAGCCGTGGGGCGGCGCTTGCCGGATCGTCGAGTGGATCGACACCGCGGGTCAGATCTCGCGGCGGGTGGTGGCCGAAGACGTAACGGCCGCCGAAGTGCGTGCCACGATCAGCCGCCATGTGGAAGGCCGCAAGCACCTGCTGTACGACGACGAAAAGTCGCCGCGGCAAACGCTGCCGAGGCAGACGCCGACGCGGCGTTGACGGCGGCGGGTTTTTCGATTGACCGGGCCTTGATCTTCATTGCGCCCGCGTCGCGGCTGCGCCACGCGCATTAGGCCCCGTCGTCGTGTGAGTCGGCGGCGCTCGCGGCCACCGCCGCATACGCGTGCGGATTGAACAGCGGATGCTGCGCCGCTTCAGCGGGCGTAAGCACCGGCGACACGCAGCAATCGAGCGATTCCAGCGATTCCACCCATTCGCCGAGCGTGCGCGTCGCAATCAGATCGGCGACTTCCTGAATGAGTGCCACGGCATCGGGACCGCCGATCGCCTGACCCAGGCTCCAGTGACGCGTCGCCCATTCCGGCCGATCGAGCGCCATGCACAGCGTTTCCCAGAACTTCAATTCGAGCGCGCCGACCGCGAGCCAGCGTTCATCGCTGGTGCGGTAGAGGTTGTAGCAGGGCACGCCGCCGTTCAAGAGTCCACTGCCCGCGGCGGGCGCCGCACCTTCGTTGACGAGCGACACCTGCGCGACGAAGTTGTGCGCATAGCTCGTGTGCGTCATCGATACATCGACGAAGCGGCCCGCGCCGCCTCGCGCGACATGCCAGAGCGCGGCGAGAATCTGTGTGACCGCGCTCAATGCGCCGCCGAGCAGATCGGCGATCTGGAAGTTCGGCAGGATCGGCGCACCGTCGCGGTTCGCCAGTTGATCGAGCACGCCTGCGTAGCCGATGTAATTCAGATCGTGGCCGGCATGGTCCGCGAACGGACCGCTCGCGCCATATCCGCTGATCGCGCAATAGACGAGCCGCGGATTGGCTGCGCTGAGCGTCGCGTAGCCGAGCCCGAGCCGCTCCATCACGCCGGGCCGGAAGCTCTCGATCAGCACGTCGGCTTCAGCCGCGAGTGCGCGCAGCACCTGGCGTCCTGCTTCGGACTTGAGGTCGAGGCGCGTCTCGCGCTTGCCGCGATTGACCATCCGGTAAAACGCGCCGGGTCGGCCCGCGACACGATCGTTCGACGACTGCATCATCGTGCGAGTCGGGTCGCCCGCGCCGGGCGCCTCGATCTTCAGCACATCGGCGCCGAGCTCGGCGAGGCGCAGCGCGGCCACCGGACCCGGCAGCAGGCGCGTGAGGTCGAGCACGCGCAGTCCCTGCAACGGCGGCGCATCGGTTGCCGATGCAGCTGCTGATTCTGGGGCCGATAACCCGGACGATGAATTCGCAAATGACAAAGCCAAGCTCCCGTGGATGCCGGCGCGGTGCCGCTAGCCGATCTGTTCGAGTTCCTCGTGCGTCTCGAGCCATTCGGCTTCGAGCGTGTCGAGGCGCGCGTTCACGTCTGCCTGACGGCGGATCGCCTCCGTCAGCTTGCTCTTCTGCTCCGGTTCGTAACTCGCGGGATCGGCGACGAATGTATCGAGCGTCGCTTTCTCCGCGTTGAGTGCGTCCATTTCCTTTTCGATCTTCGCGATGCGGCTTTGCAGCGGCTTCTTCAGATGCGCGAGCTTCTGCCGCGTTTCCGCTTCGAGGCGGCGCTGCTCCTTGCGATTGACGTTGCTGTCGCCACTTGCCGCGCCGTTGGACGCTGCGTCCGGCGCACCGCAAGCATTGGCCTTCAGCGCGGCGCGCTGCTCGGCCGCATGCTGCAGCAGCCAGTCGCGGTAGTCGTCGAGATCGCCGTCGAATTCCTGCAGACGATGCTTCGCGACCAGCATGAACTGATCGGTCGTCGCGCGCAGCAGATGCCGGTCGTGCGAGACCAGGATCAGCGTGCCTTCGAATTGCGCGAGCGCCATCGTCAGCGCGTGGCGCGTTTCGAGGTCGAGGTGGTTGGTCGGCTCGTCGAGCAGCAGCAGGTTCGGCTTTTGCCAGATGATCAGCGCGAGCGCGAGGCGAGCCTTCTCGCCGCCCGAGAACGGCGCGATCTTCGCGGTCGTCATGTCGCCGGAAAAGTTGAAGCTGCCGAGGAAGTCGCGCAGCTCCTGCTCGCGCGTATCGGGCGCGAGACGCGCGAGGTGCTGCAACGGGGTGTCGTCCGGACGCAGCGTTTCGAGCTGATGCTGCGCGAAGTAGCCGATGCGCAGACCCTTGCCTTCGCGTACGTGGCCGCTCAACGGTTCGAGCGTGCCCGCGAGCGTCTTGATCAGCGTCGACTTGCCCTGGCCGTTCGCGCCGAGCAGGCCGATGCGCTGACCGTTCTGGATCGACAGCATCACGCGCTCGACGATCGGAATCTCGCTGCCGTCTTCGGCATGGTAGCCGCAGCGCACGTCTTCCATCACCATCATCGGATTCGGCGCGGAGTCAGGGGTGCGGAACTCGAACGTGAAAGGCGACGCGACGTGCGCGGGTGCGATCAGCTCCATCTTCTCGAGCGCCTTCACCCGGCTTTGCGCCTGACGCGCCTTGGTGGCCTGCGCCTTGAAGCGGTTGATGTAGCTCTGCAGATGCGCGACCGTGCGCTGCTGTTTTTCGTACGCGCTCTGTTGCAGCGCGATCTGCTGCGCGCGCAGCACTTCGAATTGCGAGTAGTTGCCGCCGTAGCGTTTGATCTGCTGGTTCTCGAGATGCTGCGTGACGTTGCAGACGGAATCGAGAAACTCGCGGTCGTGTGAGATCACGATCAGCGTGCCCGCATAGCGATTCAGCCAATCTTCCAGCCAGACGATCGCGTCGAGGTCGAGGTGGTTGGTCGGTTCGTCGAGCAGCAGCAGATCGGAGCGGCACATCAGCGCCTGCGCCAGATTCAGGCGCATGCGCCAGCCGCCCGAGAAGCTGCTGACCGGCTCGCGGGTCTGGTCGAGCGTGAAGCCGAGGCCGAGCAGCAACGCTTCGGCGCGAGCCGGCGCGGTGTAGCCGTCGGCGTCGGCGAACGCGGCGTGCGCTTCGGCTTCTGCGGCGCCGTCGTGCGCCGCGGAGGCCGAAGCGATGCGCGCTTCGATGTCGCGCAGCGCGGCGTCGCCGTCTAGCGTGTAGGCGAGGGCGGTTTTGTCGACGGCGGGCGTTTCCTGCGCGACGTGCGCGATGCGCCAGGTCGGCGGGATCGAGAAATCGCCGCCGTCCGCATGCAGCTCGCCGAGCAGCACGGCGAACAGCGTCGACTTGCCCGCGCCGTTCGCCCCGATGAGGCCGGCTTTTTCACCGGGGTTCAAGCTGAACGTAGTGTTGTCGAAAAGCGGCTTGGTGCCGCGTGCGAGGCTGAACTGATTGAAGCGGATCACGACGTGGCCGGCTGAAGAAAACCGCTATTTTAGACTGCCCGGCGCGTTGCCGGGCGCGCGGCGCCGATGGCCCGGCTGTCACTTTTCGCGCGGCCGCCATCCGCCATCCGGCAAACTGTATCGGCAGCGCTTTTGGCATAGACTGACGGCTTTCACAGGAGGGCACATGACATCGATTTATTCGTTCTCGGCACGCACGCTCGGCGGCGCGGAAGCGAGTCTCGCGAAGTACGAAGGCAAGGTGATACTGATCGTCAATACCGCGAGCGAATGCGGGTTCACGCCGCAATACGCGGGCTTGCAGAAGTTGTATGACGCGTACGCGGCGCGCGGGCTCGCGGTGCTCGGTTTTCCGTGCAACCAGTTTGGCAAGCAGGAGCCGGGCGACGCCGCGCAGATCGGCAGCTTCTGCGAGAAGAACTACGGCGTGACGTTTCCGATGTTCGACAAGATCGACGTGAACGGCCCGAACGCGCACCCGTTGTTCCGCTATCTGACGATCGAGGCGCCGGGACTGCTCGGTCTCGAGGCGATCAAGTGGAATTTCACGAAGTTTCTGATCGGCCGCGACGGCAACGTCGTCAAGCGCTATGCGCCGCTGACCAAGCCCGAGGCGATCACCGCGGATATCGAAGCGCTGCTGTAAGCGGGCACGCCTACAGGATCGGCGAAAAGAGCCGCGCGACGTGCATCAGCATGCGTCGCAGCGCGTTCGACTTGCGGTACTCGTCGCGGTCGATTTCGCGCGACTCGGCAAAGTCGTCGAGCAGCATCGTCTCGACTTCGAGCGCGAAGCCGCGGTCGACGGTCAGCACCATGATCTCGAAGTTCAGGCGAAACGAGCGGTTGTCGAGATTGGCGCTGCCGATCGCGGCCGCGCTGCTGTCGATCAGCACGACCTTCTGATGCAGGAAGCCCGGCTGATAGCGGAAGATGCGAATGCCCGCGCGCAGCGAGTCGTACGCATAGAGCTTCGACGCCGCGAACACCACGAGGTGATCGCGCCGGCTCGGAATCAGGATGCGCACGTCGACGCCGCGCAGCGCAGCCAGGCGCAACGCAGCGAATACGGCTTCGTCGGGGACGAGGTAGGGCGTCGTGATCCAGATGCGTTCACGTGCCGCGTTGATTGCTTCGACGAAAAACAGCGAGCAGGTCTCCTGCTTGTCGGCCGGGCCGCTCGGCAGCACGAGGCAGTGCATGTTGTTCGCGGCGCGCTCGTTGGTGGCGGCATCCGCGGGTTCGTCAACCGAATCGGCGGCCGGCGCGTCGAACTCGGGCAACTGCTGCGTGGCCCAGTACCAGTCCTCGATAAAGACGAACTGGATGCTTGCGACTGCTGGCCCGCGCACTTCGATGTGCGTATCGCGCCACGGCGACAGCGGCGGCTTCGCGCCCAGATATTCGACCCCGACGTTATGACCGCCGACAAACGCGCGCTCGCCGTCGACCGCCACGATCTTGCGGTGATTGCGGAAATTCAGTTGCAGACGGTTGACGAAGCGGCGGTTCGTGGCGAACGGCTGCATCTCGATGCCGGCGGCGCGCAGCGCCGCAACGTAGCGGTGCGGCAGATCGAAGCTGCCGATACTGTCATACAGGAAGTAGACCCGCACGCCCTGTTTGGCTTTGGCGATCAGCGCGTCCTTCAGCATGTCGCCGAGCGCGTCGTCGCGCACGATGAAGAATTGCACGATTACATAGCGACGCGCGTTCTCGATCGCCTCGAAGATCGCCTCGAAAGTCGCCGTGCCGTTGACCAGCGTGCGCACGGTATTGCCTGGCAGGAACGGCATGCCGCCGAGGCGCGTCAGCGAATGCACGAGCCGCGAGCCGAGCTGCTGCGTCGGCACCCCGGCCGACGACGCCTGCGTGTCCCACACCTGCGGATGCGCGCGCGTGCGCAGCAGCTCGTTCTCGACGCGGCGCGCGTCCGCGTAGCCGGCGAACTTGCTGCGGCCAAGGAACAGGTAGGGCACGAGCGTCAGATAAGGCATCGCGACCAGCGACACGGCCCATGCGATCGCCCCTTGCGAGGTGCGGGTATGGAGAATCGCGTGAGCGGCCGCGATGATGCCGAGAATGTGGGCAAGGAGAACCAGCGGGCCGACGTGAAGCAGATCGATTGTCATAAGCTCGCGAACAGTTGGCGAAGCGCCGTGGTTCAGGAAACGGAGGCGGGCACGGGCTCGCTCCGTGGTCTGCGGCGAACGCGTCGGGCAACGGGCTCAGGCTGCGGTTGCGGGCAAGGCCACGCGCTGTCGCGGCGATTGCTCGTGACCCTGCCTGAGAAACGCGCTTGAAACGAAGATCAAACGGTCAGCATGCCGGACTCAGACCGGCAAGTCGCTGCCCTGGATCAGAAACACGTTGTCGTCGCCGGCGCTGGTCGACAGCCACACGAGGTCGAGACCGCCGAACGCCGCCTCGACGTGCTCGCGTTCGTTGCCGATCTCGATGACGAGCACGCCGTCTTCGGTCAGCCAGTTGCGCGCGTCGGCAATGATCCGTCGCACGATGTCCATACCATCGGCGCCACCCGCGAGCGCCATCTCCGGCTCGTGCTTGTATTCGGCCGGCAGCTCCTGCATCGACGTGGCGTTCACGTACGGCGGATTGCTGATGATCACGTCGTAGCGGCGCTCGGCGAGCGGCGCATACAGATCGCCTTCGAACAGCGCGATGCGCTCGTCGAGGTGGTAGTCCAGCACGTTGCGCGTCGCGACTTCGAGCGCGGGCGCGGACAGATCGACCGCGTCGATGTCGGCGTTCGGGAACGCGTGCGCGGCGAGGATCGCGAGGCACCCGGAGCCGGTGCACAGTTCGAGCACCGCGCCGACCTGCTCGGGGTCCTCGACGTACGGCTGCAGGCCGTCCTGCAGCAACTCGCCGATGAACGAGCGCGGCACGATCACGCGCTCGTCGACGTAAAAGCGATAGCCGTGCATCCACGCTTCCTGCGTGATGTACGCGGCCGGTACGCGTTCGGCGGCGCGTCGCTCGATCACTTTCAGCACCGCCTCGATTTCGGCCGTGGTCAGGCGCGCGTCGAGAAACGGCTCGAGCAGGTCGAGCGGCAAATGAAGCGTGTGCAGGATCAGGTAGGCGGCTTCGTCGTAGGCATTGGCCGAGCCGTGGCCGAACGACAGTTTGGCCTCGCTAAAACGCGACACTGCATAACGCAGCAGATCGCGGACGGTGCAAAAAGGAAGCGTCATCGCAAGGTTCCAGGTTACGCGATCAGTTGTTCGAGCACGCGGCGATACACGTTCTTCAGCGGCTCGATATGGGCGACTTCGATATGTTCGTCGATCTTGTGGATGCTCGCGTTCAGCGGACCGAACTCGATCACCTGCTCGCAGATGCGCGCGATGAAGCGGCCGTCCGACGTGCCGCCGGTGGTCGACAGCTCGGTGTCCACGCCGGTTTCGTCCTTGATCGCTTGCGCGAGCGCGCTCGACAGCTCGCCGCGCGGGGTGAGAAATGGCAGGCCGCTCACGGTCCATTGCAGTTCGTATTCGAGGCCGTGTTTGTCGAGAATCGCATGTACGCGCTTTTGCAGTCCTTCGACGGTGCTCGCGGTCGAGAAGCGGAAGTTGAACATCACGTCCGCATGGCCGGGGATCACGTTGGTCGCGCCGGCGCCGCTGTGGAGGTTAGACACCTGCCAGGTGGTCGGTGGGAAATATTCGTTGCCTTCGTCCCAGCGCTCGGCGACGAGTTCGGCGAGCGCTGGCGCCAGCACGTGCACCGGATTCTTCGCCAGATGCGGGTAGGCGATATGGCCCTGCACGCCCTTGACGATCAGCTTGCCCGACATCGAGCCGCGCCGGCCGTTCTTGACCATGTCGCCGAAACGTTCGCTCGACGTCGGCTCGCCGACGATGCAGTAGTCCATGCGCTCACCCCGCTGCTGCAATGCTTCGACGACCTTGACGGTGCCGTCGGTGGCGGGGCCTTCCTCGTCGCTCGTGATCAGGAACGCGATCGAGCCGCGGTGCTCGGGGTGCGCGGCGACGAACTCCTCGCTCGCGACGACGAAGCCGGCGATCGACGCCTTCATGTCCGCCGCGCCGCGGCCGTACAGCTTGCCGTCGCGCTGGGTCGGCTCGAACGGCGCCGAGTGCCATTGTTCGAGCGGGCCGGTCGGTACCACATCGGTGTGGCCGGCGAACGCGAGCAGCTTGCCTTGCGTGCCGTCGACGCCGCGTTTGACGGCCCACAGGTTGGTCACGCCGTTGGATTCGATCGTCTCGTGCTCGAAGCCGAGCGCGGCGAGGCGCTCGATCAGGAGACGCTGGCAATGCTGATCGTCGGGCGTGACGGACGCGCGCGCGATCAGTTGTTCGGTAAGGGCGAGGGTGCCGGACATGGATTTAGGACAAGCCATTTTGAAATGAAAAAATGCCGGCTCGCGGTGAGGCACCGCAGCCGGCAACAGCCTTTGAACGACGCGGCGCGAGGCCGCGCGTTCGACTACCTCGTGCTCGAGCCCGGCGCTTCAGCGCCGCGCTCAGACAAACAGCGCCGCGTACTCATCCGCCGAAAAGCCGAGCGACTTCACCCGCCCGTTCACGACCAGCACCGGCCGCTTGATCACCGACGGCTTGTGGATCATCAGCGCGATCGCGCCCGGCTGCGTTTCCGCGGCCGCCTTCATGTCGTCGGACAGAGCGCGCCACGTCGTGCCGCGGCGGTTCAGCAGCGCATCGAGCTTGACGTCCTTGAGCCAGTCCTGCACGAGCGGCTCGGTCACGCCGGCCTTCTTGAAGTCGTGGAACTCGAACTCGACGCCGTGCTCTTCGAGCCATACACGGGCCTTCTTCACGGTGTCGCAGTTCGGAATGCCGTAGACGACGGTTTTGGTGCCGCGCGCCATCAATCGCCTCGCAGCAACTCGTTCAGGCCGACCTTCGCGCGCGTCTTCGCGTCGACCTTTTTGACGATGACCGCGCAGTACAGGCTGTGCGTGCCGTCCTTCGACGGCAGGTTGCCCGCCACCACGACCGATCCCGCCGGAATGCGGCCGTACGTGACTTCGCCGGTTTCGCGGTCGTAAATCTTGGTGCTCTGGCCGAGGTACACGCCCATCGAGATCACCGAGTTTTCCTCGACGATCACGCCTTCGACGACTTCCGAGCGCGCGCCGATGAAGCAGTTGTCTTCGATGATGACCGGGTTGGCCTGCAGCGGCTCCAGCACGCCGCCGATGCCGACGCCGCCCGACAGGTGCACGTTCTTGCCGATCTGCGCGCACGAGCCGACGGTGGCCCACGTGTCGACCATCGTGCCTTCGTCGACGTACGCGCCGATGTTGGTGTACGACGGCATCAGCACGACGTTCTTCGCGATGAACGAGCCGCGGCGCGCGATCGCGGGCGGCACCACGCGGAAGCCGCCGGCGGCGAAGTCTTCAGCGGTGTAGTTCGCGAACTTCGACGGCACCTTGTCGTAGAACTGGCTGTAGCCGCCGGCCGGCATCGGCGCGTTGTCTTCCAGACGGAACGACAGCAGCACGGACTTCTTCAGCCACTGGTTGACGACCCAGTCGCCGTCCTTCTTTTCGGCGACGCGCAGCGCGCCCTTATCGAGTTGCTCGATCGCATGGGCGACGGCTTCGCGCACTTCTGCCGGCGCGGCTTTCGGCGACAGTTCGGCGCGCTTGTCCCAGGCGGTATCGATGATGCTCTGAAGTTGTTGCGACATATGCGTGATTATCTGAAGGGTTGAAGTCTGAAGAAGGGGATGCCGTGTAGTTCAAACGAGGCTCAGGCTGCACTCAGTTGACACTGAGCGAGCGGCAGAATTCGACGATCCGCTGCGCGCCCGCCGTGCATTCGTCGACGTCGGCGACGAGCGCGAGGCGCACGAAATTGCGGCCGGGGTTCACGCCATGCGCGGTGCGCGCGAGGAACGAGCCCGGCAGAACCGTCACATTATAGTCGGCGTAGAGGCGCTGGGCGAACTCGGTGTCCGTGAGGCCGGTGCGCTCGACGTTGGCCCACAGGTAGAACGCGGCGTCGGGCAGGCGCACGTCGAGCACCTCGGCGAGCATCGGCGTGACGGTCGTGAACTTCCGCAGGTACCTGGCGCGGTTCTCGCGCACGTGCGTCTCGTCGCTCCACGCGACCACGCTCGCGCTCTGGAACACGGTCGACAGCGCCGTGCCGTGGTACGTGCGGTACAGCAGGAATGCCTCGAGAATCGCGGCGTCGCCGGCGACGAAGCCCGAGCGCATGCCCGGCACGTTCGAGCGCTTCGACAGGCTCGACAGCATCACGAGGCGCTCGAAACCGCGTCCGAGCTTGTGGGCCGCTTCGAGGCCGCCGAGCGGCGGCTTCGACTCGTCGAAATAGATTTCCGAGTAGCACTCGTCCGAAGCGATCACGAAGCCGTAGCGGTCCGATAGCGCGAACAGCTCGCGCCAGTCGTCGAGCGTGAGGACGGCGCCGGTCGGGTTGCCCGGCGAGCAGACGTACAGCAATTGCGTGCGGGCCCACACGTCGGCGGGCACCGCCGAGTAGTCGCACGCGAAGTTGCGCGCCGGGTCGCTGTTGACGAAGTACGGCTGCGCGCCGCCGAGCAGCGCCGCGCCTTCGTAGATTTGATAGAACGGGTTCGGACAGAGTACGATCGCAGGCTCGCCGTCAGCATCGCGGCGCGGATTGAGCACCGTCTGCGCGAGCGCGAACAGCGCCTCGCGCGAGCCCGCCACCGGCAGCACCTCGTTCAGCGGATCGAGCGGCGGCAGGTTGTAGCGTTGCGTGACCCATTTCGCGATCGACTCGCGCAGCGGCGCCGAGCCGAGCGTGGCCGGATACGCGGCGAGGCCACCGAGCGAATCGATGACGGCGTCGCGGATCAGCGGCGGGGTCGGATGTTTCGGCTCGCCAATGCCGAAGCTGATGTGCGCGAGGCCGGCCGGCGGCGTGAGGTCCTTGAAAAGCAGGCGCAGCTTTTCGAACGGATAGGGCTGAAGGGAGTCGAGTAGCGGATTCACGGACGAAATGGCCTGATCGGAATGGACGCGGATGAAAGGCGGGACAACCGGGCACGCGCGCCGGCGGGCGGCGGTGCATCAATCATGAATCGGCATCCCTGCGCGCGATGGACTGGCCAGCGACGAACCGGCCACCAGTGGCGGCGAACAGACGATTATAGCGTGGCGCGCCCGCGGACCAGGCGGGAGCCTGGCCCGCGGCGCGGGAGCAATCCGCGAGGCCGCGCACCGGGGCGCCGCGGCGGGAACGGCGCGAATCCGTCACGGTTCGCGTAAAAGAATACGCAGGAGCAGCAATGTACGCAGCAGTTCAGGAGACGGCAGGCTGGACCGTCATACGACCCGCCCACGACGCCCGTCGGAGTCCCGCCCCATGACCAACTGGCTTCGCAACGGCTGGCCGACGCTCGCGATCATGCTGGGCGCGTCGGTCTGGGGGATGGTCTGGTATCCGCTGCGGATGCTGGCCGCGCTCGGCGTGACCGGGACCGCCGCGAGCGCGCTCACGAGCGGCACCGGCTGCCTGTTCGTGCTGCTCGTGCGGAATGGCGCGCTGAAGACCGTGCGGTGGCACTGGCTGCTGCCGGCGCTCGCGCTTGCCGCGGGTGTCACGAATCTCGGCTTCGTGTGGGGCGCGATCCACGGTCAGGTGATGCGCGTGCTGCTGCTGTTCTATCTGACGCCCGCGTGGACCGCGCTGTTCGCGCATTTCATCCTGCACGAGCGCCTCACGTGGTCGGGCGCGGCGCTGGCAGCGCTGTCGCTCGCGGGCGCGATGACGATGCTATGGTCGCCGCGTCTCGGCATTCCGGTACCCGGCAATCCCGCCGAATGGGCCGGGCTTGCCGGCGGCATGGGCTTCGCGATGAGCAATGTGCTGATCCTGAAGACGAGCCGCGTGCTGCCGGACATGAAGCCCGAAATGCGCACCGCGGTGATCTTCGGCGGCGCGGCGCTGTTCGGCGCGCTCGCGTCGCTGTTCGAGCCGATGCCCGCGCCGCCGGTCGGCGCGCATCTCGGCACCGCGGCGCTGCTGGTGCTCGGTCTCGGTCTGCTGCTCGCGTCGAACAACATGCTCGTGCAATACGGGCTCTCGCGCGTGCCGGCCAATCGCGCGTCGATCATCATGCTGTTCGAACTCGTCGTGACGGCGTTGTCGGCGTGGCTGTTCGCCGGCGAAGTACCGGGCCCGCGCGAATGGGCCGGCGGCGCGTGCATCGTGCTCGCGTCGGCCTTGTCGAGCTGGGTGCATCGGACGAAATTGGCGCCGCCCGATCCCGCCATCGGGGATACGGACGGGCCCGGCGGCGACGACGGACGCGGTGGTCAATGCGGTGGCAAACGCGGTGACCACCGCGGTGACGAACCCGGCCCTGACGGCGACAGCGACGAGCACCGAAAGGGCGGTGAGAATCGTCCACGCGCGATGGTATGATTCCCCCTCATTAGCCGGCGCATGCGTACCTGCGTGTGCCTCAGATGTGCATGAGCGCATGCAGCCGGCAACCAAATTGCGAAGGCTCGCGAGGTTGCGTGGGGCCGTCCCGCTGCGGCGGTGAACGACTGGCGCAACCTCGCGAGCCACCTATCACTCTCTCTTTTCAAACAGCGAAATCGCCGTGCGGCTCACCTCGATCAAACTCGCTGGTTTCAAATCCTTCGTCGATCCCACGCATTTCCAGGTCCCAGGCCAGTTGGTTGGCGTGGTCGGTCCGAACGGGTGCGGCAAATCCAACATCATCGACGCCGTGCGCTGGGTGCTCGGCGAATCGCGCGCCTCTGAATTGCGCGGCGAGTCGATGCAGGACGTGATCTTCAACGGCTCGACCGCCCGCAAGCCCGGCAGCCGCGCGAGCGTCGAACTCGTGTTCGACAACGCGGACGGCCGCGCCGCCGGCCAGTGGGGCCAGTATGCGGAGATCGCCGTGAAGCGCGTGCTGACGCGCGACGGCACGTCGAGCTACTACATCAACAATCTGCCGGCGCGGCGCCGCGACATCCAGGACATCTTCCTCGGCACCGGCCTCGGGCCGCGTGCGTACGCGATCATCGGGCAGGGCATGATCGCGCGGCTGATCGAGGCGAAGCCCGAAGAGCTGCGCGTGTTCCTCGAAGAAGCCGCCGGCGTGTCGAAGTACAAGGAGCGCCGCCGCGAGACCGAGAACCGTTTGCACGACACGCGCGAGAACCTGACGCGCGTCGAGGACATCGTCCGCGAGCTCGGCGCGAATCTCGAGAAGCTCGAGGGGCAGGCGGTCGTCGCGACGCGTTATCGCGAGCTGCAAAGCGACGGCGAGGAAAAGCAGCGTCTGTTGTGGTTGCTGCGCAAGAACGAGGCGGCCGGCGAGCAGCAGCGCCAGCAACGCGCGATCGAGCAGGCGCAGATCGACCTCGAGGCGCAAACCGCGAAGCTGCGCGAAGTCGAGGCGGAACTCGAAACGCTGCGCGTCGCGCACTATTCGGCGAGCGACGCGATGCAAGGCGCGCAGGGCGCGCTGTACGAGGCGAACGCGGAAGTGAGCCGGCTGGAAGCTGAGATCCGCTTCATCGTCGAATCGCGCAACCGCGTGCAGGCGCAGATCGCCGCGCTGACCGCGCAGCGCGAGCAGTGGCAATCGCAGGCCGACAAGGCGCAGGACGATATCGCCGACGCTGAAGAGCAACTGGCCGTCGCTGAAGAAAAAGCCGTGCTCGCCGAAGAGAACGCCGCCGCGAAGCACGATGCGCTGCCCGCCCTCGAAGCGCGCTGGCGCGACGCTCAGGCGGAGCTGAACACCGAGCGCGGCGGCATCGCGCAGACCGAGCAGGCGCTGAAGCTCGAAGCCGCGCATCAGCGTAATGCCGATCAGCAGTTGCAGCAGCTGCAGCAGCGCCATGAGCGGCTGAAATCGGAAGAGGGTGGCCTCGACGCGCCCGACGAGGCGCAGCTCGAGGAGTTGCGCATGCAGCTCGCCGAGCACGAGGAAATCCTTCACGACGCGCAGGGCCGCCTCGCCGACGCGCAGGAAACACTGCCGCGGCTCGACGGTGAACGCCGCGCCGCGCAGGAGCGCGTGCAGGCCGAAAGCGCGCAGATCCATCAGCTCGACGCGCGCCTCGCCGCGCTCAGGCAGTTGCAGGAAAACGTGCAGACCGAAGGCAAGATCCAGCCGTGGCTCGACAAGCACGAGCTGGGCAGCCTGCCGCGTCTGTGGAAGAAGCTGCATGTCGAGGCCGGTTGGGAAACCGCGCTCGAAGCGGTGCTGCGCGAGCGCCTCGCCGCGCTCGAGGTGTCGAATCTCGACTGGGTCAAGGCGTTCGCAACCGACGCGCCACCGGCCAAGCTCGCGTTCTACGCGCCGCCCGCGGCTGGTCAGCCGGCCCCGGCGGCGGGCGCGCTGCGCTCGCTGCTGTCGCTCGTGCGCATCGAGGACGCGGGCATCCGCGCGGTGCTGACCGACTGGCTGGGCCTCGCGTTCGTCGCCGACGATCTGCAGCAGGCGCTTTCGATGCGCGCACAGCTGCCCGAGGGCGGCGCGTTCGTCGTCAAGGCGGGGCACGTGGTCACGCGCGTCGGCGTGCAGCTGTATGCGGCCGATTCCGAACAGGCCGGCATGCTCGCGCGTCAGCAGGAAATCGAAAACCTCGGCCGCCAGGTGCGCGCACAGGCATTGCTCGCCGACGAGGCGAAGGCCGCCGCGATCCGCGCCGAAGCCGCGCACACGCAAGCCGCGCAGGCGCTCGCCGAGCTGCGCCAGCAGGCCGAACGCGCGACGCAGCGGGTGCACGCGTTGCAGATGGACGTGCTGAGGCTCACCCAGGCACACGAACGCTACACGCAGCGCAGCACGCAGATTCGCGAGGAACTCGGAGAGATCGCCGCGCAGATCGACGAGCAGCGGGCGTTGCGCGCCGAGTCGGAAGCGAACTTCGAGCGTCACGACGGCGAGCTCGCCGAACTGCAGGCGCGCTTCGAAGACCACCAGCTCGCGTTCGAAGCACTCGACGAAGAACTGACGACGGCCCGCGGCGAAGCACGCGACCTCGACCGCGCCGCTACCGACGCGCGCTTCGCGGCGCGCAACATGGCGAACCGCATCGACGAATTGAAGCGCAGCATCCAGGTCGCGCACGAGCAGAGCGAGCGCGTCGCGGGCGCGCTCGAAGACGCGCGCGCCGAACTGGAAACGATCAACGAGCAGACCGCGCACACCGGGCTGCAGGACGCGCTCGACATCCGCGCCGTGAAAGAAGAGGCGCTGCGCGCCGCGCGCGTCGAGCTCGACGACCTGACCGCGAAGCTGCGCTCGGCCGACGAAACGCGCCTCACCGCCGAGCGCGCCCTGCAGCCGCTGCGCGACCGCATCAATGAATTGCAGTTGAAGGAGCAGGCTGCGCGCATCAGCGGCGAGCAGTTCGTCGAGCAGCTGGCCGCGGCCGGTGTCGATGAAGCCGAACTGCAAGCCAAGCTGACGGCGGACATGAAGCCGTCGTACCTGCAGGGCGAAGTCACGCGCATCAACAACGCGATCGTTGCGCTGGGGCCGGTCAACATGGCCGCGCTCGACGAGCTGAAGGCCGCGACCGAGCGTAAGAGCTTCCTCGATTCGCAGTCGGCCGACCTGACGAGCGCGATCGAAACGCTCGAAGACGCGATCCGCAAGATCGACGCCGAAACGCGCACGCTGCTGCAAAGCACGTTCGACGAAGTGAACCGTCATTTCGGCGAGCTGTTCCCGCGTCTCTTTGGCGGCGGCCAGGCGAAGCTGATCATGACCGGCGACGAAATTCTCGACGCCGGCGTGCAGGTGATGGCGCAACCGCCGGGCAAGAAGAATTCGACGATTCACCTGCTGTCGGGCGGCGAGAAAGCGCTGACCGCGACCGCGCTCGTGTTCGCGATGTTCCAGCTGAATCCGGCGCCGTTCTGTCTGCTCGACGAAGTGGACGCGCCGCTCGACGACGCCAACACCGAGCGTTTCGCGAATCTGGTACGGGCGATGTCGGACAAAACCCAGTTCCTGTTCATCTCGCACAACAAGATCGCGATGGAGATGGCGCAGCAGCTGATCGGCGTGACGATGCAGGAGCAGGGCGTCTCGCGGATCGTCGCGGTCGACATGGAATCGGCGGCGGGTTTCGCCCAGAATATCGCTTGAGTTAATGCTTTCGCGGGCATCCGCATCCAGCGCAGCGGCCTCGATGAGCGCCGCGCGGTACGTGGAGCGGACGAAAGGCCCGCGCGGATAGAAGAATTGCTGATGGAGCATGCATGGACGAGTTGACACTCGGTTTGATCGGCGCGGGTGCCGTGGTGGTGGGGGGCGTGGTCGTGTACAACGCGTGGCAGGGCGCGAAGGTGCGCCGCAAGATGCCGCGGTCGATGCCGGCCGAGACCGCCGAGAGCTTTGCGCGGGACGAGCATGAGGAGCAGAGCCCGTTCATCGAGCCGGCCCGGCCGACCACGCGGCGCGAGCCGAGCGTGAGCGCCGAGGCGGCGGCGGGCCCGACCGCGGCGCGCGTCGAGCCGACGTTCGGCGCGGGCGCCGCACCGCTCGA
The DNA here is from genome assembly GCF_014201005.1 of Paraburkholderia lebeckiae. Classification (NCBI taxonomy): domain Bacteria; kingdom Pseudomonadati; phylum Pseudomonadota; class Betaproteobacteria; order Burkholderiales; family Burkholderiaceae; genus Paraburkholderia; species Paraburkholderia lebeckiae. Next base: position 583,537 of record NZ_JACHDK010000002.1, on the reverse strand, counting down.
TACACCGGCCGATATCCAGGCCGAGATGACGTCGCCGAACGGTTATCCATCGGCGGACGGCGATACCGTGGGCGAAGGCGAACATGCGGCGGCGCCGGGCGCGCACGCGGCGCGGCCCGCGGCCGAAGCGTCCGCGGCCCAGCCCGCGTCGTCCGGGCACGAGCGGGTCGAACCGATCCTGCCGGCCGCCACGACGATTTCGTCGGCGCCGCCCGCGATCGTCGATCGGCGCATCGACTGTATCGTGCCGATCCGGCTGAACGGCCCCGTGGCCGGCGACAAGATGCTTCCGCTCGCGCAGCGCCTGCGTCGGGCGGGCAGCAAGCCCGTGCACATCGAAGGCAAACCCGAAGGCGGCGGCTCGTGGGAGCTGCTGCAGAACGGCACGCGCTACGAAGAGCTGCGCGCGGCCGCGCAGCTCGCCAACCGTAGCGGCGCGCTGAACGAGCTCGAATTTTCCGAGTTCGTGACCGGCGTACAGCAGTTCGCCGATGCGCTCGACGCGGCGCCGGAATTCCCCGACATGCTCGAAACCGTCGCGATGGCGCGCGAGCTCGACGGCTTTGCCGCCCAGTGCGACGCGCAGTTGTCGATCAACGTGCTGTCGGACGGCGCGCCGTGGTCGGCCAACTACGTGCAGGCGGTCGCATCGCAGGACGGTCTGCTGCTGTCGCGCGACGGCACGCGTTTCGTCAAGCTCGACTCGCGGCAAAGCCCGGTGTTCATGCTGCAGTTCGGCGACACCAATTTCCTGCGCGACGATCTCACGTACAAAGGCGGCGAGATGATCACGCTGGTGCTCGACGTGCCGGTCGCCGACGAAGACATCCTGCCGTTCCGTCTGATGTGCGATTACGCGAAGTCGCTGGCCGAGCGCATCGGCGGACGCGTGGTCGACGACGGTCGCCGGCCGCTGCCGGAAAGCGCGCTGCTCGCGATCGAAAAACAGTTGATGACGCTGTACGCGAAGCTCGAACAGGCGGGTATTCCGGCGGGTTCGCCGGCCACGCGGCGCCTGTTCAGCCAGTAAGCCTTTTGCAGCGTTCTACGCGTTTTGACGACGGCCGCACGATGTGCGGCCGTCGTCGTTTCCGGCTTACGTCGCAGCGCGGCCCGCCCCGATTCAGCGATGTAAAGGGGCACGCTTCCTGCGATAATCCGATGTCCGACTTTCTTCTCGAGAAGCTTCCGACAGCATGGCCCGATCCTCCGTCCCTCCTTCTGCAACCAGCGCTCCGGCCGAGCGGGCCGTGTGGTTGCGCGCGGAACTCGAACGCGCGAACTACGCGTATTACGTGCTCGATCAACCGGACCTGCCGGACGCCGAGTACGACAAGCTGTTCAAGGAGCTGGAGCGCATCGAGGCCGAGCATCCCGATCTGATCGTGCCGGATTCGCCGACGCAGCGCGTCGGCGGCGAGGCCGCGAGCGGTTTCGAGCCGGTCGTGCACGATCTGCCGATGCTGTCGTTGAACAACGGTTTCGCCGACGAAGACATCGTCGCGTTCGACAAGCGCATCGGCGACGCGCTCGGCAACAACGCGAGCGAGCCGCCGGTCCCCGTCGACTACGCGGCCGAGCTGAAATTCGACGGCCTCGCGATCTCGCTGCGCTACGTGGACGGCGTGTTCGTGCAGGCCTCCACGCGCGGTGACGGCACAACCGGCGAGAACGTCACCGAAAACGTCCGCACGATTCGCTCGATTCCATTGAGGCTGAAGGGTAAGCGCGTGCCGCGCGTGCTCGACGTGCGCGGCGAAGTGCTGATGTTCAAGCGCGATTTCGAGCGCCTGAACGAACGCCAGCGCACCGCCGAACAACGCGAATTCGCGAACCCGCGCAACGCGGCGGCGGGCAGCTTGCGGCAGCTCGATTCGAAGATCACCGCGCTGCGGCCGCTGTCGTTTTTCGCGTATGGCATCGGCGTGCTCGAAGGCATCGAGATGCCGGCCACCCATAGCGAACTGCTCGACTGGTACAAGGAGATGGGCTTGCCGGTCAATGGCGAGCGCGCGGTCGTGCAGGGCGCCGAAGGCCTGCTCGGCTTCTTCCACGCGGTCGGCGAGAAGCGCGACAGGCTGCCCTACGACATCGACGGCGTGGTCTACAAGGTCAACCGGCGCGACGAGCAGGATGCGCTCGGTTTCGTGTCGCGCGCGCCGCGCTTCGCGCTCGCGCACAAATTCCCCGCGCAGGAAGCGCTGACGAAGCTCGTCGCGATCGACGTGCAGGTCGGCCGCACCGGCGCGATCACGCCGGTCGCGCGGCTGGAACCGGTGTTCGTCGGCGGCGCGACGGTCACGAACGCGACCTTGCACAACGAGGACGAAGTGCGCCGCAAGGACATCCGCATCGGCGACACGGTGATCGTGCGGCGCGCTGGCGACGTGATTCCGGAGGTGGTCAACGCGCTGCTCGAGCGTCGTCCGGCCGACGCGCGCGAGTTCGTGATGCCTACGCAGTGCCCGGTGTGCGGTTCGGCGATCGAGCGGCTGCCCGACGAGGCGATCGCGCGCTGCACGGGCGGGCTCTTCTGTCCGGCGCAGCGCAAGCAGGCGTTGTGGCACTTTGCGCAGCGCCGCGCGCTCGATATCGACGGCCTCGGTGAGAAGATCATCGATCAACTGGTCGAACAGAGCCTGGTCCGTACGCCGGCCGATCTATTCAACCTCGGCTTCGCGACGCTCGCGGAACTCGACCGCTTCGCCGAAAAGTCCGCGCAGAACCTGCTCGACTCGCTCGAAAAGGCCAAGCACACGACGCTCGCGCGCTTTATCTACGCGTTGGGGATTCGCCATGTCGGCGAATCGACCGCGAAGGATCTCGCGAAGCACTTCGGCTCGCTCGATCCGATCATGGATGCGTCGCTGGAGGAACTGCTCGAAGTCAACGATGTGGGGCCGGTCGTCGCCGAATCGATCCACCAGTTCTTCGCCGAGGACCACAACCGCACGGTGATCGAACAGCTGCGCGCGCCGGGCAAGGTCACGTGGCCCGAGGGGCCGCCCGCGCCGAAGGCGCCGCAGGGCGTGCTGGCCGGGCAGACGGTCGTGCTGACCGGTACGCTGCCAAACCTGTCGCGCGAGGACGCGAAAGAAATGCTCGAGGCAGCCGGCGCGAAGGTGGCGGGGTCGGTATCGAAGAAAACCGGTTACGTGGTGGCGGGGGCCGACGCGGGCAGCAAACTCGCGAAGGCGGAGGAACTTGGCATCCCCGTACTCGACGAAGATGGTATGCGCAAGCTCCTGGAGGGGCACTGATGATTCACGACATTCTGAAGATGGGCGATCCGCGCCTGCTGCGAATCGCCGAGCCGGTCGCTCACTTCGATACGCCCGAGCTGCACCGGCTCGTGGAAGACATGTTCGAGACCATGCACGCGGCGAACGGCGCGGGTCTCGCCGCGCCGCAGATCGGCGTCGATCTGCAGGTGGTGATCTTCGGCTTCGGTTCGAACGAGCGCTATCCGGACGCGCCGCCGGTGCCGGAGACGGTGCTGATCAACCCGACCATCACGCCGGTCTCGCAGGACATGGAAGAAAGCTGGGAAGGTTGCCTGTCGGTGCCGGGACTGCGCGGCGTGGTGAGCCGGTTTTCGATGATCCGTTATCACGGCTTCGATCAGTTCGGCAATCCGATCGACCGGGTCGCCGAGGGTTTTCACGCACGGGTTGTGCAGCACGAATGCGATCATCTGATCGGCAAGCTGTATCCGATGCGGATTACCGATTTCTCGAAGTTCGGCTTTACCGAGGTCCTGTTCCCGGATCTCGATACGAATAGCGACGACTGACACAGCTGCCGCCAACAAAAAACCCACGCCAAAGTGCGTGGGTTTTTTGTTGTGCCGATGCGCCCGCTCTCAGCAAGGAGGCGCATGGGACGGACCTCAGAACGACTCGTCTTCCGACAGATAGCGCCACTGTCCCGGCGGCAGCGCGCCGAGCATCACCTGGCCCATGCGCACGCGCTTCAGGCCTACCACCTCGAGACCGACCAGTTCGCACATGCGGCGAATCTGACGCTTCTTGCCTTCGCGCAGCACGAAACGCAGCTGCTCGCCGTTCTGCCAGCTGACCTGCGCGGGCTTCAGCGCGACGTCGTCGAGCGACAGGCCGTGGCGCAGCAGCGCGATTTTTTCGGCCGGGAAATGGCTTTCGACGTCGACAGTGTGATCGCCGTAGGCGACGCGCACCAGATACTCCTTGTCCACGTCCGAATGACCGCCGATCAGTTGCTTCGCGATGCGGCCGTCCTGCGTCAGCACGAGCAGGCCCGTCGAATCGATGTCGAGACGCCCGGCCGGAGCGAGTTGGCGCAGATGCGACGCCGAGAAGCGGATCCCCGAATGGTCGCCTTCCCAGCGATTCTCCGGCGTGACGAGCGTGATGGCCGGCTGATAGCCGTCCTCCGCCTGGCCCGACACGAGCCCGACCGGCTTGTGAACGATCACGGTCACCTGGCTCGACTGAAAGGCTTCGGCGGCCGGGTCGATGTCGATGCGCTGATCCGGGAACACCTTCGTGCCGAGCGTATCGACGCGCTCGCCGTCGACCATGACCCAGCCTTTCTCGATCCATTCGTCGGCCTCGCGACGCGAGCACATGCCGAGCTTGGACATCAGCTTCGACAGACGCAGCATGCCCGGCGCGTCTTCGCGATCGCGGCGAGGCGGGTGGGGGGTGTCGATGGTGCTGTCGACGGGGCGGGCGGTTGCTGATGCCGAGGCGCGCGGCTTGGCGGCGCGGGCTGGTCGGTCGTCGCCGAAGCGGCGGTTCGCGGCCGGCAACGTGTCGTCGAAGCTGCGCGCAGGGCGCTCGCGACGCTCGGTGCGCTCGCCGTAGCCGCCTTTTGCCGGCTTCGCGAAGCTGCGCTCGCCGCGCTCGCCTCGATCGCCACCGCGACGCTCCTGCGGCTCACCGCGATCGTTACCGAAGCGCGGACGGTCGGCGGCCTCGCGCTCCCGGCGCACCGGACGATCGCCACGCGCGCCGCCTTCCGGCGGCCTGCCTGTGCCTGGGCGCGGACCGCTGAACGGACGGCGTTCGCCGGCGTCGCGGCCCGGTGCGCGCTCACCAAAACTGCGCGGTGCGCGCTCGCCGCGCTCCGCATTGCCCTCGAAACGACGCGGCGCGCGTTCTGCACGCTCGCCGAATTCGCGCCGAGGAGCGCGTTCGCCACGCTCAGCGCTGCCCTCGAAACGACGCGGCGCGCGTTCGCCACGCTCGCCGAATTCGCGCCGAGGAGCACGTTCGCCACGCTCAGCGCTGCCTTCAAAACGACGCGGCGCGCTTTCAGTCCGTTCGCCGAAATCGCGCCGAGGCGCCCGTTCGCCACGTTCAGCGTTGCCTTCGAAACGACGCGGCGCGCGGTCAGTCCGTTCGCCGAATTCGCGCCGAGGCGCGCGTTCGCCGCGCTCGGCGCTGCCCTCGAAACGACGCGGCGCGCGTTCGCCACGCTCGCCGAATTCGCGCCGAGGAGCACGTTCGCCACGCTCAGCGCTGCCTTCGAAACGACGCGGCGCGCTTTCAGTCCGTTCGCCGAAATCGCGCCGAGGCGCCCGTTCGCCGCGTTCAGCGTTGCCTTCGAAACGACGCGGCGCGCGGTCAGTCCGTTCGCCGAATTCGCGCCGAGGCGCGCGTTCGCCGCGCTCGGCGCTGCCTTCGAAACGACGCGGCGTGCGTTCAGTCCGTTCGCCGAAATCGCGCCGAGGCGCGCGTTCGCCACGCTCAGCGCCGCCCTCAAAGCGACGCGGCGCGCGCTCTCCGCGATCGCCTCGCTCAGCCGCACCTTCGAAGCGGCGCGGTGCGCCCGCGGCAGCCGTGCCCCGTTCGCGCACGCCCGACCCTTCGGCACGCGGCGCGCGTGCACCGGCGCCAGCCGGCTTCGCGCCGACCGGCCGCTTCGCGCCACCACCCGTCGATGTCGCGCCTTCACGCTTCGCGCCGGCCTCGGCCTCGAATGGCTTCGGCCGCGCTGGACGGGTCGGCTTACGCGCCGACGCGCTGCCGGGGCGGACAGGGGCGCGTTCGGACGACGCCGGCCGCGGATGTTTTGCTGTTAATTTGGTTCGCATGAAATCTCACACTGCAATCGCGCGCAGCAGTTCGGTCTCGACCTGAATTTGCAGGCGGTTGTCTGACAGGCTGTGTCCTTCGAGCAGGAACACGTCCTCGACGCGTTCGCCGAGCGTATTGATCCGCGCCGAGGCGACGCCGACCCGGTGCTCGGCCAGCACGCGCGCGATTGAATAAAGAAGGCCCGGCCGGTCGTTCGCCGACACGGACAGGATGTAGTATTGGCCGCGCTCATCGGCCCGCAGGTCGACGCGCGGCGTAATGGGGAAGGTGCGCGACAGCCGTGACAGCCGGCCCTTCGACGGTCCCGGCAGCAAGGTGCCGTGGCCCGCGAGGCGCGCGGTCAGCTCCTGCTCGACCAGATTGGCGATGTCGCGATAGTGCACGTCCTCTTCGGTGTGCGCGACGAGGAAGTTGTCGAGCGCGTAGCCGTGGCGCGTCGTGCTGACGCGCGCATCGAGCACCGACAGGCCGTTGCGGTCGAAATACGCGCAGATGCCCGCGAACAGATCGGGCTGGTCCTTCACGTAGACGAGCACCTGCAGCGCCTCGCCGATCGGCGACGGTCGCGCGCGTACGAGCGGCGTCGGCGTTTCGACGTGGCGATACAGCACGCGCGTCTGCCACGCGATGTCCGCCGCGTCGTGGCGCAGGAAATAGCCGACGTCCAGCTTGTCCCACAGCGCCCGTTGCGCGCCTTCCGGCACGGTTTCGAGACGCAGCAGCGCGAGCGCCTCTTCCTGGCGCGACTTCAGCTCGGAATGCTCGTCCGGCTGGGCACCGCCAAGCACGGCGAGCGTGGTGCGGTAGAGGTCTTCGAGCAGCTTGCCTTTCCACGTGTTCCAGACCTTCGGGCTGGTGCCGCGGATGTCGGCGACGGTCAGCAGATAGAGCGCGGTCAGGCGGCGCTCAGTGCCGACCAGCTCGGCGAAGCGCCTGATCACTTCAGGGTCGCTCGTGTCCTGCTTCTGCGCGACCTGGCTCATCGTCAGATGCTGCTGCACGAGCCACACGACCAGCTCGCCATCCTCGCCTTCGATGCCGTGCTGGCGGCAGAAGCGCCGTGCGTCGGCCATGCCCAGCGTGGAATGATCGCCGCCGCGGCCCTTCGCGATGTCATGAAACAGCGCGGCCACGTACAGCACCCACGGCCGGTCGAAGTTGACGATCAACTGGCTGCAGAACGGGTATTCGTGCGCATGCTCGGCGACCGCGAAGCGGCGCAGATTGCGCAGCACCATCAGAATGTGCTGATCGACCGTGAACACGTGGTACAGGTCGTGCTGCATCTGCCCGACGATGCGCCGGAAATTCAGCAGATAACGCCCGAGCACGCTCGTCTGGTTCATCAGCCGGAACGCATGCGTGATACCGGCCGGCTGCTTCAGAATTTCCATGAAGAGCCGGCGATTTTCCGGATCGCGCCGCCAGTGCTGGTCCATCACGTCGCGGGCGTTGTAGATCGCGCGCAGCGTGCGCGCCGACAGACCCTTGACGCCGGGGGTGCGCTGGTATAGCAGGAACGCCTCGAGGATCGCGTTCGGCTCGCGCTGGAACACGTCGTCGGAGGCGATTTCGAGCATGCCCTGCTTTTCGACGAAGCGATCCGACAGCACGCGCGTGATGCCGCTCGTGCTCGGAAACAGCTGCGCCTCGATGTTCTGGATCAGGATTGTCGCGAGTTGCGTGACCGCTTTCGCGGCCCAGTAGTAGCGGCGCATCAGCTGCTCGCTCGCGCGCTTGGTCGCGGTCGGCTTGAGGCCGAAGCTTTCCGCGACCGGCGTCTGCAGGTCGAACACCAGGATGTCCTGGCGGCGCCCGGCGATCACGTGCAGCCGCGCGCGCAGCGACTTCAGGAAGCCTTCGTTGTGGCGCAGCTCGCGCGCCTCGCGCTCGGTGATGAGTCCGCGCGCTTCGAGTTCGCGCCAGCTGCTGCCGAAGCCAGCCGCCTGTGTGATCCACAGGATCAGCTGCAGGTCGCGCAGCCCGCCCGGGCTTTCCTTGATGTTCGGCTCGAGCGCGTAGGGCGTGTCCTGAAACTTCGCGTGACGCTGGCGCATTTCGAGCACCTTCGCCTGGAAGAACGCCTTCGGGTCGAGCGCCGCACGGTAGCGCCGAGCGAAATCGTCGAACAGTGCGGCGCTGCCGGTGATGCGGCGCGCTTCCAGCAGCGAGGTACGCACCGTGACGTCGTTGGCCGCTTCCTCGAGGCATTGCGAGACGCTGCGCACGCTGCTGCCGAGTTCCAGCCCGAGATCCCACGCGAGGCTGATGAAGCGCTCGATGCGCGCGTCCAGATGCTCGAGCCGCGCGTCGGGCAACAGCACCAGGATGTCGATGTCGGAGTGCGGCGCGAGTTCGCCGCGCCCATAGCCGCCGACCGCGACCAGCGCGAGGTCGTCGGGCAGCTCGCAGGTGTCCCAGGCGGCGCGCAGCGAATGGTCCGTGGCGCGCGCGAGGGCGGCCATCAACGCGTCGACGTTGGTGGCCGTTCGGAAGCGTTCCAGCAACTGGGCTTTGGCCACTTTGTAGTCCGCCTTGAGCGACGAGGCATGGGAGGGGGCGACGGCTGGAACGCTACTCATTGGCAGGAAGGCGGTGAGGTCGGAATCGGTCAGGCCGTGGCCGCGACCACGGGCGGACGCGCGGGCGTGCCGGCCGACACGGTCAGCACGTCGTAGCCGGTCTCGGTGACGAGCACCGTGTGCTCCCACTGCGCCGACAGGCTGCGGTCCTTGGTCTTGACGGTCCACTGGTCGGGCATCGTGCGGATGTCACGGCGGCCGGCGTTGATCATCGGCTCGATCGTGAAGATCATGCCGGCCTGCAGTTCGAATCCGGTGCCGGGGCGACCGTAGTGCAGGATCTGCGGATCTTCGTGGAATACGGTGCCGATGCCATGTCCGCAATATTCGCGCACCACGCTGTAGCCGAGGCCTTCGGCGTGCTTCTGGATCGCATAGCCGATGTCGCCGAGATGCGCGCCGGGTCGCACCTGGTCGATGCCGAGCCACATGCATTCGAAAGTGGCTTGCACGAGGCGCTTTGCCATGATCGACCCGTCGCCGACGATGAACATGCGGCTCGTGTCGCCGAAATAGCCGTCCTTGATCACGGTGACGTCGATGTTCAGCGCGTCGCCGGTTTTGAGCGCCTTGTCGCCCGGAATGCCGTGGCAGATCACGTCGTTGACGGAAATGCAGGTGGCTTTCGGGTAGGGCGGGTAGCCGGGCGGCTGGTAATTCAGCGGCGCGGGGACCGTGCCCTGGTCCTTCAGCATGTATTCGTGACACAGACGGTCGAGCTCGCCAGTGGTGACGCCGGCCTTGACGAACGGCGTGATGTAGTCGAGCACTTCGCTCGCGAGCCGGCAGGCGACGCGCATCTTTGCGATATCGTCTTCGTTTTTGATGGTGATAGCCATGGTTTCCTCGGAAGCCTTGCTGGATAAGGCTTGCTGGGTGTTGCGGTGGCCTGGCGGAGGGGCGTATGCCGGGAACGGAATGCCGGTCGATCCTTAACGATCCCTCGCGCGTGGCGGAATCGAGCCATTTTACAGCAGTGGGGGCCGGGTCGTTGCGCTGGATCGGCCGGCAATGGGCTAAAAGCGGCCAGAATCGGCTAAATGGCGGCCCAAAGGACGCCAGGCCGGGCTTCGGGCCCAGCGGCGCGGTCCCGTGCGTAGGCTCATCGGCCGCTGGTCGGGCCGGTTGAGTCAGCCGGTCGTCGCGTGCTATAATCTTTGGCTAAGTCGGTCCTAGTCCGCTTTTATTCGCGAGTCCGCAAATTCGCGCATGGCAGCTTGGCGGAACGGCTTCTCGCGGCACTCCGGTTGCTGGTGTCGTGAGTGAGAGAAAGTCGTGTCAGGCAACCAATTCGCAAGCCGGCGCACCCAGGGTGTCGACGCGTTCCAGCCCAAGTCAGGGCGAGCGCGACCGATGCGGCAGTCGGCTTAAGACCCAACCCTCGTGGAGAATTTCATGGCAGTTACGATGCGTCAAATGCTGGAAGCAGGTGTCCACTTCGGTCACCAGACCCGCTTCTGGAACCCGAAGATGGCCCCCTTCATTTTCGGTCATCGCAACAAGATTCACATCATCAACCTCGAAAAGACGCTGCCGATGTACAACGACGCGCTGAAGTACGCGCGTCAGTTGGCATCGAACCGCGGCACGATCCTGTTCGTCGGTACGAAGCGTCAATCGCGCGACACGATCGCCCAGGAAGCGCAGCGCGCTGGTATGCCGTTCGTGAACGCACGCTGGCTCGGCGGCATGCTGACCAACTTCAAGACGCTGAAGGTTTCGATCAAGCGCCTGAAGGACATGGAAGCGGCGCTGGAAGCCGGCGAAACGGAGCGCATGAGCAAGAAGGAAGCGCTGCTGTTCGAACGCGAGATGGCCAAGCTGCAGAAGTCGATCGGCGGCGTGAAGGATATGGGCGGCATTCCGGACGCGATCTTCGTGGTTGACGTCGGCTACCACAAGATTGCCGTGACCGAAGCGAACAAGCTCGGCATTCCGGTCATTGCCGTGGTCGATACGAACCACTCGCCGGAAGGTGTGGACTACGTGATCCCGGGTAACGACGACGCCAGCAAGGCCGTCGCTCTGTACGCGGCTGGCGTGGCCGACGCGATCCTCGAAGGCCGTGCTAACGCGGTCAACGAAGTGGTCCAGGCTGCACGTGGCGGCGACGGCGACGAGTTCGTCGAGGTCAACTCGGAAGCGTAAGGCTGCCCAGTGTCCGGCACAAAAGGGGGCTTTCGACAGGCCCCCTTTTTTTAAGCCGCGACGTCTATGACAGTTGTCGTAACGGGCATCTGGCAGAGTATTCGAGGCGACGCGCGGCGCGTCGCTCGCAAAAAATGCGCGAAAACGCTGAAACGAATTCCTGCCGCCGGCATCGAAATGCGGGCGGCGTGTGACAGACAGAACTCAAGGAGCAAATGATGGCGGCAATTACCGCAAGCATGGTTGCAGAACTGCGCGCGAAGACCGACGCGCCAATGATGGAATGCAAGAAGGCGCTGACGGAAGCCGACGGCGATCTGGCGCGTGCTGAAGAACTGCTGCGAGTGAAGCTCGGCAACAAGGCGAGCAAGGCGGCATCGCGCGTGACGGCCGAAGGCGTCGTCGCATCGTTCATCAACGGCAACGCTGGTTCGCTCGTCGAGTTGAACTGCGAAACCGACTTCGTCTCGAAGAACGACGACTTCCTCGCGTTCTCGAAGAAGGTCGCCGAACTCGTCGCGACGCAAAACCCGGCTGACGTCGCTGCGCTGTCAGCCCTGCCGCTCGACGGCCAAACCGTCGACGCAGTGCGCCTCGCGCTGGTCGGCAAGATCGGCGAAAACCTGTCGATTCGCCGTTTCGTGCGCTTCGACACCGCGAACAAGTTGGCGGCGTACCTGCACGGCACGCGCATCGGCGTGCTGGTCGAGTACACCGGCGCGGACGAGCAGGTCGGCAAGGACGTGGCGATGCACATCGCCGCGATGAAGCCGGTGTCACTGTCGTCGGACGACGTGCCGGCGGACCTGATCGCCAAGGAACGCAGCATCGCTGAACAGAAGGCCGCCGAATCGGGCAAACCGGCGGAAATCGTCGCGAAGATGGTCGACGGCAGCGTGCAGAAGTACCTGAAGGAAGTGTCGCTGCTGAACCAAACGTTCGTGAAGAACGACAAGCAGACGATCGAGCAGATGCTGAAGGCGGGCAACTCAAGCGTGCAGAAGTTCGCGCTGTTCGTGGTCGGCGAAGGCATCGAGAAGAAGCAGGACGACTTCGCCGCGGAAGTGGCCGCCCAGGTCGCTGCTGCAAAGCAACAATAAGCGTTACCTAAGCTTCACCGCCGTACCGTTTGGACCCGCGGCGAGGCAAGACCTCGCTGCGGTCGGCAGCGCCACAAGGCCGCGCACGAGTTGACCCTCGCCGCGCGGCCGCCGCTGGCGAACCCCAGGGTTCGCCAATTTGGCGGTGCTTGCCCGAATCAGCATTTCACCCCTACATTAGTCCCTTGTTGTTGCCCTGTTCCGCGCGATCTGGATACCCCTATGCCCACTGCCTATAAACGCGTCCTGCTCAAACTCTCCGGTGAAGCTCTGATGGGCGACGATGCCTTCGGCATCAATCGCGGAACCATCGAACGAATGGTGGCGGACGTGGCCGAAGTGGTCCGTCTCGGAACGCAACTGGCCGTGGTGATCGGCGGCGGCAACATTTTTCGCGGCGTCGCGGGCGGTGCGGCGGGTATGGACCGCGCAACGGCCGACTACATGGGTATGCTCGCCACGATGATGAACGCGCTGGCGCTTCAGGACGCGATGCGCCACGCCGGCATCGAGGCGCGCGTGCAATCGGCGCTGCGCATGGACCAGGTCGTCGAGCCGTACATCCGGCCCCGCGCGATCCGCCAGCTCGAGGAAGGCAAGGTCGTGATCTTCGCGGCCGGCACCGGCAACCCGTTTTTCACGACCGACACGGCCGCTGCATTGCGCGGCGCGGAAATCGGCGCGGAAGTGGTGCTGAAGGCGACCAAGGTGGACGGCGTCTATTCGGCCGATCCGAAGAAGGATTCGAGCGCGACCCGCTACAGCACGATCAGCTTCGACGAGGCAATCGGCCGCAATCTGCAGGTGATGGACGCGACGGCTTTCGCTCTGTGCCGCGACCAGAAGCTGCCGATCCGCGTGTTTTCGATCGTCAAACCCGGTGCGCTCAAGCGCATCGTGCTAGGTGAGGACGAGGGCACCCTCGTCCACGTATAAACTTCGTTTACATTACGTGGGCTTTGACGCGAGCCCGGGCCGCCGCATCGAGCGTGCCGGGCGGCTCGCACCGTTTTGAAGGTTCGGAGGTTTAAAAATGTCTGTGGCTGATATCAGGAAGGGCGCTGAACAGAAGATGCAGCGCTCCATCGACGCGTTCAAGAACGACCTGTCGAAGATCCGCACGGGCCGTGCGCACACGGGCCTGCTCGATCATATCCAGTGCGACTACTATGGCTCGCCGGTGCCGATTTCGCAGGTCGCGAACCTGACGCTGATCGACGCGCGCACGATCGGCGTGCAGCCGTGGGAAAAGAAAATGGTCCAGGTGGTCGAAAAGGCGATCCGCGAGTCGGATCTCGGTCTGAACCCAGCTACCCATGGCGATGTGATCCGCGTACCGATGCCCGCGTTGACCGAAGAGCGTCGCCGCGAGCTGACCAAGGTCGTTCGCAGCGAAGCCGAAACGGCCAAGGTGGCCGTGCGCAACCTGCGCCGCGACGCCAACGAGCAACTGAAGAAGCTCGTCAAGGACAAGGAAATCTCGGAAGACGACGAGCGTCGTGCCGGTGACGACGTCCAGAAGCTGACGGACAAATTCGTCGCCGAAATCGACAAGCTCGTCACAACGAAAGAAGCCGAGATCATGACGGTCTGACGCCGTTCGGCTCAGCACTTTCTGATTTCCACTTCTTTACTGGCATTACTGTCCCAACGGCCATGACCTATACCAGCTCAACCGTGCGCGTGCCTGAAGTCGCCGCGGTGCCGCGACATATCGCGATCATCATGGATGGCAACGGCCGTTGGGCCACGCAGCGGCGTCTGCCCCGCGTGGCGGGCCATACGCGCGGCGTCGACGCGGTGCGGGCGGCCGTCGAGGCGTGCGCGCGGCGGGGCGTCGAATATCTGACGCTGTTCGCGTTCAGCTCGGAGAACTGGCGCCGTCCGAACGAGGAAGTATCGTTCCTGATGCGCCTGTTCGTTACCGCGCTCGAGCGCGAGATCGGCAAGCTGCACGCGAACGGTATCCGTTTGCGCGTGGTGGGCGATCTCGAGCGTTTCGACGACAAGATCCGCGATCTGATCAAGCGCGCGGAAACCAAGACCGCGCGCAACGCCCGTCTCACGCTGACCATCGCCGCGAACTACGGCGGGCGCTGGGACATCATGCAGGCCACCCGCAAGCTCGTCGAGCAAGCGGTGGCGGCGGGCAAGCCGGTCGAGGTCAACGAGGACGCGTTCGCCGAGCACCTGTCGATGGCCTACGCACCCGAGCCGGACCTGTTCATCCGCACCGGCGGCGAGCGCCGCGTCAGCAACTTCCTGCTGTGGCAGCTTGCCTACACCGAGTTCTATTTCACCGACACGTTCTGGCCGGATTTCGACGCCGACGCGCTCGGTCACGCCATCGCTTCGTACGCGGAGCGGGAACGCCGCTTCGGCCGCACCAGTGCTCAGCTTGAGCCGCAATCGCAGAACGTCGATTCGCTTCCATGCTAAAGACCCGTGTCATCACGGCGATCGTGTTGCTGGCAGTGTTCCTGCCTGTCACGCTGTTCGCGCCTGTCGGCGCATTCGGCGCGCTGATCGCTTTCGTCGTCGTCTTCGCCGCGTGGGAGTGGGCGCGCCTGCTAAAGCTCGGCGGCGCGGGTCCGGTGCTGTACGCGCTCGTCGCGGCACTCGGACTCGTCACCAGTACGCGGGTGGGCATCGGCACCGAGCCTGCGCGGCCGTTCTTCCAGGCGGCGTCGATTTTCTGGGTGATCGCCGGTCCGTTCGTGCTGCTGCGCAAGCCCGTGCTCGCGCAGGGCGCCTGGCGCGCCTTTCTGTTTCTTGCCGGAATCGTCGGTTTCATCGCGTGCTGGCATGCTCTCGTCGCTGCGCGCATGCAGGGTGTGCCGTTCGTGCTGTCGCTGCTGCTGTTGGTATGGCTCGCCGATATCGGCGCATACTTCTCCGGGAAGGCATTTGGCAAGCACAAGCTGGCGCCAGCCATCAGTCCGGGTAAAACCTGGGAGGGGGCGATCGGCGGCTGGCTGCTGGTCATGATCGTCGCGGCGGCGGCGATCTTTTTGCACGCGTTCGAGCCGACCCTGTATTCTGCGCTGCTGGCGCAACTGGGTGCGCTGCGCACGGTGCTCGCGCTGACCCTGCTGGTGGTTTTCAGCGTGGTCGGTGACCTGTTCGAATCGATGATGAAACGCCAGGCCGGCGTCAAAGACTCGAGCGGACTGTTGCCGGGGCACGGCGGCGTGCTCGATCGCATCGACGCGTTGTTGCCGGTGCTGCCGCTCGCCATGCTGCTGCTCGGCTAGAGAAAAGAGATATGCAAAAAAGTCTGACATTGCTCGGTTCCACGGGCTCGATTGGAGACAGTACGCTCGACGTGGTCGCGCGTCACCCCGAGCGTTTTTCGATTTACGCGCTGAGCGCGCATCGCAACGGCGACAAGCTCGTCGGGCAATGCCTGCGCTTTGCGCCCGAAGTGGCGGTGGTCGGCGACGCCGACACGGCCGCGAAGGTCGCCGCGAAGCTTCGCGAAGCGGGCAGCAAGACCGAGGTCACGTACGGGCCGCAGGCGCTCGTCGACGTGGCGAAGAGCGAGGGCTGCGACACGGTGGTCGCGGCGATCGTCGGCGCGGCCGGTCTCGCGCCGAGCCTTGCCGCGGCGCGCACCGGCAAGCGCATCCTGCTCGCGAACAAGGAAGCGCTGGTGATGTCCGGCGCGATCTTCATGGACGCGGTGCGCGACAACGGCGCGGTGCTGCTGCCGGTCGACAGCGAACACAATGCGATTTTCCAGTGCCTGCCGCGCGAAGCGTCGCTGCATGGCGGCGTCTCGAAGATCATCCTGACCGCGTCGGGCGGTCCGTTCCGCACGCGCGAACCGGCCACGCTGGTCGACGTGACGCCTGACGAAGCCTGCAAGCATCCGAACTGGGTGATGGGCCGCAAGATCTCGGTCGACTCGGCCACGATGATGAACAAGGGCCTCGAAGTGATCGAGGCGCACTGGCTGTTCAACCTGTCCGGCGAGCGCATCGACGTGCTGATCCATCCGCAGAGCGTGATTCATTCGCTGGTGTCGTATGCGGACGGCTCGGTGCTCGCGCAGCTCGGCAACCCCGATATGCGCACGCCGATCGCGCACGCGCTCGCGTTTCCGGATCGCGTCGATTCCGGGGTCGCGCAGCTCGATCTCGCGGAGATCGCGTCGCTATCGTTCGAAAAACCCGACTACGCGCGCTTCCCGTGCCTCGCGCTCGCCATGAAGGCGCTCGCGGAAGGCGGCGTCGCGAGCGCGGCGTTGAACGCCGCGAACGAGGTCGCGGTGGAGGCGTTTCTCGCGCGCCGCATCGGCTTCATGGCGATTGCCGAGGCGGTCGACTCGGTGCTGAACGCGTTGCCGAACCGCAGCGCGCACGCGCTCGACGACGTCATCGAAGCGGACGCCGCCGCACGCCGAGCTGCTACCGAATTCATCGCGCGTCTGCCTGACGGCGCCCGTCGCACGGAACGCGCCGTCCAGTGAGGCGCCTATGAACCTGCTGATCGAACTGCTCGCGTTCGCGGTTGCGATTGGCGTACTCGTGGTGGTCCACGAGTACGGGCACTACAGCGTCGCGCGTCTGTGCGGCGTGAAGGTGCTGCGCTTTTCGATCGGCTTCGGCAAGCCGCTCGTTCAGTGGGTCAGTCCGAAGACGGGCACCGAGTGGACGATTGCCGCGCTGCCGCTCGGCGGCTACGTGAAGATGCTCGACGAGCGCGAGACCGGCCCCGGTTCGATTCCCGAAGCGGATCTGCCGCATGCGTTCAACCGCCAGTCGGTGTGGCGGCGCTTCGCGATCGTCGCGGCCGGTCCGGTCGCGAATTTCCTGCTCGCGATCGTGCTGTTCGCGCTCGTGTTCGCAACTGGCGTGACCGAACCGGCCGCCGTGATCGCGACACCCGCGCCGAACACGCCGGCCGCGCAAGCGGGCTTCGAAGGCGGCGAGACCATCGTCGGTGTGCGCACCGGCCATAGCGATGAGACCGAGCCGGTGCGGTCGTGGTCGGATCTGCGCTGGAAGCTGCTCGGCGCCGCGTTCGATCAGCAGCGCATCGTGCTCAGTGCAAAAGACGCGCACGGCACGTCCGATTTTCCGATGGACCTGCGCGGCCTCGGCGAGAAAGACGTCGACGACGATCTGATGTCACGCCTCGGCTTCGAGCCCGGCGGCGGCAAGCTGACGGTGGCGGGCGTGCAGACGGGCAGCGCCGCGCAAAAGGCGGGGCTCGTCGCCGGCGACCGGCTGCGCGCGATCAACGGCACGCCGACCGATAATGCCTCGGCCTTCATCGCTTTTGTAAAATCGCACGCCGGCGTGCCGGTCACGCTGCGGGTGGAGCGCGGGGGCCGTGGCGGTCATGCGGCGGGCGCGCTCGAAGAAATCACCATCGTGCCGCAACTGCAGCGCGATGCGGCGAGCGGGCAGCAGATCGGCCGCATCGGCGCGGAGCTGGCGACCCAGGTGCCGTCGATCGACGTGCGCTACGGGCCGCTCGAGAGCCTCCACCTCGGCGCGCGCCGCACCTGGGATCTCGCGGTGTACTCGGTCAGGATGTTCGGCCGGATGATCGTCGGCGAGGCGTCGCTGAAGAATCTGTCCGGTCCGGTGACGATCGCCGACTACGCGGGAAAGAGCGCACGTCTGGGTCCTGCCGCGTTTCTGTCGTTCCTGGCCCTTGTCAGCATTAGCCTCGGCGTGCTGAACCTGCTACCAATTCCGGTATTGGACGGGGGTCATCTGTTATATTATTTGGTTGAAGCTGTGACCGGTAAAGTTGTCTCCGATCGCTGGCAACTCGTTTTTCAGAGAGCGGGGCTTGCCTGCATCGTCGCGTTGTCGGCGATTGCGCTGTTCAACGATCTGGCTCGTTTAATCCATTTTTAAAGTGTCCGGCGGCGTTCACGAGGGCGGCCGCCAGGCCTGATGCAGCTATACACACTGGGGAAGCACGTTGTTCAAACCTCATCGCTTTGGTCCAAAGACGGTTGTAGCCGCGGCGTTCGCCGCGCATGGGCTGGTTGCTCACGCAACGACGCCCTTCGTGGTGCAAGACATTCGCATTGAGGGATTGCAACGCGTCGAACCGGGCACGGTGTTCGCGTACCTGCCCATCAAGCAAGGCGATACCTTTTCCGACGACAAGGCGTCCGAAGCGATTCGCGCGCTGTACGCGACGGGCTTCTTCAACGACGTCAAGATCGCGACCGAAGGCAACGTGGTGATCGTGCAGGTGCAAGAGCGCCCGGCCATCGGCACGATCGACTTCGCCGGTATCCACGAGTTCGACAAGGACAACCTGATCAAGGCGCTGCGCGCGGTCGGGCTGTCGCAAGGCCGCTACTACGACAAGGCCCTCGTCGACAAGGCCGAGCAGGAACTGAAGCGCCAGTATCTGACGCGCGGATTTTACGCGGCTGAAGTCACCACGACGATCACGCCGATCGACCGCAACCGCGTCGGCATCCTGTTCTCGGTGGCCGAAGGTCCGAGCGCGAAGATCCGTCAGATCAACTTCATCGGCAACAAGACATTCAGCACCGGCACGCTGCGCGACGAAATGCAGCTGTCCACGCCGAACTGGTTCTCGTGGTACACGAAGAACGACCTATACGCGAAAGACAAGCTCACCGGCGACCTCGAGAACGTCCGCTCGTACTACCTGAACCGCGGCTATCTCGAGTTCAGCATCGAATCGACCCAGGTGTCGATTTCGCCGGACAAGAAGGACATGTACCTGACGGTCACGCTGCATGAAGGTCAGCCGTATACGATTTCGAACATCCGCCTCGCCGGCAATCTGCTAGACCGCGAAGCGGAGCTGAAGAAGCTGATCAAGATCAAGCCGGGCGACCGCTTCTCGGCCGAAAAGCTGCAGGCCACCACGAAGGCGATCGTCGACAAGCTCGGCGAGTACGGCTACGCGTTCGCGACCGTCAATGCACAGCCGCAGATCGACCAGAACAACCACACCGTCGACCTGACGCTTCAGGTCGACCCGAGCCGTCGCGTGTACGTGCGCCGCATCAACGTGGTCGGCAACACGCGCACGCGCGACGAAGTGGTGCGCCGTGAAATGCGCCAGCTCGAAAGCTCGTGGTTCGATTCGAACCGCCTCGCGCTGTCGAAGGATCGTATCAACCGTCTCGGCTACTTCACCGACGTCGACGTGACCACGGTGCCGGTCGAAGGCACGCCCGACCAGGTCGACATCGACGTGAAGGTCGCCGAAAAGCCGACCGGCGCGATCACGCTTGGCGCGGGCTTCTCATCGACGGACAAGGTGGTGCTGTCGGCGGGTATCTCGCAGGACAACGTGTTCGGCTCCGGCACGAGCCTCTCGGTGAACATCAATACCGCGAAGACGTACCGTACGCTGACGGTCACGCAGGTCGACCCGTACTTTACGGTGGACGGCATCAAGCGGATCACCGACGTCTACTACCGCACGTACCAGCCGCTGTACTATTCGACCGATTCGAGCTTCAAGATCGTCACGATTGGCGGTGACCTGAAGTTCGGCATTCCGTTCTCCGAAGTCGACACGGTGTTTTTCGGCGCGGGCTTCGAACAGAATCAGCTGGACGTCGATGCAAACACGCCGGCTTCGTATAGGCAATACGTGACTGACTTCGGCCGGGTTTCGAACAACGTGCCGCTTACGGTTGGCTGGTCGCGTGACGCGCGCGATAGCGCGCTCGTGCCAAGCCGCGGCTACTTCGCGCAGGCGAACGCCGAATACGGAACGCCGATCGGCGGCACCCAGTACTACAAGGCCGACATCAACGCGCAGTACTATTACTCGTTTGCGCGCGGCTTCGTGCTGGGCTTCAACTTCCAGGGCGGCTATGGTAACGGCCTTGGCGGTAAGCCTTATCCTATCTTCAAGAACTACTACGCGGGCGGTATCGGTTCGGTGCGTGGCTACGAGCCCAGCTCACTGGGTCCGCGCGACAAGACGACCGGCGACCCGATCGGCGGCTCCAAGCTGCTGGTGGGCAATATTGAGTTGACGTTCCCGCTGCCTGGCACCGGTTATGACCGTACGCTGCGTGTGTTCACGTTCCTGGACGCTGGTAATGTCTGGGCGGACGCGAGCACGGCAGCGACGTCGACTGGCGCAAATGGCCTGCGTTACGGCTACGGTGTGGGTCTCGCGTGGATCTCGCCGATCGGCCCGCTCAAGTTGAGCCTTGGCTTCCCGCTCACGAAGCATACTGGCGACCAGTACCAGAAGTTCCAGTTCCAGATCGGGACGGCGTTCTGATCGGGCGGCGGGTGTTCCCGGCGGCCGGCGTTGCCGGCGGCCGGCTGCGGCGGCGGACCCGGCCAAACTACAGTATCGAGAGGATGACTTTGCTAACCGGTATGTTTTCGAAACGTGTAGCGTGCGCATTGGCGCTGGCAATGACCCTCGGGGTCGGCATGGCGCACGCGCAGGAGGCGAGGATCGCCGCGGTGAATTCCGACCGCATCCTGCGCGAATCGGCGGCGGCGAAAGCCGCGCAGCTGAAGCTCGAGGCCGAATTCGCGAAGCGGGACAAGGATCTCGCCGACATGGCGCAAAAGCTCAAGTCGATGTCCGATGCACTCGACAAGAATGGCGCGACAATGTCGGCGACCGATCGCGCGCAGAAGCAGCGCGACCTGTCGCAGCTCGACTCGGACTTCCAACGCAAGCAGCGTGAGTTCCGCGAAGACCTGAACCAGCGCCGCAACGAGGAACTCGCGGCGGTGCTCGATCGCGCGAACAAGGTCATCAAGCAGATCGCCGAAACGCAGCACTACGATCTGATCGTCCAGGAAGCGGTGTACGTGAGCCCGCGCATCGATATCACCGACCAGGTACTGAAGGCACTTGCGGCATCGGGCAACTAAGGGCAATTGAGGGCAACTGAGGGCGGCGCACGGTCGCCCCGCACGTCTCGGCGCGCGCCCTCCAATGATTGAACAGGTTGGAGACAGGATAGGCATGGCATTTACGCTCGAGGACATCGTCCAGCGGTTCGGCGGTGAATTAGTCGGTAACGGGGCGCAGCACGTGGGCAGTCTTGCGCCGCTCGACCAGGCAGGCCCGGACCAGTTGGCGTTCCTCGCCAATCCGAAGTATCTGTCGCAGGTCGAAACGACCCGCGCCGGTGCAGTGCTGATCAATGCCGGCGACCTCGCGAAGCTCGCCTCGCGCGAAGCTCGAAACTTCATCGTCACGCCGAATCCCTACGCTTACTTTGCGCGCATCGCGCAAACCTTCATCGACCTGGCCGCGCCGAGGGCGGTCCCCGGCGTGCATCCGAGCGCAACCATCGATCCTTCCGCCCAGGTCGCCACGAGCGCGGTGATCGGTCCGCGTGTCACCGTGGAAGCGGGCGCGGTGATCGGCGAGCATGCGCGGCTCGACGCCAACGTCGTGATCGGCCGCGGCACGCGTGTCGGCGCGAACGCGCATCTGTATCCGAACGTGACCGTGTACCACGGCTGCAAGCTCGGCGAGCGCGTGATCGTCCACGCGGGCGCGGTGATCGGCTCGGACGGCTTCGGCTTCGCACCGGACTTCGTCGGCGAGGGCGACGCGCGCACCGGCAGTTGGGTGAAGATTCCCCAGGTCGGCGGCGTGTCGATCGCGAACGACGTCGAAATCGGCGCGAACACCACGATCGACCGCGGCGCGATGGCCGACACGATCATCGAGGAGTGCGTGAAGATCGACAACCTCGTGCAGATCGGCCACAACTGCAAGGTCGGCGCCTACACGGTGATCGCGGGCTGCGCGGGCATTGCGGGCAGCACGACTATCGGCCGTCATTGCATGATCGGCGGCGCGGTCGGCATTGCCGGACACGTGACGCTCGCCGATTACGTGATCGTCACCGCAAAGTCGGGCGTGTCGAAGTCGCTGCTGAAACCCGGCATGTACACGAGCGCGTTCCCGGCCGTGAACCACGCGGACTGGAACAAAAGCGCCGCGCTGCTGCGCAATATCGACAAGCTTCGCGATCGCATCAAAGCGCTGGAGAACGCCACCGTCGACAAAGCCGGCAATGCCACTGACGGCGCCGCAGGTCAACCCGCAGGCAACAAGATCTGACAGTTATCCCGGCGACCCATCGGCACCACGTAAAATAGTGGTCGAGCATCATGAAGCGAAGCCGGTGGCCGTGACCGGGTGGCACGGCCACCGGTCATCAGAGGCGCCGGTCGTGCGCGTTTTCAACCCACCTGCACCAGCATCCGCAGTCATCATCGCGCAGTCAATGCGTGAGCAGAAACACCATGAGCACCGAAAAAATCAATCTCGACATTCATAAGATTCTCACGCTGCTGCCGCATCGTTATCCGATCCTGCTGGTCGACCGGGTGCTCGAACTCGAACCGCACAAGAGCATCAAAGCGTTGAAGAACGTGTCGATCAATGAGCCGTATTTCCAGGGACATTTCCCGACGCGGCCGGTGATGCCAGGCGTGCTGATCCTCGAAGCGCTCGCGCAGACCGCGGCGCTGCTGACGTTCTCGGAAGAACCGAGCGATCCGTCGAACACGCTGTACCTGTTCGTCGGCATCGACAACGCGCGCTTCAAGCGCGTGGTGGAACCGGGCGATCAGCTGATCCTGAACTGCACGTTCGAGCGTCACATGCGCGGCATCTGGAAGTTCAAGGCGCGCGCCGAAGTGGATGGCGTCGTCGCGGCGGAAGCCGATCTGATGTGCGCAGTGCGCCACACGGACAAAGACGCGTAAAGCCCGTGTCGGGGCAGGTCGCGGCGCGGCAGGGCACGCGCGCGGTGGCCCTGACGGCAAGGCCATCCACACAACGCAACAGAATCAGAAGCGAGGACGCATGAGCAGGATCCATCCCACTGCGATCATCGAGCCGGGCGCGCAGCTCGACGAATCCGTCGAAGTCGGACCCTATGCCGTGATCGGCGCACACGTGACGATCGGTGCGCGCAGCACGGTCGGCTCGCACAGCGTGATCGAAGGCTATACCACGCTCGGTGAAGACAACCGCATCGGCCATTACGCATCGGTCGGCGGCCGCCCGCAGGACATGAAGTACCGGGACGAGCCGACCAGGCTCGTGATCGGCAACCGCAACATGATCCGCGAGTTCACGACGATCCACACCGGCACGGTGCAGGACGCGGGCGTCACCACGCTCGGCGACGACAATTGGATCATGGCCTACGTGCACATCGGTCACGACTGCCACGTCGGCAACAACGTGATCCTGTCGAGCAACGCGCAGATGGCCGGTCACGTGACGATCGGCGACTTCGCGATCATCGGCGGCATGTCGGGCGTGCATCAGTTCGTGCGCATCGGTGCGCATTCGATGCTCGGCGGCGCGTCGGCGCTCGTGCAGGACGTGCCGCCGTACGTGATCGCCGCGGGCAACAAGGCCGAGCCGCACGGCATCAACGTCGAAGGGTTGCGCCGCCGCGGCTTCTCGGCCGACGCGATCTCGGTGCTGCGCACCGCGTATCGCGTGCTGTACAAGAACGGCCTGTCGCTCGAAGAAGCGAAGGTGCAACTGAAGGAACTCGGTTCGGCCGGCGGTGACGGCGACGCCCCGGTGCAGACGCTGCTCGCGTTCGTCGAAGCGTCGCAGCGCGGCATCATCCGCTAACCGATGACGTTGCAACCCAGTCCGCTGCGCGTCGCGATGGTGGCCGGCGAGCCGTCCGGCGACCTGCTCGCCGCGTCGCTGCTCGACGGTCTCGCCAGCACGCTGCCGGCCACCACCCAGTACTACGGCATCGGTGGTCCGCGCATGATGGCCGCGGGCTTCGACGCCCACTGGCCGATGGAAAAGCTGACGGTGCGCGGCTATGTCGAAGCACTGCGGCACATTCCCGAAATCCTCGGTATCCGCAACGAGCTCAAGCGTCAACTGCTCGCCGAACCGCCGTCCGTGTTCGTCGGCGTCGACGCGCCCGACTTCAATTTCGGGCTCGAGCACGCACTGCGCGACGCCGGCATTCCGACCGTGCACTTCGTCTGCCCGTCCATCTGGGCGTGGCGTGGCGGGCGCATCAAAAAGATCGCCAAGGCCGTCGACCACATGCTGTGCGTGTTCCCGTTCGAAACCGCGCTGCTTGAAAAGGCGGGTGTCGCGGCGTCGTACGTCGGGCATCCGCTGGCCGATCAGATCCCGCTCGAACCTGACACCCTCGGTGCGCGCCGCGCGCTCGGTCTCGCGGAAAGCGGGCCGGTGATCGCGGTGCTGCCGGGCAGCCGGCGCTCCGAGATCGACCTGATCGGCCCGACGTTCTTCGCGGCGATGGAGATGATGCAGCACCAGGAGCCCAGCGTGCGCTTCGTGATGCCGGCGGCGACGCCCGCGTTGCGCGCGTTGCTGCAGCCGCTCGTCGATGCGCATCCGGGCCTCGCGCTGACCATCACCGAAGGGCAGTCGCAACTCGCGATGACCGCCGCCGACGCGATTCTCGTGAAGAGCGGCACCGTCACGCTCGAAGCCGCGCTGCTGAAAAAGCCGATGGTGATTTCGTACAAGGTGCCCTGGCTGACCGGCCAGATCATGCGCCGCCAGGGCTATCTGCCGTACGTCGGCCTGCCGAACATCCTGGCCGGGCGTTTCGTGGTGCCGGAGATCCTGCAGCACTTCGCGACGCCGCAGGCGCTCGCCGAGGCGACGCTGAAACAGTTGCGCGACGAGGCGAACCGGCGCACGCTGAAGGAAATCTTCACGGAGATGCATCACGTGCTGAAGCAGAACACCGCGCAGCGCGCGGCCGAAGTCGTGGCGAGCGTCGTCGAGCAGCGGGCGGGGCGGCCATGACCGCCGCGCGCGCGCCTCGCCGGAAGATCGCGGCCACCGTTCGGGTCGTGGCGCAAGCCGGCCTGAACTTCGAGAGCGCCGACGACATCGTCTGCGGCGTCGACGAGGCAGGGCGCGGACCGCTGGCCGGTCCGGTCGTCGCGGCGGCGGTGATTTTCGATCCCGCCAAGCCGATGATCCGCGGCCTCGACGATTCGAAGGTGCTGAGCGCACTCAAGCGCGAAGCGCTGTACGACAAGATCGTCGAGCGTGCGCTCGCGTACTGCGTCGCGTCGGCGACAGTCGAGGAAATCGATTCGCTGAACATCCTGCATGCCACCATGCTCGCGATGAAGCGCGCGGTCGAGGGCCTGTCGGTCGTGCCGACGCTCGTGAAGGTCGACGGCAACCGTTGCCCGACGCTGAGCATTCGTAGTGAAGCGGTGATCGGCGGCGACGCGCTCGTGAAGAGCATTTCGGCGGCGTCGATTCTCGCGAAGGTCACGCGCGACCGCATGCTGGTCGAACTGCACCAGGCGTATCCGATGTACGGCTTCGACGCGCATGCCGGTTACGGCACGCCGCAACATCTCGCGGCGCTGCTCGAGCATGGGCCGTGCGAACATCATCGGCGGTCGTTCGCGCCGGTGCGCGAAGCGCATCTGCGGTTCGGCACAGGCGTGCCGTTGCCGCCGGCGGACGCCGTCATCGTGGCCGACGCGCTGCTGCTCGACGGCGATGCGTTCGGCGAAGCCGGCCTCGCTTGACCGACCCCATCAGCGCGGCTCGAGCGCACTCCGCGCTTGCGTGCCGTTGATTGCCGCTGATTCCTTTTCCCTTCTTACCGCCTTCGCTGCCTGTGAAAGCCATCACCTCGCGGGACAATCCGCTCTACAAGCGCCTGAAGGCACTGGCCGGCTCGACGCATCAACAGCGCCGCAGCGGCCACGCGCTGCTCGAGGGCTTCCATCTCGCGAGCACGTATCTCGACGTCGCCGGTCAGCCGGAGCTATGCGTCGTCACTGATGGCGCGCTGCGTCACGACGAAGCGCGGGCGATCGTTTCGCGCATCGGTGAGCATCGGCTCGTGACGTTGCCGGATGCATTGTTCGGGCAGTTGTCGAATGTCGTGCATGGGGTCGGGATTCTGCTGCTCGTCGAGAAGCTCGACGCGCCGCTGCCCGAGCGCGTCGAGCAAAACTGTCTCGTGCTCGACGGCGTGCAGGACGCGGGCAACGTCGGATCGATTCTGCGCAGCGCAGCGGCTGCGGGTATCGAGCACGTGTTCTGCGCGCCGGGCACCGCATACGCGTGGTCGTCGAAGGTGCTGCGTTCCGGGATGGGCGCGCACTTCCTGTTGCAGATTCATGAGGATGTCGAAGCGCGTGCGCTGATCGAACGGCTCGCGGTACCGATCGCCATCACCGATTCGCACGGTGCCGAAGCGATCTACGACTGTGACCTGACCAGGTCGCTCGCGTGGGTGTTCGGCAACGAAGGGGCGGGCGTGTCGCAGGTGTGGCGCGATGCCGTGTCGTTGCGCGTGACGATCCCGCAGCCCGGCGGCATGGAGTCGCTGAACGTGGCGGCCGCGGCGGCGGTCTGCGTGTTCGAGCAGTGCCGGCAGCAGCGCGGGCGCAAAAAGTAGACTCACTGTAAGTGGCGTTGCCAAGGCTCTGGCCCGGCAACGCAATGCCTGCCCGGCTGTCCTTCAATACGACGGCCGATCCAGCTTGATCTCCTGCAGGATCGTCGTCGCGATCTCCTCGATCGACTTGTGCGTCGACGACAGCCACTTGATCCCCTCGCGCCGCATCATCGCTTCCGCTTCGTTGATCTCGTAGCGACAGTTTTCCAGCGCCGCATACTTACTACCCGGCCGCCGCTCGTTGCGGATTTCCGACAAGCGCTGTGGATCGATCGACAACCCGAACATCTTCTGCCGATGCTCGAGCAGCGGCGTCGGCAGCTTGCCGCGTTCGAAATCTTCGGGAATCAGCGGATAGTTCGCGGCTTTCACGCCGTACTGCATCGCCAGATAAAGGCTCGTCGGCGTCTTGCCGCTGCGCGACACGCCGACGAGAATCACGTCGGCGTCTGCGAGATTGCGGTTCGATTGACCGTCGTCGTGCGCGAGCGAGAAATTGATCGCCTCGATCCGGTTCTTGTACTCCTCGGTGTCCGCGTTCTGGTGGCCGCGGCCCATCGCGTGGCTCGACTTAAGCTCCAGTTCCTGCTCGAGCGGCTCGACGAAGGTCTGGAACATGTCGAGCACGAGCGCGTTCGAATCCTTCACGATCTGATTCGACGAGCTATCGACCAGCGTGGTGAACACGATCGGACGACGGCCGTCCTGCACGACCGCTTCGTTGATCTTTTCGAGCGTCGCATAGGCCTTCTCGGTCGAGTCGACGAAAGGCACGCGGACCAGGCGGAATTTCTGGTCGAACTGGGAGAGGATCGAATGCGCGAAGGTTTCGGCAGTAATCCCGGTACCGTCTGAGACGATGAATACGGTGGGCGGCATCAGTGGAGCTGTGAACGTGAAAGGCAAATGAGCCGGAAAGCGCGAGCGCGACAACGCGCTCGAATCAAACCGCGCGGCGGCGGGCGCGCCACGCTCGCGCCCGCGCGGGCGGTCTCGCAAAAGCCCGCTGGCTCGGTCGGGGCGCGATTCGAGGCGCAATTCTCGACCGACTGTCACATTTCAGGAGTCGGCACGGTAGAATAACGGCAACCTGTTGGATAAGCAATTGCAGGCGATTGGCCGCTAACTTGCCGCGAACGGTCGTTCAACGTCACGCTATCTAATGGCAATGTGCGTTGAACGCGACAGATCGAGCGGTAAGTCCGCTCAACCGCGTTCTTCGGTGCGTCCGCCTCGTGCTGCACGGCCGGCGCGCCATGCAACGCATCTCCGCTGTCCAGGCGATTGCTTATCTAACAGGTTGTGCAAGACACGGGGTCGAGCTTCCAATGGGCTGCCCGTGTTCAAGCCCACTTGCACAGCCGCGAATTTCTTTCACACTTAGGGGCTTGTATGACTAACGCAGTTACCGTCGCAAAGGACAAGGCGTATGTAGTTCCGTTCGAGCAGTTGCGGATGACCGACGTGGAAATCGTCGGCGGCAAGAACGCGTCGCTGGGCGAGATGATCAGCCAGCTCGCGGAAGCCGGCGTGCGCGTGCCGACTGGCTTCGCGACCACCGCGCTCGCGTTCCGTGACTTCCTGCAGCACAACGATCTGACTGAACGCATCGCCAAACGTCTCGAGACGCTCGACGTCGACGACGTGAAGGCGCTCGCCGAAGCGGGCAAGGAGATCCGTCAATGGATCGTCGACGCGCCGCTGCAGCCGCAACTCGAGGCTGACATTCGCGCGGGGTTCGACACGCTGCAAAAGAGCTCGCCCGAGGAGCTGTCGTTTGCCGTGCGTTCATCCGCGACCGCGGAAGACCTGCCGGACGCATCGTTCGCCGGGCAGCAGGAAAGCTATCTGAACGTGGTCGGCATCGACGACGTGCTCGATCGCATGAAGCATGTGTTCGCGTCGCTGTACAACGACCGTGCCATCTCCTATCGCGTTCACAAGGGCTTCACGCATGCTGAAGTCGCGTTGTCGGCGGGTGTGCAGCGCATGGTGCGCTCGGATGTCGGCGCCGCGGGCGTGATGTTCACGCTCGATACCGAATCCGGTTTCAAGGACGCCGTCTTCATCACGTCGAGCTATGGCCTTGGCGAAACCGTCGTGCAGGGCGCGGTGAATCCGGACGAGTTCTACGTGTTCAAGACCACGCTCGCCCAGGGCAAGTACCCGATCATCCGCCGCTCGATCGGCTCGAAGCTGATCAAGATGGAGTTCACGAAGCCGGGCGAGCCGGGCCGCGTGAAGACCGTCGACATCGCGCACGAACAGCGCAACCGCTTCTCGATCACCGACGAAGACGTGATCGAGCTCG
The DNA here is from genome assembly GCF_014201005.1 of Paraburkholderia lebeckiae. Classification (NCBI taxonomy): domain Bacteria; kingdom Pseudomonadati; phylum Pseudomonadota; class Betaproteobacteria; order Burkholderiales; family Burkholderiaceae; genus Paraburkholderia; species Paraburkholderia lebeckiae. The sequence continues at coordinate 554,906 of NZ_JACHDK010000002.1, read as the reverse complement.
CGAAGTACGCGGTGATCATCGAGAAGCACTACCAGCGTCCGATGGACATCGAGTGGGGCAAGGACGGCCGCGACGGCAAGATTTTCATCCTGCAGGCGCGTCCGGAAACGGTGAAGAGCCAGGGCGGCGGCAAGGCCGAGCAGCGCTTCAAGCTGAAGGGCCAGTCGAACGTGCTGGCAACGGGCCGCGCGATCGGTCAGAAGATCGGCGCGGGTCCGGTACGCGTGATCCACGACCCGTCGGAGATGGACCGTGTGCAGCCGGGCGACGTGCTCGTCGCCGACATGACCGACCCGAACTGGGAGCCGGTCATGAAGCGTGCGTCGGCGATCGTCACGAACCGTGGCGGCCGCACCTGCCATGCGGCGATCATCGCGCGTGAGCTGGGCGTGCCGGCCGTGGTCGGCTGCGGCGACGCGACCGACGTGCTGAAGGACGGCGCGCTCGTCACCGTGTCATGTGCGGAAGGCGACGAAGGCAAGATCTACGACGGCCTGCTCGAAACCGAAATCACCGAAGTGCAGCGCGGCGAACTGCCGCCAATTCCGGTGAAGATCATGATGAACGTCGGCAATCCGCAACTCGCATTCGACTTCTCGCAACTGCCGAACGCAGGTGTGGGTCTCGCGCGGCTCGAGTTCATCATCAACAACAACATCGGCGTGCACCCGAAGGCGATCCTCGAGTACCCGAACGTCGATCAGGACCTGAAGAAGGCGGTCGAAAGCGTCGCGCGCGGTCACGCTTCGCCGCGCGCGTTCTACGTCGACAAGCTGACCGAAGGTATCGCAACGATCGCGGCGGCGTTCTATCCGAAGCCCGTCATCGTGCGTCTGTCGGACTTCAAGTCGAACGAGTACAAGAAGCTGATCGGCGGCTCGCGCTATGAGCCGGACGAGGAAAACCCGATGCTGGGCTTCCGCGGCGCGTCGCGCTATATCGCGGAAGACTTCGCCGAGGCGTTCCAGATGGAATGCGTCGCGCTGAAGAAGGTGCGTGAAGAGATGGGCCTCGACAACGTCGAGATCATGGTGCCGTTCGTGCGTACGCTGAAGCAGGCGGAGCGCGTGGTCGGGCTGCTCGCGAAGTTCGGCCTGAAGCGCGGCGAGAAGGGCCTGCGTCTGATCATGATGTGCGAAGTGCCGACGAACGCGATCCTCGCGGAAGAGTTCCTGCAGTACTTCGACGGATTTTCGATCGGCTCGAACGACCTGACGCAGCTCACGCTCGGCCTCGACCGCGACTCGGGCATGGAGCTGCTCGCGGTCGATTTCGACGAGCGTGATCCAGCGGTCAAGTTCCTGCTCAAGCGCGCAATCGAAACCTGTCTGCGTCTGGACAAGTACGTCGGTATCTGCGGCCAGGGGCCGTCGGATCATCCGGACTTTGCGCAATGGCTGACGGACGAAGGCATCAAGTCGATCTCGCTCAACCCCGACACGATCATCGATACGTGGCAGCAACTGGCAAAGGCGAAGCAGTAACTCGCGAGGCATCGAATGCCGCTTCGCAGGCGGCATTCGGCACGCGTTAAAGGCACGTCCGCTTCGTGCTATAAACACCCCGGTAGAACCGGGGTGTTTTGCTTTGTGGAGGTCGATGTGGCGCCTGGTGAACTGTTCTGGTGGATCGGGGCGGGTGTGCTTGTCGTGCTGGAACTGATGAGCGGCACCTTCTATCTGTTGATGATCGCGTTCGGCTTCGTCGCGGCCGCACTTGCGCGCATTGCCGGCGCCGGGACCGATCTGCAATTCGTGGTGGCGGCGCTGGTTGCGCTTGCGGCGGTCGTGGTTCTCAGACGCTCGCGCTTCGGCCGTCGTAGGCGCGAGCAGGCGTCGCGCAATCCGGATGTCAATCTGGATATCGGGCAGACGCTGAACGTGCCGGCCTGGCAGGGGCGCAAAGCACGCGCGACCTATCGTGGCGCGGCATGGGACGTCGAGCTGGCCGCGGGCGAACCGGAAGACGCGCAGGTCTACGAGATCAGGGAGTTACGGGGCAGTTGCCTCGTCGTCGTCGCGAGGCGGCAGCCGAAGGCGCGCGCGAGCGCGACCTGACCATCTGAGCGCCGGCCGCCTAAGCTGAAAACGCAGGCCCGACCAACCTGCGCACAACTATTCGAAGCAGAACCGGAGGATAAAGATATGGATTCAACCATCGTCGGGGCAGTGCTGCTGATCGTCGTGATCGTGCTCGCGTCGCAGACCATCAAGATCGTGCCGCAGCAGCATGCGTGGGTGCTCGAGCGCCTAGGCCGTTATCACGCGACGCTGACGCCGGGTCTGAGCTTCGCGTTCCCGTTCGTCGACCGGGTCGCGTACAAGCACGTGCTGAAGGAAATTCCTCTCGAAGTGCCGAGCCAGGTTTGTATTACGCGCGACAACACGCAACTGCAGGTCGACGGTGTGCTGTATTTCCAGGTCACCGATCCGATGAAGGCATCGTATGGATCGAGCAACTTCGTGTTCGCGATCACGCAGTTGTCGCAGACCACGCTGCGCTCGGTCATCGGCAAGCTGGAGCTGGACCGGACCTTCGAGGAGCGCGATTTCATCAATCACAGCATCGTGTCCGCGCTGGACGAGGCGGCCGCGAACTGGGGCGTAAAAGTGCTGCGCTACGAGATCAAGGACCTGACGCCGCCAAAGGAAATCCTACACGCGATGCAGGCGCAGATCACTGCCGAGCGCGAGAAGCGCGCGCTGATCGCGGCATCGGAAGGGCGCAAGCAGGAGCAGATCAATATCGCGTCGGGCGGCCGCGAGGCGGCGATCCAGAAGTCCGAGGGCGAGCGTCAGGCAGCGATCAACCAGGCGCAGGGGCAGGCCGCGGCGATTCTGGCGGTGGCCGAGGCGAACGCGCAGGCGATCCAGAAGATCGCGGCGGCGATCCAGCTGAACGGCGGCATGGACGCGGTGAATCTGAAGGTGGCCGAACAATACGTGAACGCGTTCTCGAACCTCGCCAGGCAGGGCACGACACTGATCGTGCCGGGCGACATGTCGAACATGAGTTCGATGATCGCGTCGGCGCTGACCATCGTGAACAAGAGCAAGGCGGCAGCGGAGCCGCCGCGCGGCGACTTGCGCTGACGAACGGGCAACGCATGCGCAATGAGCGCCTGACGTAAAAACAAATGGCCCGCACATCGATGTGCGGGCCGTTTTTGCATGAGCCGGAAACGAATCGCGTTCAGGTCGGCGAGCGCATCAAGCGCGCCTTCTCGCGCTCCCAGTCGCGCTTCTTCTCGGTCTCGCGCTTGTCGTGCATCTTCTTGCCTTTCGCGAGACCGATCTCGCATTTGACGCGACCGTTCTTGTAGTGAAAATTCAGCGGCACGAGCGTGTAGCCGCGCTGCTCGACCTTGCCGATCAGCTTGCTGATCTCCTCGCTATGCAGGAGCAGCTTGCGCGTGCGCACCGGATCGGGATGGATGTGCGTCGACGCTTCGGGCAGCGGGCTGATGTGCGTGCCGATCAGGAACAGCTCGCCGTTGCGGATCACCACGTAGCCTTCCTTGATCTGGCCGCGCCCGGCGCGCAACGCCTTGACCTCCCATCCTTCGAGCACGAGGCCTGCCTCATAGCGTTCCTCGACCGAGTAGTCGTAGAAGGCTTTTCTGTTGTCTATGATGCTCATGAATGGAAAGTGCCCAACTCGTTTAAAATCACGATTTTAGCAAAGCGGGGCAAGGAAAGCCCGCGGCGCTCGTCCACCGTTGCCACGCGCTGTTCAATTTATGGCAGATGTCCAGAAAACCGTTTTGATTCGCCATTCGGCGGAGCAGATGTTCGACCTCGTCACCGACGTCGACGATTACCCCAAGTTCCTGCCATGGTGCGGGGGCATCGAAATTCGTCACCGGGACGACACCAGCATGGAGGCGAGGATCGATATCAACTTCAAGGGCATCAAGCAGCATTTCGCCACGCGTAACTCGATGGAGCGCCCCACGCGCATCGACATGGAATTCGCCGACGGTCCGTTTCGCAAGTTCACCGGTTTCTGGCGCTTCACGCCGCTGCGCGCCGATGCATGCAAGATCGAATTCGCGCTGCACTACGAGTTCACCAGCATCCTGCTCGAGAAGATCATCGGGCCGGTGTTCAATCACATCGCCAATACCTTCGTCGAATCTTTCGTGAAGCGCGCTAACCAGCGCTATGGTCAGTCATGAGCGCGCGGCTAACAGTCGAGGTCTGCTATGCGCTCGCTGCCGAGCAGGCGCTGATTGCGGTCGAGTTGCCCGCGGGCGCGACGCTGCAACAGGCTATCGGCGCAAGCGGGATTCTGCAGCGCTTTCCATCGATCGATCTGAACACGCAGAAGGTGGGCGTGTTCGGCAAGCTCAAGCCGCTCGATACGGTGCTGGCCGACCATGATCGCGTCGAGATTTACCGGCCGTTGCTGGTGGACCCGAAGGTGTCGCGCCAACGCCGCGTCGAAAAGACACGCAAGGCGGGGTCGATCGAGGGGCGGCGTTGGTTGAACAAGGATTCGCGCTAGGCGGCGCTAGTTGGGGGGGGCGGCGGACTTTTTCGCGCGCCGCCCGTCTTGCATCATCACGTCACGTCACCTCAGGGCGGCGCCGTCTGCGCCTTATCGTTCATGCCCTCGATGCGCGCCGCACCCGAAGAATCGTCGTCCGAATGCCGGCGCACCGACCACCAGACCCCCGCCACCAGCAGCAGGATCGCCGCGAGTTCGAGCGGGCGCGGCAGGCGCTCGTCGTAAATGAACGCGTAAAGCAGCGCGAACAGCGTCTCGAACACGATCATCTGGCCGGACAGCGTAAGCGGCAGCCGTTTTGCCGCGGCATTCCACAGGCCGTTGCCGAGCCACGACGCGCCGATCGCGAGTGCGAGGTTGAGCAGCCAGAACGTGTGCCAGCGCGGGTCGGCCAACTCACCCTGCGGGCCGCCCGACGGCAGCGCCGCGACCACGAGCCACAACGCGCCGCCGAGCGCGCCAGTCACGACACCCCACAGCACCGACCACTCATTGCCGCTGAAGTGCGTCTGACGCTGCAGGTAACGGGCGTTCTCGACCGCGAACCACGTCCAGCAGATGAGCGCGCCCACCGCGCAGGCCACGCCGAGCAGGCGCGTCGCGATGCTCACCGGCGCCGCGCCGGCCACCGTAAAGACGTCGATATTGATGCAGACGATGCCCGCCATCACGGTCGCGAGCGGCCATGCGAGGCGCGCGAGCGGCACCGCGCCGTGATCGCGCCGGCCGACCAGCGTGACCGTGACCGGCAGCACGCCGACGATCAGCGAGGCCGGTGCGATTCCGATCAGGTGCACGGCGGCCGTCAGCAGCAGGTAATAGACGATATTGCCGGCCAGCGCGAGCTTCACGAGCGCGATCAGATCCTCGCGGCTCAGCCGTTTGGCGAGCGAACGCGCGATCGGTAGCGCCGCGGCGAGCGACACGACGCCGTACATCGAGTAGCGGCCGGCGACGAGCAGGAGCGGGGAGAAGTCGGGCAGCACGCGCGGCACCAGAAACACCATGCCCCACAAGGCTCCGGCCATGACCCCGTATACGACACCTCGCTGCATCGACTGCCTCTGCTGAAGAAACTGGAATGGCCGGCAGAATAGCGGTTATGCGAGCGGGGCGTCTTGTTCGATCCTGCATTCGGGCCGCTCGACCGCCGCTCGACAGGGTACGTGCCGCGAAAATGCCGTCGGCTCTGCCCCGATTTCGCCTGCGAACGCGCAAACGAAACCCGATCGAACCCGACGCGAACAGGCAAGCGAAATCGACGCATGCGGGAGCGGCAAAAAATCGTCTGAAATTCGCTAAGCTGCTGTTCGCGCAGTGAAAACCGGGGTGGTATCGCGTATAATTCGCTTTTGCGCCTATAGGATTTGCCATGCGTCTGATCCAAACAGCACTCACATTCGATGACGTGCTCCTCGTCCCGGCCTTCTCCGACGTTCTGCCGCGCGACACCAGCCTCAAGACCCGGCTGACCCGCAACATCTCCCTCAACATGCCGCTCGTGTCCGCCGCGATGGACACGGTCACCGAAGCACGTCTGGCAATCGCCATGGCGCAAATGGGCGGCGTCGGCATCATCCACAAGAACCTCACACCGGCCGAGCAGGCGCGTGAAGTCGCGAAGGTCAAGCGTTTCGAGTCGGGTGTCGTGCGCGACCCGATCACCGTGCCGCCGCAAATGAAAGTGCGCGACGTGATCGCGCTGTCGCGCCAGCATGGCATTTCGGGCTTCCCGGTCGTCGAAGGCTCGCAGCTCGTCGGCATCGTGACCAACCGCGACCTGCGCTTCGAAGAGCGTCTGGACGAGCCGGTGCGCAACATCATGACGCCGCGCGAGCGCCTCGTCACCGTCAAGGAAGGCACGCCGCTCGCCGAAGCGAAGGCGCTGATGCACAGCCACCGCCTCGAGCGCGTGCTGGTCGTCAACGACGCATTCGAACTGCGCGGCCTGATGACCGTCAAGGACATCACCAAGCAGACCGAGCACCCGGACGCATGCAAGGACGAGCACGGCAAGCTGCGCGCGGGCGCGGCGGTCGGCGTCGGCGCGGACAACGAAGAGCGCGTCGAGCTGCTCGTGCAGGCCGGCGTCGACGTGATCGTCGTCGATACCGCGCATGGCCACAGCAAGGGCGTGCTCGAGCGCGTCAAGTGGGTCAAGCAGAACTTCCCGCACGTCGAGGTGATCGGCGGCAACATCGCAACCGCCGCGGCCGCCAAGGCGCTCGTCGAATACGGCGCGGACGGCGTCAAGGTCGGTATCGGCCCGGGCTCCATCTGCACGACGCGAATCGTCGCAGGCGTCGGCGTGCCGCAGGTCACCGCTATCTCCAACGTGTCCGAAGCGCTGAACGGCACCGGCGTGCCGGTCGTCGCCGACGGCGGCGTGCGCTTCTCGGGCGACGTCAGCAAGGCGCTCGCGGCGGGCGCCAGCGCGGTCATGATGGGCAGCATGTTCGCCGGTACCGAGGAGTCGCCGGGCGAGGTATTCCTGTACCAGGGCCGCCAGTACAAGTCGTACCGTGGCATGGGCTCGGTCGGCGCCATGAAGGACGGCGCGGCGGACCGCTACTTCCAGGACAACTCGGCCAACATCGACAAGCTGGTGCCGGAAGGCATCGAAGGTCGCGTCGCGTACAAGGGTTCGGTCAACGCGATCCTGTTCCAGCTGATCGGCGGCGTGCGTGCGAGCATGGGCTACTGCGGCTGCCGCACCATCGCCGAAATGAACGAGAAGGCCGAGTTCGTGCAGATCACCGGTGCGGGCCTGCGCGAGTCGCATGTGCACGACGTGCAAATCACCAAGGAAGCGCCCAACTACCACGTGGACTAAACGCCCATGAAGCCACTGCTGCGCGTTGTACTGATCCTCGATGCGTTGTTGCTGCTGGCGTTCGGCCTGCTGTTCGTGCTGACGCCGTGGACCTCGCTGTACGACGCGTTGCAACTGGTGCCAACGGAGCCGATGCTGGTCGGCCAGGCGTTCGGCGTCGCGCTGATCGGGCTCGCTTGGCTCGCGGTGCATGCGTCGTTCGACGGGGCGCTGACCTCGACGGTCGCGAAGGTCGTCGGTCATGCGCACTGGCTGATCGGCGTGCTGATGCTGGTCTGGCTGCTGGGGCTGCATACGCCGTCACTGACCGGCTTCGGGCAGATGGTGGCGGTGCTGGCCGGTATCGTGCTGGTGGTGATCGGGCTCGGCGGCGTGCGACTGTCGGGTGCGGTGCGGCGGCGCGAGAAGGGGATCGTGGTCAAGCCCTCGTCGAGCAAGGCCGACAGTCGTGCCAATAAGCGTGTCGCGAATGAAGCCGAAAAGGATGCCGCACGGCAGCGTGAACCCGAACGCGACAACGCGCGCGAGCCACGTGCCTCAGCGGGCTTTCCGGTCTATCACGCCGAGCCGGTGCCAGAGCCCGTCGTGCCGGTCACGCGGCCGGTCCATCCGGCTGCCGCGGCTTCCGTTGGCACTACCGCGCCGCTTCATCCGGCCGCAAGCGAGCCTGGCGTGAGCGAGTCCGAACGCGCCGCGCGCGACACCAGCAACGACGTGCCCGGCGCACCCCGCCCGCCGTTTCATGGTTGAAGCGCCGCGCGCCAGGCCGTTTGCCGAAGCTACCGGATTGCGTTCGCGCGCATCGCAGGCGGCGAGTTCCGTGGTTGGCCGCGCCCTTGTGCTTCATCGTAACGTTGTCTGTCCGCGCCGCGCCAAGACCGTCGCCGCGTGGACCGCTTTGAATTCGACGCCGCGCCTCGCGCGCGGCATTCCGTATCCGCTCACTTCTGATTCCGTCCGCTGCCATGCATGACAAGATCCTGATTCTCGACTTCGGTTCGCAAGTCACCCAACTGATTGCACGTCGCGTTCGCGAAGCCAACGTGTATTCGGAAATCCATCCGTACGACGTCGACGCGTCGTTCATCCGCGACTTCGCGCCGAAGGGCGTGATTCTGTCGGGCGGCCCGAGCTCGGTCACCGAGGAAGACACGCCGCGCGTGCCGCAAGCCGTGTTCGAACTCGGCGTGCCGGTGCTCGGCATCTGCTACGGCATGCAGGCGATGGCGCAGCAGCTCGGCGGGAAGGTCGACATCGGTCATCTGCGCGAATTCGGCTACGCCGAAGTGCGCGCGCGCAACCATACGAGCCTGCTCGAAGGCATCAGCGACTTCACCACGTCCGAAGGCCACGGCATGCTGAAGGTATGGATGAGCCACGGCGACAAGGTGCTGGAGATGCCGCCGGGTTTCGCGCTGATGGCATCGACGGAATCGTGCCCGATCGCCGCGATGGCCGACGAACAGCGCCGCTTCTACGGCCTGCAATGGCATCCGGAAGTCACGCACACGGTGCAGGGCCGCGCGATGCTCGAGCGCTTCGTGCTGCAGATCTGCGGCGCGAAGGCCGATTGGGAAATGGGCCACTACATCGACGAAGCCGTCGCGAAGATTCGCGAGCAGGTCGGTAACGAGCACGTCATTCTGGGCTTGTCGGGCGGCGTGGATTCGTCGGTGGCGGCGGCGCTGCTGCACCGCGCGATCGGCGATCAACTGACTTGCGTGTTCGTCGATCATGGCCTGCTGCGCCTGAACGAAGCCGAGCAGGTGATGGCGCTGTTCGCCGATCACCTTGGCGTGAAGGTGATTCACGTCGACGCGAGCGAAGCATTCCTCGGCAAGCTCGCCGGCGTGACCGATCCTGAAGCGAAGCGCAAGATCATCGGCGCGGAGTTCGTCGAAGTGTTCCAGGCCGAAGCCGGCAAGCTCACCGACGCGAAGTGGCTGGCACAAGGCACGATCTATCCGGACGTGATCGAATCGGCGGGCAAGGGCAAGAAGGCCGCGCAAACCATCAAGAGCCACCACAATGTCGGTGGTCTGCCGGAGACGCTGAATCTGAAGCTGCTCGAACCGCTGCGCGAGCTGTTCAAGGACGAAGTGCGCGAGCTTGGCGTGAAGCTCGGTCTGCCGCACTCGATGGTGTATCGCCATCCGTTCCCGGGTCCGGGTCTGGGCGTGCGGATCCTCGGCGAAGTGAAGCGCGATTTCGCGGACCTGCTGCGCCGCGCGGACGCGATTTTCATCGAGACGCTGCGCAACACGATCGACAACGAAACCGGCAAGTCGTGGTATGACCTAACGAGCCAGGCGTTCGCGGTGTTCCTGCCGGTCAAGAGCGTCGGCGTGATGGGCGACGGGCGCACCTACGAGTACGTCGTCGCGTTGCGCGCGGTGCAGACGCTCGACTTCATGACCGCGCATTGGGCGCATCTGCCGCATGAACTGCTTGGGCATGTGTCGAACCGGATCATCAACGAAGTGCGCGGGATCAACCGGGTCGTCTACGACATCTCGGGGAAGCCGCCTGCGACGATCGAATGGGAATGAGAGTAAAAATATCTCAATTAAATCAATGGCTTACGAGGCTTGTTCGGATTGTCTATCAGAGTGCAACGTTGCCTCTAAGTATTTGATTTTTAATGAGTATCTCCACCATTCCGTAGAAAGCTGGGGCGTATTTGACGGTATCAAAGACGGTACAAGTGTCGGTAAACCGGACGGTATGGTTCCGTTCGAAATTCGGGTTTCAATTGTTACCGTCAATGCGATTCCGGGCATGACGGTAAGGTTTTCCCCGAAAAGCTAGACTCCGCGTGGGTTTGCGGGCGTCTGTAGGTCTTGTGGTTGGTGACGGTAAAAAGTCGTCCCAACCACGAGAACGACACACGATGCTCACCGAATTCGCGCTTCGCAACCTCAAGCCCCGTACAACTCTGTACAAGATTGCCGACCAGCCTTTCTGAGCGTCATTCGTCAGCTTCGGAACTACATGCCAGGGCTTCATGAAGCCGGGTTTCGGTCGTGCGCAAGCTCGTACACGGACAGCAATTTCAGCTGTCCACGGCACGTGTACCGACGTATATTTTGGACAATTCTGTAGTGGCGGAAAGTTGGCCAGGTGAAGAAAAGCCGCACCCTGCGGCTTTTCTGCGCACTCGTCATGCCAGTCGGAGCATGAGTGTGAGGGGACGAATCGGAGAAGGTGTGAACCCGTACGACTCATAGAAAGCCGCTGCGTGTGCGTCAATCGCATGCACAAGCATCGCACGTACGCCAAGATCTTTTGCGATCGAGCTAGCGCGATTGAGGGCGTCCTTCAAAAGGGCAGCGCAGAGTTGGATGCCTTTTGTATTGACGTCTCGTGCTAGCCGGCCAAGCACAACCACCGGAATTGGATCCGGCATATTTCGACGAACGTTGCCGGTTGCATCGACATGGGCAACGGCTCCAGCCGCGAGGGCATAGTAGCCGTAGACGCGGCCGGTATCATCGGTCGTTACTAATACACGGCTTGCCCCACTGTTGTGGTTAATCAGGGCGCGCCGCTTCAGCCAGTCGTCAAGCTCCAGCCTTCCGCAGGAAAAGCTGGCAACGTCGTGCTCGGCCAGCAGCGGCTGCGGAGCAGAAAGCTTCCGATTCATTCGCTGTTTTCATTCCAAGGGGTTTTCACGTCCATAAGACGGGCAAGACCCGCGTTTGCGACTTTCGGCGCGTCTAGCAATTCGGTGAACTGCTTAAATTTTTCCGAATCGAGCCCAAAGAAAGTGCGATCCAGGACGACGGCCTGAGCGCGCTCGCAAGCGGCCTCCAACATAAAGTCGGAGCGGTTTTTGCCAAGCAGGCTCGCTGCGTAATCGATCAGATCACGTTGCTCTGGCAAGGCGCGAAGATTAATAGGTGCGTCGCGCATGATGCACTCCACACTGTATATACGATAGATATACGTGTGATAGAGCAATGTATATCTGATGTCAGTACGCGCCGTAGCAGAATCAGTCAAGTTTCAGCCTGGCGACTGGATCGAGAAGTGCCTGGCGCACGAGGACGGACGTTCGATCTACAACAAGGCAGAGTACGCCGAGCAGCGGCGCCACATGCTGCAAGAGTGGGCCAACATGGTCGATGCCCGTATCGACGGGTAGAGCTACGTGCCGAAGCTATTGTCCGAGAATGTGGTAGTGCCGGTGCTGAGTGCCACCTTGTGTGTCGAATCTGCGGGCGATGGAGGACGAGGTCCGGGATATACTGTGTGTCCTCGTTTTTACCGAGCCGGTAGGCAATCAAGGACGCGTTACGGACTCGATCCGGGGGGCGGATTCAGCAGTTGGCGGATTGACTGGATCTGCCCGCGTGGGAGGCAATCCGAGACCCGCTGGACTTCGCATTGTTGGAGCGGGTCGGTCGCGCAAATATCACGTCAAGTCATGACTAGCAAACACTCTTCCACCAAGTCACGTCGATCCTCGAAGCTTTCCCGCATCCACGCCCCCGATCACATGTCGCCCGCCGACTGGCAGCGCGCCTTGCGTCGGCAATTCGGGCAAGAGCAAGCGTTCTCACTGGAGAATCTCGGGACGGAGACGTATTTCTCCGAATTCCGCGTCGGCAATCCGGAGTCGAACTTCAGCTATCGCGTGTCGATTCGTGGGGCCTGCCCGGGCGACAACTTTTGCGACTGTCCCGATTACGCCACCAACGAACTCGGCACCTGCAAGCACATTGAATTTACCTTGTCGCGACTGCTGCGCAAGCGAGGCGCAAAGGCGGCCTTCGCCCGTGGTTATCAGCCCGCATTCTCGGAGCTGTATTTGCGAAACGAGGGAGGGCGAGCGGTCCATTTTCGCGCCGGCGCGGATTGTCCGGCAAAGGTAGCCAAAGCGGCCGCCGCTTTGTTCGACGAGTCTCGGCGATGGCATCTGCCGGAGGACCGTTTCGAAGATCTCGGGCGCTTTCTCTCCAGGGTGGCGAAGGCCGGGCACGAATTGCGCGCCCATGACGACGCGCTCGATTTCATCGCCGGCCGAAACGATGCGGCGCGCCGTGCCAGGATGCTCGACGAGCAGTTTCCGCAAGGAGGCGCGACGCCCTCGCTGAAGAAGCTGCTCAAGGTGCCGCTCTATCCGTACCAGGCCGAAGGCGCATTGTTCGCCGTGCGTGCCGGGCGCGCCTTGATCGGCGACGAAATGGGCCTCGGCAAGACGGTGCAGGCCGTCGCGGCGGCGGAAATCCTGATCCGGCATTTTGGCGTGTCGAAAGTGCTGGTGATTTGCCCTACTTCGCTCAAGTATCAGTGGCAGAGCGAGATCACGCGGTTCTCCGGCCACGCTTCGAGGGTAGTCGCGGGCGGCCTTGCCCAGAGGCGGGGCGAATATGCGGCCCAGGATCTCTACAAGATCACCAACTATGAGAAGCTGAAATCGGACCTTGACATGATTTCCGCGTGGGCGCCGGAGCTGGTCATCGTCGACGAGGCGCAGCGCATCAAGAACTGGAACACCATTGCGGCGAAGGTTCTCAAGCGAATCGACAGCCCCTATGCCGTCGTGCTGACGGGAACGCCTCTCGAAAACAAGCTGGAGGAACTCGTTTCCATCGTTCAATTCGTCGACCAGCACCGTCTCGGGCCCACGTGGAAGCTGCTGCACGAACATCAGGTCAAGGACGAGGCGGGACGCGTGACGGGATACACGGGCCTCGAGAAGATCAGCCAGACCCTGGCACCGATCATGATACGGCGTCGCAAGTCCGAGGTGCTGCTGCAGTTGCCCGGGCGCACCGATCAGAATCTGCTGGTGCCCATGACCGAGCTGCAGATGGCGTATCACACGGAAAACGCGGACATCGTGGCCAAAATCGTCCGGCGCTGGCGTAACACCAGGTTTCTGTCGGATCAGGACCAGCGGCGCCTCACCTGTGCTTTGCAGAACATGCGCATGTCGTGCAACAGCACCTATCTGCTGGACCAGGAAACCGATCACGGCGTGAAGGCCGACGAGCTGGCGACGTTGTTCGAGTCGCTTTTCACGCAGCCGGACGAGAAAGTCGTGGTGTTCAGTCAATGGACGCGCACGCATGAGATAGTCATTCGCCGGCTCAAGAAGCTCGGCATCGGCTACGTCAGCTTCCATGGCGGCGTGCCGTCGGAAAATCGGCCCGCGCTGGTGCAGCGCTTTCGGGACGATTTGGACTGTCGGGTATTTCTGTCGACGGACGCAGGTAGCACGGGGCTCAACCTCCAGCACGCGTCGACGCTCGTGAACATGGATCTGCCGTGGAACCCGGCGGTGCTGGAACAGCGCATCGCGCGTATCTATCGGTTGGGCCAGAAAAAGCCGGTACAAGTCGTCAATTACATCGCGAAGGGAACGATCGAGGAGGGCATGCTGTCGGTGCTGGCTTTCAAGCGCTCGCTGGCGGAAGGCATCCTCGATGGCGGCGCCAGCGAAATTCTGCTCGGTGGTTCGCGCCTGACCCGCTTCATGAAGGATGTCGAAAACGTCGCGGGGCGCATGGGAGAGAGCGAGGTCATGGCCGCGGCGGAGGAAGCCGCGAGCGGCGCAGTCGTGTCCGGCGACGCGGCGCGTGACGCGAGCGTCGTGGAAACCGACCTCGCCGGTACCGGAGAGCAGCCTCAAGCTTCGACCATCGATACAGCTCAACGAGGCGCGTCCTTCGAACCGTGGTCAGGGTTGCTGCAGTTCGGCGCGGCGCTGGCGTCGGCGTTGAATGAGCCGGGCGATGGCGCGGTTGCCGCACACCCGTGGGTCGAGCGCGATGCCGTGACGGGCGCGCGAAGTCTCAGGTTGCCGCTGCCATCTCCCGAGACGGCAAGACGACTGGCTGAGGTGCTGTCGACGATCTCGGATGCTCTGCTGCGCAACGGCAGCGCAAACTAAAGTCGCTGAACGTGGGAGTTGGGGCAGGCATCTTCGAGGCGGCCTGCTTCGAGCCGTATTCGAGTTGTACCTGGCGGTGAGATGGGGAAGTTCTAAGCGCAAGCCCGCTCTTCGAGCGCCGCCCTGACCCACCCGAATCCCACGCGCTCTTGCTCGAGCCGCAATCCATGGCGAATCCGGTTGTCGCGGAGGTCATCGAAGAGTTCCCGCTCTTCGGCAGTGAGCCGCGGCAGATCGCGCGTGACCTGATCGCCTTCTTCTCCCCAGAACGCTTCATGCGCCACCAGCGTCGCGCGGTCCATCAAGAACGATCCAACATGCGGGAACCGGCTGCGCAATTGATCGAGAATGGCGAAGCCGTGCGTGTCGATGTCGCCCCAGTAGTGGAGCGCACAGTCCGTGAGCCATCGCGCCGGCTCGAGAGCTTCCCAACCGTAGCCCGCCCCGAAGAGCACGATCGACTGCGGAACGTCGGGAAACGCCAAAAAATTTATCTCGTTTTCCGTAATGAACACGTGGCGGCATGGCAGTGCGAGGCGCGCGAAGCTGTCAGCGTCGAGTGCGATGTCGGGCCGGCCCATGCCGGGCAGAACGGCGAGCCTGTCATCGAGCGCGCGAAATCGAATCCGAGGCGGCTTCTCGCGGAACCCGTAGCGAGCAGCGAATTGGGCGGCGGCTGTCCGGCTGCTGTCGATTGACTCCGACGGCAGCACGAGATCGAGCCATTGGGCGAGGACGCCGCGCCGCGCCTCGATGAATTTCGTGTCGACGTTGGCGATTTCGGCTTGGCGAAGATATACGCCCGGCTGCGGATGTGCTTGCAGCCAATCGACGACCGCCAGCAGTCGTTCCCAATCGCCTGCGAATTCGAGTGCTTGCAACGGGCGCTGCGCAAGCCACGTGGTGAGCTTCGGCTGGCGGGAGCGTGTGATTTCGAGCAGCCGCTCGAACTGCGCTGCGTCGCGGCGCTTGCCGGCGACCGCGAGCGCATCGTCCAGACTGTCCACCCAAGCTGCTTGTGGCAAACGCTGCAGGCCGAGAATTCGATGATTGATTTCTCGCCATTCGATGCGTACGCGCGGTGTCGCGGAAATTTCCGCGATCCATGCGCGTACCGCCTCGAAGCGTTCGGCCAATTCGGACGAGCTCGGGCCTTTTATCGTTAGACGTAGCGGGAACAGCCCCTCGGTGCCGTCTACGAGGCTCCGCAGCCATTCGCCACGCTCCCATAGGCGCTGGAGGCGAACGCGCAGTTCGGCGGTCGTCGTCCAATTCATTGCTCGAACTCCGCCTTGCGCGCGCGGTACTCCTCGATCGACAGGTTGCGCAGCTTCGAGGCGCGTCCGCCCTCGTTCTGAACGAATCCGACGCTCGAAACGAACGGCTCGATGATGTGAATCTTCTGCAGCGGCGTGACGATCAGCAGTTGCAGGTTCAGTTTTTGAAACAAGGTGAGGCCGTATTGCGCCGATTCGTCGGAGCCTCGTCCAAACGCCTCGTCGATGACGACGAAGCGGAACGATCGAGAACGCACGGCGCCCCATTCGAGGCCGAACTGATAGGCGAGACTCGCGGCAAGGATCGTATAGGCGAGCTTTTCCTTCTGGCCGCCCGATTTACCGCCCGAGTCCGAATAGTGCTCGTATTCGCTGTCGTCCTCACGCCAACGCTCGCTGGCGGCGAACAGAAACCAGTTGCGCACGTCGGTCACTTTGGCGCGCCAGCGCCGGTCCTGCTCGGTCAACCCTTCGCGGCCGCGGAACCGGTCAATGATCCGTTTGACTTGCAGGAACTTGGTCTCCGAGTATTGGCTATCGTCCGAGCCGGTGAGTTCGCCCTCGGTGCAAGCACGCAGGTCGCTCTGGAATTCGCGGATCTCCGCGTCGGGGCTGGACTGACTCTCGAGGACGATGTATCGGCCCGCGTTGTAGTCGATTTGTCGCAACGATTCGTTGATGCGTTCGATACGTTCCTTGATCGTTTGCCGTTCGCGGGCGAGCTGGCCGTGGAAGTTGGCGATCTCGTTGATCGTATTGACGTTGAGCAGCTCTTTGAAACGCGCTTCGAAGCGCGGCAGATCGTCCGCTTGCAGCCGCGCGAGCATGTCACGGTACTCTGAGGTCGCGTCGAGGCTCGCATCGAAGTCGGCCGTTTCGAGCTTGTAGGCATCCTTGAAGGCCGCCATGGCCTTGACGATTTTTTCGGCAAGGCGGCCGAGCGACTTCGTTTCGTTGTCGATACGGGTTGTCAACGCCTCTCGCACGTCCCGCTCGCGGTTGTCGCATGACTCGACGGAAAGCTGGTGTTCGCCGAGAATCTCCGCTCGCAGCGCCTCGATTCGCTCGGCAAGTTCGGCATTCACTTCCGCAACGAGCGAGCGCGTCTCGTCGCGCAACGTTTGCGCTGCCTCCCGCCTGGCCAGGATACCGCCCAGTTCCGAGTCGGTTTCCGAGATCGCCGCTTCACTCTTTGTCAACGACGCTTGCGCCGAGTCCAATTGGGCCGTTAGCTCCGCGAGGGCGTCGCTTGCCGCTTCGAGGCGGGCTTTTTCGTCTGCCAGACGTGCGATCGCGGTCGCGCAGCTTCCCCAGTCGATGTCGCGGAAGTCGACGAACTCGCCGATGCGCGCAAGCGCCTCGAGCTGCTCGCGCACCTTCGCGTGCTCGCTTTGAGCTTCTCCAAGCTTCTGTCCGATCTCGCCAAGCCGAACCTCGAGCGCTCGCCGTTGTGCTTCGAGGGCGGCAATTTTGGCCGTGTTGCTCCAACCCAGCACGTAGCGGCTGCGATCGTCAAGCGGGTGGCGGTCGTCTTTTTCGTGGCGCTCGCCAGGCGCTTTCGCCTGGCCCGCACGCGTGATCGCGCGCATCTCGCGCCGAAACTGCTCCTGCGTATCGCAGCATGCATAGTTGAACCGGCGGCCGATTTCGCGCTCGAGCCAGCCATAGAACAGCGAATCGGGCTTGATCGCGAGTTTGTGCGCGAGCGAGTGGCGGTGTAGCTCGATGGCCTCGGCTGCACGCGCGGCGCGTTCAGAGCGCACGCGAAAGTAGACGAGCCGCCCCCGGAGATGAGTGCGATCGACCCACGCCGCGACGTTCGCATAGTGCTCGTCGGGCACGAGCAGCGACAGGCCGAAGTTGCGCAGGACGCGCTCGGCGGCGCCCTCCCAATCGCGCGCATCCTCCTGCACCTGAATGAGTTCGCCGGCGAACGGCAGGGCGTCCTCCTCCAGACCGAGCGCCGAGCATAGGCTCGCCCGCATCGCGACTTGTTCCTTCGGGATGTTGTTACGTCGAGCTTTCAGGCTCGCGATTTCGTCCTCTAGCAGATCACGCTGCGCTTTCCCTTCGCGAAAGGCCACGCTCCATTCGGTAATCGCATTTTGCTTTTGCGCTTCGTCGTCGACGAGCGAGCTGCGCCGCTCGGCCAGACGTTGGCGTTGGGAAGCGAATGCGGCCTCATCCGTGGCCTCGGTTTCGCCGAGCAGCGTAACGATGGTGGCATAGCGTTGCGCGCGTTCGCGGCGACGCGCGCTTTCTCGGTCGTGCTGGCGGATTTCGACCTCGAGCTGCGCGATGCGATCGCCGCCTTGTTCGGCCACGGCGCGGCGCAAATCGTCAACGCGCTGGCGCGCCTGGTCGCGCGCTTCTTCGTGCCGCGCCTTGCGTGATATTGCACGCGCGTGATCCTCGTCGAGCAATTGGAGGCGGCGCTCGATGAGGCCGAGCTTGAGCCCGGCGAAGTAGGGTTTCAGTGTTTCACGGCACGCTCGCCAGCCTTCGAGAACGTGTCCTTGCTCGCTGTGGCGATCGCAGTCGTCGACGAGCGGTGTCAGCAGTTCCACTTGGCGCTTGGCTTTCAGTACCGCCTCGTGCGCGCGATTCAGATCGTCGAAGTGAGTGATCAGTGCGTCGACGCGCGGTGCAACGTCGAACGGCTCAAGCATGTGGCTGCGTACGAAGTCGGTGAGATTGCCCACCGATTTCATCGATACCGTTTGATGGAAGAGTTCGAGCGCTTGCTCGTTTTCGATTCCAAAGCGCCGCCGGAACCAGGCGCTGTATTTCGGAAATGTGTCCTCGATTTCGGCACCCAGCCCGCGCAGCTTTTTGCGCAGCTGTGCGATGTCGGTGCCGAAGCGCGAGAAGTCAGCGGCGATCGAGAGATCGCGTTCGGCACAGACGAAGAATCGCGCGGGTTGAGCGTGTGCGTCTTTCATCCAGAACACCTGCGCGAGTGTGACTGTGGCATCGTACCCGGCGTTACGAAACACGCCCAAAATCACCGAATAGCTGTTATGGTCGCGCAGGCTCACGGGCTTGGCCGTCCCCGTGACCTCGTTGCGCTCCGACTTGTAGTAGCCAAGCACGTACGAGCGTAACGTACGTTCCTTGCTGTCCGCGCCTGCCGCCTTGTTGTAGGCGATGCGCTGCGCGGGCACGAGGAGGGTGGTGATGGCGTCGACGAGCGTCGACTTGCCGGAGCCGATGTCTCCTGTCAGCAGGCCGTTGCGGCCATCGACCCGCAGCACCCAGACTCGTTGGTCGAAGGTTCCCCAATTGAAAACCTCGAGCCGCTCGAGGCGAAAGCCCGTCAGGGCGTCGTCGATGGCAAAATCGAGGCCGAGCGTGCGCGGCTCATTCATCGCGACTCTCCTGTTGGTCAGAACCCGTCGAATCTTGAAGGTGGTGCGCCCGATAGCTCGCGAGCCGGGCGTCGAAATCGAGCAGCCATTGCGCATCGACGAACGCCTTGAGAATGCGCCGCACCTCGAATGTGGGCGGTCCGCTCGTGGTCTTCATCCGGCGTAGGAAGCCGAGCTCGACGATCTTGTTCACGTGTGTATCGATTTGATCGACGAGGCGCGCCTCGTTGGTGCTCGCGGGAAGGAATACGCGTACGAGCTCGACGATGTCCTCGCGCACAAGGACGAGCCGCGTGTCGCCGCCGCCAGCATCCCATTCCGCCAGCTTCTTTCGCAGCAGCGCGAGCAGCAGGCTCACGGGGAACGAGAGTGGACGCCGGGCAACGAGCCGGGGTAGCTTAGCCTGTTCCCCATCGACTTCAGCGTCATGCGCGGCGCGGCTTTTTACGAAGGCGTAGCCTTCCGCCTCGTCCACGACGAGCTCGAGGCCAAGCACGGCGACGTAGTCGCGCGCGTGCGTCTGCAATTCGAGCAGTGCGGCCCAGAGGCGCTCGTTTCCATCACGATAAACCACGCCCTTGAGCAGCGCGATGGCAACTGTCGACAAATCACCTCGACCAGGCGACGAGGCTTGCTGTTCTTGCGTCATCTCTACCTTGTGAAAATCACACGCGGCATCGTCGTGCGCTTAATGATTGGTGTTCCGTTGGCGTCGTTCGCCTGCCACTCGATCGTATCGGAAATGGTCTCATCGACGGTCGCGCGAAATGATCCAGCTTCGGCGCTCAGTTGCAAATAGGCGACGAGCTCGGCGAGCCCATGCTCGAGAGGCTGCGAAGCGGTCAGTTCGGCAAGCGTCACTTGCGGCCGATCTTGCAGGCATCGGCGGATATGGCCTGCGAGGCGCGCGCGATCGACGACGATCTGCGTGTAGAGTGCCGAGGCATCGAGGTTCGCCTCACCGGTTTCGATAGAGACGTTGGCAATGAGAGGGCGCAGCGCCGGCGCGTAAAGCGGGCGTTCCATCGGCAGCTCGATGTCAGTGGATGCGGTCTCGATCTCCATGACGGAGCCTGGTGGGGGCGCTTCGCGCAGCGCAAGCGCTTTCGTTTCGATGCCGCGCAGAATGTCCATGATGCGGCGGTTTTCGAGCCACGCTTGATCGTCCAGGAAGCGTCGAAGCTGCTGCGAGAGCTGAGCTACCGTGCGCTGCGTATGCTCGCCGGCTTCCAGCCAGTCATAGTGGACGCGCCGCGTGCGCGCGTCGGGCCTCATTTCCATGACCGCCGGCAGCGCCAGCACGCGCTCGAGCCGTTTCGAGAGTTCCTCTTGACGGCGGCTCGACATCAGGAAGTCCCAAAACGCCCGGAAGCTGCTGCCCTGGTCCGAATCGGCGATCGCGTCGCGCTCGCCCATGATTTCCTCGATGAGCGCACCCTTCGATCCTTCCCAGAGCGCGATTCGCTCGCGCACATGTCGGTCCAGCAGCCGAAAGTTTTGTTCGACTTCACGGAAATCCGTGAGCAGGTCGCGCGCCATCTGCATGAATTGCTGAAAGCGGTCCTTGAGCGCGGCATCGTCGAGCAGCCGAACGTCACCGGCCTCCACGCGGGCGATTTCTTCGTCGATCTGGCCGCGCCGCGTGTGGAGCTCGGCAAGACGCTTTTCGGGGTCCGCCTCGCTGCCTTCGCCCATCTGCCGCAGCAGCTCGAAAAGTGTCAAGAGCCTCGATTCCGTGCCGACAAAGCTGCGTTCCGTCAGCGTGCCGAGCCACGCGATCGCTTTCTCCGTGGCGGGTGTCAGGTCGAACTGCGGTTCATCGGAACCTTGGCGATAGTACTTGCGCAACCATCCCTTTTCAGGGCTGGCCCAGTCGTTCAGATACTCGAGCGCCGGCTTCGGGAAGGCGTCATCGCCGAGTTGTTCGCGCAACGCGTAAAGCTCATCTTCGAGTGCTTCGGCAAGAAGCGGAGCCGCCACCACGCGCACGTTTGGCGCGACGAACACGCGGTGCAGGAAGCTGACAGCGAGCGGCGCGTGGTCGGAGCGTAACAGGCGCCAAGCGGGATGGCGCGTGCGCAGCGCATCGAGGGTAGGGTAGTCGAGGGGCATCGGTGCGAGATGACGGGTTCGGCACCCCTGAGGAGATCGCCGATCTTTGGCTCAAAAGGCCAGTATCCTACTCCGATTGTCATCCCAATTTTGCACGGCTCCGCTCTGGAATGAGTCTCACGGTGTTTCTGGCGGTGTACGTGGGCGCCGGCGCAGGGGTTCGCGCACGGTATCGACGACGGTATCGAATCGGCTTCAGATGCTCACATGCCGTTCACATTAGTTGGCATTTGCGCAGGCATTGTCGAATGAGATTCTATTCCTGCGCTAAATGTTGTGCGGATTCAGGCCGTTCAGCAGAACATCGCCAACGTGGTGCGCAGCGCCCACCCACATATTGCGATGGAGATGCGTAGGCGCGAGTGCGCGCGTCACCGGCTACACCTTCGTCAAGATCGCCTCGACGCTCCTCAACAATTGTTGGTTCTGACCTGAACATGCGTATCGGGATTTCCGTCGTCACCCGTGCCGGCCAGGACATCTGGCAGAACGGTCTGGGGCAGAACGTCATCTTTCTCGCCGAACTGTTTCAACGACTGCCGTTTGTGAACTCGGTTGTCCTGATCGATGTCGGTGACCAGTTCGCGATGTCGCCGCAGGTCGACACGAATGCGAAAGCGCCGCGCGTCATGGCGACCGCCGAAGCGACCGATCAGGTCGACGTGATCGTCGAGATGGGCGGCGCTGATCGCGCGAGCGCCGCGGTAGTCGTCGCGCGCGGCGCAAGGGCGAGGTGTCGTTGCGAGAACAGAATTGCCAACGTATCCCGGCGCATCAGGTCTTCGCTGCCGCCGTGACTCGCGTCAGAACCCGAAGACCCGCAGCGCGTTGTTGCCGCGATCGCGTCGCGTTGCTCCTTCGGCAGACGCGCGGTGTTGGCGAACGCGCCGCGGATGTCGTATACCTGATGCGGCCTGTCGGTCCCGAACATCACGCGATCCGCGCCGACCACCGAGACGAGAAATTCGAGTGACGCCGGGCTATACGTGATGCAGTCGTAGTAGATATGGCGCAGATAATCGATCGGCTTGCGCTTCATCTTGCGACGTTGCGGGATCTCGACCTCGTTGCCTTTCTCGAAGCGGCCCGCCAGATAAGGCAACGCGCCGCCCGCATGTGACGCGATGAGCTTCAGATTCGGATACTGATCGAAGAAGCCTTCGAAGATCATCCGCGTGATGGCGAGCGTCGTGTCGAACATGAAACCAACCGCCCAGCTCAGATCGAACTTCGTCATGTCCATCAGATCGACGCCGGGCGGATCGGTCGGATGCACGAGTACCGGCAACGCGCGACGGTCGATCTCGGCCCAGATCGGCGCGAACATCGGATCGGTGAGGCTGCGTCCCGCGATGTTCGCGAGCACCATCACGCGCTCGCGCCGTTCTCGCAGGTGCGGCGCAGTTTCTGCATCAAGTCGACGAGCGGCATCCGCAAGTTGATCGACGAAACGTTGTTCACGCTCGGCATGCGCAAGGCGGTCGAGTACGAAGTGTCCTATATGACGACCGGGCTTTCGACGGTGCAGCCGGTCTCAGTTGCACACGGCCTGTCCTACTGTATGAATATACAGTATCATGACTGCAATGGGCCGCTAGTGCGGCGGTGTGCGGATCGGCGGAAAAAATCAGCGAAGGAACGAGGCGCGATGGCTGAACAACTGTGGTTGCCCGGACTCGAGGCGCCGCCCCCGCTCACCGACGGGCTCTTTTTCGCGGTCTATCCCGATGCCAATACCGCGGCCGGTATCGCGAAGTTCGCGCAGCAGCTTTGCATGGAGGCACGCGTGCGTAGCGGCGGGCACAGCGGCGTGCGCGGCAAACCGCTCGCGGCGAACCGTCTGCACGTCACGCTCAGGCATCTCGGCAATTTCGCGGGCGGCTTGCCGGCGGATGTGGTCGAGGCGGCGAAACGGGCGGCCGCGGCGGTCAGCATGGCGCCGTTTACGGTCGAATTCGACGCGGTCGCCAGCTTCGCGAAAAGGCCGCGGCTCGGGCCGGCGGTGCTGGTGGGCGAGGACGGTGTGCACGGACTGCAGATGCTTCACGATGCGCTCGAAGCGGGTTTGCGCGACGACGGCATCGAGCCCGACGCACGTTTTACGCCGCACGTGACGCTGGCGTACGGGATGCAGTGGATCGAGCGCCGTACGGCCGAGGCGGCGTGCTGGAATGTGCGCGAGTTTGCGCTGATGCACAGCCTGCTGGGACGGACCAGACATATCGTCCTCGCGCGGTGGCCGTTGGTGGGGCCCCGAGCTGAGGGAGGCGGCGTAGGCCACCTCGGTGACGAATTCGCGGCTGTTTCGCGAGGCGCCCGCTAGAACCGCACGCTCGTCCCGCAGCCCCCGGCATAGGCGCCGCCGCTCGCCGCGGCGCCACCGCAAAAAACGCCGCAGCCGGAAAGCAGCACGGCCGCGGTAATCGCCGCCAGCGCGCTACGCACGCCGTTCCGCCGAGACGCTTGCTGGCTCCCTCGCACTGGCTGCGCGGCGCAGATCGGATGCGGTTCCGCGACGGGGAGAGCACTGGGACGGCCGATCGATGTGAATGGCATGGCGGCATCAAATTCGACGAGAGGGAACCTCTGCGTGCCGCGCCGGTTAAGCGCCGCGCGCGTTGTGCGACTTGGTGACTTACTCTAAGTCCACGCTGAAGCACCGTCAAATGCCGAGTTGCCGGCAAATCGGTGCCTTTATGCCGTCACGTGAGCACGGAGCGTCCGTGCGCTCCCTGATAGAATGCTCGGGCCGCAACGTTGTGGATTGCAGATGAAATTGCTTGATGCGCTTGTCGAACAGCGTATTGCCGCCGCCGCCGCGCGCGGAGAGTTCGACGACTTGCCGGGTGCGGGCGCGCCGCTGGCCCTCGACGACGATGCGTTGGTGCCGGAAGAGGTGCGCGTCGCCAACCGGATTCTGAAAAACGCGGGCTTCGTGCCGCCCGCCGTTGAGCAGCTTCGCGCGTTGCGCGATCTGCAAACGGAGCTGAATGCCGTGAGCGATCAGCCGACCCGTTGCCGTCTCCAGGCGCGCATGCTCGCGCTCGATATGGCGCTCGAATCGCTGCGCGGCGGCCCGATGGTCCTGCCGCGCGAATATTGCCGCCGCATCGCGGAGCGTCTCTCGGAGCGCGTGGGCAATGTCGATGTAGCCGCCGCGGGTTCGCAGTGAACGAGTCGCTCCCGTGTGCCGCCTCGATCGGCTCTTCTGCGCAAGCCGAGGCCGGCGAGAAATCCGTTGGCGCTTGCATCGGCGCGGTCTTCGCACCGGCGGCTGATCACCCGATGGCCGCTGCCGCCATCCCTCCCGGAAATTCCGACGCTGCCATCATCTCCGAACGCGACCTGCGCTTCATGGCGCTCGCTCAGGCCGCCGCCGAAGAAGCGCGCGCGGCCGGCGAAGTACCGGTCGGCGCGGTGCTCGTGCGCGGCGATGAAGTCATCGCCACGGGCTTCAATCATCCGATCGGCGCGCATGACCCGTCCGCGCACGCCGAAATGGTCGCGCTGCGCGCAGCCGCGCAGTCGCTCCAAAACTACCGTCTGCCGGGTTGCGAACTCTATGTGACGCTCGAGCCTTGCCTGATGTGCGCCGGCGCGATCATGCATGCGCGCATCGCACGTGTCGTGTTCGGCGCGCGCGATCCAAAAACCGGCGCGTGCGGCAGCGTGGTCGATGCGTTCGCGAATCCTCAGCTGAACCATCACACGACGGTCAGCGGCGGCGTCCTCGAAGCCGAATGCGGTGCCGCGCTCAGGTCGTTTTTTGCCGAGCGGCGTCGGACGAGTCGCGCGGCCCGCGCGGCGGCGCGCGGCGAAACGGCGGAAGCGGCCGAAGCGGGCGTTGACACCGCCACACCCTCCAGCAGCGAACCGCCTCCAACCACGCCGCTCTAAAACATCCACGCCCAACGGGTCTCGCCATGACCGCTTCTCGCACCATCGAACTGATTGCGCCATCCGGCTATCCGCATGATCCGGAGGTGCTCCATCGCGCGCTGCATCGGTTGCGTGCGCAGGGGCATCGAGTCGACGGCGAGGAGGCCGCGAAGCGCCGCTACCAGCGCTTCGCCGGCACCGACGGCGAGCGCGCGGCCGATCTGAACCGGCTCGCCGATCCATCGCGTGAGCTGCCCGATGTCGTGTTGGCCGTGCGCGGCGGCTACGGCGCGGTGCGGATTCTGCACGGTCTCGACTACGAGGGGCTGCAGCGGCGGCTCGCCGATCAGCCGATAGCGCTGGTCGGTCACAGCGACTTCACCGCGATCCAACTGGCGCTGCTCGCGCGCGCCGGCTTGAAGACCTTCGGCGGCCCGATGCTGATGAGCGATTTCGGCGCCGAGCAGCTCAGCGAATTCACGATGCGGCATTTCTGGTCGGCGTTGACGCAGTCGACCATCACGGTCGAGAGCGACACGCCGCAAGCGCAGAGCGTCGACGTAACGGGCACGTTGTGGGGCGGCAATCTGGCGGTGGTGGCGTCGCTTGTCGGCACGCCGTATATGCCGCTGGTGCAGGGCGGCATCCTGTTCGTCGAGGACATCAACGAGCAGCCGTTCCGCATCGAGCGGATGCTCTATCAGCTGCATCTGGCCGGCATCCTTGCACAGCAGAAGGCGTTGGTGCTCGGTGATTTCTCGGGCGGCAAGCCGTACGACTACGACAACGGCTACGACCTGTACGCGATGGTCGAGCAAGTGCGCTCGCTGATCGGCATTCCTGTCGTGACGGGGCTGCAGTTCGGACACGTTCATAACATGGTGACGCTGCCGGTCGGCGCGGACGCGCGTCTGGTCGCCAATGCGCATGGCTTCAGGCTGACGGCGTCGGGCTATCCGAGCATTGGCTGAAGCCGCCATAGGCGGGGCGGAGGGGGCGGATCGCCCGCTTTTTTTTTGCATCAGCAACGCAACTAACTGTCGGTATTTTCACACTCACCACCCCCAAAGCCTTCGCCAATGTTTTCAGTTTTTGTTGACAAAAATTGGCTGCCAG
Source organism: Paraburkholderia lebeckiae (assembly GCF_014201005.1). Classification (NCBI taxonomy): domain Bacteria; kingdom Pseudomonadati; phylum Pseudomonadota; class Betaproteobacteria; order Burkholderiales; family Burkholderiaceae; genus Paraburkholderia; species Paraburkholderia lebeckiae. The sequence goes on along the minus strand of NZ_JACHDK010000002.1, from coordinate 528,914 downwards.
TACTCGTCTTGGCATTGTCAAAACCGGGTAAGATTCCCGCCAAGACAACCGAACAGCTTGGGTCACAGGGCATCTGCTGACGCAACGCAGCACGAAAAATGTCGAAAATACACGCAAAAATTGTTGACAATATTTGTGTCCGTCCTATGATGACCAACATACCGAGACGCCAATCATGTCCGACACCGAATCCGTCGCGAACAGTTCGAAGCCCGAAGCAATCGCCGAGCGCATCCGCGCGGCGATCCTCGAGCACCGGCTGGCACCCGGCGCGAAGCTCACCGAAGCTCAGCTATGCGAAGTATTCGGTGTGAAGCGCGGCCCGATCCGCCAGGCGCTGTCGCAGCTGGCGGGTGAGCGCCTCGTCGATCTCGAGCCGAATCGTGGCGCGTTCGTCGCGAGTCCGTCGCTGCAGGAGGTGCACGAGGTGTTCGAAATGCGCCGCATCATCGAGCTGGCCGTCGTCGAAAAGATCTGTAGCGGACACGGCATGCGGCGTTTGAAGAACATCGGCGGCATGATCGGCCGGGAACGCAAGGCATTCGAAACGCGTGATTTTCCGGCATGGATCCGCTTGTCGGGCGAGTTTCATACGGAGCTCGCGAACCTGACCGGCAACTCAGTGTTGTGCGATTGCCTGAACGGGCTGGTCGCGCGTTCCACGCTGATTTCCGCGCTGTATGAATCGCTCGGACGCAGCCCATGCTCGTTCGAGGACCACGAAGCGATTCTCGCCGCGCTCGACGCCGGCGATGCGAAGCAGGCGGCCGCGCTGATGTCGCGCCATCTGCAAAGCGTCGAGTTGAAGATGCTGGAGCGCCCCGCGCGTGGGGCAGCGGATCTGCATGAGGTATTCGGCGCGCTCGCGCCGAAAGAAACGTCCACGTAAAGAGCCGAAGCCGACTGCACCCCAGGCTGAGGCAAGCAGCAGGCGAGCGCCCGTTGGTGGTGCGCGCCGCACTGAATTGAACTGAACCGACAGATGCACGGCTAGGCGGCCTCGCGTGAGCGCCGCCGGCTTGAACACGCACGTCCGTCGCGAGACGACGGACTTTCAGGTAGCGACGCATCGCCGGAACTCCGCGGCGGCTGGCGATGCGACAACCACAAGTACGTCAGTACGGAGACACGCGCGGCACGGTCCGAGACCACGACGCCGACTTCTTCGACCCTCGCGGGACGAGAAGCGAGCAACTGGCATGGCCGATGCAGTGTCCGTCGATGCTCTTTCGACGGTCCTTATCCAAAGGAGGAATCATGGCTCAGTTCAGTGCAGCGCCAGGCAGTCACCCCATCTCCAACTATCCGGACGGCACGGCTCAAACCGATCCGTCGATGCCGGCCGGCTACAGCGAGCGGCTCTACAACGAGGACCTCGCGCCGCTGCGCGCGCAGAACTGGAACGCGTACAACATCTTCGCGTTCTGGATGTCGGACGTGCATAGCGTGGGTGGCTATGTATTCGCGGGGAGTCTCTTCGCGCTCGGCCTGACGAGCTGGCAGGTGCTGGTCGCGTTGCTCGTCGGCATCACGCTCGTGAACGTGCTGTGCAACCTGATCGCGAAGCCGAGCCAGCTGAACGGCGTGCCGTATCCGGTCGCGTGTCGCGCGACCTTCGGCGTGCTCGGCGCGAATGTCCCGGCAGTAATTCGCGGCCTGATCGCGGTCGCGTGGTACGGCATCCAGACCTATCTCGCGTCGAGCGCGCTCGTGATCGTCGTGCTGAAGTTCGTGCCGCAACTGCTGCCCTATGCGGACGTGCATCGGCATGGTCTTTTCGGTCTGTCGACGCTCGGCTGGGCGGGCTTCATGCTGCTGTGGGTACTGCAGGCGCTGGTGTTCTGGCACGGCATGGAGACCATCAAGAAGTTCATCGACTTCGCCGGGCCAGCCGTCTACGTCGTGATGTTCATTCTTGCCGGCTACATGGTGTATCGCGCGGGTTGGCGCAACATCGGCATCAACCTCGGCGGCGTCAAATATCACGGCATGGAAGTGCTACCGGTGATGATCACGGCTACCTCGCTGGTGGTGTCGTACTTCTCGGGACCGATGCTGAATTTCGGTGACTTCTCGCGCTACGGCAGGAGCTTTCGCAGCGTCAAGCGCGGCAACTTCTGGGGCCTGCCGGTCAACTTCCTCGCGTTCTCGCTCGTCACGGTGATCACGACCGCGGCCACGCTGCCGGTGTTCGGCGAACTGATCACGGACCCGGTCGAGACGGTGGGCCGCATCGACTATCCGATGGCCGTGATTCTCGGCGCGCTGACCTTCACGATCGCGACGATCGGCATCAACATCGTCGCGAACTTCGTGTCGCCGGCCTTCGACTTCTCGAACGTTGCACCGCGTCTGATCAGCTGGCGCGCGGGCGGCATGCTCGCGGCGGTCGCGTCGGTGTTCATCACGCCGTGGAACCTGTTCAACAATCCGGCCGTGATCCACTACACGCTCGACGTGCTCGGCAGCTTCATCGGACCTTTGTACGGCGTCCTGATCGTCGACTTCTACCTTGTGAAGCGTCAGAAGATCGTGCTCGACGATCTGTACACGGTCGCGCCGAGCGGCTCGTACTGGTATCGCAACGGCGTCAACTATCGCGCGGTCGCCGCGTTGCTGCCGGCCGCGCTGATCGCGGTGATCTGCGTGATGGTGCCGGGGCTCGACGGCTGCGCGAATTTCTCGTGGTTCATCGGCGCGGGACTCGGCGCGCTGTTTTACCGGATGCTCGCACGCTGAGTTTCGAGGCTTTGCGCAAGATTTCGCCGCTGCAATCACGAGTCGAACTGGAGTCGCCATGCGTATCAAACTGATCAATCCGAACACGACGCGCCGCATGACCGAGGCGATGGGGCGCTGCGCGCGCGACGTCGCCGCGCCCGGCACCGAAGTGATCGCCGTCAATCCGACGATGGGGCCGCCGTCGATCGAGGGCTATTACGACGAAGCGCTCGCCACGCCCGGTCTGCTCGCCGAAGTCGAGGCGGGCGAGCGGGACGGCTGTGATGGCTACGTGATCGCGTGCTTCGGCGACCCCGGTCTCTATGCGGCCCGCGAGTTGGCGCGCGGCCCGGTGATCGGCATCGCCGAGGCGGCGATGCACGCGGCGAGCGTGCTCGCGCCGGGCTTTTCGGTCGTGACGACGCTCGCGCGCACCTGCGGCATGGCCTGGCATCTGGCCGAGCGCTACGGCATGAAGCGCTTCTGCCGCAACGTGCGTGCGACCGACGTCGCCGTGCTCGATCTCGACCAGCCGGGCTCGGCGGCGCGCCGCATCATCCTCGACGAATGCCGGCGCGCGCTCGCCGAGGACGGCTCGGACGCGATCGTGCTCGGCTGCGCGGGCATGGCCGAGCTGTGCGCGGAGATCGAGGATGCGCTCGGCGCGCCGGTGATCGAAGGCGTGACGGCGGCCGTCAAATGGACCGAGGCGCTGGTCGCGCTGCGTCTCGCGACGGCCAAGCGCGGCGACTACGCGCGGCCGCTCGCGAAGCGCTACGACGGCGCGCTCGCATCGTTCAGTCCGGGTCCGCTGCGGGTAAACGCCGAGTCGGCGGACTCGCACATACACTCGCTGTAACACGCACTATCTGCCCGGCTGTATGGGCGCACCGGGGTGTTTTCGCTACACTGGGTCAACTCGGCGCTGCGGTTTCCGCAGCCGCTGAAGCCGCCCGTTGCGTGGCTACACGTGTGAACCCCGCACCGTTGCCGAGGGGTTTCGAACCGCGTTCACGCGCATTCCTGGTCCCGTCACTACGCATCCGTCAAACCATGCCACTCGACCCGAACTACCCACGCGATCTGATCGGCTACGGCCGCCACCCGGTGCATCCGAACTGGCCGGGGCGAGCGCGCGTTGCGGTGCAATTCGTCCTCAATTACGAAGAGGGCGGCGAAAACTGCGTGCTGCACGGCGATCCCGGTTCCGAGCAGTTCCTGTCGGAGATCGTGGGCGCGGCGGCGTATCCGGCGCGGCACATGAGCATGGAGTCGATCTACGAATACGGCTCGCGCGCGGGCGTGTGGCGCATCCTGCGCGAATTCGAAAGGCGCGACCTGCCGCTGACGGTGTTCGGCGTCGGCATGGCGATCGAGCGGCATCCGGAAGTCGCGCAAGCGTTCGTCGAACTCGGGCATGAGATCGCGTGCCACGGCTATCGCTGGATTCACTATCAGGACATGTCGCCGGAGCAGGAAGCGCAGCACATGCGCCTCGGCATGGAGGCGATCGAGCGCGTGACCGGCGTGCGGCCGCTCGGCTGGTACACCGGCCGCGACAGTCCGAACACCCATCGGCTGGTCGCCGAATACGGCGGCTTCCTGTACGACTCCGATTACTACGGCGACGATCTGCCGTTCTGGATGGACGTCGAGGTGGCGGGCGGCAAGACCGTGCCGCAACTGATCGTGCCGTACACGCTCGACACCAACGACATGCGCTTCGCCACCCCGCAAGGCTTCAACACCGCGGAACACTTCTTCACCTACCTGCGCGACGCATTCGACGTGCTGTACGAAGAGGGCGACGAAGTGCCGAAGATGCTGTCGATCGGCATGCACTGCCGGCTGCTCGGGCGGCCGGGGCGTTTCCGGGCGCTGCAGCGGTTTCTCGATCACATCGAACAGCACGATCGCGTGTGGGTGTCGCGGCGCGTCGATATCGCGCGGCACTGGCACGAAACTCATCCTTACCAGCAAGACAGCCGCGAGGCTGCGGCATGAAGGCGATGCAATACACCCTGGACCAACTCAACAATATCTCGACCGACGCGTTCGTCGCGGCGCTGTCGGGCATCTTCGAGCACTCGCCGTGGGTCGCCGAAGTCGCGGCGCGAGAGCGTCCGTTCGCGAGCATCGACGAGCTGCATCGCAGGATGTCGCAGATCGTCGAAACCTCGGGCGAGGACAAGCAGCTCGCGCTGATCAACGCGCACCCGGAGCTGGCCGGCAAGGCCGCGGTGCGCGGCGAGCTGACCGCCGAGTCGACGCGCGAGCAAAGCGGCGCGGGTCTCGCGCAATGCACGCAGGAAGAGTTCGACAAGCTGCATGCGCTCAATCACGCGTATCGCGAGAAATTCGGTTTTCCGTTCATTCTCGCGGTGCGCGGCTACGACCGCCACGGCATCATCGCGACCTTCGAATCGCGCGTGAACAACAGCCGCGCCGACGAACTGCGCGCGAGCCTCGATCAGATCTATCGCATTGCACGTTTGCGGCTCGACGACCTGATCGGCGCGTGACGCGCGCCGCGTCACGCAGCGAGCCGTAACGTTTTTCCCGCACCAATCGATCTCAAGGACGACAAAGATGGCACTTCCGATTCTCGACCCCAACGCACCGGAATTCACGCGCCGTTACGTGAACCTGGCGGACCCGCGTCTGGGCGCGCAGGCGCTCGAGGCCAGCGACGAATTCTTCGCGCCGAAGGACCGCATGCTGAATCCGGAACCGGCCGTCTTCATTCCGGGCAAGTACGACGACAACGGCAAGTGGATGGACGGCTGGGAAACGCGTCGCAAGCGCACGACCGGCTACGACTGGTGCATCGTCAAGCTCGCGCGGCCCGGCGTGATCAAGGGACTCGACCTCGACACCAGCCACTTCACCGGCAACTTCCCGCCGGCGGCGTCGGTGGAAGCGGCGCGCGTTGCGGATGGCGAGCCGAATCAGGCGACGCAATGGACCGAGATCGCGCCGTCGACCACGTTGCAGGGCAATAGCCACCACTACCTCGAAGTCGGCGACGCGAGCGCGTACACGCATCTGCGCGTGAACATCTATCCGGACGGCGGCATCGCGCGTCTGCGTGTTTACGGTCAGCCGCAGGTCGACTGGGCCGGCGCGAGCCGCACCGAGCAGTTCGATCTCGCGGCGATGGAAAACGGCGCGTATCTGGTCGGCGCGAACAACCAGCACTTCGGCGCGGCCTCGACGCTGCTGATGCCGGGTCGCGGCGTGAATATGGGCGACGGCTGGGAAACGCGTCGTCGTCGCGAGCCGGGCAACGACTGGGCGATCATCGCGCTCGCGCAGCCGGGCGTGATCCGCAAGATCGAAGTCGACACCGCACACTTCAAGGGCAATTATCCGGATCGCTGCTCGATCCAGGCCGCGTACGTAAAGGGCGGCACCGACAGCTCGCTCGTCACGCAGGCGATGTTCTGGCCGGTGCTGCTCGGCGAACAGAAACTGCAGATGGACAAGCAGCATTTCTTCGAGAGCGAGATCGCGGCGCTCGGGCCCGTCACGCATGTGCGCTTCAACATCTATCCGGACGGCGGCGTGTCGCGTCTGCGTCTGTGGGGTACGCTCGAATGAAAACGCTCGCCATCGAACCGCTGACGAAAGCGGCGTTCGCCGCATTCGGCGACGTGATCGAACTCGAAGGCGCGAAGCAGATTCCGATCAACCTCGGCACGACGATCCGCTATCACGACCTCGCGAAAGTCGACGTGGCCGATGAGCACGGCCGCACGCTCGTCAATCTGTTTCGTGGCCAGCCGCGCACGCTGCCGTTCGAAGTGAAGATGCTCGAGCGTCATCCGCTTGGCAGCCAGGCGTTCGTGCCGCTCAACGACAAGCCGTATCTGGTCGTCGTCACCCCCGCGGGCGAACTCGACACGAAGAAGATCCGCGCGTTCGTCACCACTGGCTGGCAGGGCGTCAACTACGCGAAAGGCGTGTGGCACCATCCGCTGATCGCTTTGGGCGAGACGAGCGACTTTATCGTCGTCGATCGTGGCGGCGAGGGGCTCAATCTGAACGAGCAGGATCTGGCGGAGTCGCTGTGGCTCACGGAAGATGCGTTGAGCGCGGTGGCGGTTTGATGGCGATGCAGCTGCCGGGTCGCCGGCAGCGTTGCGGTTCGAAGAACAGGCCCGCGACGTGCGTTACGTCGTGGGCTTTTTTGCATGGATGGCGATCACTTGCGCCTGCCGAGCAGCGGCGAATGCCCGATGACTTCCCTTGACCGTTCGGGCGGCTCAGGCGCCGAAAATCCCGCTGCTTCGATCGCCGGCTTGAGCCCCCTGAATTGCACGCTTTTCTTTGGCGAGCGCAGCGATGTCATGCCGTCGTCCCACGCGTGCAGCATCTGTTTCGCGACCGTGCGCCACTGCGGTTCGTTGCGTGCTGCTTCGATCAACTCATGGCCGACCTCGACAGCCGAATCGCACAGCGCTTCGATCATCTGCGCATATTGGCGCGGAGCGATGCCCATGCGCGTGTTGAAAAATCGTTCCAGCGCTTTACCGGCTGCCCAGGTCTTCCGGCCGTCCACAGGCAAGCCGGGCGGATTGGCTGCGAAGCGCGGATAAGCCTGCGTCGTCACGACATCGTAGACGGGCGTGAACGCGACATCGTCGACCGACGTATAGAACAGTGCGACGTTCTTGGTGTGGCAGTCCGCATTGCGCACGACGTAGTTGGTCAGCAGATGCCAGCCGAGCTGCTGGAGTTGCATCCGCGTGGTGTCGCGATCGAGCAGATAGGCTCTCGCCGCGTTGAGCATTTTCTCGCTGGTCGAATTGTATTTTTCGTGCGGCGGCAAACCGAGCAGGCCGCACAGGTCTTCCACCCCGTACGCCGGCAGTCCTTGCGCGTCCACATCGAAGCGCTCGACGATCAGTGCGCGGCCATCGTCCGACATCTGCGTGCGCGCAACGGACGCAACCCCAAGCCGTTCCAGCACGCGCATCGAATAGAACTCGTTGAAGCCGAGAAAGGGTGTGTTGTCGTCGGAACCTTTGACGATGTGACGGCTCGTTCGAATCGTCGGCTTACCGAGCTGCAACGGCGGTGACGCAGCAGACGGCTGCGCCTCTGGCGCGATGAACTTCGGCACGACGCCCGAAATAGCCGCTCGCGCGTATTCACGTACGAGTTGCGCGAAATGTTCGGCGGTGTTGTCGCCGTGCAGGATGTGCTGGACGTCGAGCGCCTGAAGTTCCGTGCCCGGCGCGACACCTTCGGGCGTGACAGTGACCCGGCCAATCCCCATCGAACCCACGACGGCGAGCAACGAGAGATCGGTTCCGTCCAGCAACGGGCCGAATTGCTCGCGGATCAGATTCAGTAGGTAGCCCTCGGGCAGGTTCTGCCGGAAAAACGGATGCAGGTCGCGCGGCCAGCGCCAGGCCTCTTCGCGCACCGGCATCGTCAGACTGACGAAGTCGGCCGCGCTCGCATCGACGTTGTATTTGAGGACATAGTCATCGCGCTCGCGAAACAGCGTGGCAACGTGCTTGCCTAGTACCTGAACGTCGAGCTTCATGGCTGCGCATCCGGGCTGCGCTGTTCGGCGAGGATGTCCTCAAGCGTGCGGCCGTGCCCGTGCGCGACGAACTTGAGGTCGTAACCGGCGGCTTCGAGCAGGCGCACGAGCACGGACACGCTCATATCGTTTTTGGCGAGCGTTTCCATCCGTGCGACGGTCGTGCGGGCAACGCCCGCGCGGCGCGCCAGGTCTTCCTGCGATAGTTTGCTGTCTCGTCGTACGGCTTTGAGCATGTCCGAGACATCGGCGAGGTTGGTCATTTGTAGCCTCAGGGCGTCAAATTCGGCGAATCTGAGATTAATTGTAGCTCAAGGGGTACAAAACATTAATTTGTTTTGTGTCTCAAGGGCTACAATTTCAGTGGATTTACAGATTTTGTGGCCCAAGGGCTACAAAATGAAATGTCGATCCGGTTGACTGCACCCGTCGCCATCCCAAAACGACAGCGGGCTTGCCGCTCACGTGACAAGCCCGCTTCACATTCCAGCCTTTACCTCGGCGCCGGACCCGTGATCCGGACAGACATCCTTACTTCGCCGCGCCACCCTCGAACCACGCGGCGATCTTCATCCGCTCGTCGTCGGTCATATGCGTGACGTTGCCGAGCGGCATCGCCTTCAACGTGACCGCCTGCTGGTAAATGCGCTGCGCGTTCTGCGAAATTTCGTCGGGCGTATCCATCAGCACGCCGGCGGGCGCGCTGCCCATCATCGTCGGATGCGCGGAGTGGCAGGCCACGCAGCGCTGCTGCAGCACCGGCGCGATGTCGGCGACCTTCAGCGCCGGCGCGTTGGCGGCCTGCGCCTGCGGCACCACCGGACGCGGCATGGTCCACACGAGTGCCGTGCACATCAGCGCGACGCCGACGAGCGGCAGATACCACAACACCTGGCCGCGATGGCGCATCACGAAGAACTGACGGATCAGCGCGCCGGCCAGCATGATGACGACGAGCACCGCCCAGTTGTACGGATGCGTGTAGGTCATCGCGTAGTGGTTCGACAGCATCGCGAACACGACCGGCAGCGTGAAATACGTGTTGTGTACCGAGCGCTGCTTGCCGCGCTTACCGTAGATCGGGTTCGGCGTGTCGCCCTTCAGCATCGCGTCGACCATCTTGCGCTGGCCCGGAATGATCACGAAGAACACGTTGGCCGACATGATCGTCGCGAGCATCGCGCCCATGATCAGATACGCCGCGCGGCCCGCGAAGATATGGCAGGCGAGATACGCCGCGATCAGCACATAAACGCCGACGCAGATGCCGAGCAGCCTGTCGCGCGTGCCGAGAATGCGGCACAGCGAGTCGTAGACGATCCAGCCGGCCGCGAGAAAACCGATCGCCGAGGCGACGGCGACCACCGGACCCATGTCGAGCACGTTTCTGTCGATCAGGTAGGTGCTCGGCGAGAACAGATACAGCACGGTAAAGAGACCGAAGCCCGACAGCCACGTCGTGTACGACGGCCATTTCGACCAGTGCAGGTCTTCGGGCATTTCGGGCGGCGCGACCGTGTACTTCTGCATGTTGTAGAAGCCGCCGCCGTGCACGTGCCACAGCTCGCCGAACACGCCGCGACGGCGCTGGTTCGGATCGGTCGGCGGCTTCAGGCTGTTGTCGAGCGCGACGAAATAGAACGATTCGCCGATCCATGCAATGGCGACGATGACGTGGAACCAGCGAATCGCGAGGTTCAACCAGTCGGTGATAAAGCCTTCCATGAAACTCCTCCACTTCTGATTCGTTGCGCGCGCGATGACGGTCGACGTCGTCGGTCTTCGCGCCGACTGCGGGATAAAGGACGCAGCTCGCGGGTTGTTATGGGTATCGCGGGGCGCTTGTGCCTGGTTGTGCCTGCTTGTCCCGGTCGGGCGCGGCGCGCTAGCTGCCCCGATACGTGCTGTACGAAAACGGCGACACCAGCAGCGGCACGTGATAGTGCGAGTCGGCTTCGGCGACGCCGAAGCGCAGCACGACTCGATCGACGAAGCGTGGTTCCGGCACCTTCGTGCCGAGCGAGGCGAAGTAGTCGCCCGCGCCGAACACGAGTTCGTACTCGCCCGCGACGAGCGAGTCGCCTTCGAGCAGCGGCTCGTCGCAGCGGCCGTCGTGATTGGTGACAGTGGTTTTGAGCGCGCGGCGCGTGTCGCCCGCGAGCGCGAAGAGTTCGACCTTGATGCCTGCGCCGGGACGGCCGTTCGCGGTGTCGAGCACGTGGGTAGTGAGCTTGCCCATTCGCAATGGTCCTTGTGTGAATGCGAGGTGTCGGCGGCGGCCCGATCCATTACGTTTGCGGCGGATCGAGGCTCCACGTCAGTGGCTACATACCCGTCGGCGAATCGAAGCGAGCGCCGTGGCAGCCATTGTAGAAAGGATGCTCTGTCCCGAGCGCGAGCGATAGGAAAGATAATAGTTCGCGCATGATGGACAGCCAGACGAAAGCCGCGCCGGCTCATCGGCCGATCGTACCGGCGCCAAAAATGCACCACTATATTGGTGGTGTGAAGTTGGGTATCGCAACCGCGCGGGTTGTCAGCGGGATTTTGGCTACCGAAGGTAAGCGTTGTGCGGCGCGACCCACGCGAACCCGATGCGGTTCGCGCGAGGTGGCGGCGCGACACACCCGTGCAAAGGCAGGCCTTTGGCATGGAAAACCCCGAAGACGGCGACTCACGCTGGGTAACCGGGCCAATGGCGTTCAACGGAACGCGACGGCACGGTGGCGTGCCGCCGCATCGCGTTCGAACGGCTTTGCATGCAGGCAATCAGGCGGACAGACGAATGACGATGAATGAAGCACTGAAACAACCCGGTAAAACGATGCTCGTGAAGCACGCGGACGTGCTGGTCACGATGGATGACGAGCGGCGCGAACTGCGCGACGCCGGGCTGTATATCGAGGACAACCGGATCGTCGCGGTCGGACCGACCGCGCAACTGCCGCAATCGGCCGACCAGGTACTCGACCTGCACGGCCATCTCGTGATTCCGGGCCTCGTCAACACGCATCACCACATGTACCAGAGCCTCACGCGCGCGATTCCCGCCGCGCAGAACGCCGAGTTGTTCGGCTGGCTCACGAACCTGTACAAGGTGTGGGCGAACCTCACGCCTGACATGATCGAAGTATCGACGCTGACCGCGATGGCCGAGCTGCTGCTGTCGGGCTGCACGACGTCGAGCGACCATTTGTATATCTATCCGAACGGCAGCCGTCTCGACGACAGCATCGCGGCCGCGCGCCGAATCGGCATGCGCTTTCATGCGGCGCGCGGCAGCATGAGCGTGGGACGCAAGGACGGCGGCCTGCCGCCCGATTCGGTGGTCGAGCGCGAAGCGGACATCATGAAGGACACGCAGCGTCTGATCGAGACGTATCACGACGATGGGCGCTACTCCATGCTGCGCGTCGTCGTGGCGCCGTGCTCGCCGTTTTCGGTGAGCCGCGACCTGATGCGCGAATCGGCGGCGCTTGCGCGCCAGTACGGCGTGTCGCTGCATACGCACCTGGCGGAGAACCTCAACGACGTCGCGTACAGCCGCGAGAAGTTCGGCATGACGCCGGCCGAGTATGCGCACGATCTCGGCTGGGTCGGCCATGACGTATGGCATGCGCACTGCGTGCAACTCGACGACGCGGGCATCGCGCTGTTCGCGCGCACCGGCACCGGCGTCGCGCACTGTCCGTGCTCGAACATGCGGCTCGCGTCGGGTATCGCGCCGATCAAGCGAATGCGGCTCGCGGGCGTGCCGGTCGGGCTCGGCGTCGACGGTTCGGCGTCGAACGACGGTGCGCAGATGATCGGCGAAGTGCGCCAGGCGCTGTTGCTGCAGCGCGTCGGTTTTGGGCCCGATGCTATGACCGCACGCGAGGCGCTCGAAATCGCGACCCTGGGTGGTGCGCGCGTGCTCAATCGCGACGACATCGGCGCGCTCGCGCCCGGCATGGCCGCGGATTTTGTCGCGTTCGATCTGCGTGAGCCGCATTTTGCCGGCGCGCTGCACGATCCGGTGGCGGCTCTGGTATTCTGCGCGCCGTCGCAGGTCAGCTATAGCGTGATCGACGGCAAGGTGGTGGTGAAGAATGGGCAGTTGGCGACGCTCGAACTCGGGCCGGTGCTCGAGCGGCACAACGCGCTCGCGCGGCAGCTTTACGAGGCGGCGGCTTGAGCTCGAGCGGAACGGGCGGCACTCGCGCCGCGCCGCGCGCAAGCCGCGAGTCGCTGATCCGTGAGCGGTGGCGCCCGGTGCGATCGGCGTCGCAGGCGGCGTCAGGACTTGTCGATCAAGGTCCGGGTCGCCTCGCCAACCAGGCCGCGCAGCCAGCGCACTTCGTCGGAGTAATGCACGCGCTCGTGCCACAGCTGGTAGTACTGCATCGGCGGAAAGTCGAGCGGCGCGGCCACCACGGTCAGCGGCAGGAACTTCGCGTAGTAGTCGGCAAAGAGGCGCGTCGTCGTGAAGATCAGATCGGACTTGATCAGCACGTACGGCGCGAGATTGAAGTAGGGCAACGTGACGACCACATGGCGCTTGAGCCGCTCGCGCGCGAGATGCACGTCGATCGCGCCGCGCTGGCCGACCGAATACGGCGTCGGCGCGAGATGTGGCGCGTTCAGGTACTGGTCGAGCGTGAGCCCGCCGCGTTTGGCGAACGGATGCGCGTTGCTCATCAGGCAGACGATCTGATCGACGAACAGGTTCGACAGATGCAACTGCTCGGGCGGCTCCGGCCAGTTGCCGACCACGATGTCGAGCTTGCCGTCCTCGAGCGCGAGTTCGTAGTCGAACGCGGGGCCGAGCGAATGGAATTCGAGCGTTGCGTTCGGCGCGGCCTGGCGGAAACGTTCGACGACCGTCGGCACGAACAGGACGTTCAGGTAGTCGGGACAGCCGATCCGGTAGCAGCGGATCGAGGTGGCCGGATCGAAGTTGTGCTGCTGGAACTTGATGCGCTCGATTTCGCGCAGCGCGTTCTGCACCGGTTCGAGCAGGCGCAGACCGTACTCGGTCGGCACCATGCCGGACTTGCCGCGCACCAGCAGCGGGTCGCCGGTGATGTCGCGCAGACGGCGCAGCGCCGCGCTGATGGCGGGTTGGGACTGGTTCAGTTTGACGGCGGCGCGGGTGACGCTGCGCTCCATCAGTAGCGTGTGCAACACGCGCAGCAGGTACGTGTCGATCGCCTCGCGTTGCTGGCTCATGGATTCTCCAAATATATGTGCAGGCTGATCGAACGAGCGTGGGGGTATATGCGTTTTAATATGGACGAAAAACGGCGTCAAGGGTGACATACCCGCAGAGCTTGTAGCGGCGGGGGTTTGCGGGAATTTTGTCAACTCGACTGAGTGGGGCGAATTAGGTATTGTCACCGGTTGTGGTGACGGATCGCCCATCGGCGGGGCGGGCCGATAGTCCGCAATCCGGCGGCAAGCGGGCGGCAAGCAGCGTCACGAACGCACTACGGAATCTCATGAGCGACACTCCACTTAGCGACGACGCGCAACTCACCGGCCAGGCGGTGCCTCGGCTCGCGCTGACGGGCATCACGAAGCAGTACCCGGCCGTGCGCGCCAACGACGATGTCACGCTCGTCGTCGCGCCCGGCGAAATCCACGCGGTGCTCGGCGAGAACGGCGCGGGCAAGAGCACGCTGATGAAGATCATCTACGGCGCGGTGCGACCCGACGCCGGCGAGATCCGTTGGGAAGGCGAGACGGTCGACATCGCGAGTCCGGCGGCCGCCCGCAAGCTCGGCGTCGGCATGGTGTTCCAGCACTTCTCGCTGTTCGAGACGCTGACGGTCGGCGAAAACATCGCGCTCGCGCTCGACGAACCGTTCGATCTGAAGACGTTGGCCAAACGCATTCGCGAGGTGTCGGCCGACTACGGGCTCGACATCGATCCGCAGCGGCATGTCCACAGCCTCACCGTCGGCGAGCGGCAGCGTGTCGAAATCGTGCGCTGCCTGCTGCAGAATCCGCGTCTGTTGATCATGGACGAACCGACCTCGGTGCTGACGCCGCAGGCGGTCCGCAAGCTCTTCACGACGCTGCGCAGGCTCGCGGCCGAAGGCTGCAGCATCCTCTACATCAGTCACAAGCTCGACGAAATCCAGGAGTTGTGCGACACCGCGACGGTGATGCGCGGCGGTCGCGTGACCGGCCATGTGACGCCGAAGAACGAGACGCATGCGTCGCTCGCGCAGTTGATGGTCGGCCACTCGCTGCCGGACTACACGCGGCGCGAGCACAAGCCGGGCGCGGTGCTGCTCGACGTCAGGCAGTTGTCGGTTGCGAGCGACGATCCGTTCGGCACCTCGTTGCGCGACGTGTCGTTCAGCGTGCATGCGGGCGAGATCTTCGGCATTGCCGGTGTGTCGGGCAACGGGCAGGCGGAACTGCTCGCGGCGTTGTCCGGAGAGAAGCGCGCTGAACAACGCAGCCTGCCGGCCGACACGATCGTGATCTGCGGCAAACCGGCCGCGCGCCTCGGCGCGGGCGGGCGCCGCGCGCTCGGCTTCGGCTTCGTGCCCGAAGAGCGGCTCGGCCGCGGCGCGGTGCCGGCGATGAGCCTCGCCGACAACGCGCTGCTCACCGCGCATCGGCAGAGCATGGTCAACTCGGGCTGGATCAAAACGGGTGCGATGCGCGCGTTCGCGAAGCGTTGCATCGACGCGTTCGACGTGCGCTGCGGCGGCCCCGACGCGCTCGCGCAAAGTCTGTCGGGCGGCAATCTGCAGAAATACATCATGGGCCGCGAGATTTTGCAGGCGCCGAAGGTGCTCGTGGTCGCGCAGCCGACGTGGGGCGTCGATGTCGGCGCGTCGGCGTTCATCCGTCAGCAACTGCTCGATCTGTCGGCGCGCGGCGTTGCGATTCTGGTGATTTCGGAGGAACTGGAAGAGCTGTTCGATATCTGCGATCGCATCGCCGTGCTCGCGGGTGGGCGGCTTTCGCCGGTGCGCGCGACCGGTGCGACCAACGCCGAGGAAATCGGCCGCTGGATGGCGGGGCTGTTCGGCGACCGCGAGGGCGCGGCGCCCGCGGCGGATCAGCCGGCGCATGCATGAGGCGAGGCGTTGCCCGCCGGCCACGCCCGGACGCTAACCACGCACGCGAATGCGGACCCTGAAGAACAGAACCCGAACAAATACACGCTACCCATGATGCTTCCCTATCGACTCGAAGCCCGCACGTCGCCGTCGCGCACGATGCAGCTCGCCGTGCCGCTGATCGCCGCGTTGCTGACGCTCACGATCGGCTTCCTGATCTTCGGCCTCGTCGGCCGCGACCCGTTGCAGGCGATGTACGGGTTTTTCATCGAGCCGCTGTCGAGCATCAACGGCTGGTCGGAACTGCTGCTGAAGGCGTCGCCGTTGTGCCTGATCGGCCTCGGTCTCGCGATCGGCTATCGCGCGAACGTGTGGAACATCGGCGCCGAAGGGCAGATGCTGCTCGGCGGCATCGCGGCGAGCGGCGTCGCGATCTATTTCGATCAGGCGAGCGGCTGGTGGATCCTGCCGACGATGATGGCGGCCGGCGTTCTCGGCGGCATGGCGTGGGCCGCGATTCCCGCGTTTCTGAAGAGCCGCTTCAATACCAACGAGATTCTCGTGAGCCTGATGCTCACGTACGTCGCGACGCAACTGCTGATCTATCTCGTGAGCGGCCCGTGGCGCGATCCGCAGGGCATGAACTTCCCGCTGTCGGAGATGTTCAGCGGCGACGCGCTGTTTCCCACGCTGTATGGCGACTGGCATTGGAAATTTCTGCGTGGCACGCGCCTGAACGCGTCCGTGTTCCTCACGCTGATCGCGATTCCGCTCGTCTGGCTGTTCATGCGCAAGAGCTTCGCGGGCTACCGGATGAACGTCGGCGGACTTGCTCCGCTCGCCGCGCGTTACGCCGGTTTCTCCGATAAGAAGACGATCTGGACGTCGCTGCTGATTAGCGGCGGCCTCGCGGGCCTCGCCGGTATGGGCGAAATCGCCGGTCCGATCGGCCAGTTGCAGGCGACGTGGTCGCCGGGCTACGGCTTCACCGCGATCATCGTCGTGTTCGTCGGCAGGCTGCATCCGCTCGGCATCGTGCTCGCCAGTCTGCTGATGGCGTTGCTGTATCTCGGCGGCGAAGCGGTGCAGACCTCGATGCAATTGCCGCAGGCGCTCTCGGGCGTGTTCCAGGGGCTGCTGCTGTTCTGCCTGCTCGGCGCCGACCTGTTCGTGAACTACCGCGTGCGGCGCCGCTCGGCCGCAGCAGTGGCTCGTTAAGTTTGCCAATAAGCTCGCTAATCCGCTTTCAGACTCGATATGGATATCCAGCAAGCCAGCGCGCTCACGTCGAGCGCGATCACCGCGTCGATCCCGCTGATGTTCGCGGGCGCCGGCGAACTCGTCGCCGAAAAATCGGGCGTACTCAATCTTGGCGTGGAAGGGATGATGCTGATGGGCGCCGTCAGCGGCTACGCGGTCACGTCGATCACCGGCAGCCCGTGGCTCGGCGTGCTCGCCGCGATCGGCGCCGGTCTCGCGATGTCGCTGCTGTTCGCGTTCCTCACGCTGACGATGCTCGCCAACCAGGTCGCGACCGGCCTGTCGCTGACGATCTTCGGCATCGGGCTGTCCGCGTACGTCGGCAAGCCGTACACGTCGGCGGCGGTGCGCGCGACGATCGATACGTGGACGATCCCCGGCCTGTCGAACATCCCGGTGCTCGGCCCCGCGCTGTTTACCCTCACGCCGCTCGATTACCTCGCGTTCCTGATGTTCGCCGCGATCGGCTGGTTCCTCTATCGCACGCGCGCGGGACTCGTGCTGCGCTCGGTCGGCGAATCGCCGCAGGTCGCGCACTCGGTCGGCTTTCCGGTGGTCGGCGTGCGCTATGGGGCGGTCGCGTTCGGCGGCGGCATGGCGGGTCTCGCGGGCGGCTACTATTCGATCGTCAATCTGCACCTGTGGCAGGAGAACCTGACCTCGGGCCGTGGCTGGATCGCGCTCGCGCTCGTGGTGTTCGCGACGTGGCGCCCTGGGCGACTGCTGATCGGCTCGCTGCTGTTCGGCGCGGTGACTGGGCTGCAGTTCTATGCGCAGGCGATCGGTGTGCCGGTGCCGACGCAGTTCCTCGCGATGCTGCCGTACGTTGCGACGATCGTCGTGCTCGCGCTGATCTCGCGCAATCCGAACACGATTCGCCTGAATGCACCCGCGTCGCTCGGCAAGCCGTTTTTCTCGGCGGGCTGACGGCGACACAGATTCTTTATCGATCCGCTCAAACTATTCGCTCATTACGACAGGGGGAAAAAAACATGAAGAGAAGAAATCTGCTGACCGCTTTCGCGTGGGGCGCGGCGTCGCTTGCACTTGCCGCGCCGCTCGCGCAAACCGCGCAGGCCGCAGACGTGCCGGGCGTCGCGTTCGTCTACCTCGGCAATCCAGGCGATGCCGGCTGGACCTTCGCGCACGACCAGGGCTCGCGGGAGGCCGAAGCGAAGTTCGGCAACAGGATCAAGATCACGCGCGTCGAGAACGTGCCCGAATCGGCCGACTCCGAGCGCGTGTTCCGCGATCTCGCGAACAAGGGCAACAAGATCATCTTCGGCACGAGCTTCGGCTTCCAGGACTTTCAGCTCAAGGTCGCCAAGGACTTCCCGGACACGATCTTCCTGCACGCGACCGGCTACAAGAAGGCGCCGAACTTCGGCACCTACGACGTGCGCATGTACCAGGGCGCGTACCTGGCCGGCGTCGCCGCGGGCTACGTGACGAAGAGCAACACGCTCGGCTTCGTCGCGTCGGTGCCGATTCCGGAAGTGGTGCGCAACATCAACGCGTTCACGCTCGGCGCGCGCTCGGTGAATCCGAAGGTGCATACGAAGGTGATCTGGATCAACAGCTGGTTCGATCCGGGCAAGGAAAAGCAGGCCGCCGAAACGCTGATCGGCCAGGGCGCCGACGTGCTGCTGCAGAACACAGATTCGAGCGCGACGCTCGCGACCGCGTCGGAGAAGCACGTGCACGCGTTCGGCTGGGATTCGGACATGAAGAAGTTCGGTCCTGACGCGCATCTCGGCTCGGTCGTCGCGCACTGGGGCGTGTACTACAGCGCGGTGATCCAGCAGGTGCTCGACGGCAAGTGGAAGAACGATCCGGTGTGGTGGGGCATTCCGCAGAAGGCCGTCAACCTCGAGGACCTGAACACGTCGGCGATTCCGGCCGATGGGCAGAAGCAGGTCGCCGCGAAGCGCGACGAACTCGCGAGCGGCAAGCGCGACGTGTTCACGGGCCCGATCAAGGATCAGTCGGGCACGGTGAAGGTGCCTGAAGGCAAGACGCTGACCGATGCGGAACTGCAGCGCCTGAACTGGTACGTGGAGGGTGTCGACGGGTCGCTGCCGAAGTAAATCGGGCGGTCCGTTGTTGAAAAAAAGCTGCGTCCAGCCCGGCCTGGACGCAGCTTTTCTGTTTGCGGCTTGCGCGTGGCAACGGGCAAGCGTGTCGTGCGGTCGCCGCTCAGTCCTCGATGCGCAGGCCGACCTTCAGCGTTACCTGCCAGTACGCGACCTTGCCGTCCTCGATCTGGCCGCGCGTTTCCGTGACCTCGAACCAGTGCAGATTGCGCAGCGTTTCCGACGCTTTGGCAATCGCGGTGGTGATCGCGTCGTCGATCGATTTCGTCGACGAACCGGTCAGTTCGATCTTCTTGTAAACGTGTTCTGACATGAGTTTCTCCTTGGTGTGCGCCGCTGGTCAGTAAAACGCTGCTCGGAAACGTGCATGGACAAAAGTATAGGCAACGGTTCGCGCAGTCCGACGGACATATGCGTCCTCGCCAGCCCGATTGCCGGCGCGGCGGATCAGACCTCGCCGCTCGAACCATCGATACCGCACATCGCATGCCCGGTATCGCGCGACTTCAGCGCGGCGCGCGGTCGCTATCATCTGTACGCAACATAAGCCATTCAATCTGATAGCCGACGAGGTTCGAACGTGGAAACTGGTTTTTGCGGCCCCGGTCTGATGGGCGCGCCGATGATCCGGCACCTGCTGCACGCGGGTCATAGCGTGCATCTGTGGAACCGCACGCGAGCCAAGGCCGAGGCCTTGCGGGCCGAGGGCGCGCACGTCGTCGATACGCCGCGTGAGCTGGCCGCGCGCTGCGACGCGGTGCTGCTGTGCGTAGCGGACGCGGCGGCGGTCGAGCAGATCGTGTTCGGCCCGGCGGGGCTGCTCGATGGCGGATCTCGCCGCGGGGCGCCCCTTGCTCGATGCCTATGCCGCCCGCGTCACGCACATGGGTGAGGTCGGAGCCGGGCAAACCGCGAAGCTCTGCAATCAGGCGATCGTCACCGCGACCGTCGCCGCGATCGCCGAAGCGGTGAGCCTCGCGCAGCGCAGCGGCATCGACGCCGCGAAGCTGAGCGAGGCGCTCGCCGGCGGCTGGGCCGATTCGGTGCTGCTGCGGACTTTCGTACCGCGCATGACGCAAAGCGGGCTCGCGCCGATCGGCGCGTTGCGCACGTTCCAGAAGGACGTCGATACGGTCGCGGCGACCGCCTACGAGAACGGCACGCCGATGCCGGTCGCGTCGACGGTCCAGCAATTGCTGCGACTGGGTGCCGCGATGGGGCTCGCCGACGCGGATTTTCGGCCTTCATCGACATTCTGCAGACGCCGCGCGGCAGCTCGAACGGGTGAGACGGGCCGCGCCGGACCAACTGTCGGGTTGAAATCTCTAAACCTGCTAAAATATTCGGTTTTTCGCCGATATCACATTCAAAGGGACGCGCTGTGCTGTCTACTGCCAATATCACCATGCAATTCGGGCCGAAGCCCCTCTTCGAGAACATTTCGGTCAAATTCGGGGGAGGGAACCGCTATGGCCTGATCGGTGCGAACGGCTGCGGCAAATCCACCTTCATGAAGATTCTGGGTTCCGACCTGGAGCCGAGCTCGGGCAACGTGATGCTCGAGCCGAACGTGCGCTTGGGCAAGCTGCGCCAGGACCAGTTCGCGTACGAAGACGTGCGCGTGCTCGACGTCGTGATGATGGGCCACGCCGAAATGTGGGCCGCGATGACCGAGCGCGACGCGATCTACGCGAACCCCGACGCGACCGACGACGACTACATGCACGCGGCCGAACTCGAAGCGAAGTTCGCCGAGTACGACGGCTACACGGCCGAAGCGCGCGCGGGCGAGCTGCTGCTCGGTATCGGCATCGCGATCGAAGACCACAACGGCCCGATGAGCAACGTGGCGCCCGGCTGGAAGCTGCGCGTGCTGCTCGCGCAGGCGCTGTTCTCGAAGCCGGACGTGCTGCTGCTGGATGAGCCGACCAACAACCTCGACATCAACTCGATCCGTTGGCTGGAAGATGTTCTCAACCAGTACAACTCGACGATGATCATCATCTCGCACGACCGGCACTTCCTGAACCAGGTCTGCACGCACATGGCCGACATGGACTACGGCACGCTAAAGGTCTATCCGGGCAACTACGACGACTACATGCTCGCCAGCACGCAGGCGCGCGAGCGTCAGCAGGCCGCCAACGCGAAGGCGAAGGAGCGCGTGGCCGATCTGCAGGACTTCGTGCGCCGCTTCTCGGCGAACAAGTCGAAGGCGCGCCAGGCCACCAGCCGTCTGAAGATGATCGACAAGATCAAGATCGAGGAATTCAAACCGTCGTCGCGGCAGAACCCGTTCATTCGCTTCGAGTTCGAGAAGAAGCTGCACAACATCGCGGTGGTCGCCGACAGCATCTCCAAGAAATACGAGCGCTCGATCTTCAATAACTTCAGCATCAGCGTGCAGCCGGGCGAGCGCATCGCGATCATCGGTGAGAACGGCGCGGGCAAGACCACGCTGCTGCGTTCGCTGCTCGGCAATCTGCAACTCGACCACGGCACGGTGAAGTGGGCGGAGAACGCCAACGTCGGCTACATGCCGCAGGACACGTACGAAGAGTTTCCGAGCGACGTCACGCTGATGGACTGGATCGACCAGTACCGCAAGGAAGGCGACGACGAGCAGATGGTGCGCGGCACGCTCGGCCGGCTGCTGTTCAATGCGGACGACATCCGCAAGTCGGTCAAGGTGCTGTCGGGCGGCGAGAAGGGCCGCATGATCTGGGGCAAGCTGATGCTGGGCCGCCACAACGTGCTGCTGATGGACGAGCCGACCAACCACATGGACATGGAGTCGATCGAGTCGCTGCAGATCGCGCTCGACAAGTTCGACGGCACGCTGATTTTCGTCTCCCACGACCGCGAGTTCGTGAGCGGCCTCGCGAACCGGATCATCGAAGTGAAGACCAATGGCACGCTGAACGACTTCGGTGGCAACTATGAGGACTTCCTGACGAGTCAGGGCGTGCAATAAGCGCTTCGGTTCACGCTGATCGAATCGCGTCACAGCAAAAAGCCCGCTTCGTCGAAGCGGGCTTTTTTTATGGTCGCGTCAATGTGCGATGCGCGCAACGAACACCCTCACACCTTGTCGTTCTGAAACCGCATCGCCGTGCCTTCCCGTTCGATCCGAGCCCAGATCGCGCGCTTTTCCTCGTCGCTCAGAAACACCCAGTTCGACACTTCGGTGGCGGTTCGGCCGCAGCCTTTACAGACCTCGTCGAAGAGCGTGGAGCAGACGCCGATGCACGGGCTATCGGGAAGATCGTGGAGATTCGAAGTCATCGGAAACCTTGAGGCGGGGAGGCGAAGTGCCGCTATGTTAACCGATGCGCGCCGTGCGCCTCGCATGCGCCGCTCAGCGTCGTGCGAACTTCATGTCAATTGCGCTGACCTTTGCGTCTGCGATCACGCCGAAGTCGCCAGTTGCCACATCAGCGCGCCATTGAGCGCAATGATGAACGCCGCCGACAGCCACGACAGCACCAGCGGCACGCCGTGCACGCGCCAGCCGCGCATCAGCGCCGCATCGGACGCGCAGCGGATCAGCGGCACGACCGCGAGCGGCAATTGCAGGCTCAGCACGACCTGGCTCGCGACCAGCAACTGATTCGAGCCATGCTGGCCGAACACGCCCACCGCGAGCAGGGCCGGCCCGATCGCGAGCGCACGCGTGAGCAGCGCGCGTTTCCAGCGCGGTAACCGCAGCCGCAGGAAGCCCTCCATCACCGTCTGACCGGCCAGCGTGCCGGTGACGGTCGCGCTGAGTCCGCACGCGAGCAGCGCCGTCGCGAACAGGATGCCGGCCCAGCGGCTGCCGACGAGCGGCGCGATCAGCCGATGCGCATCGGCCAGATCGGTCACGTCGCGATGGCCGCTCGCATAGAACACGGCGGCCGCGACGATCAGCAGCGCCGCGTTGATCACGAACGCGAACGCAAGCGAGCCGAAAGTATCGAGATTGACGACGTGCAGCGCGGCCTTGATCTGCGCGTCGCTGCTGTCGGGCGCGTGATGCTTGACGAGCGCCGAATGCAGATACAGGTTGTGCGGCATGACCGTCGCGCCGACGATGCCGGCCGCGAGCCACAACATGCCCGCGTTTCTGATCAGCTCGAGGCTCGGCGCCGTACCGGCCAGCGCCGCGTGCCAGTCGGGTCGCGCGAGCGCGAGCTGCACGACGAAGCACAGGCCGACGAAGCCGATCAGCGCGGCGATCACCGCCTCCAGCCGGCGGCCGCCTTTCTGCTGGAGCGCGAGCAGCGCGAAGGTGCAGACCGCCGACATCAGCACGCCGACCGTCAGCGATACGCCGAGCAGCAGTTGCAGCGCGACCGCGCTGCCGACCACCTCGGCGACATCGCAGGCGATGATCGCGACCTCGCTCGTCAGCCACAGGAACAGCGTCGCGCGCCGGCCATTGCGCTCGCGGCACAATTGCGCGAGGTCGCGCCCGGTCACGACGCCGAGGCGCGACGACAGCCATTGCATCAGCATCCCCATCAGGCTCGACAGCAGCACGATGCCGAGCAGGCCGTAGCCATAGCCCGCGCCGGCGCCGAGCGCGGTCGCCCAGTTGCCGGGATCGATATAGCCGACCGCGATCAGCGCGCCGGCGCCGAGGAACGAGAACCAGTGCGCGGGACGCGTCGGCTCGCCCGGCAGACGCCGGCGCCGGTCGGGACGCATCGCGAAAGGATTGGTGTTCATCGTGCCAGAGCTTCTGGGAAACGCATCCTGCCGCAAGTCACATGCCCATCGCACGCGCGCAGGACGTCGCGCGATACGCATCAAAAGATCATGATAGGAGCGTTCGAGCCGTCGTGGCGGCGCCGCGGCGCATAAAAGGTGCGTCGGACGCCGACGCGGCTCTGCACCGGCAAGCACCGTCCGGCACTCGCGCGTGCCAGAGCGGCGCGCCGCCCAGGTGCGAGCCAACGCCGACCTGACAACCAGATGACAGCGACTCGACGAACCCCCGCAGCCGGTGCCCAGCGCGGATAGAGCGCGGCCGACGCCCGCGTATTTTTCGGTAGACAGGCGCCGATAACCCGTTAAAATTGCGCCCATTTTGCAAGGGTGCGGCCAGAGCCTGTACCGTTTGCGCGACAGCTCCGGGTTTTTTTTTGTGCGGGCAATAATTGGTGGTAGTTTTCGGGGTTTTCAGGGGACCGTGCGGGCGACGGCGCGGCTTGAGTGACGAGAGGATCGGAGAACGAGATGAACAAGCGGATAGTGAGGCATATGGCGGCGCTGGTCTTGTGCGCGACGCCGTGGTTGACGGCTGCTGCGAAGGATACGCAGCTCAACGTATATAACTGGTCTGACTACATCGCGAAGGACACGATCCCGAACTTCACCAAACAGACCGGCGTCCAGGTCAAGTACGACAACTACGACAGTGACGACACGCTGCAGGCGAAGCTGCTCACCGGCAACTCGGGCTACGATATCGTCGTGCCGACCAGCAACTACGCGGGCAAGCAGATCGCCGCGGGCATCTTCGAGCCGCTCGACAAATCGAAGCTGCCGAACCTGAAGTACCTCGACCCGTCGCTGATGGCGCTCGTCGCCGGCGCCGATCCAGGCAACAAGTACGTGGTGCCCTGGGCGTACGGCACGACCGGCCTCGGCTACAACGTGACGAAGGTCCAGCAGATCCTCGGCAAGGACGCGCCGCTCGATAGCTGGGACATCCTGTTCAAGCCGGAAAACATCTCGAAGCTGAAGGCCTGCGGCGTGTCGGTGCTCGACGCGCCGGACCAGATGTTCGCAGCCGCGCTGCACTATATCGGCAAAGACCCGATGAGCACGAACCCGGCCGACTACCGCGCCGCGCTCGCGATGCTGAAAAAGATCCGCCCGTATATCACGCAGTTCAACTCGTCGGGCTACATCAACGACCTCGTCGGCGGCGACATCTGCTTCGCGTACGGCTGGTCGGGCGACGTCGTGATCGCCAAGCATCGCGCGATCGAGGCGAAGAAGCCGTACAAGATTGAGTACTTCGTGCCGAAGGGCGGCGCGCCGGTGTGGTTCGACGTGATGGCGATTCCGAAGGATGCGAAGCACAAGGAAGCCGCGCTCGAGTGGATCAACTACATCGAGACGCCGCAGGTGCACGCTGCGATCACCAACGCCGTGTACTACCCGAGCGTCAATATGGAAGCGCGCAAGTACGTGGACAAGGACGTCGCGAACGACCCGGCCGTGTACCCGTCGCCGGAAACCATCAAGACGCTGTTCCTGTTGAAGCCGCTGCCGCAGGAAATCCAGCGGCTGCAAACGCGGCTGTGGACCGAGTACAAGTCCGGCCGCTAGGCGCGGCAACAAACAGATAAGCAGCCTATGAAGCCCTCGGTGTTCACCGGGGGCTTTGTTCGTCAAACGCCGGAGTGAAGCAGCATTATGATGAGTAGTGACCAGCCGGGCGCGCTGGCCGGGACGGCCGTGCCGTCGACGGGCTCGAACGCCGCTACGGGCGACGCAGCGGAGCAGTACATCCAGATCGTCGATGTCGTGAAGAAGTTCGGCGAGACCGTCGCGGTCAAAGGGGTCAATCTGACGGTGAAGAAGGGCGAGCTGTTCGCGCTGCTCGGCAGCTCGGGCTGCGGCAAGTCGACGTTGCTGCGCATGATGGCCGGGCTCGAAACCGTGACGTCGGGCAAGATCCTGATCGATGGCGAAGATCTCGCGCAACTGCCACCGTATCGCCGGCCGGTCAACATGATGTTCCAGTCGTATGCGCTCTTTCCGCACATGACGGTCGAGGCGAACGTGGCGTTCGGTCTGAAGCAGGAAGGCGTGCCGAAGGCCGAGCTGAAAGATCGCGTGCACAACGCGCTCGAACTCGTGCAGATGGGCCGCTTCGCGAAGCGCAAGCCGCATCAGCTGTCGGGCGGCCAGCAGCAGCGCGTTGCGCTCGCGCGCTCGCTCGTCAAGCGGCCGAAGCTGCTGCTGCTCGACGAGCCAATGTCGGCGCTCGACAAGCAGATCCGCCAGCGCACGCAGATCGAGCTCGTCAACATTCTCGACCAGGTCGGCGTCACCTGCATGATGGTCACGCACGATCAGGAGGAAGCAATGACGATGGCCAACCGCCTCGCCGTGATGAGCGAAGGCCAGATCGTGCAGCTCGGCACGCCGCATGAAGTCTACGAGTACCCTAACAGCCGTTTCTCGGCGGAATTCATCGGTTCGACCAATCTGTTCGAAGGCCATACGGTCGAGGACGAACCCGATCACGTGTTCATCGAAACGCCGGATCTGACGTGCCACTTGCACGTCAATCACGGCATCAGCGGTCCGCTCGGCATGCCGGTGACGATCTCGGTGCGCCCCGAACGCATCGCCCTCACGCGTAAGCCGCCGGAGGGCGCCTACAACTGGGGCAGGGGCGTCGTCACGAATATCGCGTACATGGGCGGCTATTCGCTGTATCACGTGAAGCTCGACGGCGGCAAGACCGTGATCGCGAACGTGACGAGCCTGGCGCTCACCGAAATCGATCCGCCGTCCTGGGGCGACGAAGTCTACGTGCGCTGGAGCGCATCGGCCGGCGTGGTGCTGACGTCATGAAAGAGGCGCTTTCGTCGTTTTTCGCGTGGCCCGCGCGGCGTCTGAAGTTCACGGGACGCACCGCGGTGGTGGCGGGGCCGTTCATCTGGCTGCTGCTGTTTTTCCTCGTGCCGTTCCTGCTGGTCGTGAAGATCAGCTTCGCCGATTCGCAGCTCGGCATTCCTCCGTACACGCAGCTCGTCACCTTCGCGGAAGGCGCGCTGCACATCATGCTCGATCTGTCGCACTACGCGTTTCTGTTGACCGACAGCCTGTACTTCGCGACCTATGTGAATTCGGTCGTCGTCGCGGCGATTTCGACCGTGCTGTGTCTGCTGATCGGCTATCCGATGGCGTACTACATCGCGCGCTCCAATCCGGCCACCCGCAATCTGCTGATGATGGCCGTGATGCTGCCATTCTGGACCTCGTTCCTGATCCGCGTGTACGCATGGATCGGCATTCTGAAGAACAACGGGCTGCTGAATAACTTCCTGATGTCGGTCGGCCTGATCCATTCGCCGATCGAGCTGTATCACACCAACACGGCGGTCTATATCGGCATGGTCTATTCGTACCTGCCGTTTCTCGTGATGCCGCTTTACGCGCATCTGGTGAAAATGGACCTGACCTTGCTGGAAGCCGCCTATGACCTCGGCGCGAAGCCGTGGAAGGCGTTCTGGCAGATCACGCTGCCGCTGTCGAAGAACGGCATCGTCGCCGGCTGTCTGCTGGTGTTCATTCCGGCGGTCGGCGAGTACGTGATTCCTGAGCTGCTCGGCGGCGCGAACACGCTGATGATCGGCCGCGTGATGTGGAATGAGTTCTTCGACAACGCCGACTGGCCGATGGCATCCGCCGTCACGTGCGCGATGGTGTTGCTGCTGCTGGTGCCGATGGCGCTGTTCCAGCATGCCCAGGCGAAGGCATTGGAGGAGGGCCGCCAATGAAGCCGAATCGCATGCTGCAGCTGATCGCTCTGGGCATCGGCTTTCTGTTTCTGTATATCCCGATCGTCAGCCTCGTCGTGTATTCGTTCAACGAATCGCAACTGGTGACGGTGTGGACGCGCTTCTCGACGCGCTGGTACGCGGCGCTGTTGCAGGACGGCGAGCTGATCACGTCGGCGTGGCTGTCGCTGCGTATCGGCCTGCTCACGGCGTTCGCGTCGGTGATCATCGGTACGTGGGCCGGCTTCGTGCTCGCGCGCATGGGGCGCTTTCGCGGCTTCACGCTGTACACCGGCATGATCAACGCGCCGCTGGTGATCCCCGAAGTGATTCAGGGCATCTCGCTGTTGCTGCTGTTCATCGAAATGGCGCGCTGGATCGGCTGGCCGGCCGAACGCGGCATCTTCACGATCTGGATCGGTCACGTGATGCTGTGTATTTCGTACGTCGCGATCATCGTGCAATCGCGCGTGCGCGAACTGCATCCGTCGCTCGAGGAAGCCGCGCTCGACCTCGGCGCGACACCGCTGCGCGTGTTCTTCTTCGTCACGCTGCCGCTGATCTCACAGGCGCTGGTGTCGGGCTGGCTGCTGTCGTTCACGCTGTCGATCGACGACGTGGTGCTGTCCGCGTTCCTGTCGGGTCCCGGTTCGACGACCTTGCCGCTCGTCGTGTTCTCGCGCGTGCGACTTGGTCTGAACCCGGAGATGAATGCGCTCGCGACGCTGTTCATCGCGGTCGTCACGGTCGGCGTCGTCGCGGCGAACTTCTTCATGCAGCGCGCGGAGCGCAAGCGGGTCATGATGGCGGTTTGAGCTTGCGCGATGCGCGGACATCGCGCGCGACGCGTGATCGAACTGGAAATCGCGGCCCTCACTTCTTCTCACGATAGCGATGATCGAGTCCCTTCTGCGCGTGCTGGACTGGCAGCCGCTCTATCGGCTGTGGGAACTGATCGTGATCATCGTGAAGTTTCTGTGGGAGCTGTTGCGGTTGCTGAGCGGTGGCGGGTAACGAATGCGCCGGCCCATGCCCAGGGCGCCGGATTGCCATTGTGCGGACTCAAGGCGCGAAGCGGTAATCCTGCGGCCGCACGCGGCGCGTACGCTTGCGAAAGCTGAACGTGAAGCCGGGCCAGATCGCGGTGACTTTGCCGCTCTGCGTCTGATACCAGCTGTGGCAGCCGCTAGTCCACACCGCGTGCCGCATCTCCTGTTGCAAACGCGCGTTGAAATCGCGCTGCACGTCGGCGCGCAAGGTCATCGTGCGCGCATTCTGTTTGCGCAGCACGCGCAGGCAATCGCCGATATACCGCAGTTGCGACTCGATCATGTAGATCATCGAGTTATGGCCGAGCCCCGTGTTCGGGCCGGCGATCATGAAGAAGTTCGGGAAGTTCGCGATGCTCGTGCCGAGATAGGCCTCGGGGCCATCGCGCAGCCAGAGCGTGCTGAGGTCGGTGCCATCGAGGCCGGTCACTTCGAACGGCGCGGGCACGTCGTTGACCTGGAAGCCGGTGCCGCAGATGATCGCGTCCGCGCGGTGATGCACACCGTCGTCGGTCACGATGCCATCCGCGACGATCTCGCGAATGCCGCTCGTCACGACGTCGACGTTCGGCTGACAGACGGCCGGGTAATAGTCGCTCGACAGTAGCACGCGCTTGCAGCCGAGCCGGTATTTCGGCGTGAGCTTCGCGCGCAGCGCCGGGTCCTTGACGCGTCGCTGCAGATAGCTGAGGCCGAACTTCATCGGCGTCTTCATCAGCTTCGGATTGACGACGAACGCGATCCCACGCGACTCGAGCTGCCAATAGATCGCGCTGCGAACGAAGCGCTGCGTGAATGGCAGCGTACGGAACAGCCATTGCGCGCGCAGGCCGATCGGCTTGTCGCGCTTCGGCATCACCCACGGCGCGGTGCGCTGGAACAGAGCCAGATGCGCGACACGCGGCTGGATTTTCGGCACGAACTGGATCGCGCTCGCGCCGGTGCCGATTACTGCGACGCGTTTGCCGTCGAGCGGATAGGCATGATCCCAGCGCGCCGAATGGAACAGCTTGCCCTCGAACCGTTCGATGCCGGCGATGCGCGGCAGCGCGGGACGCGACAGCGGACCGTTCGCGGCGATCAGCACGTCGGCCTCGACGATTTCGCGCGCGCCGTTCGTGTCGAGCTCGACGAGCCAGATCTGCCGCGCTTCGTCGAAGCGCGCGGCGCTCACTTTCGCATTGCAACGCACGTAGCGATCGACGCCGTACTTGCGCGCGCAGTGCTGCAGATACGCGAGAATTTCGGCCTGGCTGCTGAACGAGCGCGACCACGCCGGATTCGCCTCGAACGAAAACGAATAGAGATGCGAGGGCACATCGCAGGCCGCGCCGGGGTAGGTATTGTCACGCCAAGTGCCGCCGATGCCGCTCGCGGCCTCATAGACCGTGAACGACGTGATGCCCATTTGCTGCAGACGGATGGCCATGCCGATGCCGGCAAAGCCACTGCCGACGATCGCAATGCGCAGCGCGGTGGATGAAGCGGAAGGGACAGGCGTCACGCGGTCTCCGGCACGGGGCGAAAGCGGCGGGTGAAACGATAGCGGCTCCGGCGCGCTGGACTCGCGCGGCGCGACGGGCAGGGGCGAAATCGCGCGTCTACAGCCTGTCTTTTCATTCGACGCGGATCGATCGGGTTCGATCAGGTATCGGTCCAACCGCCGGAATCGTCGTTGCTGCCCATGTCGATGCCGCCGCCGCTGCCGTCATCGTTCCAGTCGTTCGAACCCTGACCGAAGTCGAGGCCGCCGCCGTTTGCGCCGTCGTTGCCGCGCCGGCGCAGTTCGTCGGGGTCGACGACCACGTCGCGCTCGACTACGCGCTCACGCCCATGACTGAGCGCCTCGCCAAGCAGCACGCCGGTCAGCAGACCGCCCATGCCGCCACCCATGCCACCGCCTTGCTGCACGATGACCTGCGGCTGCTGCTGATAGGGACCCTGTTGCGGATAAGGCGGTTGCGGGTTGCCGAAGCGCTCGGCCTCCTGCGCGTACGTCGATTGCTGAGCGGTGCCCACGGAGGCGGCGGTCGGATCGGGCCGGCCGTCGGCGCGCGCGCGCAGGCTCGCGATGCGCTGCTCGAATTCGTCGAGTGCATAGGGCGGCAGCGGATTCTTGCCGTTCGACAGCGTTTCGACGGCGCCGCGCAACTGCTCTTCGGTCGCTTCGACGTCTTTCTCGAGCAACTCGTGACCCGGCGTGGTGGACAGCTTCACGTCGAGCTTGATCGAACGCACCGTGTTGAGCATGTCGGTGGCGCGCTTCAATTGCGCGCGGCGGTCCTCGTCGGCGCGCGTGTCTTCCTGGCTGCGCGCGCGGCGCAAGGTCCAGCGCAGCACGAGCGCGATCACCGCGATCAGAACAATGATACCGATCCACATACCCACCCCCGGACCATGCCGTTGTTGCGCTTGCGACATCATCGCCGACTGTTGCTGCACAGCAGGCGCATTCTGCTGTGCGAACGGATTCGCGGCGTGACGGGTGACGTTGCCGCCCGCGCGTTCCGCGTCGCGGCGCAGGCGCGCTTCGGTTTGCGCGAAGCGGCCCGGGTCGGTGAAGCGGATCTGCGGATCGAGCGTCTTTGCCTGTTGGAGCTGCGCGAGCGCCTCGGCGGAACGGCCTTCGCGATCGAGCACCTGGGCGTACAGATAGTGCGCGTGCGCGTTGTTCGGATGCGCTTGCAACACTTCGGTGAGGCCGGCGTCGGCCTGCTGCCAGTTGCCCTGCGACATCGCCGATTCGATTTGCTGAGCGGTCGGCACCGCGAACGCCGCGGCCGACACGAGCAACAGCGAAGCGAAGGCGGTTGCGAAGAGTTTTTTCATTTGCGGACCGGGCGGGGTGCGCCCGTCTCCATCAGTCGATTGCGGTGGCTGCCCGTGGCGGCCGGTATGCCGGTGCGTTCAGAAGTGAGCGCACCGGCATGTACTGCTACTGCCGTTGTCGTTGCCGCGCGTACTTGCTGTGCGTACTTGCTTTGAAGCGGGTACACGCATCCAGCATTCACTGCGCCGGCGTATTGAGCTGCTTCTTCAGCGCTTCGAGCCGATCGTCGACGGACGGGCCGCGGTTCAGATCCGCGAGCTTGTCGTCGAGCGCCTTGCCGCTTTTCTCGTCGGCGGAGTTCAGACGTGCGTCGGAACGCGCGTTCGACAGCGCGACTTTATCTTCGAGCTTCTGGAAATCCTCGGACAGGTTCTTGCCGCCGATGCCGCCGAGTGCGGTGGCCGCGGTATCTTTCGCCTGCGCGATCTGCTGCTTGGCTTGCAGGATGTTCGAGCGCGCGTTCAGGTCGTTGCGGCGCGTGCGCATGTCCTCTATCTGGCTCTTCAGTTGCGCGACCGACGGCTCCAGCGAAGTCAGTTCTTTCGTCAGCGCATCGCGTTCGGCTTCGGCCGTGGCCTGCGCGCCAAGCGCTTCACGCGCGAGCGCTTCGTCGCCGGACTGCAGCGCACGGCGAGCACCGTCTTCATACTTCTTCGCCTTGTCCGCGGCAACATCGCGCTTGCTTTGCTGGGTGGCGACCTGCGCCTGAATCTCGATCAGCGAGTTTTCGGCCTTGCCGATGCTGTCGTCGAGTTCGCGCACGATCTGGCGCGAGTCGCGCGACGGATCCTGCACCGAGTCGGCCGCATCGTTCAAAAGACCTTTGAGCGTGCGCGAAATGCTGTCAAAAAGCGACATGAAAACCTCCAGAGAATGTGAGCGGCGCCGACGATGCGTGCGCGCCTGACTGCCTTGAATCATTGCTACTTTACGCCGCCGCGCGCCATGCTGCGCAACGTTCGGACCGGAGTTCGGGGCGCACTTGCCAATTGCAATAGCGCGGTCCGTTTTTGTTGGGGCGCAATGCCGGGTTGAGGATTGCCTGGATGATGGAAAGCCGCGATGGGCATGGACTTGACGGCGGATATTACACCATCGGCCGTGTTGAAGATGGCTTAATCGACGCGGCTTCCCGAAGGCCCGAATGATGCGCGAAAAGCCGCTGTTTGCGGGTGTGGGCGGGTGTTACCGCGCGACGTTTTCACGCAGGTGTCACTGATGTAACGATATGCAACGGGGACTCGTTGCGTACGCCCGCGTGCTCGCTCGGATGCAGTGATTGCGGCTCGGCGCGCGGTAATTTACCGTCACGCGAAGCGGCCGCCTTCGGCGCTCGGGTCGCCGTGCGGTTCGTCGTCGTCGGAGTCCGGGTCGTTGTGGCGGCGCTTGAGCGAGTTGCGCAGACGCGCCGACGTGCCGGCCAGTCGTTTCGATGCGGCGTTGTCGATTGCGTCCGCTTCGGCGTTTTCCGCGTTTTCGGCGGCTCGAGCTGCCGTCAGACGCGCGACGGCTTCGGCGGTGGCCGCGGCCTGTTCGTCCTGCTCGGCGGCGAGCGCGGCGGCGACGCCCGCGGGAAGCAGCGGGGCGGGAGCATCCGCAGCGTCGGTCGCGAGAGCGGGTCGACCGGCTTGCTGCATCGAGGGCGAATCCACGGCACCGGCCGCGCCGGCAGCCGCGCTTGCGGCGGCGGCCGCTGGAGCCGCCGCGTCTTTCTCGTGCGCTTGCAGCGCTACCGGCAGCGCGGCGCGCGCATAGCGCGTACCGCGCGCGACGCGCTGCAGCGCCGCGTTCAGCGGATCGGGCGCGCGCGGCGCGCGCAGCCGGTCGACGATGCTCGCGGCCTTGACCTGTTCGCTGGTCGCGCCGAAGCTCAGCACCGCGCGCCGCATCAGTTCACTCACGCTGATGCCCAGATCCTCGGCAGTCGCTGTGATCGCACGTTTCTGCGCGGTCGTGACGAACACGACGATGCGCTCACTGGGCTTGGACATGATCGACTCGCAGTCTTGTTAGCATGGGCGGGTCGGCGCGTGCCTCCGGATACGGTGTCGGAACCCGTCATCGGAACTGCCGTTGGATCCCGCCGTTCGGGTCCCCATCGCGCGCATCGAGGGACGCGCGCGGGGTTCATCATATGACGAGTTGCGCCGCCACGGAACAAGCGCGGTGCGAAAATCCCGTGACATCAATGAGTTGTAGTGTTTGCGGCCGGCTTGTCCACAGCCCTTTCAACAGAAAATGTTGATAACCCCGCATAAGCTGCGCGTCGCACGCACGCTGCAATGCGCGCTGCGCGAAATTACAGACCCTTACCAGGAAAAGGCGGCCGGCGAAGGGAATTCTTACAAAAAAACTGCCTTGGACCGCTGCCGATTTCTTTAAAATGTGCTGTTACGTTGCGCCGGACATGGTCCGAGGCGTGCCGTGCGGCCGGCCGGGGGCAAGGTCCGCAGGGCGGCGTACGTCCCGGCCAGGATGTCGAACACGACCCATGCGCGCGCCGCGAGCGCGTGCAGACAGGCGCGCAGTCGCGGGCCCCTTATTCCAGTCATGCCAATCATCAAACGACCGCATTCCTCGAACTCTCCGGCCGGTGAAGACCGGGACTCCCACCAACGCACCCCTGGACGCAATGCCGCTTCGCGCGAGCCCGAGCGCGGCCGTCGATCGATCGGCGCGTCGCTCGTGCTGTGGTTCTTCGGCCTGATCGCGACGGTCGTCGTGGTCGGGGCGCTGATCGTCGGCTATGCGCTCGTCGTGATGGGGCCGCAATTGCCGTCGCTCGACGCGCTGACCGACTATCGCCCGAAAGTTCCGCTGCGCGTCTACACCGCCGATCACGTGCTGATCGGCGAATTCGGCGAGGAGCGGCGCAGCCTCGTGCGCTTCCAGGACATCCCCAACCAGATGAAAAAAGCGGTGCTCGCGATCGAGGACTACCGCTTTTACGAACACGGCGGCGTCGACTTCGTCGGCATCCTGCGCGCCGGTTTCGCTGACCTTGCGCATGGCGGCGCATCGCAGGGCGCGAGCACGATCACGATGCAGGTCGCGCGCAACTTCTTCCTCTCCAGTGAGAAAACGTACACGCGCAAGATCTACGAGATGCTGCTCGCGTACAAGATCGAGCGCGCGTTGACGAAGGACCAGATCCTCGAGCTGTACATGAACCAGATCTATCTGGGCGAGCGCGCGTATGGCTTCGCCGCGGCCGCGCGCGTGTACTTCGGCAAGGACCTGAAGGACCTCACGCTGGCCCAGGCCGCGATGCTCGCGGGTCTGCCGAAGGCGCCGTCCGCGTATAACCCGGTCGTCAATCCGAAACGCGCGAAGATCCGCCAGGAGTACATCCTGCGACGCATGCTCGAGCTGAACTACATCACGCAGCAGCAGTACGACCAGGCCGTGAAGGAAGAGATTCAGACGAAGAATCCGGGCAACGAGTACAGCGTGCACGCGGAGTACGTCGCCGAAATGGTGCGGCAGATGATGTACGCGCAGTACAAGGACGAAACCTATACGCGCGGCCTGAACGTCACGACCACGATCGATTCCGCCGATCAGGACGCCGCGTATCGCGCGGTGCGCAAGGGCGTGATGGACTACGAGCGGCGCCACGGCTATCGCGGACCGGAAGGCTTCGTGCAGTTGCCCGAGGCGGGCGACGACCGCGACCAGACGATCGACGACGCGCTGACCGATCATCCGGACAACGGCGAGATCATCGCCGGCGTGGTGACGGACGCGAGCGCGAAGCAGGTGGTCGCGCAACTGGTCGACGGTACGCAGGTGACGGTGTCGGGCGATGGCCTGCGCTTCGTCGCCGCGGCGCTGAGCCCGCGCGCGAACGCGACGCTGCGCATCAAGCCGGGTTCGATCGTGCGCCTCGTCGCCGACGACAAGGGCAACTGGCAGATCACGCAACTGCCGCAGGTTGAGGGCGCGCTCGTGTCGCTGACGCCGCAGGACGGCGCGATCCGCGCGCTGATCGGCGGTTTCGACTTCAACAAGAACAAGTTCAACCATGTAACGCAAGCGTGGCGGCAGCCGGGTTCGAGCTTCAAGCCGTTCATCTATTCGGCGGCGCTCGACAAGGGGCTCGCACCGGCGACGATCATCAACGACGCGCCGCTGTACTTTCCGCCGAGCACGCCGGGCGGCGACGCGTGGGAGCCGAAGGACGACGACCAGCCTGACGGTCCGATGTCGATGCGCGTCGCGTTGCAGAAGTCGAAGAACCTCGTGTCGATCCGCATCCTGTCGTTCATCGGCACCAAATACGCGCAGGACTTCGTCACGCAGCGCTTCGGCTTCGACGCCGACAAGACCCCGCCGTATCTGCCGATGGCGCTGGGCGCTGGCCTCGTCACGCCGCTGCAGTCGGCGGGCGCGTACTCGGTGTTCGCGAACGGCGGCTACCGGATCAATCCGTATCTGATCAACGAAGTGACCGACGCGCGTGGCGTGGCGATCTCGCGCGCGCAGCCGCTCGTCGCTGGGCACGATGCGCCGCGCACGCTAGAGCCGCGTAACGCATACATCATGAACAGCCTGTTGCACTCGGTCGCGACCGAGGGTACGGGAGCAGGCACCAACGTGCTGAAGCGCTCGGACCTGCAGGGCAAGACCGGTACGACCAACGACGCGAAGGACGGCTGGTTCGCCGGCTATCAGCAGTCGCTGGTGGCGGTCGCGTGGATGGGCTACGACCAGCCGAAGAGTCTCGGCAGCCGCGAATTCGGCGCGCAGCTCGCGCTGCCGATCTGGGTCGAGTACATGCAGCGCGCGCTGCGCGGTGTGCCACAGGCCGAGCCGCAGCAACCCGACGGTGTGACGGTGATGAACGGCGAGCTGTTCTTTACCGACAAGTTGCCGGGGCAAGGCTTCGTCGCGAGCATCGGTCTAGATTCGGGCAATCCGATGGCTGGCGCGACCGATGCGGTGGGCGGTGTCGGGCCGGCGGGCATGACGCCGCCGGTGGTGCCGCCGCCGAGCGTGTCGACGAACGAGAAGAAGCAGATCATGGATCTGTTCGAGTCGAACAAGCCTTGATGTAGAAGCCTTATACGGCGGGGCTTTTCCGCGGTGTGCCACAAAATCTGTTCACAGTGCACCGAAAGTGTGATTATTTTCCGGCGCCTTAGCTCGTTGCAACGAGCTAAGGCGCCGGCGTGGTATGCAGAGCAGTACGGTGTCGCTCTGCACATGCCAACTCACCCGCGTGTGGCGCACGTCGTGAAACCTGAACTTCTCGGTGATGCCCACGCGGCGACGCGCCGCGCGCCACTCGTAATCGTTCCATCGGTCGACGGGTCCGCCGCCCTTTGTTGAATGGTCGGTTAACGATTCCCTACTGACCCGAACCTTCTTTGCGGCCTGTGTGCGCGAATGTATCGGCGGCTGAATCCATCGCGCGCGCAAGCACTTGGGCGCGATCTCCAGGCCTTATCAACAGGTCATTCAACACATTCTGTGGATAACGGACCCGGCCGTTGTTTTCCCCTCGTGATTCCGCCCGACCGCGCTCTATTGCTTCAAAGCTGCTCCCTTGCATGACTTGCACGACAATGCGATTCGCTTCAAGCACTTAGACGCTTCGCCCCAGGCTGATCAACAAGTCTGTCAACACAAACTGGGGATAAGTGCGCCGCACTCCGTAGGGAATCCCAGGTTTAATTCGATGCGGTTGTGTTCGGTGTACCGGCAGACGACGTCCCTCTTTGATCAACCGGCGGATTCCCCATCGCCTGAAACAACGCGGCCGTATCGGTCAGCCGCGCGCTCGTATAGCGGATCTCATCGAGCTGCGCATTGCGCCATTGCTGCTCGCTCGAACGCGTCGCGGCGACGGGCAGCGCGCCGAGCCGATAGCGCGCCGAGGTCTCGTTGAACACGCCCTGTGCCGAACGCGCGGCGACGTTCGCGGCATCGAGCGACTGCGCGTCGTGCTCGAGCGAGGCGAGCGTGTCGGCGACGTTCTGAAACGCGGCCAGCACGGTCTGTTTGTACTGCGACACGCTCGCTTCGTACGTGTGCTGCGCCGCGCGGCGCTGCGCGAGCAGCGCGCCGCCATGAAACAGCGGTTGCGACAGCGACGCGCCGATGCTCCAGATGGCCCCGGCACCGGACATCGCGACCGGCCAGCTAAACCCGCCTTGTCCCATCGATGCCGACAGCGACAGACTCGGGAACATCTGCGCGGTGGCGACGCCGACATCGGTCGCCGCGGCTTTCAGCGCGGCGTCGGCGGCCTCGATGTCAGGTCGCGTGCGCAGCAGCTCCGACGGCACGACCACCGGCACCTGCTCCGGCACATGCAACTGCGCGAGATCGATGTCGTCGGGCGCGGCATCGGGTGTGCGGCCAAGCAGCACCGCGAGCGCGTGACGCGTAGTGAGCCACTGTTGCTTCAGCGCCGGCAGACTTGCCGACACGCTCGCGGCGCTCTGCTGCGCGTTCAGCAGATCGGCATGCGATACCGCGCCGAGCGCGAAGCGCCGTTCGGTATCGCGCGCCTGATCGTTGGCGAGGACCACGAGCCGCTCGGTCGTATCGATCTGAGCATGCAGCGCGGCGCTCGTGATCGTCGCGGTCACGATGTTCGCGGCGAGCGCGCGCCGCGCCGCCTCGAGCTGGTAGACCTGCACGTTCACGCGCGCGGCGAGCGCCGCGTTCGCGAGACGCGCGGCGCCGAACAGATCGAACGTGTAGTGCGCCTGCAACTGACCGACGAACACGTTGTACAGAAACGTGTTCGGTCCGATCTCGGGGATCGCGAGCGCGCGATTGCGGGTGGCCTGGCCGCCGGCGTCGATGGTCGGCAGCAGCGAGCTGCCGACCTGCGCGCGCAATTGCTCGCGCGCGGCGGCGAGACTGCGGTCGGTCGCGTCGAGCGTCGGACTGTTGCGCAGGCCTTCGTCGACGAGCGCGTTCAGCGCATCCGAGCGGTACAGCTTCCACCATTCGGGCACCGGCTGCGCGCCGGTCACGAACTGCTGCGTGACGCCCTGCGCGGGCACGGTTTGCGTCGGTAGCGGCTCGGCACCGTAGTGCGCGGGCTGCGGCATCGCGGGCGCGTCGCCGTTCGGTCCGAACGAGCAAGCGCCGAGCATGCAGGTGATGCTGGCGATGCTGGTGGCAAGCGTGGTACGGGCCAGCGCGTCGAAGCGTGCGCGGCGGTGGCGGGATAGGGCGGGAATAGTCATGCTCATGCTCAGTTACCCGTGTGCGTGGCGCCGGCACCGGACGGCGTCTGCGGCTCGCGCTCGTCGGCGCGTACGCGGAACGACGCGGCGTACAACGCGGGCAGATAGAACAGCGTGAGGATCGTCGCGCTCGTGATGCCGCCCATCAGCGCGGTCGCCATCGGCCCGAAGAAGTTCGAGCGCAGCAGCGGGATCAGCGCGAGCACAGCGGCCGCGGCGGTCAGCGTGATCGGCCGGAACCGCCGCACGGTCGCGCCGACGATCGCATCGAAACGCTTGTGCCCCGACGCAATGTCCTGCTCGATCTGATCGACGAGGATCACCGAGTTGCGCATGATGATGCCGAACATCGCGATCACGCCGAGCATCGCGACGAAGCCGAACGGCTGGCCGAACAGCAGCAAGGTGAGCACGACGCCGATCAGGCCGAGCGGGGCGGTCAACACGACCATCAGCACGCGCGCGAAGCTTTGCAGCTGGATCATCAGCAGCATGAGCACCGCGATCACCATGATCGGAATCTGCGCGTTGATCGAGGTTTGACCCTTGGCGCTTTCCTCGACGGAGCCACCGATCTCGATCCGGTAGCCGACCGGCAGCGTCGCGCGGATCGGCGCGAGCGCGCGGTCCACCGCGTGCGTGACGTCGATGCCTTGCGCGCCCGCCGACACGTCCGACTGGACGGTGATGGTCGGCTGACGGTCGCGTTCCCAGATCACGCCGTATTCGAGGTCGTTGCGCAGATGTCCGAGCGTGCCGAGCGGCACCGGCCCGTTCGGCGTCGGCATCGCGAGCGCGGTCAGCTGCGACGGGTCGACGCGTTCGGCGCGAGGCGCGCGCAGATCGACGCTGATCAGCTTGTCGCGCTCCCGATACTGCGTGACCGTGTAGCCGGACATCGTCATCGCGAGGAAGCTGGCGATGTCTTCGGACGTCACGCCGAGCTCGCGCGCGCGTTTCTGGTCGATCTCGAAGCGCACCGAGCGCTCGGCGGGTTCGTCCCAGTCGAACTGCACGTTGCGCGTGCCGCGATTGGCGCGCATCGTCGCGGCGACGCGTTCGGCGATCGAGCGCACGGTCGCGATGTCGTCGCCGCTCACGCGGAACTGCACCGGATAGCCGACCGGCGGCCCATTCTCGAGGCGTGACAGGCGCGTGCGGATCGCCGGGAAGTTGTTGAACAACTCCGGTTCGAGCCACTGCGCGAGCTTCTCGCGATCCTTGACCGACTTCGCGGTGATCACGAACTGTGCGAAGTTCGGCTGCTGCAATTGCTGATCGAGCGGCAGATAGAAGCGCGGCGCGCCGGTGCCGACAAAGCTGACTGAGTGATCGATTTCAGGCCGGCCTTTGAGAACCTGCTCGAGGCGCTGTGCCTGGCGCAGCGTTGCATCGAACGACGCACCTTCGGGCAGCCGCACATCGACCAGCAACTCCGGCCGGTCCGAGCTCGGGAAGAACTGCTGCGGAACGAGCGAGAAGCCGGCCATCGCGAGCACGAACAGCAGCACGGTGATCGCGAGCACGACGAAGCGCCGCTCGATGCACCAGCCGATCCAGCCGCGCAAACGCGTGTAGAAGCGCGTGTCGTAGATGTCATGTTCGTGATCGTCAGGCTCGTGCGCATGGCGCTTGCGCTCGGGCAGCATGTGATAGCCGAGCAGCGGAATCAGCACGACCGCCGCGAGCCACGACGCGATCAGCGCGATCGCCGACACCTCGAAGATCGAGCGCGTGTACTCGCCGGTGCTCGACTTCGCGAGCGCGATCGGCAGGAAGCCGGATACGGTGACGAGCGTGCCGGTCAGCATCGGAAACGCGGTGCTGGTGTACGCGAAGGCCGCGGCGCGCGTACGGTTCCAGCCTTGCTCTAGCTTCACCGACATCATTTCGACCGCGATGATCGCGTCGTCGACGAGCAGGCCGAGCGCGAGCACGAGGGTGCCGAGCGATACCTTGTGCAGGCCGATATCGAACAGGTACATGCACAGCGCGGTGACCGCGAGCACCACCGGAATCGAGATCACGACCACCATGCCGGTGCGCACGCCGAGCGATACGAGGCTCACGACCAGCACGATCCCGACCGCTTCGGCGACCGCTTCGAGGAAGTCGTTGACCGAGCGCGCGACCGCGTGCGGCATGCTCGATACTTCGACGAGATTCAAGCCGGCGGGCAGCGCGGCGCGCAGTTGGGTCATCTGCTGATCGAGCGCGCGGCCGAGGCGGATCACGTCGCCGCCCGGCTGCATCGTCACGCCGATACCGAGCACGGGTTTGCCGCCGAAGCGCATCTGCGTGACGACCGGGTCGTCGTAGCCGCGCTTGATCGTCGCGATGTCGCCGAGACGGAACGTGCGGTTGTTGATGCGGATCAGCGTGTCGGCGAGCGCGCCCACGTCGTTGAACTGGCCGCTCGGACGCACGAACACGCGGTCGTCGGTGGTGGTCAGCGTACCTGCGGGAGCGATCGTGTTCTGCGCGTTGATCGCCTGCCCAAGCTGTTGTGGCGAGATGCCGAGACGCGTCAACTGCGTGTTCGCGATCTCGATGTAGATGTGCTGATCGGGGTCGCCGAAATAGTCGACCTTGCCGACGCCCGGCACGCGCAGCAGCACCGAGCGTAACTGGTCCGCGTAATCGTGCAGTTGCGCGGCGGAAAAGCCGTCGCCTTCGAGCGTGTAGATGTTGGTGTAGACGTCGCCGAATTCGTCGTTGAAGAACGGGCCCTGGATGCCCGACGGCAAGGTCGCCGCGATGTCACCGACTTTCTTGCGCACCTGGTACCACGTCTCGGGCACCTGGCTCACCGGCGCCGAGTCCTTCATCGTGAAGAAGATCAGCGATTCGCCGGGACGCGAGTAGCTGCGCACGAAATCGATGTACGGCGTTTCCTGCAGCTTGCGGCCGATGCGATCGGTCAACTGCTCCTGCACCTGGCGCGCGGTGGCACCCGGCCAGTACGTGCGGATCACCATCACGCGAAACGTGAAGGGCGGGTCTTCCGACTGCGCGAGCCGCGTGTAGGCGAGGATGCCGAACGCGGTGGCGAGCGCGATCAGGAATACGACCAGCGCCTGATGACGCAGCGCCCACGCGGACAGATTGAAGCGTCCTTCTTCGTGCGACGTGCTCATGAAGCGAAGTCCTCGGGATGCAGCGGCGCGATCGCGCGGACTTTCTGGCCGGCGCTCACGGTGTGCACGCCTTGCAGCACGACGCTTTCGCCATCTTTCAGGCCATCGCTGACGACGAACGTGCGCTCGTAGTAGCGCGTAACGGTCACGCGGCGCAGTTCGAGCGTGTTGTCCGCGGCGCGCACGACCCACACGGCCGGTTCGCGCCCCTCGTGAAATAGCGCGGTGACCGGCAGCGTGAACACGCCGTGCTGCGCGGCCGCCGCGGCGAGCGGCACGGCCGGCGTGACGTCGGCGGTCATGCCGAGGCGCACGCCGGCGCCGGCATCGAGCAGGGTCAGACGCGCGCGCCAGGTGCGGCTTTGCGGATCGGCGGCCGGCGACAGCTCGCGCACGCGTGCGCGGAGCTTGCGGCCCGGCAGCGCGGCGAGCGTGACGCTCGCGTTCTGGCCGACCGCGAATGCGGCGAGCGCGCTTTCGGGCACGTCGCACAGCACGTCGACGTCGCCGCTCCACGCGAGGTTGTAGACGGCCTGACCCGCCGACACGTTCTGGCCCGTGTCCGCCTGTTCAGCCGTGATGACGCCCGCATGACCGGCGACGAGCGTCGTGTACTGCAGCTGATTTTTCGCGAGCGCCGCCTGCTGCTGCGCCTGATCGCGCTGCGCGAGCGCGGACGCGTAGGCGTTGGTGGTCTGTTCGAGCTGCGCGGGCGCGATCAGGTTTTCTTTGGCCTGCGCCCTGTCGCGTTCGAGCTGCTGCTGCGCATAGACGAGGTTGTGCTGCGCGGCGTCGAGCTGCGCCTGCGTGCTGGCGGCGTTTTTCTGCGCATCGGCCGGGTCGAGCAGCGCGACGACTTCGCCGCTTTTCACCGTGTCGCCGAGCCGTACCCGCCGCTCGATGATCTTGCCGGCGACGCGGAACGACAGCGGCGTCGAATAGCGCGCCTGCACTTCGCCGGGCAGCGACGCCGCCTGCAGCGCGTGGCCGTCCGCATGCACGGCGAGCGCGACCACCGGGCGCGGCGCGGGCGCCGCGGCTTCCTTCTTCGAGCAGGCCGCGAGCGCGAGCACGCCTGCCAGCGCCAGCGCGCAGGTCTGCCTGGAGAAACCGCGGTGAGAGGATGGGGGAGACTGCTGGCGCATCGCTGACGATGCGGGAGAACCGGGACGCTTCACAATTACCCCAACTGGAGACAGCGAACGAACACGGCAAGCCGCGCGGCCCGCCAGCGAAGACCCGCATGCCGCGTCATGCTAATGGCATACAGGGATGGCTTTGAATGACGAGACGCATTCTAATACACTCCTGTATCTGAATGTATGGATGGATTTGAATTCTTTTGGGTGCTAGGCTTGCGGCCATGAAACGTCAAAGACTGACAAGAGAGCAGAGCAAGGACCAGACGCGGGAGCGGCTGCTCGATGCCGCGCAGGCAACTTTCATGAAGAAGGGCTTCGTCGCGGCGAGTGTCGAGGACATCGCGGCGGCGGCTGGCTATACGCGCGGCGCGTTCTATTCGAACTTCCGCAGCAAGGCCGAGCTGTTTCTGGAGTTATTGCGGCGCGATCACGAAGCGATGCAGGCGGGCCTGCATGCGATCTTCGAAAGCGCGGCGTCGCGCGAGGAGATGGAGGCGCGCGTGCTGCGCTACTACAGCTCGCTGCATCGCGAGAACAAGTGTTTTCTGTTGTGGGTCGAGGCGAAGCTGCTGGCGGTGCGCGACGGCCGTTTCCGGCTGCGCTTCAACGCGTTCATGCACGAAAAGATCGAACAGTTGAGCGCCTATGTGCGCGAGTTTTCGGAGCGCGTGGGCACGCCGATGTCGATGCCGCCCGAGCAGCTCGCGATCGGCCTGATGGGTCTGTGCGACGGCGTGCAGTTCTTCTACACGGTCGATCCGCAGAATGTGCCGACGGAGATGGCCGAAACGGTGTTGGCGGGGTTTTTCTCGCGCGTGGTGTTCGGGCGCGATGCGTAACGGTAGGCGTTGAGCTTGGAGGCGCAGATGCGCGAATGCGCGACCCGGAGGGATCGCGCATCAGATACGGTTCAAGGCGGAAAAATCATTCGACCGGCAGTCGCGCGCAGGCCTCGGCGGCGGGCGCCGCGCACGCGAATGCGTATTGGCCGCTGGCGTCGAGGAATTTTTCCCCGGCGTGCAGGGCAACCTTGATATCGGGGCAGCGCTCGTAGCCGATATAGGCCGAGCTCGCGGCGGCCGACCAGCAAACCAGCGAAAACGCGATCTTTTCCAGCAGACGAAAACGATGTGGCATGGCGGTGTAGCGGTAACTTTCTTTGGTCGCCATCTTACCAGAGATTAGGGTTTATACCTAGCTAAAATCCACGATAGACGCCGTAATAGTGGCGCGATGGACACGTCGCGCCGAATCTGACCGGAATGTCATGTCTGGGTCAGGGTTGGGACATGTCCTATAGCTAGAATCGGTTGCGTTGGGCGGACCCGCGCGCGCCCATGCGGCGCGGGTCGACACAGGCGGCAACGGTTGCGCCGGCCCGGCTTTACCGAGGCAGGAGTCGTCCCATGAATCAACTGCAGTCGATGCGCGTGTTCGTCAAGGTGGCGGACCTCGGCAGTTTCGTCGGCGCGTCGGGCGCGCTGGATCTGTCCACCGCGGTCGTCACGCGGCACGTCGCGGATCTCGAAGCGCGGCTCGGCACGCGACTGCTGAACCGCACCACCCGCCGTCTTTCGCTGACCGAATCGGGCGCGACCTATCTGGAGCGCGTACGCCACATCCTCGCCGATCTCGAAAACGTCGAGCAGATGGTGGTGGCGCGCAATCACGAGCCGGTCGGCACGCTGCGCATCGTCGCGCCGGTCGTGTTCGGATTGCACAGTCTCGCGCCGGTCGTGCAGTCGTACGCGGCGCGCTATCCCGACGTCGTGCCCGACGTCACGCTCGCCGACCGCCACGTCGATCTGGTCGAAGAGGGCTTCGACGTCGGCATCCTGGCTGCGCGGCACATGCGCAGCGCGAGCATCGTCACGCGGCGGTTGACGACCGGCTACATGACGGTCTGCGCGACGCCCGAGTATCTGGCGCAACACGGCACGCCGAAGCGCCCCGAGGATCTGCTCAGGCATTCGTGCCTGAGCAGGCCGGCCGAGCAGGGCGGCGAGGAGCGCACGTTCAATGGGCCGGACGGCGAAGTGCGGGTGCGGCCGACCAACGCGATCGCGGCGAACAACGCCGAGATGCTGCGACAGTTCGCGCTGCTCGGCATGGGCGTGGCGATCCTGCCGAGCTACCTGATCTGCCGTGATCTGACGGCGGGGCGGCTCGTGCGCCTGCTCGACGCGTACAGTCTGCCGCCCATCGAGATCACGATTGCGTATCCGAGCCGGCTGCATCTGCCGGCGAAGGTGCGGACGTTCATCGACCATCTGGTCGAGCATTTCCAGCCGGAAAGCGCACGG
Source organism: Paraburkholderia lebeckiae (assembly GCF_014201005.1). Classification (NCBI taxonomy): domain Bacteria; kingdom Pseudomonadati; phylum Pseudomonadota; class Betaproteobacteria; order Burkholderiales; family Burkholderiaceae; genus Paraburkholderia; species Paraburkholderia lebeckiae. Next base: position 484,055 of record NZ_JACHDK010000002.1, on the reverse strand, counting down.
GCGCGGGATTCCCGTAGCGTGGCGCCGGTGCGGGCGGTGGCGGAGGTGAGCGGGTCCGACGATCCGACGCCGCGCGAGATCGCCGACGACGCGCTCGAAACCAGCCGCACGACGCGCCGTGTGACGCGGGTGGCGCGCGCGCGGATCGCGGCGGCGTCGCAGTTCTGACGTGTGAGGTGAAGCGAGGCTGAATCCGGGTTCAGATCCCTAAGCCTGGGCCATAGTTGCCGCCGATCAGGCGCGTGACCGACTCGATGTCGACATAATCCTGCTCCGGCATACCATCGAGCATCGCCAACACCTCGTTGCTCGCGCCGGCTTCGCGCGCGGCGTCGACGAGTGCATCCTTGTTGGTCGGGAATTCGACTTCGCTGAGAAGATCGGCGATCTGCAGATCGATCGATTCGCCGGGGATGTCCGAGGCCGTCATGCGCATGCTCCTGGTGAGCTTAAATTAGTCACGTTGTTATTGCTGCCGCGAAAAGCCAGCGCCTCGCCGCGATGAGTTTATCGCAGTCTGTCGCAATCCCGCGCGGATCGCCCCCATCGTCATGGCAGCCGGCGCAAACCGGACAGGCGCGCCGTCGTAGCCGCGCCGCCGCCCGCCGTTGCGGCGGCCCTCACGTGGTCAGATGCTCGTTCTGCCCGGTCAGGCTGCGTTCCAGATGTCGGGACTTCGGTAGCGCAATATGCTCCCAGTGCTGCGGACGGCTGGCGTCGGTGCTCGACACGTCTGGGGCCGGAGGCGCGACCGGCGCGGCGTTCGCGCGTTGCGCAAGCGTGATGGAATCCGTGCTGTCCGACGCGGTATGAACCGGCGCGGCAAAGCACGAGGCTGACAGCGTCACCATTATTAACAGTGTCGAGGTTTTCATCGCCCGACCTCCTAAAGCTCATGCGGCGCTGACAATCGAGCAAACCCTGTGCCGTCCCGCGTCGAGAGGACGGTGCAAGTCGAGGACGGCATGGCGCTGCGCGGCCCAGGCTCCTTACCATCTTAGATGGCAAATACTGCAACGCGCGCACATTTGCGACAAACCGTCTTGTAAATTCCATCATCGCACGAACAGGCGCGCGCGTCCGCCATGCGCTAGCGCAGCACGTCGAAGCGTGTCCACGGCCACGACGGCCGGTCGCGCATATAGCCGTTCAGCCAGTTCCACTGCGGATGCCGCTTCATGAACGCCTGCGCGTCGAACGGCCGGCCGCACGGATGCCCCCAGCGCGCGGTGAAGGCCATCTCGCGGGCCATTTCGCTGTCGACCACCTTGCCGTCGTTCGCGCCCCACGGATTGAACGGCCCGTGATCGGTGCCGCCGAAGCGCGCGTCGTCGAGCTCCAGATGCCCGCAGATCGTGCGCGAGCACGGGTTGTCGTTGCGATCGAGATAGACGTCGTGATGATCGGCGATCATCTGCTTCGCGAGCTCGACGTCGATGCTGCCGCGATGCAGTTCCTCGAGCTGCATGAAACGCAGACGCCGCGCGCCGTTCTTGCGCACGTCGGTATAGTCCTCGCCTTCGCCGATGCATTCCTGGTTGCGGATCTTCAGATCCGTCGCGGTGTTGTAGCCGCTGTAGAAACCGTCTTTGGTGGTCTCGAAGCCCGCATAGTGCAGCCCGAGTTCGTAACGCGCGATCTCGCCGGTCTTCGTGTCGCCGAGCAGCCAACTGTTCGCGTAGCCGCCGTTGTTCGCGAGCGAGAACATGTCGCACCATTCCTTGATGCTGTTCGCATATTGCGACGCGCGCCGCGAGCGATAGAACTCGGGCGCACCGGCCGCGTTGTAGCCCGCGAAGTTCGAGATCGTCGTTTCGGTGATCATCAGGCCGGCCGCCGTGACCCAGAAATCGGTCAGGCTCGAGATGCAGCCCGGCAGGCCCTGCATCAGGATGCGGTTGCCACGGTCGGGCACGATGTCGAACACGACGTTGAACGCGTCGCCGGCCGCGTAGCGGTCCCACGAGTTGTGCGCCATCACGATACGGCCGTCGCGCGTCGCGTTGCCGGTCGCGATGAACGCGCTGCAGTGGTGACCCCGCCGGCCGCGCCACAGTTTCGCGCCCAGATGCGGCTGCGCCTGCGCGGCGTGCGTCGGCCACCAGCTTTGCAGCAGATCCATGTAGCCGTTCCACGCGAGCACTTCGGCGAACGGCAGCTTCGCACCGTCGGCGATGCCATGGATTTCATCGGCGAATTCGGTGTCGAGCTTGCTCGCGAACTGGCTCGTCGCGGCATTGACGAAGGTGTCGAACTCCTCGCCGGTGTCCCATTTGGCGAGATAGCGCGCGGTGCGGATCGCGTTTCTGATTTCGTCGGCGAGCAACTGGCCGTGCTGCTCGCCGCGATCGTACGGCTCGCCTTCGATATGCACGAAAATCCAGCCAGCCTGATCGCGGCGTACGGCCTCGGGGGACGGTTCGCTCATCTTCGCTCCGACGATACGGCGGGCGCTGTCGCTGCGCCCAAGCTGGGCTCACGCGTGCCGGCCGCGTGAAGGGCCGGCGGTCTGTCCATTGTAGAGAATCCGCGGCGCTTTGCATCGCGCCCCGCGAAGCTTCGGCGAAGACTCTAGCGCGACGGATTCATGCGGAAGTACGCGTCGAGCAGCGAGGTCTTGTAGACGACGCCGGTGAGCTTCGGGTGCGCGGTGCTTTCGATCACCGGCAGCCGCTCGCCCTGAAACGCCATGAAGTGCTGTAACGCGACGGCGAGCGACATGTCCGGCGTCAGCACGTCGAAATGCGGTTGCAGATAATCGGCGGCGGTTTTCATCGACGTGTCGCGCCGGTCGAGCAGATCGGACGTGATGTCCTTCAGCGCGACCACGCCGAGAAACGCGCCCGAGTCGTTCGCGACATACAGATACTTGACTGGATACTCGAGGAACACGCGCGTCATGTCGTGCACGGTCGCGTTCGGCGGCACGACGGTCTGCGCGGGGCGGATCAGCTCGCGCATCTGCGTCGCGCGCAATCTCGAGCGCTCCTGCTCCTCGCGATTGCGGCGCAGCGTGATCTCGTACATCGAGGTCTTGCCGATCGCGCGCGCGATGAAATACGCGACCACGCACGACAGCATCAGCGGCAGCACGACCTGATAGCTCAACGTCATCTCGAAGATCATCAGGATCGCCATCAGCGGCGCCTGGGTCGCGCCCGCGAGGAATGCGCCCATGCCGACCATTGCATACGCGTAAGCGGCCGACGTCGCATGCGGCCACAACGCGTGCATGCCCTGGCCGAACAGCGAGCCGACCGCCGCGCCGACGAACAGCGTCGGCGTGAACACGCCGCCCACCGCGCCGGAGCCGGCCGTCGCCGCGGTCGCAGCGAGCTTGCAGACGAGCACCAGCAGGAGCGCGGACCATGTCCACGGCGAATGCAGGATCGAGTTCACGACGCTGTAGCCGTTGCCCCACACCTCGGGCTCCGCGACCGAAATGATGCCGACCCCGAGACCGCCGAGCGCGAGCCGCACCGGCAACGCCATCGGCAGCTTGCGAAAGGCCGCCTTCGATGCGTCGAGCAGCCGCAGAAACTGCGGCGCGGCCGCGCCGCACAGCGCGCCGAGCGCGACGAACAGCAGCACCTCGGGACCGGTCACGGTCGGAAACTCCGGCATCTCGTAGGGCGGCTTGTAGCCGGCGAACTCGCGCATCGTGATGTTCGCGACGACCGCCGCGACCAGCACCGGTCCGAAGCTTTCCATCGCGATCGAGCCGAGCACGATTTCGGTGACGAAAAACGCGCCCGCGATCGGCGCGCTGTACGCGGACGTGATACCGGCCGCCGCGCCGCACGCGACGAGCAGGCGCAGCCGCGGCGGATCGAAGTGGACCCAGCGGCCGATCAGCGACGAGGCGAGCGCCGCGAGCTGCACCATCGGACCTTCACGGCCGATCGAGCCGCCGCTCGCGATCGTAAACAGCGACGACACGCTGCGCCACAGGCTCAGGCGCACCGGCACGGCGCCGTCGCCGATCGCGACCGCTTCCATGTAGTCGCTGTGTGTGTTTCTGTCGGCATAACGCTGCGCGATCAGCAGAAACACGCCGGCGACGAGACCGCCCGCGGCCGGCACCCAGATGCGCGTGGTCCACGGCAGACTGCGCGCCGTTTCGACGAAGCTGCCGGAGCGACCGGTCATCGCCAGTTGCAGCAGTTCGATGCACCAGCGAAACGCGACGGTCGCGAACGCGCCGGCAATGCCGACCACGACCGACCAGACCAGCATCGTGTGGGCTTCGGAGAGGCGGAACAGGCGTTGGGCGCGGGTGCGCAGCTTCAGCAGGAATGAAAGCACGTCGACGATACAGGGCGTGATGGGAGGTTGGAAAAGCCGGGCCATGACAACAGCGCGCCCGCCTCGAATGGCGGGCGCGCGGCGACGAGCGGGCGGGGGCCGGCGGCGCGGTTCAAGTCGCCGCCTTGTCGAGTTCAGGATAGTGCCGGAAGATGCAGCTTTCGTTATGGTCGATGCGCCGGTCCGAGTCCAGATACGCGGCGATGTTCGGTCTGGCGATCACCATGTCGTGCAGCGCGGCGAGCCGCGGATAGTGCTCGCCGAAGCGTTTCAGCGCGCGCGGAAACGCGTACAGCAGACCGTCGATCAGCTGGAACATCGACAGGTCCACATAGGTCAGCGTGTCGCCGACCATGAAGCTGTCGCCGGCCGGATTCTGCGCGAGCACGCGCTCGAAGTACGACATGAACTTCGGAATCCGATGGTCGATGAAATCGTGCGCGCGCACCTTCGCCGCGTCTTTCTGCTCCTCGTAGTAGAGGCCGCTCGCGAGTGGATGGTGGGTGTCGTGCGCTTCGGTGACGACGTCGGCGATCGTCAGCTGCAGGCCGTTCGCGACGTAGCGCAGGCTGTCCACCTCCGGCGCGAGCTTGAGCCGCGGGCCGAGATAGAACAGGATGTTGGCGGTCTGCGCGATCACCAGATCGCCGTCTTTCAGAAACGGCGGCGCGAACGGCGGATACGGTTCGTCGGGGCTGTCCATCACGGCCATCATCGCCTCGGTGCCAAGGCCCTTCGAAGGTTTGCCGCGCGCGACTTCGACATAGTCGACGCCGGCTTCCTCCAGCGCGAGCCGCACGAATTCGCCGCGGCCTTGCAGGCCATCCCAGTAGTACAGTTCCAGGCTCATCGATCGATCCTCATTCCGGTCGCCGGGACGCATCGCGGGAAGGCAGTTTCACCGCTGCCATCGGACCGTGTGCATAGGCGGGTTGTGGGAGCAAAGTTCGCAGCAACGAGTATGCCGTGTGATCGGCCCGGATGGGGCGCCAGAAAGCGCAAAACCCCGCGCGCGGCGGGGTATCGGCGAAGGCGGGGAAGCCGGCGACGGCTCAGCGGAACAGGTGCTGGACGGTCCATGTGATGCCGAGTCCGCCGACGATCAGCCATACATACAGAATCAGGCCGGTCGTCAGCGCGCGCGGACCCGCTTCGCGAATCTGCGAGAAGCGCGTTTCCATGCCGAGTGCGGTCATCGCCATCGTCAGCGCGAAGGTGTCGAACAGGTTCAGCGTCGAGGTGGCGCTTTCCGGCAGCACATGCAGCGAGTTGATCGCCACGCAGGCGAGGAAGCCGAGTGCGAACCAGGGGATCGCCAGCTTGCGCGGGGCGGCGCCGTCCGTGCCGCCATCCTTCGCGCTGCGCGTCGCGCGGTTCACCCACAGGCCGACCACCAGCAATACCGGCACGAGCAGCATCACGCGGGTCATCTTGACGATCGTCGCGATGTGCGTCGCTTCGGGGCTCACGTTGCTCGCCGCGCCGACCACTTGCGCGACCTCGTGAATCGTGCCGCCGAAGAACAGGCCGGCGCCGACCGTGTCGAGATGCAGCCAGCCTGCGTTGAACAGCACCGGGTAGAGGAACATCGACAGCGTGCCGAACAGCACGACGCTGCCGACCGCCATCGCGCTCTTGTGCGGCTTCGATTGCAGCGTCGATTCGAACGCGAGCACCGCGGCCGCGCCGCAGATCGCGCTGCCGGCCGCCGTCAGGAGCGCGGTGTCGCGATCGAGCTTCATGATTTTCATGCCGGCCCAGGTGCCGATCACGAGCGTGCTGACGACGATCAGCACCGACTCCGCGAGACCCGGCAGGCCGACCTGGGCGATTTCCTGCAGGCTCACACGCAAGCCGAAGAACGCGACCGCGATGCGCAGCAGCTTGCGCGCCGAGAAATTCACGCCGGCCGCCCAACTGACCGGCATGCTGTCGCGCAGCGCGTTGCCGTAGATCGCCCCCGCGACGATGCCGACGATCAGCGGACTCAGGCCAAGGCCGGCAATCGCCGGAATCGCCGCGATGCGCGTGACCGCGGCGGCGAACAGCGCGACGAACAGTACGCCGTTGAGCTGGCCGCGGGTGGACAGCGCGGGGGAGGCGGCGGCGAGCCGGGCGGTGGGCGTGGACATGATCGGTGGCTTCGTAACGGACTTGCGTGGGACTGCATGGGCAGCAATGGGGCTAATCCTAAATTAGATATATCGATATGAAAAATCGTGATTTAGAATGTGAAGTATCGGCTCAACGGATATTTAATCGAGATGACCCCGGATCAACTTATAACATTCGCTGCCGTCGCTGAGCATCGCAACATCAGCCGGGCGGCAGTGGCGCTGCATCTGTCGCAGCCGGCGGTCTCCGGCCAGCTGAGGCAATTGCAGGACGAGTTCGGCGAGCCGCTGTATCAGCGCGACGGCCGCGGGGTGCGACTGACGCCAGCTGGCGAGCAGCTCGCCGCCTATGCGGCGCGGCTGCGCGACACCTGGCGGCAGGCGCATGCCTATCGCGACGCGCTGCGCGGTCTCGAACAGGGCACCTTGCGGATCGGCGCGAGCACGACGCCGGCGAGCTACCTGCTGCCGTACCTGATCGCCGAATTCCATCGCCGCTATCCGCACGTGACCGTGCATACCGCCAACGGCAACACGGCCGAGATCGTCGGCGCGCTCGGCTCGGTCGACATCGCGATGATCGAGGGTCCCGCCGGCGCAGATCTGCCGCCGGACACGGTCGTCCATGCGTGGCGCGAGGACGAGATCGTCGCGATCATGCCGCGCTCGCATCCGCTCGCGCAGGCGGAACACGGCGGGCGCATCGAGCTGACCGCGTTCGGCGCGTATCCGCTGGTGCTGCGCGAGGAAGGCTCGGGCGTGCGGCAGACGGTCGAGCGCGAGTTCGCGCGCGCGGGCGTGCCGATGCGCGTGGCGCTAGAAATCGCGGGGGTCGAAGGGGTGAAGGAGGCGGTGCGGGCGGGGATGGGTGTCGGTTTCGTGTCGGCGATGTCGATGCGGCATGAGGACGGTGCGCTGCGGCTCATGTCGCTGAGCCCGCAGCCGCTGACGCGGCGGCTGTCGATTCTGGTGCCGCATGCGAGCGCGCCGTCGCGGGTGGTCGAGCAGTTTCTGGCGATGTGCGTCGCGGACGAGGCCGGCTGACTTCCGCGCTGGCAGCGTATGGGGTCGAGAATCCGAACCCGCGCGGGGCGCTGCCGTGGCCGGCGCGCTTCGCTTTACGCTCGCCGTATGCCGGCCGCGCCTGGGGATTTCCTCTATGGTGCGCGATGGCTGTCCCGAGCACCATTCGCACATCGCAGCGCCTCGGCGCTTTTTTTCAAAATTTAGTTGGAACCGGTTCCAAAAGCGGTTTCGCGTCAGGATCGAGTGAGTTGGACATGGCTGATGCAGTGCAGATCGTGGTCGTCGCCAGCGCGTTCGGTGTGAACGCCGTGCGCGCCGACGGCCATCTGAAATGGGCGCAGGCGGCAAAGCGCGCCGGCGCGGCGGGTTTCGAAGTGCGCCGGGAGCTATTCGCGAGCGACGCGGACGCGGACCCGCAACGGCTGCGCGCGTTCGGCGCGGCGTTGGCCGATCTCGGGCTGTGGTCGGTGTTCTCGACGCCGGCATCGTTGTACGCGGCGCACGGCCAGCTCGATACCGACGCACTGCGTGTCGCGCTCGATCAGGCGGCCGCGCTCGGCGCGCGCTTCGTCAAGCTGCAACTCGGCGGCTTCGCGGGCGAGGCCCACGGCGCGGCCATCGTCGCGCACGTCGCGGGCGGCTCGGGCACCACGGGCGGTGTGCAGCCACGGCTCGTCGTCGAAAACGGGCAACTGGCGCAGGGCGGCTCGCCCGCCCAGTTCGTCGGGCTGTTCGATGCGCTCGCGCGTGAAGGCCACGCGGGCGTGCTCGGCATGACGTTCGATACCGGCAACTGGGCGTGGCTCGACGTCGCGCCGCTACACATCGCGCCGCAGCTCGCGCCGTACGTCGAGTACATCCATTGCAAGACCACCACGGGCGAGGGGGTGCGGCGCTTTGCGAGCGCGCCGGCCGAGGATGACGCGCCATTCCTCGCGCTCCTCGACCGGCTGCCGCGCGATGTGCCGCGCGGCATCGAGTTTCCGTTCGATCCGAGCCGGATCGACGCGGATGCCGCGCGTTATGTGAGCTGGCTTGCGCGCGTGTAGACGCACGACGCGGCATCACGAAGCGCCTCGGTCGAAGCCGTATGGAGCAGACGAGGCAGCAACCGAAGCAGCAACCGAAGCAGCAAAGAACGCATTCCACGCAACACGAATCACCGCATCAGAAGCACCACCAGGAGCCCGGCATGACCCACCCTTACCCCGCCCTCGACGTGATCACCTACGGCGAAGCGATGGCGATGTTCGTCGCCGCCGAAGCCGGCCCGCTCGCGGGCGTCGGGCACTTCACGAAGCGCATCGCCGGCGCGGATCTGAACGTCGCGATCGGCTTGTCCCGACTCGGCTTCAGGGTGGGCTGGATGAGCCGCGTCGGCGACGATTCGTTCGGCCGGTACGTGCGCGCCACGCTGACGAAAGAGGGCATCGACCAGCAATGCGTGAGCACCGACGCGCGCCATCCGACCGGCTTCCAGCTGAAGTCGAAGAGCGACGACGGCAGCGACCCGGCGGTCGAATACTTCCGCAGGGGCTCGGCGGCGAGCCATCTGTCGCTCGACGACTACGTCGCCGATTACGTGCTGCCCGCGCGTCATCTGCATCTGACCGGCGTCGCCCCGGCGATCTCGGCAAGCTCGCGCGAACTCGCATTCCACCTGGCCCGCGAAATGCGCGCTGCAGGCAGGACGATCTCGTTCGACCCGAACCTGCGTCCGGCGCTGTGGCCCTCGCGCGCGGCGATGGTCGAAGGCTTGAACGCGCTCGCCGCGCTCGCCGACTGGGTGCTGCCCGGCATCGGCGAGGGCGAGATTCTGACCGGCCACACGCAGCCGGACGACATCGCGAAGTTCTATCTCGAGCGCGGCGCGCGCGGCGTGATCGTCAAGCTCGGCGCGCAGGGCGCGTATTACCGCACCGCGACCGATGCCGCGACGATCGCCGGCCGGCCGGTCGCGAACGTCGTCGATACGGTCGGCGCGGGCGATGGTTTCGCGGTCGGCGTGATCAGCGCGCTGCTCGAAGGCCGCACGCTCGCGCAGGCAGTCGCGCGCGCCAATCGGATCGGCGCGCTCGCGATCCAGGTGATCGGCGATTCGGAAGGTTTGCCGAGCCGCGCCGAACTCGACGCGCTGGAGCTGGCCGAGGTACCGGACATCGCAAGCGCGGCCTGAGGCGGATCGGACCGCATCGATAGCGCTGTATCCACAACCAGCATCGACGACAACAAGAGCGCCCACAGCGCGCCCAGATTTTTTCATCATTGATTCGGGACGACGCCGTCCAAGGAGACTTCCATGACCTCATCGCTTGCGATTCGCCGCTGGTGGACGATCATGCCGATCGTGTTCATCACCTACAGCCTCGCGTATCTGGATCGCGCGAATTTCGGTTTCGCGTCGGCGGCCGGCATCAACCAGGATCTCGGCATCAGCAAGGGGCTCGCGTCGCTGATCGGCGCGCTGTTCTTCCTCGGCTATTTCTTCTTCCAGATTCCGGGTGCGATCTATGCCGAGCGCCGCAGCGTGAAGAAGCTCGTGTTCTGGAGCCTCGTTCTGTGGGGCGGCTGCGCGGCGTTGACCGGCATGGTCAGCAACATTCCGTCGCTGATGGCGATCCGCTTCCTGCTCGGCGTCGTCGAAGCCGCGGTAATGCCGGCGATGCTGATCTTCATCAGCAACTGGTTCACGAAGAGCGAGCGCTCGCGCGCGAACACGTTCCTGATCCTCGGCAATCCTGTCACGGTGCTGTGGATGTCGGTCGTGTCGGGCTATCTCGTGCATTCGTTCGGCTGGCGGCAGATGTTCATCGCCGAGGGCGCGCCCGCGATCATCTGGGCGATCTGCTGGTGGTTCCTCGTCAAGGACAAGCCCGAGCAGGTGTCGTGGCTCACGCAAGAGGAAAAGGACGCGCTCGCGCAGACGCTGCGCGCCGAGCAGGCCGCGATCAAGCCGGTGCGCAACTACAGCGAGGCGTTTCGCACGCCCGCGGTCATCAAGCTGTGCGCGCAGTATTTCTGCTGGAGCATCGGCGTGTACGGCTTCGTGCTGTGGCTGCCGTCGATCCTGAAGAACGGCTCGTCGTTCGGCATGGTGGAAACCGGCTGGCTGTCGGCGCTGCCGTATCTGGCCGCGACGATCGCGATGCTTGCAGCTTCGTGGGCATCGGATAAACTCAACCGCCGCAAGGTGTTCGTGTGGCCGTTCCTGCTGATCGGTGCGATTGCGTTCGCGGCGTCGTACGGGCTCGGCTCCGCGCATTTCTGGGTTTCGTATGCGCTGCTCGTGATCGCGGGCGCCGCGATGTACGCGCCGTATGGACCGTTCTTCGCGATCGTACCGGAGCTGCTGCCGAAGAACGTCGCGGGCGGCGCGATGGCGCTGATCAACAGCATGGGCGCGCTCGGTTCGTTCGTCGGCTCGTACGTGGTCGGCTATCTGAACGGCGCGACCGGTTCGCCCGCGGCATCGTATGCATTCATGAGCGTGGCGCTCGTCGCCGCGGTGATCCTCACGCTCGCCGTCAAGCCGGCCGCCGCCGAACAACGTGGCTCCGCTCGTCCCACCGTCGCAAGGAAAATTAGCTGATGAACAAGATCGTCGCCTGGAAGTCGCTGCCCGAGGATGTGCTCGCCTATCTGCAACAGCATGCGCAGGTCGTGCAGGTCGATCCGTCACAGCATGATACGTTCGTCGCCGCGCTGCGCGATGCCGACGGTGGCATCGGCGCGAGCGTGCAGATCACGCCGGCGATGCTCGAAGGCGCAAGCCGGCTGAAGGCGCTGTCGACGATCTCGGTCGGCTACGACCAGTTCGACGTCGACGACCTCACGCGCCGCGGCATCGTGCTCGCGCACACGCCGGACGTGCTGACCGAATCGACCGCCGATACCGTGTTCTCGATGATCCTCGCGTGCGCGCGGCGCGTCGTCGAGCTGGCCGACTGGGTCAAGGCGGGGCAGTGGCGCACGAGCATCGGGCCCGCGCAGTTCGGGCTCGACGTGCAGGGCAAGACGATCGGCATCGTCGGGCTTGGACGCATCGGCGGCGCGGTCGCGCGACGCGCGGCGCTCGGCTTCAACATGAAGGTGCTGTATACGAACCGCAGCGCGAACCACCAAGCGGAGCACGCGTATGGCGCGCGGCGCGTCGAGCTGGCTGAATTGCTCGCGCAGTCCGATTTCGTCTGTCTGCAGGTGCCGCTCACGCGAGAGACGCGGCATCTGATCGGCGCCGCCGAACTGCGCGCGATGAAGAAGAGCGCGATCCTGATCAACGCTTCACGCGGCGCGACCGTCGACGAACCGGCGCTGATCGAGGCGCTGCGCAACGGCACGATTCACGGCGCGGGCCTCGACGTGTTCGACACCGAACCGTTGCCTGCCGACTCGCCGTTGCTCGCGATGCCGAACGTGGTCGCGCTGCCGCATATCGGCTCGGCGACGCACGAGACCCGTCATGCGATGGCGCTCAACGCGGCGGAGAACCTGGTCGCCGCGCTCGACGGCACATTGACGACCAACATCGTCAACCGTGAAGTCCTGGCGAAGTGAATCGCAGGGCGGCGCGCAAGCTCCCGCCCTCGGACCGACACGAGCGATGAGCGAATGAGCACGACCCCGCCCAGCATGCCGCCTGGTCCCCCGAGCGCGCCGACGCGCCGCGCGACGATCACCGATGTCGCGCGCGAGGCCGGCACCGGCAAGACCAGCATCTCGCGCTATCTGAACGGCGAGTTCAGCGCGCTGTCGCCCGAGCTGCGCGCGCGCATCGAAGCCGCGATCGCGCGGCTCGACTATCAGCCGAACCAGATGGCGCGCGGCCTGAAGCGCGGCCGCAACCGGCTGATCGGCATGCTGGTCGCCGACCTGACCAATCCGTACTCCGTCGAAGTGCTGCAAGGCGTCGAGGCCGCGTGCCACGCGCTCGGCTTGATGCCGCTGATTTGCCACGCGGCGAACGAAGTCGAGATGGAGCGGCGTTACCTGCAACTGCTGACCACGTATCGCGTGGAAGGTGTGATCGTCAACGCGCTAGGCGTGCGCGAGGAGACGTTGCGGCCGGTCGGCGACGGCGGGATTCCGGCGGTGCTGGTCGATCGGCGCGTGGAGGGGCTGGTCGCCGACATGGTCGGTCTCGACAATGGCGCGGCCGCCGCGCTCGGTACGCGTCATCTGCTCGAACGGGGCTTCGAGCACGTCTGGTTCGTCGTGCAGCCGTTCGAGCAGGTCAGCTCGCGACAGTTGCGCGTCGAAGCATTCGATCGGGCGATGCGCGACGATGGCCGCGCGCGCGGTCGTACGCTGGTGCTCGATCTCGCCGATGCAACTGCGCTCGAGCGCGGTCTCGCGGAGCTGGATCATGCGATCGACTCGCCGGGCGGGGCCGGTGCCGAGCCTGCCGGCGCCTCCCCACGCATCGCGCTGTTCGCGGCCAACGCACCGGTCGCGTTGCGTCTCGCGCTGCATCTGAACGCGCGTTACGGCGCGCACTGGCAGAGCCGCGTCGCGCTGCTTTCCATCGACGATCCGGATTGGGCCGAGCTCGCCGGCATCACGACGATCCGCCAGCCGACCTACGACATCGGCTATCGCGCGGTCGAATTCCTGCACGAGCGCATCGAAGGCGCGCAGATGGGCGCGCGCGACTGCCTGTTGCCCGGCGAGTTGATCGTGCGTGCGTCGACCGCACGCTGATTTCCGGCCAATCTGCGATGATGCGGGCTGCGGCGCGCAGCAGTTGCGCGCCGGAGATTGCAAGGAACCCCGCAAGGATACTCATGGTCGTGCCACCGCTTACCCTCGCGAGCCTCGCGCTCGCCACGCTCGTCATCGCCGCTTTACCGTTTCTGATTTACCGACAATTGCGCCGTCCGCTCGCGCTTCGGCCGCGCGACGCGATCGCCGGCGTCGCGGTGTTCGCGCTGTTCGCGATGGTCATCGAGCGTGCGCTGCACGACTATCTGTTGCGCGGCAACGAGACGACCGCGGCGTTCCTTTCGCAGCCGCTCGCGTTCGTCGTCTATGGTGCGCTGGCCGCGGGCGTTTGCGAGGAAGTGGGGCGGTTCTTCGGCATGCGGCTGCTCATGAAGCGCGCGGCGGCGCGGCCGGCGGTGCGGAAAAAGGCGAACGTCGACGCGCCCGCCGGCGTCGACGCAAGCGCGGGCGCGAGCCCCGCCGCCAGCATGACCGCCGACACGCGCACCGCCGCATTGCGCGCCGACGATGGCGCCGCGCTCAGCTACGGCCTCGGCCACGGCGGCGCGGAAGCATGGATGGTCGGCGTGTTCGTGCAGTTCCAGTGGCTCGTGTTCGCGGTCCTCGAAAACCGTGGCCGGCTCGGCGATTACCTCGGCAATCTGCCGGCCGAAGCGGTGATGCGCGTGCATCTGATTCTCGCGAGCCTGACGCCGCAACTGGCCGGTATTTTCGCGCTCGAACGCGTCGCGGCGCTGGTGTTCCAGATTGGCTTGTCGGTGCTGATGTGGCGCGGCGTGCGGGCCGGCTCGCGCGGCATCCTGCCGCTCGCGATCGGGGTGCACGCGCTGATCGACGTGCCTGCGGCAATGACGCAGGCGCGGCTGCTGCCGCTCGCGGCAGCCGATACGATCTATGTGGTGGCGGCGGTGTTCGTCGCGGGACTGCTGATACGGATTTACCGGCGGCCGGCGGCGTGAGCGGATGAGCCGCTGGACGGCAGGCGCCTCGCTATCCTTTCAGCGTTTCTCTAAAATGCGCCTACGTTTCAGGATCCTCTTTTCCCGGCAGCCTTCATGGAAGCTTACCAATACGACTGCGCGCATCCGGAGTTCGACGAACTCGCGCGCGTCATCAGCGATCTGTTTCCCGAGCAGACGCAGTTCATCGAGCGTGCCGCCGACGATGGCACGCCCACACTGACGGTTCACTGGGTAGCAATGCGCTTCGGTTCCACCGCGCGCCGTATCGCGATGACGGTCGCGATCGCGCCGGCGGCGCTCGCGCGTTATCGCGCGATGCCGGCGCGGTTGCGTGGCCGCAGCTTTGCGGTGTTGCGCGCGTACGTCGAAGCGAGCCTGGGCTCGCTCGAAGAAATGTACGCGAACGGCCAGGCGGTCCCGCGCGAAGTCACGGTCGATCTCGGCGAAGAGTTCGCGTGACGCGCGGTGAAGCGCGTGTGCAGTGGATTCAATTCGCGAGCCGATAGACCTTCGCGAAACGCGCGGCCTGCACGACGCCATAGTCGCCGGGCGCGTACTGCATGACCCAGTCGCCGGCCGCGCCGTGCAGCACGTCGCCGCCGCTCGCCGAGCGCGCGAGCGAGAAGGACTCGTCCATCCGGCGGGCAAGTACGACCGCCAGGCGGTTGCGGTAGGCGCCGGCTTCGCCGTGTGCGAGCGCGGCATCGGCGGGCAGGTACTTCGCGTCGAAGCGCTCGCGCGACACGACCCAGCGCTCGCCGGTCGAGCCGGTGATCAGCGCATCGCCGCGCACATAGCGGTTCGGGCCTTCGAGGCTCATCAACTGCCCTTCGGCGGCGGCGAATTCGACGCTTACCGTTTCGTCCTTGACGACGCGTTGGGCGTGCGGATCGTCACGCAAATCGAGATTGCTGAGTTCAGTCATGAAGCGGGTGGAAGATTAGGGGGTGAGCGTTGCGGCGCGAGTTGCCGCTTTGCCGCGATCGTGCGTCGAGTCGCTGGGATGGGTAGCCGGCCCAGACAGCGCGCCCCCGAATAATGCCAGATGCATGAGCCGGGCGGGGGGAGGCGAAAGGCTGAGGCGTGGTGACAAAGCCGAGGCTCGGGCGCCGGCGGAATTGCCGAAATCAACCGCGTCCGAACGGACCCGCGCCCGCAACGGGGCAATCCCCGCCGCGGGCGCTCTTTCATTACGGCTTGACAGTCGCGTCGCTCGCGGCTTCCGCCGCGGGCTTGCCGCCCTTGCCCTTGCCATGGTGGCCGCGATGATGACCCTCGGGGCCGCCCTGATGGAACGTCGCGTCGGCGAGCTTCTTCTGCTCCGGCGACAGGCTGCTATACAGCGGATCGAACGCATCGACGAGCTTCTTCATGCCGTCCGCATGCGCCTGCGCGATCGTTGCGTACTGTTTCATGTCGTCGAGCGCGCTCACGTTGGTGGCCGCCTTGCGCTGCTCGAACAGCTGGCCCATCGTTTCGCCGTTGCTGCGCATGACGTCGGCGAACGCCTTCCATTGCGTTTCCTGCGCGGGCGTGATCTTCAGTTGCGAGTGCAGATAAGCGATGCGGTCTTCGACGTTGCGTTCGTGGCCGGCCTTGGCCGCGGAGGCCGAGGCGGTGGTGTCCGGCGCCGCGGCCGGCGCGGCGGTTTGGGCGAACGCGCCGCCCATCGAAACGGCCGTAGCCAGCATAACCAGTGCTTTTTTCATCGAAACTCCTGATGTCTGTTCGTTATTGAGACACGGCGCGCGGCGAGCGTCTTGCCCCGCGCCAGCGGCGAATGGCGCCGCACCGCAAGCGGCTGCCGCATTCGCCCGTCGCCGCTATTAGTAACACGTTAACCCTACAATACGGTGCGTGTGCGACAAACGCTTACAACCGAAACGAACGCGAAACGGCTCGCGCCTGAGCGGCAATCGCGCCGACATACTGCGCCGGGGCCGCCCCACAGTGTGCCGTGCATCTGTGACCGTACCGCGTGGCGTGAGATGGCGCCGCTGCGTGCAGGCGCGCGATAATCCGCGACATTCCATACCAACTTCCTTCCCCTTCGATGAGACCTCCGCGCCTCGACCAGCTCGACGACCTCGACCGCAACCTCGTTGCACTGCTGCAAGCCAACGCGCGCGAGAGCGTCGCGAATCTTGCGCGGCAGCTCGGCGTCGCGCGCACGACCGTGATCGCGCGCATTGCGCGGCTCGAGCGCAGCAACGTGATCGCCGGCTACAGCGTGAGGCTTGGCCAGGACGTGCTCGATTCGAGCATCGTCGCGTATGTCGGCATCATCATCGCGCCGAAGCACGGGCCGGCCGTGCAGAAACGCCTCGGCAGAATGCCCGAAGTGCAGCTGCTGTGCGCGGTCAGCGGCGAGTTCGACTACGTGGCATGGCTGCGCGCCGATTCGCCGGAGCGGCTCAACGATCTGCTCGATCAGATCGGCGGGCTAGAGGGCGTCGAGCGGACCACGACGTCGATCATTCTCGCGCGCAAGATCGATCGCGGCACGGTGTGAGTCGGCGCGCGGCGTAACCTCTTCGCGAGTGCTGCGAGAGTCCATCGTTGACGCCTTTTTTACGCTGTTTCGACAAATCGTTTGACCGGTTCGTCAGAACGTCGAACCCGATGGTCATACCGCAGCATTTTGCGCGTATGAACTGTTTTTGCTTCTTCCTACACTGTCATTCAAGGGTTCGGCCCGCAGGCGCCGCGCGCAACACGCGGCGCACTTCCCAAGCTCGGAAACAGCACATGGATAACAAGGAGAAGCAGATGAAAGTAGCTATCGTTGGCGCAGGTCTGATCGGTCACACCATTGCCCATATGCTGCGCGAGACGGGCGACTACGAAGTCGTCGCGTTCGACCGCGATCAGCACGCGCTCGACAAGCTCGCCGCCCAGGGCATTCCCACCCGCCGCATCGATTCCGCCGACGCCGCCGTGCTGCGCGCCGCGATCCAGGGCTTCGACGTGCTGATCAACGCGCTGCCGTACTACCTCGCGGTCAACGTCGCATCGGCCGCGAAGAGCGCGGGCGTGCATTACTTCGACCTGACCGAGGACGTACGCGCGACGCACGCGATCCGCGCGATCGCCGAAGATGCCGATCACGCATTCATGCCGCAGTGCGGTCTCGCGCCGGGCTTCATCGGCATTGCCGCGCACGAGCTCGCGAACCGCTTTACGGAAATCCGCGACGTGAAGATGCGCGTGGGCGCGCTGCCCGAGTTTCCGACCAATGCGCTGAAGTACAACCTGACGTGGAGCGTCGACGGCCTGATCAACGAGTACTGCCAGCCGTGCGAGGCCATCCGCAATGGCCGCACGCAATGGGTGCAGCCGCTCGAAGGCCTCGAGCATTTCTCGCTCGACGGCACCGAGTACGAAGCGTTCAACACGTCGGGCGGGCTGGGCACGCTGTGCGAAACGCTGGCGGGCCGCGTCGAATCGCTCGACTACAAGTCGGTGCGCTATCCGGGTCATCGCAACCTGATGCAGTTCCTGCTCGAAGACCTGCGTTTGTCGAGCGACCGCGATACGCTGAAGACCATCATGCGCCGCTCGGTGCCATCGACCGCGCAAGATGTCGTGCTGGTGTTCATCACCGTGAGCGGCATGCGCGACGGTCAGCTCGTGCAGGAGGTGTTCACGCGCAAGATCTTCGCGAAGACCGTCTGCGGCGTGCCGATGAGCGCGATTCAGATCACGACTGCCGGCGCGATGTGCGCGGTGCTCGATCTGTTCCGCGAGCGCAAGCTGCCGCAAAAAGGCTTCGTGCGCCAGGAGCAGGTGTCGCTCGGCGATTTTCTGGCGAACCGCTTCGGCAAGTTGTACGAAGGGCAGTCGCTGGAGGCGATGGCGACCGTTTGAGGCCGGCATGGCTCGCGTCGAATGAAAATCCCCGTACGTCGCCGACGTACGGGGATTTTCCGTTTTTCAGCCAGCATCGGGCCAGCGCGGCACTCGCCAGACAGAAGGGAGGGCCGTCATCCAGCCACGATTTGCGCGACGAGCGCTTCATGGTCCGCCGAACTGGGCGCGGTATTGTCGAACATCAGCAGACCCTCGCGGCTCGCGCCGCTCGGCTCGAAACGCCGCCGCCGGTAGACGTCCCAGTGCGCGAGCTTGTACGCATCGTTGGGATTCGCGCGCGCGACGATCCGCTGCCGCGCCACGTCCTCGGAGGTCCGTACCCAGACAACACGCAATCTCACGTCCGGCGCGACGCCGAGCCACGCGTGATCGAACAGCCGCCGCTCGCGCACCTCGCGAGACAGCGGGCCGACGACCAACGCGCTGATGCCGAGTTCGAGATTGTCGCGCGCCGTATCGATGAGGCCGCGATACTCGGGGTCGCGCAGATGCTGCAGGAAAAGAGGGCTGTCGCGATCGTTCGGATTGCCGGTCAGCATCGCCATCGCGGCCGCGCTATAGCCGCCGTACAGCGTGTCCTTGTCGAGCAGACAGAAAGGGGTGCCGCTCACTTTCATCAGCGGGCCGAGCAGTTTTTTCGCCAGCGTCGTCTTGCCCGTGCCCGCATGACCGCAAAAGAAAACCAGAGAGGTCACGCAGGCTTGTCCTCACGCGGCGCGGCGGCGGCATCGGGGCGCGGGTCGCGCGCGAACTTGCCGTTGGTCTCGAGCCACATCACGTTGATGATGCCGAAGGCGAGCGCCACACCCACGCCGAGAATCCAGGTGAAATACCACATCGCAGTCTCCTTGATCGTGCGTCCGGCGACGCGGATCGACAGGCATGCCGGCAACCGACGACGGCCAGCCGCGAGCGCGGCCGCCTGCACCGATCATGAAGAAGAACGCCGCGCCATGCAAGAGGCGCGGCGCCCGAGCTCCGTGCGCCGTGGCTGGCGGAATGTCCGCGCGTTGCTATGATGCGGAACATTCATGCGTACGAGCGTACCGTGTCCGCCGAACCGGCGGACGCGGAGCGACGACCTACACCGCGTAGTCGGAAACTCGGGGCCACAATCGGGAGCACACGGGAGAACCAGCATGCCGATGCGCCTGTCTTGCCGCTGCCGAGCCGCACGGCTGGCCGGGTCCGCACGCTGTGCCGCGTTGGCCGCAGGCGTCGCGTTCAGCGTGCTCGCGCTGGCCGGCTGCGCGTCGACGCCGGCCGAGCCGGTACCGTTCAAACCGGTGCCTGCCGAGCGCATCGTCAGACAGGGCTATACGGCGCCGGGCCCCGGCCTTGTCGCGGTGGACCTGCGGCGCGAGCGTTCGCGCGACGTGATCGTGCGGTTTCGCAATGCGCTCGTCTATATCGACGGCGAGCGCGTGACCGACCTGATGAACGGCGAGCACGTGGTGTTCTATCTGCCGCTCGGCGCGCATCGGATCGGCGTATCGACGCAGTTCGATCCGGTCATCGAGCTGAACTTCGTCGTAACGGCCGACCCGCGCTACACGAACCGCGCCTCGGTCACGTTCAACGACGATCACCGCATCGGCCTGCAGCGGGTCGCGCAGTAGCGTGCGCTCGAGCATTAACAATTGGATACGCGCGGCTTAGGTATCGCGCCTTAACATGGCGGCTGATACAAGCGGCCTGGAAGCGTGCTTGTCCGTTCATGCAGAACCGTCGACCGTCTTACGCAATGCTTACGTGAGAGGGTGGCGAGGTCTGCTTTCGTATGCAAGGTAATCCGAACATGCTGATCAATTGCGCCGCCTATCAGGACGGCCGGAAACTCGCCGACATCGATGTCGACAGCATCAGCGACTACGTCGCGCGGCCCGAGTGCTTCGTCTGGGTCGCACTGAAAGACCCGGAGCCCGAGGAACTCGCGGCCATGAAAGACGAATTCAATCTGCACGAGCTCGCGATCGAAGACGCGCAACACGGTCATCAGCGCCCGAAAATCGAGGAGTACGGCGATTCGGTCTTCACCGTGATGCACACGGTCGAGATGGATGAGACAGGCGAGCTGGTGATCGGCGAAGTCGATGTGTTCGCCGGCGCCAACTATGTGCTGTCGGTGCGCCGCGGCACGCGCACCGGTTTCCAGAGCGTGCGCACGCGCTGCGAGCGCGAGCCGCATCTGTTGAAGGAAGGCTCGGCGTTCGTGCTGTACGCACTGATCGACGACGTGGTCGACCGTTATTTCCCGATCATCGAGGCGATGAGCACCGAGCTCGAAACGCTCGAGGACCGCATCTTCGAGAGGAACGATTCGGCCGCCTCGCGCGCGATCGTGCAGGACCTGTACTCGATGAAGCGCCGGCTCGTGATCCTGCAGCACCATATCGTGCCGCTGCAGGAAGCGGTCGGCAAACTGACGGGCGGCCGCATTCCGAGTGTTTGCGCAGGCATGCAGGCGTACTTCCGCGACGTCTACGATCACCTCGACCGGATCGTCAGAACCATCGAGGGGCGTCGCGAAATCGTCGTCACGGCGGTGCAGGTGAACCTCGGCATGATCTCGCTCGCCGAGAGCGAAATCACCAAGCGGCTCGGCTCGTTCGCGGCGCTTTTCGCGGTGCCGACGATGATCGCCGGCATCTACGGGATGAACTTCGAGCGCATTCCCGAGCTGCATTTCCGGTACGGCTATCCGGTCGTGCTGGCGGTGATGCTGGCGATCGACTTCGTGCTGTACCGGCGTTTTCGCAAGGCCGGCTGGTTGTAGCCGGCGCACCGTTCAATTTCCTCGGGGTTTCACTTGCGGCGCGCGCGATACCAGGCCAGCATAAGCGGCCTGTGTGTCGCGCCGCACGCGACACACGGGCGTCATCGACTGCACGGACTGAGCGAGGGAACCTTGCCACACGCTGCCCGGATCGAACGAGCGTATTGCGGCGCCGCAGATGTTGCGCGCCGGTGCGTTGCAACACCGCGAATCGTTGACATTCCGAAGAGCTTGCGCTGAGAATAGGCCTCGCAAACGTTTGCGCATCACAAAAAATACGGCTCGCCCGCGAGCCTGACAACCTTGGAGATACGCATGAGCCATCGAACCCGTCGTCGCATTCTAGCCGCCGCAGTTCTCGCCACCGCCTCCGCCGTCCTGCCTTTTTCCGCCGCCCACGCGCAGAACGCCCCGGCTCATAAGCCGAAGGTCGCGCTCGTAATGAAGTCGCTCGCCAATGAGTTCTTCCTGACCATGGAGACCGGGGCGAAGGACTATCAGAAGCACAACCCCGACAAGTTCGAGCTGATCACGAACGGCATCAAGGACGAAACCGACACCGCCAACCAGATCCGCATCGTCGAGCAGATGATCGTGTCCAAGGTCGACGCGATCGTGCTTGCGCCGGCCGATTCGAAGGCGCTTGTGCCGGTCGTCAAGAAGGCGGTCGACGCGGGCATCATCGTCGTCAACATCGACAACCGGCTCGATCAGGACGTGCTGAAGTCGAAAGACCTGAACGTGCCGTTCGTCGGCCCCGACAATCGCAAGGGCGCGCGGCTCGTCGGTGACTACCTCGCGAAGCGCCTGAAGGCCGGCGACGAGGTCGGCATCCTCGAAGGCGTCTCGACCACCACCAACGCGCAGCAGCGCACGGCGGGCTTCAAGGACGCGATGCAGGCGGTCGGCGCGAAGGTCGTGTCGGTGCAGTCGGGCGAGTGGGAAATCGACAAGGGCAACGCGGTCGCATCGGCGATGCTCAACGAGTATCCGAACCTGAAGGCGCTGCTCGCCGGCAACGACAACATGGCGATCGGCGCGGTGTCGGCCGTGCGCGCGGCCGGCAAGCAGGGCAAGGTGCTGGTGGTCGGCTACGACAACATCAACGCGATCCATCCGATGCTGAAGGACGGCCGCGTGCTCGCCACCGCGGACCAGTACGCGGCGAAGCAGGCCGTGTTCGGCATCGATACCGCATTGAAGGCGTTGAGCGAAAACAAGAAGCAGTCGCAGCTGTCGGGCGTCGTCGAAACGCCGGTCGTTCTGGTGACGAAGGACACCCTGAAGTAAGCGCGCCGCGCCCGGCGTGAAGCACGAGCCGGGCGCAGCCGGAAAAGCGCACGGGAAGTCGTAAAAATCGCCACGAATTATGCGGGTAGCATGTTTTAGAGGCAAACCACCACCCAGTGATCCGCTTTTATTCAACGGACGCTCAAGAATCCCGCCGCACCGCCGTTAATCCCAGAGATAAGCGTCATGACAGCGGCTCGCGTGGTGAGAGGGAGCGCGGCCATGAGCATCTGTGCATTCCGCGCAGTGGGCCGGCATGACTCGTGGCAGCCGGGCGCGGTGTGCCATGCGGCAAGCGCAGCGGACCGCCGGGGCGCCACGAAGGCGCCAGAAGCGCCATGCAACCAGGAGCGCGATGGATTCGACCGACCACGACGCCTTGCCTGTCGTACTGAGCGTCAGCGGCATCGGCAAGACCTATGCCGAACCGGTGCTCGCCGACGTATCGCTGTCGCTGCGAGCGGGCGAGGTATTGGCGTTGACCGGCGAGAACGGCGCGGGCAAGAGCACGCTGTCGAAGATCATCGGCGGGCTGGTCGAGGCGAGCGCGGGCACCATGCGGCTTGCCGACGCGCCGTACGCGCCCGCGAGCCGCACCGAGGCCGAGGCGCTCGGCGTGCGCATGGTCATGCAGGAGTTGAATCTGCTGCCTACGCTGTCGGTCGCCGAGAACCTGTTCCTGAACCGGCTGCCGCGTGCGGGCGCGTTCAGCTTCGGCTGGATCGATCGCGGCAAGCTGCGCGAGAACGCGCGCGAGGCGATGGCGCAGGTCGGACTCGACGCGATCGATCCCGACACGCTGGTCGGCGAACTGGGCATCGGTCATCAGCAAATGGTCGAGATCGCCCGCAACCTGATCGACGACTGCCGCGTGCTCATCCTCGACGAGCCGACCGCGATGCTGACCGCCCGCGAGGTCGATCTGCTGTTCGCGCAGATCGGGCGGCTCAAGGCTCGCGGCGTCGCGCTCGTCTATATCTCGCACCGGCTCGAAGAGCTGGCGCGGGTCGCCGAACGGGTCGCGGTGCTGCGCGACGGCCGCCTCGTGCATGTCGACGCGATGGCGAACCTGACGAGCGAGCAGATCGTCACGTGGATGGTTGGCCGCGAGCTCGGCGAGCATATCGATCTCGGCGAGCGCAACATCGGCGCGCCGCTCCTGAAAGTGGAGCGGCTTGCGCGCGGCAAGGTCGTGCGCGACGTGTCGTTCGAGGTGCGCGCGGGCGAGATTTTCGGTGTGAGCGGACTGATCGGCGCGGGCCGCACCGAGCTGATGCGGCTCATCTACGGCGCCGACCGCAAGGACGGCGGCAACGTGTCGCTCGCCGCGACGCCGGGCGCGTCGCCTACGCCGATGCGAATCGACTCGCCGGCGGACGCGGTACGCGCGGGTATCGCGCTGATCACCGAAGACCGCAAGGGCGAAGGCCTGCTGCTGCCGCAACCGATCGCGGCCAACCTGTCGCTCGGCAATCTCCGCAGCGTCGCGCGGCACGGCCTCGTCGACGCGAAGCGCGAGAACGCGCTGGCGCACAAGCAGATCGCCGCGATGCGGATTCGCAGCTCGGGGCCCGCGCAGATCGTCGGCGAGCTGTCGGGCGGCAACCAGCAGAAAGTCGTGATCGGCCGCTGGCTCGCGCGCGACTGCCGCGTGCTGTTGTTCGACGAACCGACGCGCGGCATCGACGTCGGCGCGAAGTTCGATATTTACGGCCTGATGGGCGCGCTCGCTCGCGCCGGCCGCGCGCTCGTCGTGGTGTCGAGCGATCTGCGCGAACTGATGCTGATCTGCGACCGGATCGGCGTGATGTCGGCGGGCAGCATGACAGGCGTGTTCGAGCGCGCGAGCTGGAGTCAGGATGCGCTGCTCGCGGCTGCGTTCGCCGGCTACCGCGGCCGTGACGCGCTGCTGCACACGCACGGCGTCAACGAAGCAGGGAGTCTGTGATGACCGATCAATCGTGGCGCGAGGCGGCGGGTGTCAAACAGGACGGCCAGTTGGACGGCCAACAGGGCGGCAAGCAAGGCGGTGCGCCGGACGCGCCCGCCGTGACGCCGCCCGCCGATCCGTCGGCGCCGCTCGCGAGCGGCAAACCGGCCGGCACGCGGCTCGGCTTTTCGAACTACCTGGGCCTCGCCGGCGCGCTGCTCGCGATGATCGTGCTGTTCTCGCTGCTGAGTTCGCACTTTCTGACCTACGACACGTTCAGCACGATCGCGAACCAGATTCCGGATCTCGTTGTGATGTCGGTCGGCATGACTTTCGTGCTGATCATCGCGGGGATCGATCTGTCGGTGGGCTCGGTGCTCGCGCTCGGGGCGTCGGTGGTCAGCGTGGTGACGCTGAAGTGGGGCTGGGGGCCGGCTGCCGGCGCGCTGCTCGGGGTCGCGGTCGCGGCGCTGACCGGCACCGTGACCGGCGCGGTGACGGTGGGCTGGCGAATTCCGTCGTTCATCGTGTCGCTCGGCGTGCTCGAGGCGGCGCGCGGCATGGCGTATCAGATGACCAATTCGCGCACCGCGTATATCGGCGACGCGTTCGATTTTCTGTCGAACCCGATCGCGCTCGGCATCTCGCCGGCCTTTCTGATCGCGGTCGCGGTGATGGTGATCGCGCAGCTGGTGCTGACGCGCACGGTGTTCGGGCGCTATCTGGTCGGGATCGGCACCAACGAGGAAGCGGTGCGGCTCGCGGGCGTCAATCCGCGGCCGTACAAGGTGATCGTGTTCGCGCTGATGGGCGCGCTGTCCGGACTCGCGGCGCTGTTCCAGATCTCGCGGCTCGAGGCGGCCGATCCGAATGCGGGTGTCGGCCTGGAGCTGCAGGTGATCGCGGCGGTCGTGATCGGCGGCACGAGTCTGATGGGCGGACGTGGTTCGGTTATCAGCACGTTCTTTGGCGTGCTGATCATTTCGGTGCTGGCGGCGGGCCTCGCGCAGATCGGCGCGAACGAGCCGACCAAGCGCATGATCACCGGCGCGGTGATCGTGGTGGCGGTGGTGCTCGATACGTACCGCAGCCGTCGCAAACGCGCCTGAGGTGGGAGCCGCGGCGCAACGATGAGTGAGTGCATGGGACCGGAGCAAGCGCTAAAGCGCTAACTCCGTTCGACCGCGATGAGACTGCATGGGACCGGAGTAAGCGCTAAAGCGCTAACTCCGTTCGACCGCGATGAGACTGCATGGGACCGGAGTAAGCGCTAAAGCGCTAACTCCGTTCGACAGGAGAGCAACAGGTTATGACGACGATCAAGGATGTAGCGGCGGTGGCGGGCGTGTCGTTCACGACGGTATCGCACGTCGTGAACAACTCGCGGCCGGTGTCGGCCGATGTGCGCGCGAAAGTCGAGCACGCGATCCGTCAACTGCACTATGTGCCGTCGGCAGTCGCGCGCTCGCTGAAGGCGCGCTCGACCGCGACGATCGGACTGGTGGTGCCGAACAGCACGAACCCGTATTTCGCGGAGCTCGCGCGCGGCATCGAGGACGGCTGCGCGCGCAATGGCTACTGCGTGTTCTTCTGCAACTCCGACGATGACCCCGCGAAGCAGCGCAACTATCTGCGCGTGCTGCAGGAAAAACGCATCGACGGGTTGATCGTCGCGTCGGCCGGCGACGACGCCGTGCTGGCACAGGCGCTCGCCGACGCGCGCGAGCCGCTCGTGGTGGTGGACCGCAACATCGAGGGAGTCACCGCGGACCTCGTGCAGATCGATCACGAGAAGGGCGCGTATCTGGCCACGCGTCATCTGCTCGAGCTCGGGCATGTGCGGATCGGTTGCATCACGGGGCCGGTGCAGACCGCGGTCAGCGCGATGCGGGTGCACGGCTTCATTCGCGCGATGGCCGAGCGTGGCATCGAGATTCCGGCCGATGCGATCGTCGAAAGCGATTTTTCGGGGACGGGCGGACATCGTGCGGCCGCGCAGCTGTTCGATACGGTCAGGCCGTCGGCGATTTTCGCGGGCAACGACATGATGGGTATCGGCGCGTTGCGCGCTGCGGCGGAGCGCAATATCAGCGTGCCGCGCGATTGCTCGATCATCGGTTTCGACGATATCGAGCTGGGCCGCTTCACGTTCCCGTCGCTGTCGACGGTCGGACAGTCGGTGCGCGCGCTTGGCGACACGGCCGCGCAGACGCTGATCGACCGGATCGCCGAGGCGTCATCGAACGGCACCGCGCGGGCGCCTGCGCGCCGCCGCGTGGTGTCGCCGCGGCTGATCGTGCGGGAGTCCACCGCGACATGGGCGGGCGCGGAACGGCGGGATCTGGCGGCCTGATGCGCCGGATGAAGGATGCATGAGGAGCGCTCGAAGGACGCGCGCGCAATAGCGACGCGACCCGTCGCGCAACGGAGGACACTCGAGTGGCAAGCAACCCAACGCGCGCACGCGTCACGGTGGTCGGTAGTCTGAACATGGACCTCGTGGTGCGTTCGCCACGCCTGCCTCAACCGGGCGAGACGCTGGCCGGCCGCGGCTTCGCGCAGGTCGCGGGCGGCAAGGGCGGCAACCAGGCGGTCGCTGCCGCGCGGCTCGGCGCGCAGGTGTCGATGCTCGGCTGCGTCGGTGCCGATGCGAATGGCGCGCAGTTGCGCGCGGGCCTCGAAGCGGAGCGCATCGACTGCGCCGCGCTCGAAACCGGCAGGGAGCCGAGCGGTGTTGCGCTGATCGTCGTCGACGATGCGAGCCAGAACACGATCGTGATCGTCGCGGGCAGCAACGGCGAGGTCACGCCGGCCACCGTCGCGCGACACGAAGCGACGCTCGCCGCCGCCGACGTCGTGATCTGTCAGCTCGAAACCCCGCCCGAAGCGGTGCGCGCGGCGCTGGCGGCGGCGCGGCGGCTCGGCAAGACCGTGATCCTGAATCCGGCGCCCGCCACCGGCCCGTTGCCGGCCGACTGGCTGCCGCTGATCGACTACCTGATTCCGAACGAACTCGAAGCCGCCGCGCTGAGCGGTCTCCCCGTCGATTCGCCCGAGGACGCCGCACGGGCCGCCGCCGCGTTGCGCGCGGCCGGCGCGCGCAACGTGCTGGTCACGCTTGGTGCGCGCGGCTTGCATGCATCGCTCGAAGGCGCGGGCGCGACGCTGTACGACGCGCCGCGCGTCGAGGCGGTCGACACGACCGCGGCCGGCGACACCTTCATCGGCGGCTTCGCGGCGCAGCTCGCGCAGGGCGCGAGCGTCGATGCGGCGATCCGCTTCGCGCAGCGCGCTGCCGCGCTATCGGTGACGCGCGCGGGCGCGCAGCCATCGATTCCGACGCGCTCCGAGGTCGACGCATTGGAGTGATGCCGCGGCGGCATTGGCACCTCGCACGTTGCCTGATCGAACTGTCCTGCCACCGCTTCGGGCGACTCCGAACGGCTCGCATCTCCACCCATTCCCGCCGCCAAAACGTCAAAGATCGTGCTTTGACGAATATCGCCGCGTTTCCCCTGCGGGCCGCGAACACACTCGTTTCCAGTCAACTTGCTTTCAACGTCCAACAACGTCTTTGTTCATACCTTTTAAATGCTTCAAGTCTATGAGTGCGCTGCCGTAAACGGAAATTAGAGCGCTCTTTCAAAAAAGCGCCGGACCCAACACACGCCGTTCCCACGCTGCGTAGGCAGCAGCCTCTCATTGAGTACAGCACACAGGACCAAGCATGTTGAATAAAGGCATCACGATCAAGGCGCGAATTGGCCTCACGATGGCGTTCCTCGCCGCGTTGCTGGTTGCGATCGGCGTTTTCGGTCTGTTCGGCATGAGCCGTTCGAACGACGCCTTTGAGGACACGTTCACCAACGCGATGCCGAGCGCGGTGAACATCGGCAACGCGGAAATCTACGCGGCGCGCGAACGACTCGCGCTCGACCGCGCCGCGTTCCTGGTCGGCACACCGGAAGCGGCCACCACCATCGAGCGCGGGCGCATGCTCGGGGGCTCGTCCGACATGTGGTGGAAAAAATATCTCGATCTGCCACGCAACGCGGACGAAGACCGGCTTGCGCAGGACGTCGCCGCGAAGCGCAACGCGCTGCATCAGCAACTCGAAACGTTCGCGGCGACGATCACGGCGAACGATCAGGGCAAGCTGGTCGAGGACGCGAAGAATCTGCAGGTCGTCTTCAACGACCTCGTCGGTGCCGACGACGTGCTGCGCAAATACCAGTTCGACTCGGCCAGGCAGGGCTACGACTCCGCGCAGAACAGTTTCCAGACGTTCCGCGTGGTCAGCATCGGCGCGCTGGTGATCGGCGTGCTGGCGGCGGCGCTGTCGTATCTGACGCTGAGCCGCTCGATCGCGCGTCCGCTCGACGAAGCGCTCGGCCACTTCGATGCGATCGCGGCCGGCGATCTGCGTCGTCCGGTGATCGCGACATCGCGCGACGAAATGGGGCAACTGCTCGAAGGAATCGCCAGAATGCAGCGCAGCCTCACCGAAACGGTGCGCAGCGTGCGCGGCGGTAGCGAGTCGATCGCGACCGCGACGCGCCAGATCGCGGCGGGCAACATCGACCTGTCGTCGCGGACCGAGGAGCAGGCGTCAGCGCTGCAGGAAACCGCCTCGAGCATGGAGCAGTTGACCGGCACCGTGCGGCAGAATGCCGACAACGCGCGCCAGGCGAGCGCGCTCGCGGCCAACGCGTCCGAGATTGCTAACAAGGGTAGCGCGGTGGTCGGCCAGGTGGTCGGCACGATGGGCGACATCAACCAGAGCTCGGCGAAGATCGCCGACATCATCTCGATCATCGAAGGCATTGCCTTCCAGACCAACATCCTCGCGTTGAACGCAGCCGTCGAGGCGGCGCGCGCCGGCGAGGAGGGGCGTGGCTTCGCGGTCGTCGCGGGCGAAGTGCGCAGCCTCGCGCAGCGTTCGTCGGCGGCGGCCAAGGAGATCAAGGAGCTGATCGATACGTCGGTCGAGCGCGTGCAGTCGGGCTCGGCGCTCGTCGACGAGGCCGGCCGCACGATGAGCGAAATCATCGGCGCGGTGCAGCGCGTGACCGACATCATGGGCGAGATCGCGGCGGCGTCGGAGGAGCAGAGCGGCGGCATCGACCAGGTCGCGCGCGCGGTCACGCAGATGGACGAGGTCACGCAGCAGAATGCGGCGCTCGTCGAGGAAGCGGCCGCCGCCGCGTCGTCGCTCGAGGAGCAGGCGGCGCGGCTGCGCAGCGCGGTCGCGGTGTTCCAGGTCGACGACAGCGGCCGTGGCGGTCACGAAGCGGCGTCGGCGCTTGCGGCGCCGAAGCGCCCGGTGTCCACGAGGCCGGTCGCGACACGCGCACGCAAGCTCACGCCGGTTACCGCGCAGGCGGCGTTGCCGGCGAAGGCATCGATCCCGGCCGCGGCCGCTGTCGCGCCGCAGTTAGCGGCCGCGTCCACGCCCACGCGCGCGCCCGCCAGGTCCGCGGCGACGGCCGGCAGCGATCAGGATTGGGAGACCTTCTGAGCTGGCTCGGATCAGATGTACACGGGCGGCGGCGCCGTCGTGCGTCAGGTCAGTCGAGACGCGCCGTTCGGCGCAACAGCCGTTCCCGTTTCCGTTCGCTAGCTGTCCGGTATCCGCGTCGCACCCGCGACGATCGCTTCGCGAAAAACCGCGCCTGGACCCCCATGCGCGGTTTTTTTTCAGCTCCCGCAAGAATTAACGTTTGCGCGCCGCCGCCTTTCACCGGCGCGTGCCGCGATCCGGTACATTGACGGGCACGGCCCCGATCCGTTTGCGCGGCGCGCGGCTGCCCGCACCTCAACAGGTGGTTCCCACATATTGCTACGTCCTGCGAACCCTGCCATGCGCCAGCCACAAAGAACCGACATGACGCGATACGATCTTGCGCAACGCCTCGTCGAGGCACGCCGGCAGCGCCGGCCGATCGACGCGCCCGCACCCGACAGCCTGCCGCCCGACGCGGCGACCGCCTACGCGATCCAGCAGGCGGTGATCGTGGGCCTCGGCGAGTCGACCGGCGCGTGGAAGATCGGCGCGAAGTCGCCGGGCGGCGCCGCGTCGGGCGCACCGATTCCGGCCTCGCTAGTGATGCCGTCGCCAGCGACGCTCGCGCATGACGGATTCTTTCGCGTGCTGGTGGAGCTCGAGATCGCGTTCCGCTTCGACGTGACGATCGAGCCGCGCGCTCAGGCGTATGCGCGCGACGAAGTACTGTCGAAGGTCGGCGCCGTGCTGCCGGCCATCGAGATCGTCGACAGCCGCTTCGCCGAATGGCCGAACGTCGCGCCGCTCGCGCAGTTGGCCGACGCGCAGAACAACGGCGCGCTGATCACCGGCCATCCGGCCGTCTATGCGAGCCTCGCGCGCGGCTTCGACTTCGTGTCGCCGGAACTGGAGCTGAGTTTCAACGGCCGCTCGCTGATACCGGAAGTGACCGGCAATCCGGCAGGCGATCCGCGCGAACTGCTCGTGTGGTTCGTCAACCATTGCGCGGCGATGGGCATCACGATCGAGCGCAACTGGACCTTGACCACCGGGTCATACGTCGGCGCGCACAAGATCGACGAGCCAGGCATCGTGCGTGGTCAAATCGACGGATTGGGTGAAGTGGAAATTGAACTGACCTGATCGATGCTGCGGCGCTTGTAACCGCAAATTACAACGCTTGATTCCAAACGGCTGCCCGCGCGCAGCCGTTTTTATTTTGGCGAATTTGAAACGGTGGCAGTCTTTGATCGTTAACCTGTTCGAATGCATTTGTTGCAACTTTGCCGCTTCCACACCTATGAGACCGCCGCGAGCTCGTCACGTGCATGCTTTTTGTGACCAAGTGTGCGTGCGCAGACAGCCGCATTTTGGTGGAGGGTCGACGGTGCGGGTACGGGATGTGCAATAGCAACGCGGTGACATGACGCGATGCAGCGGTCCGGCGAAGTCGTGCAGGAGCACTGAATAGCGATGCGGTGCTGAAGAAAGTAGCGATACAGCGGAGCGGCAGATGATGTGACTGGTTGCCGCGTGAGTAAAAAAATTGTAGATGGTCGAATCTCTGTTTCCAAGTGAGGATTGTAGCAGTGGCGGTTACGGCGCGATTTTCGCAACGTAGTCCGTGAAAAAAAATTTAAAAGGGTTTAGGATGAATTCGAGCGATGTCGTTTCCGAATAGCGCGCCGCGCACGACATCGCTCCAGACTTTGGCGAGGAGGTAGCATGGATATCTACAGCAGTTTCGCGACCCGCTTCGAGAAAACACGGGAGGACGAACTCTCGCTCGAGGAGTATCTCGCGCTCTGCAAAGACAATCCCGCCGCGTACGCCACCGCCGGCGAACGCATGTTGACGGCAATCGGAGAACCGGAACAGATCGACACGCGCAACGATCCGCGTTTATCGCGAATCTTCGCGAACAAGGTCATCAAGGTATACCCCGCATTCCGTGAGTTCTACGGAATGGAAGAGGTGATCGAGCAGGTGGTCGCCTACTTCCGGCATTCGGCCCAGGGGCTCGAAGAAAAGAAGCAGATCCTGTATCTGTTAGGACCGGTCGGCGGCGGCAAGTCGTCGATCGCGGAACGTCTGAAGCAATTGATGGAACGCGTGCCCTTCTATGCGATCAAGGGCTCGCCCGTCAATGAATCGCCCCTCGGTCTGTTCGACTACGAGGAAGACGGTCCGATCCTCGAAGAGCAATATGGCATTCCTCGTCGCTACCTGCGAGGCATTCTGAGTCCGTGGGCGGTCAAGCGCCTGCACGAGTACAACGGCGACATCCGCAAGTTCCGCGTGGTGCGCCGCTATCCGTCGATCCTTCGCCAGATCGCTATCTCGAAGACCGAACCGGGCGACGAGAACAATCAGGACATTTCGTCGCTGGTCGGCAAGGTCGACATCCGCAAGCTCGAACAGTACGCGCAGGACGATGCCGACGCGTACAGCTATTCGGGCGGCCTGTGCCTCGCCAATCAGGGCCTGCTCGAGTTCGTCGAAATGTTCAAGGCGCCGATCAAGGTGTTGCACCCGCTGCTCACCGCGACCCAGGAAGGCAACTTCAAGGGCACGGAAGGCTTCGGCGCGATTCCGTTCGACGGCATCATCCTCGCTCACTCGAACGAATCGGAATGGAAGGCATTCCGCAACAACCGTAACAACGAGGCACTGCTCGACCGGATCTTCGTCGTCAAGGTGCCGTACTGCCTGCGCTATAGCGAAGAGGTCAAGATTTACGAGAAGCTGCTGCGCAACTCGTCGCTGGCCAACGCGGTCTGCGCGCCGGGCACGCTGAAGATGATGGGGCAGTTGTCCGTGCTCACGCGTTTGCACGAGCCGGAGAATTCGAGCCTGTTCTCGAAGATGCAGGTCTACGACGGCGAGAATCTGAAGGACACGGACCCGAAGGCGAAGTCGTATCAGGAGTATCGCGACTTCGGGGGCGTCGACGAAGGCATGACCGGCGTGTCGACCCGCTTCGCGTTCAAGATTCTGTCGCGCGTGTTCAACTTCGACTCGACCGAGGTCGCGGCCAATCCGGTGCATCTGATGTACGTGCTCGAACAGCAGATCGAACGCGAGCAGTTCCCGCCGGAAACCGAGCAGAAGTATCTGTCCTTCATCAAGGACGTGCTCGCGTCGCGCTATGCGGAGTTCATCGGCAAGGAGATTCAGACCGCGTATCTGGAGTCGTACTCCGAGTACGGTCAGAACATCTTCGACCGCTATGTCACGTATGCGGACTTCTGGATCCAGGATCAGGAGTTCCGCGACCACGACACCGGCGAGAGCTTCGACCGTGCCGCGTTGAACGCCGAGCTGGAAAAGATCGAGAAGCCCGCGGGCATCAGCAATCCGAAAGACTTCCGCAACGAGATCGTGAATTTCGTGCTGCGTGCGCGGGCTGCGAATGCGGGCAAGAACCCCGCGTGGATCAGCTACGAGAAGCTGCGCGTCGTGATCGAAAAGAAGATGTTCTCGAACACGGAAGAACTGTTGCCGGTAATCTCGTTCAACGCGAAAGGCTCGGCCGAAGAGCAGCGCAAGCATGAAGACTTCGTCAATCGCATGGTGGCGAAGGGCTATACGCCGAAGCAGGTGCGCTTGCTGTGCGACTGGTATCTGCGCGTGCGCAAGTCGTCATGATACGCGCATGATACACATGGTGTGCCGCCCGTACGGTTCGACCGTACGGGCAACCGGCGAGGCGCAAGCCGCATAGCATTGCACTGCGCGGCGGGCGTCTCGCGCACCCGAAATATTAGTGCGGCCGCAGGGAATCGCGGTTGCATGGATGGGAGACCGGGCGTGCTTCATCAAATCATCGACCGCAGATTGGCAGGCAAGAACAAGAGTATTGCGAACCGCGAGCGCTTTTTGCGCCGCGTCAAAAACTATATTCGTCGTGCCGTTTCGGAGGCGGTGCGCGATCGGAGCATCAAGGACATCCAGAACACCCAGAGCATCACCATTCCGCGCAAGGACATCGCGGAGCCGTCGTTCCGTCATGGACCGGGCGGCCGGCGCGAGATGGTGCATCCCGGCAACTCGGACTACATCCGCGGCGACAAGATCCAGCGCCCGCAAGGCGGCGGTGGTGGCGGCGGAGGCAGTCAGGCCAGCAACGAGGGCGAGGGTCAGGACGACTTCGTGTTCGAGCTGAGCCGCGAAGAGTTCATGCAGTATTTCTTCGACGACCTCGAACTGCCGCGTCTCGTCAAAACCCATCTGATGGCCGTGCCGACGTGGAAAAGCGTCCGCGCGGGCTGGGCCGCGGAGGGCACGCCGAATAACATCGACGTCGTGCGTTCGCTGCGCAGCGCGCTCGGCCGGCGCATCGCGCTCGGCGCGCCGCTCGTCAACCAGCTGCACGAAATGGAGCGGCAGCTGGAAGAATTGAAGGCCGATCCCGCCGATCGCCGCGAAGAGATCAAGCTGCTCGAAGACGACATCCACCATCTGAAAGGACGCATCTGGCGGATTCCGTTCATCGATCCGTTCGATCTGCGCTACGTGAATCGCGTGAAGCAGCCCACGCCGTCGAGCCAGGCGGTGATGTTCTGCTTGATGGACGTGTCCGGTTCGATGGACGAGCAGCGCAAGGATCTTGCGAAGCGCTTCTTCATCCTGCTGTACCTGTTCCTGAAGCGTAACTACGAGCGCATCGAAGTGGTGTTCATTCGCCACCACACGCGCGCCGAGGAAGTCGACGAAGACACGTTCTTCCACTCGACCGAAAGCGGCGGCACC
The DNA here is from genome assembly GCF_014201005.1 of Paraburkholderia lebeckiae. Taxonomy (NCBI): domain Bacteria; kingdom Pseudomonadati; phylum Pseudomonadota; class Betaproteobacteria; order Burkholderiales; family Burkholderiaceae; genus Paraburkholderia; species Paraburkholderia lebeckiae. The sequence goes on along the minus strand of NZ_JACHDK010000002.1, from coordinate 449,809 downwards.
GTGGTGTCGAGCGCGCTCGAACTGATGCGCAAGGTGATGGACGAACGCTACTCGCCAACTGAATGGAACATTTACGGGGCGCAGGCTTCCGACGGCGACAACTGGACCGACGACTCGCCGAAGTGCCGCAAAATACTCTCGGATGACATCCTGGAGAAGGTGCGGTATTTTGCGTATATTCAGGTGACGCCCGAAGAGCAGAATCTGTGGCTCGAATACGCGCAACTGGCGCTATCGCAACCGCACATGGCGATGAAGAAGGTCGAAACCGCGGCCGATATTTATCCGGTGTTTCGCGAGCTGTTCGAGAAGCAGGCGGCGACTTCTTGATGGGTTACTGGTGGCGCACGAAGCGCCTGAACGACGAAGCGCGCGGCGATTCGTACGACAAGGGGTGACCGTCGTATGACCGCGCCGCAGCGCAACAAAGGCGTGCCGCAGCGACAGTCGGGGCATGCCGAGGCAGGAGTGGCCAGCACGGAGCCGCTCGCGCCGGAGCAGTCCGCGATCTGCAGCACGGGACGCACCGGAACGCCCATCGAAGGGCAAAGGGAAGTCCGTATGAACGTAGCCGATAGACGGCCTCTGCCGTGCCCGTCCGACTGGACCTTCGAATTGATCGAAGAGTACGACTCGCATATTGCCCGTGTTGCGGAGCAATACGAGCTCGACGTGTATCCGATCCAGCTCGAACTCATCAGCGCCGAACAGATGATGGATGCCTATGCGTCCGTCGGCATGCCGGTGAACTACCGTCACTGGTCGTTCGGCAAACATTTCCTTTCCACCGAAAAAAGCTATCGTCGCGGGCAGATGGGGCTCGCGTACGAGATCGTCATCAATTCGAACCCCTGCATCGCGTATCTGATGGAAGAGAACACGATGACGATGCAGGCGCTCGTCATCGCGCATGCGGCCTACGGTCACAACTCGTTCTTCAAGGGCAACTATCTGTTCCGCTTGTGGACGGACGCGCACGCGATCATCGACTACCTCGTCTACGCAAAGAACTACATCGCGGAATGCGAGGAGCGCTATGGGCTCGATCGCGTCGAGGAATTGCTCGACTCGTGCCACGCGCTGATGAATTACGGCGTGGACCGCTACAAGCGGCCGCAGAAGCTGTCGCTCCAGAAAGAGTTCGCCGCGCGTCGCGAACGTGAGGCGTATCTGCAGTCGCAGGTCAACGAGTTGTGGCGCACGTTGCCCACGCGCCATACGCCGCTGCCCGAAGAGGTCGAGGGGCGCTATCCGCCCGAACCGCAGGAAAACCTGCTGTATTTCGCGGAGAAAAACGCGCCGCTGCTCGAAGCGTGGGAGCGCGAGGTGATCCGGATCGTGCGCAAGATCGGACAGTACTTCTATCCGCAGCGGCAGACGCAGGTGATGAACGAAGGCTGGGCGACGTTCTGGCACTACACGCTGCTCAATACGATGTACAACCAGGGCAACCTCGAAGACGGCTTCATGATGGAGTTTCTCCATTCACACAGCAACGTCGTCTATCAGCCGCCTGTCACGAAGCCGTATTACAGCGGCATCAATCCGTATGCGCTGGGCTTTTCGATGATGAGCGATATCCGGCGCATCTGCGAAGCGCCGACCGACGAAGACCGCAAGTGGTTTCCGGATCTGGCCGGCAGTCCGTGGCTGCCCGCGATGCACTACGCGATGCGCAACTTCAAGGACGAGAGCTTCATCGCGCAGTATCTGTCGCCGCATCTGATCCGCGAAATGCGCCTGTTCTCGGTGCTCGACGACGACATGCGCGACGCGCTCGAAGTGTCGGCGATTCACGACGATAGCGGCTACCAGTACGTGCGGCAGGCGTTGTCGCGGCAGTACGACATGCATCACCGCGAGCCGAACATTCAGGTGTGGGCCGTCAATACACGCGGCGATCGCAGCCTGACGTTGCGGCATTTCATGAGCGACAACCGGCACCTGTCGTCGGATAGCGAGGAGGTGCTCAAGCACATGGCGCGCTTGTGGCAGTTCGACGTGTACCTCGAGAGCGTCGACGAAAACGGTACCGTCAGAAAACGCTACGACTGCCGGTATATGCCGCCGTCCGTGAGAATATGAGCGCCGCCTGACTCCCGCCTGAGCGGTCCGTGTCGCCCGTCAAGCCCCTGCCAGTCCCCAACTGGCAGGGGCTTCGTTCTGTTGGTACGCAAATCCGGCCGACCCAGGGCTTTCATCAGGCCACGCTGACAAAAAACCTTCCTGTGCTTTCATTTATGTAAAATTCGCGCACCCGCGACGGCCGCTCAGGCTGGGCGCGCGACATCAAGGCGGCGCCACGACCGTCCTCCTCGTTTAAATAAGGAAAGACACCAGCATGAACGACCAAACAGAACAATACGTCGTGGCCTCGGCGCACGACACGCGGCGCCGCATTTTTGCAATCGTCGGCGCTTCATCGGGCAATCTCGTCGAGTGGTTCGACTTCTATGTGTATTCGTTCACGGCGCTTTACTTCGCGCCGTCGTTCTTCCCGAGCGGCAACACGACCACGCAGTTGCTGAACACGGCCGGCGTGTTCGCCGCGGGCTTTCTGATGCGGCCGATTGGCGGCTGGTTCTTCGGGCGGCTCGCCGACAAACGTGGTCGCCGCACCGCGATGATGGTGTCGGTATTCATGATGTGCGGCGGCTCGCTCGTGATCGCGATGCTGCCCACGTACGCGCAGATCGGCGCGCTCGCGCCTGCGCTGCTGCTGATCGCGCGGCTGTTCCAGGGCCTGTCGGTGGGCGGCGAATACGGCACCAGCGCGACCTATATGAGCGAAGTCGCGTTGAAGGGCCGGCGCGGCTTCTTCGCGTCGTTCCAGTATGTCACGCTGATCGGCGGCCAACTGTGCGCGCTGCTCGTGCTCGTGACCCTGCAACAGACGCTGACGACCGAAGAGCTGAAGGCGTGGGGCTGGCGTGTGCCGTTCGTGATTGGCGCTATCGCCGCGTTGATCGCGCTCTATCTGCGTAAATCCCTTGATGAAACCACCACCGCGGCGACGCGCCAGCGCAAGGAAGCGGGCACGCTGCGCGGGCTGTGGGAGCACAAGACCGCGTTCATGACAGTGCTCGGCTTCACGGCCGGCGGATCGCTGATCTTCTATACGTTCACCACCTACATGCAAAAGTACCTGGTCAACACGGCCGGCATGCACGCGAAGACCGCGAGCTCGGTGATGACCGCCGCGTTGTTCGTCTACATGTTGATGCAGCCGGCGTTCGGCGCGTTGTCGGACCGCATCGGGCGGCGCCGCTCGATGCTGTGTTTCGGCCTGTTCGCGACCCTCGGCACGGTGCCGCTGCTGCATGCGCTGAAAGACGTGACGAGCCCGTACGCGGCCTTCGCGTTGGTCGTCGTCGCGCTCGCGATCGTCAGCTTCTATACGTCCATCAGCGGCCTGATCAAGGCGGAAATGTTTCCTCCGCAAGTGCGTGCGCTTGGCGTAGGGCTGTCGTATGCGGTCGCCAATGCGATCTTCGGCGGCTCGGCGGAATATGTCGCGCTGTGGCTGAAGTCCGCCGGTGTCGAGACGATGTTCTTCTGGTACGTGACGGCGCTGTGTGCACTCGCGGGTATCGTGTCGCTGCGCATGCGCGATCCGTCGTCGGAAGGGTATCTGCGGCACGAGCCGTGAACCGCTAGTCGGGCACGGCGAAACGTCGTGCCGCGATGGCAGCGTTCAAGCGGCGGTCCAGGGCAACCGGGCCGCTGTTTGTCATGGCATCGACGTTTGCGCGTCAATCCGCAAGCGAGCAGCAGCGCGCTTCGCTGAACTGACGACGATCCGTGTCCGCCACGCACACAGCAGGTCGCGCAAGCTCTCGGCCTGTTCCATCCTCGCGCAGCTGCGCAGATGAATCCGCACCGCGCGGCCCGCGATGCCGTCGATCGGTTGCGCGAACCATAACTCGACCGCGAGGCTTAGTCCTTCGGGTTGGTCATCGACGACCGGTTCGATCACGCGCGGCTTGAAACACGCATTGTCTGACATGGCGAAACACCTCTGCTGCGAAGACGGGTCGTACCCATCGTAATCAGCGGCGCGGGCGGGACCAAGCAACGAATACGCGTTTGCCTAGCAGGGAATGCTTGGCAGAAAATCGCCTTGCACGCGCTCGCACCGGTCGCAGTTCATACCGGCTTCGACCCGTTGTCGACGAACTCATCGACCCTCGCGGCCTCATTCACCGTGGCCGCGCCAACGGCCGCGACCGTCGCCATCGACGGCGTCGCCGCTACGCCGCCGACAGCATCGGCCGCCGCGCGCGGCATCGGCAGACGGCCACGCCAGGCCGCGCGCGCCAGCATCAGCAGATGGTAGTAGAGCCGCGCGCTAAAGCCGTAGTTGTAGGCGAACAGATGCGCGCGCGCGATCCGCCAGCCCGCGCGCGCCTCGCCGTTTCTCGCGTGAATCGACACCACGATCGGTACTAGCCGCCGCAGCGCCTGCCGCCGCGACGGTTCGAGCGGCGCCGGCAGACGCAGCGACTTCACGAACGCATAGGCGCTCGACGTTGCGGCCATGCTCGTGCCGCGCGTGCCGTGCGAGACCGACGTCGCGGTCTTCCGATACACCGACACGTAGTCGTGCAGATAAAACACCTCGCGCGCGGCCAGGCATAGCTCGGTGCCGAACACGTAGTCGCAGCAGACGTCATACCGCGCGTCGTAGCCGACCCGCTTGACGAGCCGCGCGTCGGCCATCCAGCCATTGTTCGGAAACATCTGGATCAGGCCCGTGCGGCCCGCGAGCGGCTGGAGACCCTCGCTGGCCTGAGTGCGCCGGAACGCCTCGTTCAGGCGCGCGCTCGCGGCGAGATCGATCGCACCGTCGTGATCCGCTTCGTATTGCGCACCGAATGCCGCATCGAGCCGCGGATAGCGCTCCCATAACGACACAAGTTTGTCGACGGCGTCGCTCGTCAGCAGATCGTCGTCGTGGATCAGCAGGATCTTGTCGCCGCGCGCCCGCTCGAACAGGCTCGACACATTGCGCGCCTGGCCAAGCGGCGGCTCGTGCTTCTCGTAGCGCACGCGCGGCTCGTCGCGGTAACGCTGCAAGACCAGTTGCCGCGAGCGCGCGTCCGTCGAATCGTCGCCAATCACGATTTCGACATGCGGATAGGTTTGCGCGAGGCACGAGTCGATGCATTCGATCAGCAGGTCGGGACGATTGCAGGTGGGCACGCAGATGGACACTTGGGCGACGGCCGCACGGGCGAGGGGAGAACTTGACGCGTTGGACATGATGACGCCTTTTATCGATCGGAAGCGGCATAAACCGGCGGAAAGCGGCAGCCGGGTCGCAGGGCGCACACCTTGCTGCAAGCAGCAAAAATAGTCCAAGGCGTCAAAAAAATATTCGGTAAAAATGAGGAAGAAATGTTTGCTTACAGAAAGGTTCTGGAAGGGAAAAGTGATGCGGCCCGGGTCCACGACGCAGCCAGGGCCGCTCTGATATAGGGTTCTATTTTTTCAACCGACTGACGGTTCGCCCTCGCCGGGCTTTTTGCCGGGACGGTCCGCCGGAGACTGCTTGTGACCTTCGTCGTGGCGCTCGGGCATCTTGCTCTTCGCGTTGTCGCTATGCACGGCGCGGTGCGGATGCGCAAAATCCTCGGTCTGGGCGCTGGCCTCGCTTTTCGATTCGTTCTCGGCCGCGCTTTTTGCTTCGCCTTGGGATTTTTCCGTCGTCTTGCTCATCGCTGCTCTCCTGGAGGGAAGACAAGCCTCCGGCAGCAAGACGCGGACCCGGGCGGGAGCAAACAGAAGTTCCGCGCTCAGGCAGCCGCGTGGCGCGGCCTGCCGCCCGTCAGCGACATGATGAAGTCGAGAAACACGCGCACCTTGGCCGGCGGATGGTGCCGCGACGGATACAGCGCGTACAGCGGGTACACCTCGTCGCCCCAATCCGGAAAGAGCTCGATCAGCTTGCCGCTCGCGAGCAGCGACTCCGCGCCGAGCGCGAGAATCTGCGCGATGCCCTGGCCCGCGATGCATACGCTATGCAGCGTGCCGACGTCGTTGACGGTCAGCCGTCCCTGCGGCGTCAGCGCGAGCTGCTTGCGGCCGCGATGGAATTCCCAGCTGAACGGATAACCTGTGAGCGGATCGCGAAACTTGATGCAGATATGCCGGCCGTCTTCGAGCTCGCCCGGATTCGCCGGCTTGCCATGCTTCTTCAGATACGACGGCGCCGCGACGGTCAGGATGCGCGTATCGAGCAGCTTGCGGGCGACGAGCGTCGACACCGGCGGGTCGCCGAAGCGGATCGCGACATCGAAGCCGTCCCCGACCATGTCGCCCAACTGGTCGCGCGTGACGAGTTCGAGTTGCAGGTCCGGATGTTTGTCGATGAAACCGCCGAGGCGCGGCCCGAGCACGAGCCGCGAAAAGAATGGGTCCATATTGACGCGCAGACGCCCGCGCACCGCGGTCGCGCCCTGCGCGGCGGAGGCGGCCGCTTCCTCGAGTCCGCCGAGCAACGGCACGATCTGCTCGTAGAATCGCCGGCCTTCGTCGGTCAGCGTGACCGAGCGCGTGGTGCGGTCGAACAGACGAATGCCGAGGCGTGCTTCGAGCCGGGCGACCGAACGGCTTACGCCCGATTGCGACATGTCGAGCGCTTCACCGGCGGCCGCGAAACTGCCGCAATCGACGATCGCAGTCAGGACGCCCATGCCGTTCAGCACGCGCTCATCGAATGGCATCGGGGCTCCCTGCCTGGTAGCCATGGATGCTCGACATGCTAACGCGAAGACCATTCGAATGCATGCGCCGGCACACGATGAAACGCGTCGCGTCTCAACGCCCCACGCTCGGCGCAGCCTGGCCGCGAATCACGCGCGTGCCCGACGGGTCGTCGAGGTGGCGGAAGATCCACGCGGACACGAGCGTGATCGCGCCGACGCACACGAATGCGAGCCGGAAGCCGAGCGCCGCCGACCATTGCGCCGCGAACAGATTGACGAGCCCTCCGCCGATCGACACGCCAAGCCCGATCGCGAGCATCTGCACCATCGAGAACAGGCTATTGCCCATGCCAGCGTCTTCGTGCGACAGGTCCTTCAGCGTGACACTGTTCATCGCCGCGAACTGCATCGAGTTGGCCGCGCCGAACACCGCGAGGATCGCGATTTCGATCACGAGCGGTGTGCCGAGCGAAATCAGCGAGAACGCGACGATCGCCGCGCCGACGATGACCGTGTTGACGAGCAGGAACGTGTCGTAGCCGTAGCGGCGCACGAGCGGCGCGATCCAGCGTTTCGCGAGCGTGCCGGCGAGTGCCGCGGGCAGCATCATCAGACCCGAGTGCAGCGGCGAGTAGCCGAGCTGCAATTGCAGCAGCAGCGGCACGAGGAACGGCACCGCGCTCGAACCGACCCGGCATACGAGGTTGCCGATCAGGCCGACGCTGAAGTTCGGCTCGCCGAACAGCGACAGCTTGAACAGCGGATCGCGGCGGTTTCTGGCGTACGGAATATAGGCGAGCGCGCTGGCGACGGCCAACGCGAACAGCCCCGCCGACCACGCCGCGCGATGCGAAGGGACCGGCGCGTCGATCGCGAGCGAAAACGCGATCATGCACAACGACAGCAGGGCGCAGCCGATCACATCGAACGGCGGCGCCTGAGTCTCGTCATGCGACGGCAGAAAGCGGTGCACCGCGTACAGACCGAGCGCGCCGATCGGCACGTTGATCAGAAAGATCCAGTGCCACGTGATCGCCTGCACGAACCAGCCGCCGAGCGTTGGCCCGGCGATCGGGCCGAGCTGCCCCGCGATCGATATGAACGCGAGCGCCGACACGTATTGCTCGCCCGACACGCTGCGCAGCACCGCGAGGCGTCCGATCGGCAGCAGCATCGAGCCGCCGAGGCCTTGCAGCACGCGCGCCATCACGAGCTGGCCGAGCGTGTGCGCGCTCGAGCAGCAGATCGAGCCGAGCACGAACACGAGAATGGCGGCGAAATAGACGCGGCGGGTGCCGAAGCGGTCGGCAAGCCAGCCGGAGGCGGGCGTCAGCATCGCCATCGTCAGCGTGTAGGCGACGACGACCGGTTGCATCGCGAGCGGCGCGACGCGCAGGCTGTTCGCGATCGACGGCAGCGCGGTGTTGACGATCGTCGTGTCGAGCGACTGCATGAAGAAGCCGGCGGCGACGATCCATAGTAGGGCGGTTTGAGAGGAATCCTTGGTCATGTTTTCGACAGCGGGCGCGGCGGCGGCAAAGCGCCGCCAGAGCGGGGCCAGGCGGAATTCCGTCATCTTATTGACATTCTCGTCGATCGGGAACCCCGCTAAGCTCGCTGACTGTTATCGACAATGCCGATAAGCAGCGCCACAATCGCGCATGCTCAATCCAATCTGGCTCAAGACCTTCTCGACCGTCGCGGCTTGCCATAGCTTCAGCGAAGCGGGGCGGCGGCTCGACCTGACGCAGTCGAGCGTCAGCGAACATATCCGGCGCCTCGAACAGAGCGTGGGCCGGCGCCTGTTCGTGCGCGACACCCATTCGCTCGCGATGACACCCGACGGCGAAGCGATGCTCGCGCATGCGAGCATGATCCTGCAGGCGCTGTCGCGCGCGGAATCGCAGTTTCGCGCGCCGCGTCTGAAGGGGCGCGTGCGGCTCGGCTCGTCGGACGACATCGCGCTCGGCCCGCTCCCCACCGTGCTCGCGGCGTTTCGCAACGCGCATCCCGACGTCGAACTGGAAATCACGATCGGCATGACGGGCAGGCTCTACGAGTTGCTCGACGCGGGCGCGATCGATCTGCTGGTCGGCAAGCGCCGGCTCGGTGACCGGCGCGGCGTGCCGCTCTTCACCGGGCGCCTCGAATGGCTCGCGCGGACGGGCACGCTGGTCGATCTGAGTCAGCCGCTGCCGCTGATTCTGGTCGCCGAGCCGAGCGTGACGCGCGCGGTCGTGCTCGATGCGCTCGCCGAAGCCGGCGCGAGCTGGCAGATTGTCTGCACGAGCAGCAGTCATTCCGGCTGTATCGCGGCCGCGCGCGGCGGACTCGGCATCACCGTGCGGCCGCAGTATCTGGCCGCGCGCGGCCTCGCGCCGCCGTTGAATGCGACCGGACTGCCGACCCTGCCGTCGGTGGAATTCATCGCGCTGGCGGCGAAGCGCTTGAGTCGCCCGGCGGGCACGCTGTTGCAGTTGCTGCATGACAGCGACCTGCGGGGGTCGTGGATCGGGGAGTGAGGCGGGCAGTGCGTCGCCTCATGCTGCCGTCATGCCGCCGCTCAGGCCGGCATCTTCCGGAACGAGATCGCGAAGCGGTTCCATGCATTGATCGCCGAGACGAGCAGCGTCAGGTCGACCAGTTCCTCGTTGCTGAAATGCGGCCGCACCGCCTGCCATACCGCGTCGGGCACATGATCGTGCGACACCAGCGTGAGCGCTTCGGTCCACTTGAGCGCCGCGCGTTCGCGGTCCGTGAAGAACGGCGTTTCGCGCCACACGACGACGGTCGCGAGACGCCGCTCGGTTTCGCCGCCCTTGCGCGCGTCCGCCGTATGCATATCGACGCAATACGCGCAGCCGTTGATCTGCGACGCGCGCAGCCGCACCAGTTCGGTCAGCGATTTTTCGAGCGACGATTTGCCGATGCGCTCTTCGACGCCGAGCAGCGATTTGATCGCGGCGGGATTGGCTTTGTAGAAGTCGAGACGTTGTTCCATGATGGGCTCCTTGGCGGGTTGGACGATGCGATGCATCGGACAGGTGTTAGCTTAGTCCGTCGTTTGGATCATAAGAATGGCCGATTCCAGGTATTTTCAGGTAGCCACTTTCCGGCGTTGAGCGTGCCCGCCCAGCACCCTTACCGTCGACGATGGCATCGTTGCCGCGTGCGGGCCGATTCGGTATGGTGGGTCATCGACGCTTCCATTGCGCCTTTCACCGTGATCCGGAGACCTGCCCCATGACCGTTGCCACCGATCCGTCCGCTGTGCCCACCTCGCCGATCCGCACCGATGTCCTGATCGTCGGCGCCGGTCCCGTGGCTCTGTTCGCGGCGTTCGAGGCCGGCGTGATCGGCCTCACCTGTCAGATCGTCGACATACTCGGACGGGTCGGCGGCCAATGCATCGAGCTGTATCCCGACAAGCCGATCTACGATATCCCCGCGATTCCGTCGTGCACCGCGCGCGAACTGGTCGAGCGACTGGTCGCGCAGTGCAAGCCGTTCGATGTGCCGATTCATCTGGAACAGCGCGTCGACACGGTCGAGCAGCGCGACGACGGACGCTGGACCGTGCGCACGCAGCGCGGCCTCGTGTTCGACGTCGCGGCGATCCTGCTCGCCGCCGGCAACGGCGCGTTCGTCCCGCAAAAGCTCACGCTCCCCGAGGCCGCGCCGCTGGAACAGCGCTACGTGCACTACAGCGTGCCGCGCCTCGCCGATTTCGCCGACAAAAACGTGGTCGTCGCGGGCGGCGGCGATTCGGCGCTCGACTGGGCGCTGGCACTACGCAAGGTCGCGCGGCGCGTGACCCTCGTGCATCGGCGCGCCGGCTTCAGCGCGGCCGATTCGAGCGTCGAGCTGATGCGGCGCGCGGTCGACGCTGGCGAGATGGACTTCGTCGTCGGCGGGATCGCGGCGCTCGATGTGGAAGACGGCGCGCTGCGTTCGCTGACGCTGCGGCAGGTCAACGGCGAGACACAGCTCGAAGCCGAGCATCTGATCGCGCTGTATGGACTCGTCGCCGATCTCGGACCGATCGCGCAATGGGGACTGACGATTCATGGCGGGCGCGTCGACGTTGATACCTCGAACTACGAAAGCTCGCGGCCGGGCATCTTCGCCGTCGGCGACATCGCGAACTATCCGAACAAGCAGAAGCTGATCCTGTCGGGCTTTCACGAGGCGTCGCTCGCGCTGCGCAAGGCGTACGCGTACGCGTATCCCGACAAAAAACGCGTGCATGTCCATTCGAGCTACGACGCGAAGCTCGCGGAAAAGATCGGCGCGGCGGCTTGACGGGCGCGCCCGCGCGGCAGCAGTTTCGATTGGCGACGCGTGCCGATTCTCAGCGATGTCGAGCCGGGCCGGCCGTTGGCATCACGCGACGGTCGGCCCGCTGTTATCTACTCTTGTTCCTCGCGGCAGGCAGTATGGTCCAGCGGGTCGACTCGCAGCGGCCGCGGCGCTCGCGCCCTTGTCTTTCTTGCTGGCCTCATGGTGGTCAATCGCGCAGGCCGCCGCGTCGTGAATACCTTTTTCAATTGACACTCCTGTTTTTGCCAACGAAGGCCAAAACGGAAAGCCGAAACCGCGGCGCGGCGACGTTTTCCGTCATGCCCCGCTGGCTATCGCGAGGCTCGCCGTTATAAGCTTTGCGCCTTGTCAGCCGGCGCGCGGGCGCCCTTCGCGACGCATCACGGCCCCTCCGTGGACCGCGCAACCGCTTGCGCGAGGGCTTCGCCGCCGGCCAGGCGCGAGGGTTGCTTAAAACGAAAGTTCCAATGACGTGTCCGCCATGACCCAGCTCGATGCTTCTTCTTCCCACGACCACGCCGAGCGCGCTCGAGTGCAGGCCGAGGTCGCGCCGTCGGCGCCCGTCGGCGTTGATTATTTGTCGCTCGTGCAGGCGATTTCGGATTACGCGATCTTTCTGCTCGATGCGAAAGGTAACATCGTCAGCTGGAATGCCGGCGCCCAGAAGCTGAAGGGTTATGCGCAGAGCGAGATCGTCGGTCAGCATTTCTCGCGCTTCTATACCGAGGAAGCCGTCGCGCGCGGCTGGCCGACCTACGAGCTGGAACAGGCGGCGCTGACCGGCCGTTTCGAAGATGAAGGCTGGCGCGTGCGCAAGGACGGCACGACGTTCTGGGCGAATGTCGTGATCACCGCGATACGCAGCGAGAAGGGCGAGGTCACGGGCTTCGCGAAGATCACGCGCGACCTGACCGCGCAGCGCGAATACCTCGAAGCGCTGCGCCAGAGCGAGGAGCGCTTCCGACTGCTCGTCGATAGCGTGAAGGACTACGCGATCTTCATGCTCGATCCGCAAGGCTTCGTCGTCAGCTGGAATTCGGGCGCCGCGCGCATCAAGGGCTATACGCACGACGAAATCGTCGGCAGGCACTTCTCGCAGTTCTATGTGCCCGAGGAGGCCGCGGCCGGCAAGCCCGCGCGCGAGCTCGCGATCGCGCGCCAGATCGGCGCCGTCGAAGACGAAGGCTGGCGCATGCGCAAGGACGGTTCGACGTTCTGGGCCAACGTGATCATCACGGCCGTCTATGACGAATCGCGACGCTTGCGCGGCTTCGCCAAGGTCACGCGCGATTTGACCGAGCGGCGCCGGCGCGAGGAACTGGAGCGCTCCGGGGAGCGCATGCGCGAATTTCTCGCGACGCTCGCGCACGAACTGCGCAATCCGCTCGCGCCGGTGCGCAACGCGGTCGGCACGATGCAGATGGAAACCGATCTGAGCCCGGTGGTCGCGCGGGCGCGCGATCTGATCGATCGCCAGGTCACCCACCTGACGCGACTCGTCGACGATCTGCTCGATATCGGCCGCATCATGTCCGACAAGGTCGAACTGCGTATTGCGCGCGTCGATCTCGCCGAGCTCGTCGCGCGCGCGATCGAAGCGGCGCGGCCGTTCACCGACTCGCGCGAGCAGCGCGTGGTCGCGCATGTACCCGACGCTCCCGTGATGATTCGCGGCGACATGACGAGGCTCGTGCAGGTCCTGCAAAACCTGCTGCACAACGCGTCGAAGTTTTCGCCGAACGGCAGCGCGATCGAGATGCAGGGACGTGTCGACTTTCGCATGGCGGTGCTCGAAGTGCGCGACCCCGGCTGCGGCATTCCGGTGCGCTCGCTCGACAAGATCTTCGAACTGTTCGCGCAGGAGAAGGAAGGGCAAAGTTTCGGCGAGGGCGGCCTTGGGATCGGCCTGACGCTGTGCAAGTCGCTCGTCGAAATGCATGGCGGCAGCATCGTCGCGAGCAGCGAAGGACTGGGACTCGGCAGCACGTTCACGCTGAGTCTGCCGCTCGCCTCCGCGCAGTCCGACACCGCGGAGAGCGGCACGATCGATGCCGCGCCCCACGTGCAGCCGCTGCGCATTCTCCTCGTCGACGACAATCGCGATTCGGCCGACAGCCTAGCGATGCTGCTCGAACTGAAGGGCCACGAGGTGCGTATAGCCTACGAGGGCGAGCAGGCCCTGCAGATCGCGCCGCGCTTCTCGCCGCATCTCGCGCTGATCGACCTCGCGATGCCGAAGATGGATGGCTATGCGACGCTTGCGGCGATGCGCGCGCGGCCCGAGATGTTGCGCACGATGTACGCGGCGATGACGGGTTTCGGCCATGCGAGCGATCTCGATCGAACTCGCAACGCGGGTTTCCATGCGCACCTCGTGAAGCCGGTCGAGATGGCGGTCCTTGACGCGTTGCTCGGGAAGGCGGATGGACGTCTGAGCGGAAGCGGCGGGACGTAGCCGCTTTTTCGCTGCGCGGCTGCCCCGCCAGCCGGGGCACGGTGTTTGCTGCGACTCTGCATACGTTCCGGTCCGCCGCCGCTCGGCTGGCCGTGGATCGAACCGGTGCAGGGAGGCACGATGCTCGACACGCGCGACCATGCGGCCAGCTTCAAGGCCCAGTCACGGCAGGTCTCAAATCAACACGGTGGCCGCGCACTACGCGCGAGCGCCCGCGCGCCGCAGCCCGGCAAGCCAGCTATCTCGCTCGACGATTTTCTGCGCGACGCGCGTTTCGATGCGAACGATCCCGCTGCCCTCGGAGCGCTGCTCGCTGACCTGATCGAGCGCGGCTACGATCGCGCGCCGACCTTGCCATTGCCGGGGCATGGCGAGACGCCGGTGCGCTGGCGCGCGCTGGCCGCCGTTGCCGCATGCGACCTCGGTCTCGTCAAACTGTTCGAAGGCCATACCGATGCGCTCGCGATTCTCGCCGAGCTCGATGGTCCGCTGCCGCCCGCGGCAAGCCGCTGGGGCGTGTGGGCCGCAGAGGCGCCGCACGCGCGGGTGCGCGCCATCGATGAAGGAATCCAGAACGTTGCCGGCGAGGGCGCGCAGGTGCACCTGTCCGGCACCAAAGCCTGGTGCTCCGGCGCGCGGGCGCTCACCCATGCGCTCGTGACCGCATGGCGCGACGACGAGCCCGTGCTCGCGGCGCTCGCGCTGGACCAGACCTCGATCTCGATCGATACATCGAAGTGGCAGGCCGTCGGCATGCAGGCGACCGCGAGCGCGGATGTCACGTTCAAAGACACCGTGGCGACGCTCGTCGGCGCGCCGCATGCGTATCTGCGCCGCGCGGGCTTCTGGCATGGCGGCGCCGGTATCGCCGCGTGCTGGTACGGCGCGGCCGCGCAAATCGCGCGCACGCTGCGCGACGCGTGCGCCCGGCACGCGGACGCGCATCGGCTGGCTCATCTCGGTGCGACCGATGTCGCCTTGCAGTCGGCCGCCGCGCTGCTGCGCGAAACCGCCGCGTGGATCGACGCGCAGCCGTCGGCCGATGCAGCGACGCGCGTGTTGCGCGCGCGTCTGGTCGTCGAGCAGGCCGCGAGCGCCGTGATCGAGCACGCGACGCGCGCGCTCGGCGCGGGCCCGTTGTGCCGCGACGCGCGCTTCGCGCGGGCGCTCGCCGACCTGCCGGTGTTTCTGCGGCAGAGCCACGCGGAACGCGACCTCGCAGCGCTCGGCGAACGGCTCGTCGAGGCCGCTGACACGACTGCCGCGCCGGCATCGCATCGGGCGTCTTCGCAAACACTCGCGCCGTGGACGCTATGACTTTTTTCCCCCAGCCTTGGGAGGATCGCTGAGATGAGCTCGACGGTGCCGTACTTCGATGAACTCTACCGACGCAGCGACGATCCGTGGCGTTTGCGCGAAGGCTGGTACGAACGCCGCAAGCGTTCGCTGACGCTCGCGCTGCTGCCGCGGCCGCGCTATCGCAACGCGTTCGAACCGGGCTGCGCGAACGGCGAGTTGACGGCCGGGCTCGCGACGCGCTGCGACGCGCTGCTCGCCGCCGATCTGCACGCGCGCGCCGTCGAGCTTGCGTGTGAACGCGTGGCGGGCGCATCGAACGTGCGGATCGAGCAGCGCAGGGTGCCGCGCGACTGGCCGACGGAGCACGGGCCGTTCGATCTGATCGTGATCAGCGAGTTCGCGTATTACCTCGACGCGGCCGAGCTCGAAACGCTGGCCGCGCGCATCGCCGGGTCGCTGACGGCGGACGGCACGCTGCTCGCCTGTCATTGGCGCCGGCCGTTCGCCGAAGCGCGCGAATCCGCCGACCATGCGCACGCGCTATTCGATGCGCGCTGCGGTCTCGCGCGTCTCGCGCATCATGACGAAGCCGACTTGCTGATCGACGTGTGGTCGCGCGACGCACGTTCGGTCGCGCAGCGCGAGGGGCTTCTATGATCGGCGTGATCGTTCCGGCGCATAACGAAGAGGCGTTGCTCGCACGGTGCCTGGCGGCCTTGCTCGAAGCGTCGCGACATGAAGCGCTCGCCGGCGAGGAGGTGCGGATCGTCGTCGCGCTCGACGCGTGCAGCGATTTCAGCGGGGCGATCGCGCGCGCTTACGGCGTGCAGACGCTGACGCTGAAGGCGCGCAACGTCGGGATCGCGCGGGCGCTCGGCGCGTCGCTGCTGCTCGCGCACGGCGCGCGCTGGCTGGCGTTTACCGATGCGGACAGCCGCGTGTCGCCCGGTTGGCTGGCCGCGCAACTGGCGCTCGGCGCCGACGCGGTGTGCGGCTCGATCGCCGTCGACGACTGGAGCGCGCATCCGCACAGCGTGCGCGAATATTTTCGCAAGACGTATGTCGACGCCGACGGACATCGTCATGTGCACGGCGCGAATCTCGGCGTTTCCGCGGACGCCTATCGGCGCGCGGGCGGCTTTCCGCCGCTCAAGTGCAGCGAGGACGCCGCGCTCGTCGATCGCCTGATCGCGACCGGCGCGCGCATCGCGTGGAGCGCCGCGCCGCGCGTGACCACGAGCGCGCGCACCGTGGCCCGCGTGCGCGGCGGTTTCGGCGATACGCTCATCTCATGGGCAACGGACGGCGCGCTGGCCTGAGCGACGGCGATGCGTCGCGCGCTCGTCTCGCTCGCAACTATCCGTACACCAGAACATTCGCACGGCAATCCGTCGCGGGGAGGACGAACATGATGGACGCGTTTTTCGTTCTATTCGGCCAGGGCAGGGAGCTCGATCCGTTGCAGATGGGTATGCGCTCGATCGCCGTGTTCGTGATCGCGCTCGCGCTGATCCGTGTATCGGGGCGCCGTTCATTCGGGCAGCGCTCGCCGTTCGATTCGGTCGTCGTGATTCTGCTCGGCGCGACGCTGAGCCGAGCGATCGTCGGTGCGTCGCCGTTTATCGCGACCGTGGTCGCGTCGTTCGCGATCGTCGTGTGTCACCGGGTGCTCGCGTGGGCGTTCATACGCTCGCGCCGCTTCGAGCTGCTGGTGGGCGGCGCCGAGCGCGAGGTGTTCAGCGACGGCAAGTTCCACGCGAACGAAATGCACGCGGCGCTCGTCACGCGCACCGACATCGAGGAAAGCGTGCGGCAGAAAACCGGCTCGCGCTCGATGGACGACGTGGCCGCCGCGATTCTCGAACGCAATGGCGAAGTGAGCGTGATTCGCAAGCGCGCGTGAGCGCCCGGACCCGTGAAGTGCGGGGCGCTCGCGCGGGGACACGGTAGCCGGCTCAGCCGCGCCCGCCTCGCGAAATCTCCGCGCCCGCGCCGCGCGGCAGGCGCAGCGTGACCGGAATCGACGCGAACGAGCATAGCCCGACCACGAGAAACGCGGGCCAGAAATCCGACCAGGTGATGCTCGGATGCCCATGCAGCGCGCGCGAAATCTGCAGCACGATGCCGCCGACCGTCACGCCGAGGCCGAGCGACATCTGCTGCACGACGCTGCCGAGGCTCGTCGCGCGGCCGACGTCGCGGCTCGCGATCTCCGCGTAGGTCAGCGAATTGAGGCTCGTGAACTGCAACGCGGGGAAGAAGCCGCCGAGCAACACGACGATCCAGATGATCCACGTCGGCGTGTCCGGGAAAAACAGCCCGCACGCGGCGATCGAAATGCCCGATAGCGCGGCGTTGAACACGAGCACTTGGCGAAAGCCGAAGCGGCGCAGCACCGTGGAGGCGATCGTGCGCATGAACATGCCGCCGAACGCGGACGCGCAGGTGATCAGCCCCGATTGGAACGCGCTCATGCCGTGGCCTTCCTGCAGCAGCAGCGGCAGCAGGAACGGCAACGCGCCGAGACCGATGCGAAATAGCGAGCCGCCGAGCACGCTCGCCTGGAAAGTCGGCACCTTGAGAAAACGCAAATCCAGAAGCGGCAGTGCGACGCGCTGCGCATACGCGACGTAGATCGCGAGCAGCAGCGCGCCGAGCGCGCACATGCCGAACGCGTCCGTATTCGAAATCAGTTCGCCGCCGACCAGCGACAAGCCGAGCAACAGCAGCACCGCGCCCGCCGCCGACAGCAGGAAACCGATCCAGTCGAGCGGGCCGGGGTCGGGCTCGCGCGTATTGGCGATATAGCGATTGGTCAGATAGATGCCGAGAATACCGATCGGCACGTTGATGAAGAAGATCAGCCGCCAGTGCAGATACGTGGTGATGAAGCCGCCGAGCAGCGGACCGGCGGCAGGGCCGAGCATTGCGGGCACGCTCAGGTAATTCATCGCGCGGATGAAGTCGGCTTTCTCCACCACGCGAAAGATGATGATCCGCCCGACGGGCACCATCATCGCGCCGCCGACGCCCTGGATGAAACGCGCTACCGTGAAAGTGGCCAGCGAGTTCGACGCGGCGCACAACAGCGAACCCGTCACGAAGATGCCGATCGCGGTGCGGAATACCGTGCGCGCGCCGAACTTGTCGGCGAGCCAGCCGCATACCGGGATGAACACGCCGAGCCCGAGCACGTAACTTGTCACCGCGATCTTCAGCGTGACCGGATCGCGCCCGAAATCGCGCGCCATGGCCGGCAGCGCGGTGACAATCACGTTGGCGTCGACGCTTTCCATGAACATCGCGCACGCGACGATAAGAGGCGCAATCAGAGCTTTTCGGGTCTGGGCGATGGTCATATCGGCGAGCCTGCGGCGAAGCGTCGCAGGCAAAGGGGTCATTATTGCACCTGTACGGTGCGGATTGTTAATACCTGCACGACCGATGCCGCCCCTTTACGAATCTTCCGTATCCGGTGCGCGACGTTGGCGTCGCGCCGTCGCCAAAAATATTGTTTTGTTGCGCTGCGGCACGAGATCGCTATAATCGGGTTATTGCGTAGGTATAAACCCTGATAAGGAGTCGCCATGAATACCGCATCGAATGTCGTCCGTTCCACCCCCGCTGCCAACACGTTCTTCGGCAAGCTGCGCGCGCTGGCGCTGCATGCGCTGAACCTGCATCTGCAAAACTGTGCAGTGATCGCCGAAGCGTACCGTCGCCCGAACTAAGCGCGGCGGGTGTCCGCGGGCCCCAAGCCGCGGCTGTCGTGTCAATGCCCGCTCGAGTAGCGGGCATTGTGCTTTCTGGCCCCGCCAGGCAGAGCGCGTTCAGCTCGTCTGCCGTGCGTTTGTGACGGCGCTTTGCGGATGCGCCTGGCGCATATCGACAGCGTGCTGATCAGGCGCGCCGTCGAAATCAGTCCCCCAAAATAGACGTTCGCTGCCGGCCAATTCTGGTCCGCCAGCGCCGTTTCCCTTCCTGAGATCGTGCTTCCGCTCCTGATTACGGCGCGCCCAGCCGGGATCTTGATGCCGCGGTTGCGCCGGCCCGATGCCTCGCATCACACGAGGAAGCATTACAATCGCGCTCTTTTGACGCGCGCCGCGCAAGTGAATTGATAGCAAAATTGCTAATGCTGTCAACCTTTTGCACGTTTTGCCGTTATCACTTTGTAATCGCCGCCACAGGCGACCCCGCGCGTGACGACCCGTCGCCGCGACCGCTCCTCGCAAGGCCCGCATTGACCATGTTCCACCGACTTCAACACAGCTTCGAGCGCCTCCCCGCGCTGCTCGGCCGTGCATCGAAAGCGCTTGGCAGCCGGGGCCTGCTGTCGTCCGTGCTCGCGCTCGTCATTTGCGGGCTGCTGCTGGTCGTTCTGCAGCATCTGTCCGAGGCGGTGAATTACCGTTCGGTGATCCGCGAACTGCGTCAGCTGTCGGCGCGCGAGTGGATCGGCGCGCTCGGCGCGACCGCGCTCAGCTACGTCGCGTTGGTCGGGCGCGACGCGGTCGGCCTGCGCTATCTCGGCGCGAGCGTGCCGCGCGCAGCGCTGTGGGTCGGCGCGACGGCCGGTTCGGCGCTCGGCAATGCGACCGGTTTCGGCGCGCTGACAGGCGGAGCGGTGCGCGCGCGCGTGTACGGCGTCGCGAACATCACGCCCGCGCAGATCGGCCGCATGACGGTGTTTACGAGCGTGTCGCTCGCGCTCGCCCTCGTGTTGATGACCGCGCTGGGCATGGTCTGCATGGCGGGCCAGCTCGCGCCGATGCTGCATGTGTCGCCAGTCGCGCTGCGCTGGAGCGGCGCTGCGCTGCTGCTCGCGCTGGCGCTCGCCGCGGCCGCGTGCCGTCGGCAAACCCGGCCGATCCGCACGCGCTGGGAGTGGCTCTCGTTCGATATTCCCGCGCGCCGCGATCTGCTCGCGCAGGTTGCGCTGGCGGTGCTCGACGTGGTCGCCGCGGGCCTCGCGTTGTGGGCATTGCTGCCGCACGCGAACGTGAGCTTCGTCGGCTTCATCACCGTTTACGCGGCCGCGATGCTGCTCGGCCTGATTGGCCATACGCCCGGCGGCGTTGGTGTGTTCGAAGCGGCGATGGTCTTCACGCTGAGCGGCAGCGTGCAGATGCATCAGATGGTCGCCGCGCTGCTCGCCTATCGCGCGATCTATTTCGGCGTGCCGCTGATCGTCTCCGCAGCGCTGCTCGCGGGCTTCGAGGGGCGCGCGCTGAAGAATCGTCTGTCGATGTTGCAGGCGGAGCGCGTGTCGGAACTCGCGCCGCTGTTTCTGAGCCTCGTCACGTTCGTGGTCGGCGGCATGCTGGTCATTTCGAGTGCGACGCCGGCGTTCTGGCAGCGCATTCATATGCTGCGCGACCTGGTGCCGCTGTGGGTGCTCGAAAGCTCGCAGATGCTATGCAGCGTGCTCGGCGTGCTGCTGCTGTTCGTCGCGCGCGGCCTGCTGCGGCGGCTCGACGCGGCATGGTGGATGACGCTCGCACTCGCGTTGCTGAGCCTCGCGCTGTCGCTGACCAAGGGTCTCGCGTTCGTCGAAGCCGGTGTGCTCGGCATGCTGATCGTGCTGCTGCTCGCGACGCGCAAGCGCTTCAACCGTCATTCGTCGCTGTTCGCGGAGCGTTTCACGGCCGGCTGGCTCGTGTCGGTCGCGATGGTGCTGATGCTCGCGACGTGGGTCATGCTGTTCGCTTTCCGTGACGTGCCGTACACGGGCGATCTGTGGTGGCAATTCGCGTTCGACGAGCGCGCGCCGCGCGCGCTGCGCGCGACGCTCGCCGCGAGCGTGTTCGCCGCGACCTTCTCGTTCTGGCAATTGCTGCGTCCGGCGCCGGGCCGCTTCGTGAAGCCGGCGCCCGAAGATCTGCACGACGCCGCGCGCATCGTGCGCGCGCAGGAACGCAGCGATGCCGGTCTCGCGTTGATGGGCGACAAGAGCTTCCTGTTTTCGGAGTCGCGCGAGGCGTTCCTGATGTACGCGAAATACGGCCGCACGTGGGCCGCGTTGCACGATCCGGTGGGGCCGCGCGAAGAGTGGGCGGGTCTCATCAGCAAGTTCGTCGCGCTCGCGCATGCACATGGCGGTCGCGCCGCGTTCTACCAGGTGCGCGCGAATGCGCTGCCGCTGTATCTCGACGCTGGCCTCACGCTGATGAAGCTCGGCGAGGAAGCGCACGTCGTGCTCGACGACTTCGAGCTGAAGGGCTCGCATCGCGCGCATCTGCGCTATGCGCTCAAGCGCGGCGAGCGCGACGGTTTTAGCGTCGAAGTGATCGATCAGGCCCATGTGCCGGCCTCGCTCGAAATGCTGCGCGGCATTTCCGACGGTTGGCTCGACAGCCGCGACGCGCGCGAGAAGAGCTTCTCGGTCGCGGCTTTCCATGACGAATACCTGGCCGCGCAGTCGGTGATGCTGGTGCGCCAGAACGGCGAGCCGGTCGCATTCGTGACCTTCATGACGACCGATATGAATACCGAGGCGACCGTCGGCGTGATGCGTCACGTCGAAAGCGCGTCGCCGTATGCGATGGAATATCTGTTCACGCAGCTCGCGCTGCATCTGAAACAGGCGGGTTTCCGCTCGCTCAGTCTCGGTATTGCGCCGCTCTCCGGCGTGCAGCCGACGCCGCTCGCGTCACGCTGGCATCGGCTGGCCGGCATCGTGTGGCGCTTCGGGGGCCGCTTCTATAACTTCCGCGGACTGCGTGCTTTCAAGAGCAAGTTCCAGCCGCGCTGGGAGCCGCGTTATCTCGCGGCATCCGGTTCGGGCGTGTTCTTCACGCTCGCGGATCTGTCGCTGCTGGCAGGAGGCCGGCGTTCATGACATTGCATCCGTTGTTCCGGCTCGCCGTTGCGGCGAGCGTTCTGAGCTGCGGCGCGCTCGCGCACGCGGCCACCACCACCGTGCCTGGCGGCCGCTATGGCGACGTGCGCGTGACGCAGCCCGAGGGGCCGCTGCGCGGCTTCGTCGTGCTGTATTCGCAGGCAAGCGGCTGGAGCGCAGCCGATCAGCAGAGCGCCGATGCGCTCGCCAAAGCGGGCGCGATGACGGTCGGCGTCGATACCGCGCACTACGCGGCCAACCTTGCCGCGAAAAAGGAAACCTGTCATCAGCTGGTGGGCGATGCCGAGGCGCTGAGCCATCAGCTCGAACGGCAATCGCAGTCGAGCCGCTACTTCGCGCCGATCGTCGCGGGTACGGGCCAGGGCGCGACGCTCGCGATGCACGTGCTCGAGCAGGCGCCGTCCAATACGATCGCGGGCGCGGTGTCGGTCGACGCCGATCACACGCTAGACGCGCGCTTCGAACCGTGTCCGCCCGACCCGACCGTGATTCGCGACAAGGTGCCGGGCTTCGTCGAAAAGGCGAGCACGGGCAATGCCGACCGCGCGCGTCTCGTTGCATTGCTGACGCCGCATCTGCAGCCGGTCTCGACCAGCGCCGACGACGTATCCGACCTGCCGCTGATCGAATTGCCGGCCGCGCATCCGAACGGTTTGATGGCGATCGTGATTTCCGGCGATGGCGGGTGGCGCGATCTCGACAAGACGATCGCGCAGGCACTGCAGAAAGATGGCGTGTCGGTCGTCGGCTGGGACAGCCTGCGCTATTTCTGGAGCGAGAAGCCGCCCGCGCAAACGAGCCGCGATCTCGCGCGGGTGATGCAAACCTATGGCGAGCGCTGGCACGCGCAGCATATCGCGCTGATCGGCTATTCGTTCGGCGCGGACGTGATGCCGTTTGCGTATAACCTGCTGCCGCAGGCGCAGCGCGATAAGGTGTCGTTGATCTCGCTGCTAGGCTTCGCGCCTGACGCCGATTTCCAGATCCGCGTCGGCGGCTGGCTCGGCATGCCCGCGAGCGACAAGGCGCTGAACGTGCGCCCCGAGTTGACGCATGTGCCGCCGTCGATCGTTCAATGCTTCTATGGCAAGAGCGAGGCCGACACGCTGTGTCCGGCGCTCGACAAGACCGGCGTCGAAGTCATCCGCACCACCGGCGATCATCACTTTGGCCACGATTACAATGCGCTCGAGCAACGCATTCTCGCGGCATTCAAAAAGCACAGCGGCGTGCGCGATTGATGTCGGTGTGATCGTATCAGCGGGGGCGCGCTTGCCGGTGCGCCCCGTTTTTCTTTGTGTCACTGCCGCACTGCGCGGAGATTGACAAAGCTTGCCAGGTCGACGAAGATCGCCGACATGAACTGCCTCGACATCCGTATTGCGCTGATTATTAGCATCATTCATCGAATGGTGGGTTAGCGCGCGTCGACTTGCAGTCACACATAACCCGCCAAGCGAGGCGGGTTTTTTTATGTCCGCTTTCAGGTTCATTCTCCGCCTGCCTCCTGGCGAACATGCCGCGTTCGTCGCCGAACGCGCGGAAGTGGGCGAAGCGCGCGAAGCGGTTTTCGCGGTGACGATCCCCGAAGAGCGCGGCAGCTTCAGGCGCTTCTGCGAACTGGTCGGCGCGCGCAGCGTCACCGAGTTCAACTACCGGATCGCCGACGCGAACTCGGCGCATATTTTCGTCGGCGTGCAGATCCGCAATCGCAGCGAATCGGCGCAGATCGCCGGCGCCTTCGAAGCGCACGGTTTTGCCACCGTCGACCTGACCTTCGACGAACTGTCGAAGCAGCACATCCGCTACATGGTCGGCGGCCGCTCGCGCGCGACGAACGACTGTTTCGCTTCGAGTTTCCCGAGCGTCCGGGCGCGCTGATGAGATTCCTGTCGTCGATGGCGCCGAACTGGAACATCAGCCTGTTCCACTACCGCAACCAGGGCGCGGACTACAGCTCGATTCTGGTCGGCATTCAGGTGCCCGGGAGCGACCATGCGGCGTTCGAGCGCTTCATCGAAACGCTCGGTTATCCGTGCTGGGAAGAGACGAAAAATCCGGTCTACCGACTGTTTCTTGGCGAGTTGAAGCTCCTTTAGCGGATCGGGGTTTACCTGAGGGCGCGCCATGCCGCAGCACGAGCCGCGTGTCGTCCAAATCGCCGGAAAACCCCACCAGTCTTGCGTTTGCGAACGAAACAGCCACACGGCGCCGGCTCCCGCCTTACACCTTCTATCGCGCAACGCGATACGGCCTATCCGCCATATCGCGTTGTGCGATAGGCGTCGCGATCGTCACACTGAGCGCAAATTTCATCACCGCATTCAGGAGACATACATGCGCACCCAAGTCGGCATCATCGGTGCAGGGCCCGCTGGCCTGCTTCTTTCCCATCTGCTTCATTTGCGCGGTATCGACTCGGTCGTGCTCGAAACGCGCACGCGCGATCAGATCGAATCGACGATTCGCGCCGGCGTGCTCGAGCAGGGCACGATGGACCTGCTGACGCAAACCGGTCTCGGCGAACGCATGAAAGCCGAAGGCGCGCTGCATCACGGTTTCGAACTCGCGTTCGAAGGCAAGCGTCGCCGCATCGATCTGACCGGCCTCACTGGTCATGCGATCACGGTTTATGCCCAGCATGAAGTGATCAAGGATCTAGTCGCGGCGCGCGTCGCAGCGGGCGCCGAACTGCGTTTCGGCGTATCGGAGACGTCGGTGCACGGCATCGATACCGATAAGCCGTCGATCCGCTATCGACACGAAGGCGCGGAGCACGAACTGCAATGCGACTTCGTGATCGGCTGCGACGGCTCGCAAGGCGTGTCGCGCCAGGCGATCCCGCAGACGCTGCGCAAGGATTTTGAGCGCGTCTATCCGTTTGGCTGGTTCGGCATTCTGTGCGAAGGGCCGCCGTCGTCGGACGAGCTGATCTACGCGCGCCACGAGCGCGGCTTCGCGCTGATCAGCACGCGCTCGCCGAACGTGCAGCGCATGTATTTCCAGTGCGATCCGAAGGACTCGGTCGACAACTGGTCCGACGATCGCATCTGGGCCGAGCTGCATGCGCGCGCCGATTCGGACGAAGGCCACAAGATCATCGACGGCAAGATCTTTCAGAAGAACATCGTCGGCATGCGCAGCTTCGTGTCGACGACGATGCAATACGGGCGCCTGTTCCTCGCTGGCGACGCCGCGCATATCGTGCCGCCCACTGGCGCGAAGGGCATGAACCTCGCGGTCGCCGACGTGAACGTGCTCAGCAAGGCGCTCGACGCGTTCTACAAGGAAAACCGTGCCGATCTGCTCGACCGTTACAGCGAAACCGCGCTCAAACGCATCTGGCGTGCCGAGCACTTCTCGTACTGGATGACCAGCATGCTGCATCGTATCGAAGGCGCTTCGGCGTTCGAGCAGCAGCTGCAGGTTGCCGAGCTCGAGTACGTGACGACGTCGCGCACGGCCGCGACCGTACTGGCGGAGAACTACGTCGGCGTCGCCGGCGCGCAGATGCAGGCGCAGCTGTAAGCGCTACTGCAAGCACCGCGCGATCATCGGGATCGCTAATTGATCGACAGATCCCGATGCGCGGCCGCCTGAAACACCTTGGGCGTGACGCCGGTCTGCTTGCGGAAATAGCGGCTGAAATAGGCCGCATCTTCGAAACCGAGCGCATGCGCGATCTGTTTGATGCTCGAACCCGAGTAGACCAGATCGCGCTGCGCCTCGCGTATCAACTGATCGTTGACGAGAGACAGCGGCGAATGACCAAGCTCCTCACGACAGATGCGGCCCAGTTGCGCCGCGGTCACCCCCAATTTTTCCGCGTAAAAATCGATCGGCAGATGCTCGCGCACATGCGTGGCGATCAGTTCGCGTAGCCGTTTGATCTGCGCGGCGCGCCGGTCATTGACGCTTGCGCCCGCGCTCGAGGCGGCATCGGTCAGACGGGCGACCTGCACAAAAAGTGCAATCATCAGCGACATGCCCGCGGCGATATGGCCGCGCGCGCTGCCGCGAAATTCCTGCTCCAGCAAACCGAACAAGGGCATCAACGTGCGCTCGCCGACCGAGGGCCGCACGGGAATCAGCGCGGGCCGTTGCAGCACCGGCACGAGGCCCGGCGACACCGCTTTCGAAATCGACTCCAGCGCGCGCTGCGCGGCTGTAATCACGAGCCCGTCGATCTCCGGCGAAAACACGAAACCGTGCACCGTTTGCGCTGGAATCAGGATCAGGCATGGCGCTTCGATCGTGAGCTTTTCGCTTTCGATCAGCACGTGGCCCGAACCGCTGCGGATATAGAGAATCTGCAGCAATGCATCGTGCCGGTGCGCGGCGATATGCCAGTCGTTCGGACGACTGCGCTCGACGATCCATTCGAAATTGAACGCGTCGTACCACGGCGGCCGCGCGGACTCTCCGTACAGATCGTAGTTAGGGATATTCCTCATGCGGTTTTGTCTCCAATGTTCGAATTGTCCTGCGATGCGCTGCCTTTGTCCAATTTCGTCCCGAACCGCGTGGCTATACTTTTTTCCATCGAAGACGCGGTTGAATGACGCAGTTTGGTGAAGCCAGCCAACCTAAGCTCGCCGCGATCGTGAACATGGAGATCGGGAGGACTAAGCAAATGAATCAACGGAAAGATCGGCGGCGCGACACACCCGCCAACGCGCGACACTGGCTCGGGCTCGAAGGCAGCGTCTGCGTCGTGAGCGGCGCGGCGGGCGGCATCGGCAGCGCGATTGCTCAGGTGTTGGGCGACGCTGGCGCACGCGTGGCGCTGCTCGATCGCGATGAGCAGAAGTGCTGTGACGTCGCGCAAGCGCTGAACGCGAGCGGTGTCGAAGCGCTGGCGCTCGCCTGCGATATCGGCGACATCGATAGCGTGCGCGGCGCGGTGTCGGAGGTCGAAGCGCGCCTCGGCGTCGCCGATGTGCTCGTGAACAACGCGGGCCTGTTGCGGCCGGGGGGCATCGAAGAGATTCAACTCGATGCATGGAACGCGATGCTGCGCGTGAATCTGACCGGCTACATGCTGTGCTCGCAGCAATTCGGTCAACGCATGCTGAAGCGCGGCGCTGGCGCGATCGTGCACGTCGCGTCGGTGGCCGCGCATCATCCGCAGACCTATAGCGGCGCTTACAGCGCGGGCAAGGCCGGCGTCGCGATGCTGTCGAAGCAGATCGCGGCGGAGTGGGGGCCACGCGGCATTCGCAGCAATACCGTGTGCCCGGGCTTGATCCGCACGCCGCTGTCGGCGGCGTTCTACGAGCACGGCGATATCGAACGCCGTCGCAGCGCGATGACGGCGAGCCGACGGATCGGCGAGCCGAACGATATCGCCGATGTCGTCGCATTTCTCGCGAGCGAACGCGCCGCCTATGTGAACGGCGCCGAAGTCGTCGTCGATGGTGGCTTCGAAACCATGCTGATGGACCTCGTGCCGCGTCCCGGCTTCGAAGCCAACCAGGCCGCGCAAGCCACCCATGCCGACCGCCAGGTCCGCGCGTAAGGAAACCATCATGACCAACGCAACACGCGGCGCGACACTCACGTGCGACGTGCTCGTCATCGGTTCGGGTGCGGGAGGGCTGTCGACCGCGATCACCGCGCGCAAACACGGTCTCGATGTCGTCGTGATCGAGAAGGAGCCGTTCTTCGGCGGCACCACCGCGTTCTCGGGCGGCGTGCTGTGGATTCCGGGCAACCGTCACGCAAAGAGCAACGGCGTCAGCGATACGCGCGAAGCGGCGCTGACCTATATGCGCAACGAAACCGGCGCCTGCTTCGATGCCGCCGCCGTCGACGCGTTTCTCGACACGGGCCCAGAAATGCTCGACTTCTTCGAGCGCGAAACCGCCGTCAAATTCGTGCCGACGCTGTATCCCGACTATCACCCGAACGTGGGAGGCGGTATCGACATTGGCCGCTCGGTCGTCGCCGCGGCGTTCGATGCGCGCGCGCTGGGCCAGGACATCTCGCGATTGCGCCCGCCGCTGAAGACGATCACGTTCATCGGCATGATGTTCAACTCGTCGAACGCGGACCTGAAGCACTTCTTCAATGCGACGCGTTCGCTCACCTCCGCGCTGTACGTCGCGAAGCGCCTCGCGAGCCATCTGAAGGATCTTGCGCTGTACCGGCGCGGCGTGCAGATCACGAGCGGTAACGCGCTCGCCGCGCGACTCGCGAAGTCCGCGCTAGATCTCGGCATTCCGATCCATACGAACACGGCCGCTCGCGAGCTGACCGTGACGAACGGCAGCGTGACCGGCGCACTCGTCGCCGGACCGCAAGGCGAGATGCGCATCGTCGCGCGACGTGGCGTGGTGCTCGCGTGCGGCGGCTTCTCGCATGACGTCGCGCGGATCGCC
Source organism: Paraburkholderia lebeckiae (assembly GCF_014201005.1). Taxonomy (NCBI): domain Bacteria; kingdom Pseudomonadati; phylum Pseudomonadota; class Betaproteobacteria; order Burkholderiales; family Burkholderiaceae; genus Paraburkholderia; species Paraburkholderia lebeckiae. The sequence continues at coordinate 421,786 of NZ_JACHDK010000002.1, read as the reverse complement.
CACGCGTATCCGCATCTGCGGCGCGGCGGCGAACACCTGTCACCGGTGCCGCGCGGCAATACGGGCGACGGCGTCGGCATGGCCGAACGCCTCGGTGCGCAGGTGACGATCCGTTATCCACAGCCCGCCGCATGGATGCCGGTGTCGCGCGTGCCGATGAGCGACGGCAGCGTCGGTGTGTTTCCGCATCTGGTGGATCGCTACAAGCCTGGCGTGATCGGCGTGACGCGCGCGGGCAAGCGCTTCACCAACGAAGCGAATTCGTATCACGACGTGGGTGCCGCGATGATCGAGGCCTGCGCGAACGAACGCGAAACCGCGATGTGGCTGATCTGCGATCACACGACGATCCGCAAATACGGGCTCGGTTATGCGAAGCCGGCGCCCGTGCCGCTGGGCCCGCTGCTGCGCAACGGCTATCTGAGCAAGGGCCGCACGCTCGCGGAACTCGCGCGCAACGCGGGTCTCGACGGCACGGCGCTCGAGGCGACCGTGAAGCGCTACAACGCCGACGCGGTGCGTGGCGAAGATCGGGAATTCGGCCGCGGCACGACGTCGTTCAATCGCTATCTGGGCGATCCGGAGCACCAGCCGAACCCGTGCGTCGCGCCGATCGGCGACGGTCCGTACTACGCGCTGAAGGTCGTGATGGGCGATCTCGGCACCTTCGACGGCATCTCGACGAATGTGACCGGCGAAGTGCTCGACGTGAAAGGCGCACCGATCGGCGGCCTGTACGCGGTCGGCAACGATCGCGCGAGCGTGATGGGCGGCAACTATCCAGGCGCGGGGATCACGCTCGGGCCGATCATGACGTTCGGCTATATCACCGGTCGTCATCTCGCGGGCGTGAGCGTCAAAAGCGCAAACAGCGCGAAGAGCGCAAGCAACGCGGACCCCCGCGCAGCCGAAACCGTATTGAGGACCGGCACATGAGCCAGGGCAAACCATTCGTCGATCATCGCATCTACACGATCCGTCCGCGCGGCATGGCGGAGTTCATCGACGTTTTCGACCGGCTCGCGATGCCGATTCAGCTCAAGTATCTGGGCGCGCCAGTCGGCTTTTACATGAGCGATATCGGCGCGCTGAACCAGGTCGTGCATCTGTGGGGCTACGAGAGCATCGGCGACTACGACCAGCGCCGCACCGCGCGCGATGCCGATCCGGAGTGGCCCGCGTATCTGCAGGCGTCCGCGCATCTGATCGTCGCGCAGGAGAGCCGCATCATCAGGCGAGTCGACTTCAGGACGCTGGCGATGCTGCGCTAGCCGCCCGTTCGAGGAGGAGACAGGCATGAACGAACGGACAGCGCGACGCTCGCAAGCACGGTCGCGACCACCGTCGCGGCGTCCGCGTGTTGAACAGCAATTCGAACAATAAGAAAACACCTCTTCATCCATCTCAAGGAGACATCGCAATGAACAAGCTGAAAGGAGCACGCACATGAGCCGCTCCGAACGCAGTGTAGACGTGCAGGCCCTTATCGACGGACAGCGCTTCTCGCCGTTTCAATGGGCGATTCTGGTGCTGTGCTTTCTGGTCGTCGCCGCCGACGGTTTCGACACCGCCGCGGTCGGCTTCATCGCGCCGTCGCTCGTGCAGCAGTGGGGTATCGCGCGCAGTGCGCTCGGCCCGGTGATGAGCGCGGCGCTGGTGGGACTCGGCATCGGCGCGCTCGCGGCCGGTCCCTGCGCGGACCGTATCGGACGCAAGACAGTGCTAGTGCTGTCCGTGTTCTTTTTCGGGCTGTGGAGTCTCGCGGCGGCCCGCGCGAGCTCGATCGAATCGCTGACCTTGCTGCGCTTTTTCACCGGCCTCGGTCTCGGCGCGGCGATGCCCAACGCGGTCACACTAATGTCCGAGTACGCGCCCGCGCGGATTCGCGCGGTCGCCGTCAATACGATGTTCTGCGGCTTTTCAGGCGGTCTCGCGATCGGCGGTCTCGCATCCGCATGGCTGATTCCGCATTTCGGCTGGCCGAGCGTGCTGGTCGCCGGCGGCGCCGGTCCGCTCGTGCTGAGCGTGATGCTGATACTGTTGCTGCCGGAATCGGCGCAATTTCTCGCGGTGCGTAAGCGCGCCGATCAACGGATCGCGCGAATCCTGCAACGCATCGCGCCCCACGACCGCTTCGACGGATGCCGTTTTTTCGCGGTCGACGTGCGCGGCAATACCTGCTATGCACGTTCGCAATGGGCGCTCGCGATCATCCTGTCGGCGCGCTACCGCTTCGGCACGCTGATGCTGTGGCTCGCCTATTTCATGGGGCTACTGATTTACTATCTGCTGACCAACTGGCTGCCGACGCTGTTCAAGGACACCGGCTTCTCCGGTGAAAAGGCCGCGTTGATGACGTCGCTGTTTCCGCTCGGGGGCATCCTCGGCAATCTGTGCGTCGGCTGGGTGATGGATCGCTTCGCCGGGCATCGCGTGATCGCGTTCACCTATGTCCTCGTCGGCGCGCTCGTGTTGCTGGTCGGGCGGGGCGTCGGCCATCAGGTCTGGCTCGGGACGCTGATCTTCCTGACCGGCACGGTCGCGACCAGCGCGGTCACGTCGATGTCGGCGCTCGCGGCAAGCTTCTACCCGACCCGGGCACGCGCGACGGGCGTGGCGTGGATGCTGGGAATCGGCCGCGTCGGCGGCGTGGCGGGCGCGCTCGTCGGTGCGGCGTTGATGGGGCTCGGCTGGCAGTTCGGCGCGGTGTTCAGCCTGCTCGCGGTGCCGGCCGTGATCGCGGCGGGCGGGGTGGTACTGGTGATGCGGCGCGAGCCGCTCGATCACGCACCGGTCGATGAAAACGTCGGTGCCATAGCGATCGAATGAGCGCGGCGTCGGGCGTGCCGCTACGCTCGAACAACGCGCGACCGCTCAGGACGCGCGCAGCAACGCCATTTCGTTGTGCAGCAGCGCGAGCAATTCGTCGTCGGTTGGCCGCGTGCCCCAGTGGCGCGCGCCGGCCACCGACGCGATCGCCATCCACGAATGCGGTGGAAACCATTCGCGCACCAGCGTGCCGTCCTGGCGCAGGCACAGCTGGCCGGTCAGCTCGCTGTATTCGGCGCAAATGTGCGCGCCGTCGACCTGCGCGGTTACTCGTCTCGGATCATTGCGTAGCACGTCGTCGCTCCTGTCAAAGGGGTGGCGCGAATGCAGGCGCGACACGTTGGCGCGATGGACGCCACCTGCCGTCTATCAATGGTCATGCCCGCGATCGTCATGGTCATGACCATGACCGTGCCAGCCGTTGTCGTGCCAATCGCCGTGCGGTCCGCGTGCATCGCGCCATTCGTCGTGATGACGCTCCCACTCGCGACGCTCCCAATAGCGATGACCATCGTAGTAGCGTTCGCCGTACCAGCCCGGAGCGACTATGACCGCGGGAGGCGGCGCAGGCGCATAGACGGGCGCGGGCTGCACATAGACGGGCGGCGGAGCCTCGACCACGGCAGGCGCGACCGCGATGCCCGGCACGCCGATGTTCACGCCGACATCGACGTGCGCGAAGGCGGCCGTCGATGCGCCGATCGCGAGACCCGCGACGACGGTCAACGATACCCAGCGGTTGCGTGAAAGACTCATGATTGTTCTCTGTTGTTTGGATGTCTGTGATGGAGTGCGAGCCGGACGCGCACCTACTGCGCGTGATGGCCCGATCAATAACGTTCGTAGTAGTGGTCATGATGCGGATGATCGCCAGGGACGACGATGCAGCCGCTCAACGCGCCACCGAGCGTGGCGGCAAGAATGACCAATGCGAGGATTTTTTTCATGATGTTGCTCCCTGAAATCTGTGATGCGCGTGCCTGTCGTGCGAAGCGTTTCATCAGAACCGCTTTCGTTTGAACCGAACTCTACTGAGCGGCGCGATTACCGGTGTGTTTGTGTGTAACAGGACGTGTCGATCCGAGTTCGCGCCGAAACGTCGATACGCGTGCGATGAACGAGGAGGGAAGGCGCCGTGGGTTACGGGTCGAAATGCCGGGCGACTGTCGAGCGCGCGGTCAAACCCTTGAAGGGTCTATGAAAAAAACCGCATTCAATGGCAGACGAGGTATGGATTCGAAGCGAAGGTTCGGCGCCTCGCTTGCTGAAAAAAGAAGCGCATCGATTTTCGGCATATGTATGCGGCGCAGATACATTCGGTTGCAGACTGGGTAAGAAGTTCGGTGGTGCGCTCGGGCGAGCGTGATGGAAAGACGCTACACCTGTAGCGTCATCAGCTTGTCGTCAGCTTCGGCGAGATAGGTAAAAACGCGTCGCGCGCGCACAACTTACTGCGCGGCCGCGGGCTCCGGGGCGGTCGCTTCGCGATAGCCGAGCCGCGTCGAGATCGCGAGACCGGCCTCTTTGAGCAACGCGACGTAATGCTGCTTCGTGTCGGCACCGCAGCGCATCGTCGGAAACGAAATCGACAGACCGGCGATCACACGGTCGAAGCGGTCGAACACGGGCACCGCGATGCATTGCAGACCTTCTTCCTGCTCCTCGTTGTCCTGGCCATAGCCCTGCTCGCGTACGCGCGGCAGGATGCTCGACACCGCTTCGGCGCAGGTCAAGGTTTTTTGCGTCGACTTGCGAAATTCGATGTGCGAGAGCACGTCACGCGCGTCGGCCGATCCGGGACTGCAAGTGCAGCCCGTAGTTGGCGTCGATCTTGTGGATGTAGATGATCGCGTCGTCGTCGAACGCGCCCAGCTGTACCGCTTCGCGTGTCATCTGGCCGATGCGGCGCACCTCGATGTCGGCCTCGCGCACCAGATCGACGCTTTCGAGCGCTTTCGCGCCGAGCTCGAACAGACGGATCGTCAGCCGATAGCGCTCGGTTTCGACTTCCTGGGTCAAGTAGCCGAGCGCCTTCAGTGTTTGAATCACACGATGCACGGTCGTCTTCGACATGCCGAGCCGTTGCGGCAGCTCGCTGATGCCGATCTGTCCGGTGTCGCCGATCGCGCCGAGAATCGCGAACACGCGCCCGATCGACGACGCCGATTCGCCGCGCCCCGTATATTGACAGGAGAACGATCAATGGACGTGAGACAGGCCATCAACAGGGAATACGCGGCCGTGATGCAACAGTACGGCACGAAGGAAGAGGCGGGCGCGTTCGTCCTGATGTCGGTCGAATCGGGGCCGCTGATCAGCATGATCATTCTGGGTGCGACGGGGGTCGCGTTCTTCGAGCCGCGCCTGTTCGTCGGCGCGGTGCTGCCGTTTCTGATCGGGTTTGCGCTCGGCAACTTCGATAGCGAGCTGCGCGAGCTGTTCGGCCGTTGCGTGCATCCGCTGATTCCGTTTTTCGGCTTTGCGCTCGGCAACGGCATCGATCAGAACGTGATCGTCACGAGCGGCCTGCCGGGCATCGTGCTGGGGCTTGGCGTGATCGTCGTGATCGGCGTGCCGCTGATTCTCGCCGATCGCTGGATTGCCGGCGGCAATGGCGCGGCGGGGCTGGCGGCGTCGTCGACGGCGGGGGCCGCGGTCGCGAATCCGGCGATCATCGCGGACATGATTCCGAGCTTCAAACCGCTGGTGCCGGCCGCGACCGCAATGGTCGCCACCGCTTGCCTCGTGCCCGCGATTCTGGTGCCGATCCTCAGGGCGCTGTGGGTGCGCCGGCATCATGCGCACGACGGGCTTCGCGAGGAGTTCGCCACCGCGACGCAGGCGCCGCCGCTCAACGAGCAGCGCGATGCGCCCATTTGAATGAGTCGGTAGCAGGAAGCCGGCGCGCCGCTCAGCGCGCCAGCTTTCCTTCGAGCATCGCTTTCACCGCCGGCCATTCGTCGTCGATGATGCTAAAGCGCACCGAGTTGCGCTTGCGCCCATCGGGCATGATCCGCTCGTGCCGCACGATGCCTTCCTGTTTCGCGCCGATGCGCAGGATCGCCGCGCGCGATTTGTCGTTGAGCTCGTCGGTCGTGAACTGCACGCGCACGCAGCGCATCACGTCGAACGCGTGGCACAGCAGCAGATATTTCGCCTCGGTGTTCACGACCGAGCGCTGCGCCGAGGCGGCGAGCCACGTATGGCCGATTTCGAGCTTGCGGTTCGCGCGGTCGATTTTCCAGAACCGCGTGCTGCCGACGATCCGGCCAGCGCCCCCATTCTTTTCGTCCTTGTCGCGCCGCACGATCGTGAACGGCATCACCTTGCCGGCCGCGCGGCCGGCGAGCGCGGTGGCGATATAGGCGTCGATCGTCGCCGGGCCCGGCACGACGGTCAGCTTCATGTCCCACAGTTTCCCGTCGTCGGCGGCGTCGACGAGAGCTTGCGCGTGCTCCTCGCGCAGCGGCCGCAGCTCGACGAACGAGCCGCTCAGCGTGGGCTGCATCGATTCGGCGGAAATATCGTTCATGGCAATAAAAAAGGCCCGCGAGCGGAAGACTCGTGGACCCGGCAGATCGGTTGAGCCGCGTTCGGGAACGATGCGAGCGGGAAAACCGCGGCGCCGTTCCCGAAGCGCGTGATTGGCGTGATTAAACCCGTGATTAAACCGACATCACCGTGACCGCCTTGGTGACGAGGTAGGCTTCCATCGCCTCCGGGCCGCCTTCCGAGCCGTAGCCGGAATCCTTGACGCCGCCGAACGGCATTTCCGGCGTCGGCGTGGCGGGCTGGTTGATCCACAGCATGCCGACTTCCATGCGCTGCGACAGCAGATGCACGTTGGCGAACGACTTCGTATACGCATAGCCGGCGAGGCCGAACGGCAGGCGGTTTGCTTCGGCGATCGCTTCTTCGAGCTTGTCGAAGCCGCGAATCGCGGCGACCGGGCCGAACGGCTCGTTGTTGAACACGTCGGCCTCGAGCGGCACGTCGGTCAGCACGGTGGCCGCGAAGAAGTTGCCTTCGGTACCGACGCGCTCGCCGCCCGTCGCGACCTTCGCGCCGGTCTTGCGAGCGTCGTCGACGACCTTGGCCATCGCGCTCAGACGCCGCGAGTTGGCGAGCGGCCCGAGAGTCGTGCCTTCGGCGAGACCGTCGCCGAGCTTCAGGCTTTCAGCGTGCTTGACGAGCGCCGCGGCGAACTCTTCGCGGATGCTGTTGTGCACGAGAAAACGCGTCGGCGAGATGCAGACCTGGCCCGCGTTGCGGAACTTCGCGGCGCCGGCTGCCTTGACGGCGAGCGCGACGTCGGCGTCTTCCGCGACGATCACCGGCGCGTGGCCGCCGAGCTCCATCGTCGCGCGCTTCATGTGCGAGCCGGCCAGCGCCGCGAGCTGCTTGCCGACCGGCGTCGAGCCCGTGAACGTGACCTTGCGGATCACCGGATGCGGGATCAGGTAGCTCGAGATTTCAGCCGGATCGCCGAACACGAGGCCGACCGTGCCGGCCGGCACGCCGGCTTCGACGAAAGCCTGCAGCAGCGCCGCCGGCGACGCCGGGGTTTCTTCCGGCGCCTTGACGAGGAACGAGCAGCCGCAGGCGAGCGCCGCCGAAAGCTTGCGCACGACCTGATTGACCGGGAAGTTCCACGGCGTGAACGCCGCGACCGGGCCGATCGGCTCCTTCAGCACCTGCGACTGCGCGGCAAGATTGCGCGACGGCACGATGCGGCCATACACGCGACGGCCTTCATCCGCGAACCATTCGATGATGTCCGCAGCGGCCAGCACTTCGCCGCGCGCCTCGGCGAACGGCTTGCCCTGTTCCTGCGTCATCAGGCGGCCGATGTCCGCGGCGCGCTCACGCACGAGGGCGGCGGCACGGCGCATGATGGTTGCGCGCTCGTTGGCCGGCACCTTGCGCCAGGCCTCGAAGCCGCGCTGCGCGGCTTCGAGCGCGCGGTCCAGATCGGCGATGCCGGCATGCGCGACCTTGCCGATGGCCTGGCCGGTCGCGGGGTTGATCACGTCGAGGGTCTTGCCGCTGGCGGCGTCGCGCCATTCGCCGTTGATCAGAAGACGGGTATCGGTATAGCTCGAGATGGCCATGCTGGGTTCCTGTGAGTGGGAAAACAACTGGCCGCGCGGACGTGCGGCACGAGGCGACATTCCTGCGCGGCCATGAATGAATTGCCGATACTATTTATCTTATCCGATTGCGGGCAATCGCACCGGGCGCGGCCCGCAGGCGCCCGGTCGCGGCATGCGGCTTGCTGAGGCTTGGCACCGGAGCGATTTTGCGGGTCGTGCCGGGGCGCCGCGTCAGCGCTGCACGAAACGCTTGCAGGACGCAGCACTTCATCCATTCAACCGCTACTACAGCGCATCACGAGGACATCGCCATGCCAACCGGAACAGTGAAATGGTTCAACGACGCAAAGGGCTTCGGCTTCATCACTCCCGATGACGGCGGCGAAGATCTGTTCGCCCATTTTTCGGAGATTCGATCCGAAGGTTTCAAGTCGTTGCAGGAAAACCAGAAAGTCAGCTTTGAAATCAAGCAGGGGCCGAAAGGCAAACAGGCTGCCGACATCAAGCCCGTGTGACGCCGGCCGGGCGGCTCATCCGCATGCGAGGCAACCATGGATAAGGACGCCGCCTACGCGGAGATCGAGCGCAATGGCGCCGCCGCCTATGCGAAAAACTTCGCCGCGCGCTATCCCGACGAACCGCTGACGCCGTTCTGTCATCGCTATCTGTTCGAGCAGGCGCAGCGTGACGACGCGGCGCATGAGGCGGCCGCCGCCACGCACGACGACGAGCGCGGTTTCGCGCTGAGGTCGCTCGCGCGCATGGAGGCGTCGTCGCATATCGCGCAGGCGGCGGCGAGCGCGTCGCGCGACGCTGCGGCCGCCGCCCACACGTCGGCGCGCGCGGCGCGGCGCTCGGCCTTCTGGACCATGATCGCCGCGCTCGCGTCGGCGCTCGGCGTAGTGGTAAACGTGGCCCTCAATCTCGGCTGGCTCGAATGGGCGAAGCATCTCGCGCGATGAGCGACGCGTCGGGCCGAGCGTTCGCGCCCGTGAAGGTGGCGTGAATCGGCGGCGCCGGCGGCGCTCGCCCGCACGCCACGCGACAACCTATCCATTTACCACACCGATACGACATCGATGCGACACGATTGCACGAGCGCGTCAATTGCACAAATCGCCCCATCGGAGCATGCCGCGCACGGTCTGAACGCAGTATTATTCTTCAGGTTTCCTTCAGCTTTGCTCCGTACTATTTGCGCCACTGCCCGTGGCCTTTCCGGACCGCGGCCACCGCTACGTGCAGGTCGAGCACCGGCTTTCCCGACCTGCATTCGGGCAATGGAACAGAATAGATTCCCTACTGAAAACCGAAAGCGCCTATAAAGGCTTGCTGGAGCATCCATGAAAACTCTGTTCTTGCAGGCGCCGTCGTACGACGGCTTCGATGGTGGCGCGGGTTCGCGCTATCAGGCCAAGCGTGAAGTTCGCTCGTTCTGGTATCCGACGTGGCTCGCCCAACCCGCGGCACTGGTTCCCGACAGCCGCGTGCTCGACGCCACGGCAGACGGCCTGTCCGTCGACGCCGCCCTCGACATCGCCTCGCAATACGAGCTGGTGGTGATCCACACCAGCACGCCATCCTTCCCGACCGACGCGCTGTTCGCCCAGGACCTCAGGAAGCGCAAGCCGTCGCTGCTGATCGGCATGGTCGGCGCGAAGGTCGCGGTCGATCCGCATAATTCGCTGACCGCGACCGAGGCCATCGACTTCGTGTGTCGCGAGGAATTCGATTTCACCTGCAAGGAAATCGCCGAAGGCAAGCCGTTCGCACAGATCCTCGGCTTGAGCTATCGCACCCCCGACGGCTCGATCGAGCACAACGAATCCCGCCCGATCCTCGAGAACATGGACGAGCTGCCGTTCGTCGCGCCGATCTACAAGCGCGATCTGACCATCAAGAACTACTTCAACGGCTACCTGAAGCATCCGTACGTGTCACTCTATACCGGCCGCGGCTGCCGCTCGAAGTGCACGTTCTGCCTGTGGCCGCAAACGGTCGGCGGCCATCGCTATCGGGTGCGTTCGGTCGAGAACGTGCTCGAGGAAGTCAAGTGGATTCGCGACAACATGCCCGAAGTCAAGGAGATCATGTTCGACGACGACACGTTCACCGACTTCAAGCCGCGCGCCGAAGAAATCGCGCGAGGCATGGGCAAGCTGGGGGTCACGTGGTCGTGCAACGCGAAGGCCAACGTGCCTTACTCGACGTTGAAGATCATGAAGGACAACGGCCTGCGCCTGCTGCTGGTCGGCTACGAGTCCGGCGACGACCAGATCCTGCTGAACGTCAAGAAGGGCCTGCGTACGGACATCGCGCGGCGCTTCGCGCAAGACTGCCGCACCCTCGGCATCAAGGTGCACGGCACCTTCATTCTCGGTCTGCCGGGTGAAACGCCTGAAACGATCCAGAAGACCATCGAGTACGCGAAGGAGATCAATCCGCTGACGATCCAGGTGTCGCTCGCCGCGCCGTACCCGGGCACTACGCTCTATAACCAGGCGGTCGAGAACGGCTGGCTCGCGGAGAACAAGGTGATCAATCTCGTCAGCAAGGAAGGCGTGCAGCTGGCGGCGATCGGCTACCCGCATCTGTCGCGAGACGAGATGTACCACCAGCTCGAAAACTTCTATAAACGCTTTTATTTCCGGCCGTCGAAGATCTGGGAGATCCTGCGCGAAATGCTGACGAGCTGGGACATGATGAAACGGCGCCTGCGCGAAGGCGTCGAATTTTTCCGCTTCCTGCGCGCGCACGAGGCGTGAGCGCCGCACACCTCGCCGCCGTCACGCTCGCGTACGCGTGCGCGGCGGCGACCGTTGTCGGCATCGGCTACACCGTGCTCGCGAGCGCGCTGATCGGGCGCTTCTTCGCGAGGGATGTAGCCGAACCTTCCAGCTTTCCACCCATTACGGTTATCAAACCGTTGCATGGCAACGAGTGGGCGTTGCTCGACAATTTGTCGAGTTTCTGCGCGCAAAATTATCCCGGGCCCGTGCAATTCCTGTTCGGCGTGCATGACTGCGCCGACCCCGCGCTGCAAACCGTCAACGAACTGCGGCGTCTGCATCCTCAGGCGGACATCACCGTCGTCGCCGATGCGCGTCTGTACGGCCCGAACCGCAAGATCAGCAATATTCTCAACATGCTGCCGCAGGCGCGCCACGACGTGCTCGTGTTCGCCGACAGCGACGTGTGCGTCGGCCCGGACTATCTGCGCAACGTGATCGGCGAATTGCAGCAGCCGGGCGTCGGGCTCGTCACCTGCGCCTATCGCGGCCAGCCCGATCCGGGTTTCTGGCCGCGGCTGTCGGCGATCGCAACCAACTACCAGTTCCTGCCCGGCGTCGTCACTGGACTCGCGCTCGGGCTCGCGCGGCCGTGCTTCGGCCAGACCATCGCGATGCGGCGCGACACCTACGAGCGGATCGGCGGCTTCAAGCCGTTCGTGCAGCATCTGGCCGAGGACTACGAGATCGGCGCGGCGGTGCGCGCGGCGGGCGAGCGGGTCACGATTCCGCCGTTCGCAATCACGCATGCGTGTGTCGAAGCGAGCGCGGCACAACTCGTGACGCACGAACTGCGCTGGAGCCGCACGATTCGCCGCATCGATCCGCTCGGACACTTCGGCACGGCGCTCGTGCATCCGTTGCCGTTCGCGCTGCTCGCGCTCGCGTGCTCGGGCGGCGCGCCGTGGGCGTGGCTGCTTGCGGCAGTGACGGTGCTCGCGCGTCTCGCGTTGAAGTGGCGCGCGGATCGGGCGTTGCGTCAGCGCTGCCGCGATCTGTGGCTTCTGCCGTTATGGGATATCGTATCGTTTGCGATTTTCGTCGCGAGCTTCCGCTCGTCGCGGGTGATCTGGCGGGGCTTCAGCTTCAAGGTCGACGGCGATGGGCTGCTGTCGGCGGCGCAGGACGAATGACGAACGAACGGCAGATTGGGCTGGCAATGAACGAAGAAGCTTCGAACGGGCGAAATGGGAGCGCCCTGGAGACGCATGGCAGCGCCCCGGCGACACGCGGCGTGCGGCGCATCACGTATACCGAAGTCGTGTGCGAGGTGCCCGCATGATGAAGCATCTGGGCCGCGCGGCTGCGCTCGCGGGTTTGCTGATCTCTTTGTGGCTCGTTTGGCGCGAAGATCCGCGCGCGGTGCTCAGCGCGTTGCGCGCGGCTGGCGCGGGCCTCGTGGTGGCCGCGTTCGCGCATGTGCTGCCAATGATCGCCAACGCGTGCGACTGGCGCTCGCTGATTCGCGGCGCGAACCGCCCCAGCTTCGGCAGGATGCTGCATCTGGTGTGGGTGCGCGAATCGGTCAACTGCATGCTGCCGGTCGCGCGGATCGGCGGCGAACTCGTGTCGTTCCGTATGTTCAAGCGCTGGGGCGTCAGGCCGTCGACAGCGGTGGCCAGCACCATCGTCGACATGCAGCTGACCGTGATCAGCCAGTTGATGTTCACGATGGTCGGCATTGGTTTTCTGTTCGCCAACGCGCAATCGGGCGCGCTGCGGCTCGCCGGGCAGCTCGCGTGGGGCGTGGTCGCGTTGACGCCGGTGCTGTTGCTGTTCGGGCTCGTCCAGCATGCCAATCCGTTCGAGCGCATCACGCGCGTGGCGAACCGCGTGACGAGCGGCAAGCTAACCGCGCTGGTCGGCCAGTCCGCGCAGTTCGATCAGTCGATCAAGGTGATCTGGCGCCGCCGCGCGGTCGTGCTGCGCTATCTGTTCTTCTGGCAGCCGCTGCAATGCGTGCTGACCTCGCTCGAAATCTGGCTCGCGCTGTATTTCCTCGGCGCACGCGTGACGCTCGTCGAGGCGATCGTGATCGAATCGCTGATCCAGGCGGTCAGCAGCGCCGCGTTCTTCGTGCCGGGCGGTCTGGGCGTGCAGGAGGGCGCTTTCGTACTGATTGGCGGCGCACTGGGGCTCGACCCCGCCACCTGTCTCGCGCTCGCGGCCGCGCGGCGAATTCGCGATCTGCTGATATTCGTGCCGGGCCTGATCGCGTGGCAGCTGTTCGAGGCGTCCGGCAGCGCGCGGCCGCATGCCGCACCGCACGGCGTGCGCGCCGAACTGACCAGGCAGCGTTCGCGCGTCGCTGACGCGAACCGGGGCGGCGAGCGGCGCTGAGCGCTCCCCGCGCGCCTTCAGCGCGTCGCGCGACAGGCCGGAAACGACACCCGCACCGCAAGCCCCTGGTCCCCGATCCCGGCGCCTAGCTGCAGACTCGCGCCGAAATGCTCGGCGATCCGCGCAACGATCGACAAACCGAGCCCGCTGCCGGTCGCCTGATTGCCGGTCGCGCGGAAAAAGCGGTTCGTGAGCCGCGCGAGATCGTCCGGCGCGACGCCGGGGCCGTCGTCGCGCACGATCAGCTGCACCTGCTCGTCGGCATGGCGCACCGCCACTTCGACAGTGCCGCCCGTGCGTCCGTACTTGATCGCGTTATCGAGCAGATTGTCGAGCAGGATGCCGATCAGCACGGGCTCCGCGTCGATCTCGGCGAGCATGTCGCCGACCAGCTTCACATTGATGTGCTTCTGTTGCGCATTGCGCCTGTTCGCGAGCAGCGTATCTTTCGCGATCGCCGCCGGCCTCAGCGGCTCGGTGGGCAGCTTCTCCTGCACGTCGAGCCGCGCGAGCAGCAGCAGTTGCTCGGCGAGCCGCGCGCTGCGATCGACGCCTTGCACGACGCGCTCCATCGCGAGCCGCTGCAGCGCGATATCGGGCTCGGCGAGCGCGACCTGCGCCTGTACCTTGATCGCGGCGAGCGGCGTCTTCAGTTCGTGCGCGGCATCGGCGGTGAAGGCGCGCTCGAGCTCGCGCGCATGGTGCAGACGCGCCAGCATCTGGTTGATCGCGTCGACGAGCGCGCGCACCTCGAGCGGCGTGCGGCCGATGCCGACCGGTTCCATGCGGTTGATGTCGCGCGAACGGATCGCGGCCGACAACACCTTCAGCGGCGCGAGACTCCAGCCGATGCTGAGCCACACGAGCACCGCGAGCACTGGCAGCGCGATCAGCGTGGGCCGCGCGATGCGGCTCGCGACACCGCTCACCAGGTCGCTGCGGGTGTTGGCCAGTTCGAACACACGCACGCAGTGACCGAGCGCCGTTTCGCGCAACGTGAACGAGTGATAGAGCTGACCGCCCAGCGTGACGTCCTGCGCGCCGCTCGCGGGCGGCAACGGCAAATCCCACGCGGCGAGCGCATGCAGTTGCGGGCTGCCCGCCAGAATGGCGCCGTTGGCCGCGCGCACCTGGAAGAGGGCGTCGCGCGGCAGCGTGTCGTCGTCGTCGAGATCGCTCGCGCCGGGCTCACCGCCTCTCTCTTCTTCGCGCACGTCGATGCGCGCATTGGCGAGCGTCATCAGATTGGTCGAATCGAGCAGCGCGAGCATCTGCGCGAGTTCGGCGAGACGCGCTCGTTCCCACGCGGCGACTTCGTGGCTCGCCTGCCGGTAGCTCGACACGAGCGCACCGCCCCATACGATCGCGATGCTGGCGAGCACGAGCAGCACGAGGCGCCGTCGAATCGACGGACCGATCATTCTTTCTCCATCACATAGCCGATGTTGCGCACGGTCTTGATCAGGCTTGCGCCGAGCTTCTTGCGCAGGTTCGAGACGTGCACCTCGATCGCATTGCTTTCGATTTCTTCCTGCCAGCCGTACAGGCTTTCTTCGAGCCGCGAGCGCGACTGAGGAATGCCGAGATTAGTCAGCAGTTGCAGCAGAATCGCCCATTCGCGCGACGTGAGCGGCACGCGCGCCTCGTCGATCTGCACCGTTTGCGCGGCCGGATTCACTGTCAGATTCTGGTAACGAATCAGATCGATACTGCGACCTTGTGCGCGGCGCAACAGCGCGCGGCACCGCGCCACCAGCTCGGTGAGATCGAACGGCTTGCCGAGATAGTCGTCGGCGCCCGCTTCGAGTCCGTCGACGCGATCGACGACCGTGCTTTTTGCGGTCAACACCAGCACCGGCACGTCATTGCCGGCTTCGCGCACACGTTTGAGCAGTTCCGTGCCGCTCACGCGCGGCAGGCCGAGGTCGAGTACCACCAAGGCATATTGAGTCGTGTCGAGCGCGAGGCCGGCCTTGTGGCCGTCGCGTGCCCAGTCGACTGTGAAGCCGGCCTGACGAAGGCCCGCCTCGACACCGCAGCCGATGAGCTCGTCGTCTTCTACGAGGAGTAAGCGCATGAGGCAAATATTCCGTTGTGGGGCTTTGTTGCATAACGTCGAGCATTATGATGCAAGCGACATTGATGCACCTAGACGAACAATCTGCCGCGTTCCGAAGTGTGACCACGCCGTTCGTTAGCCGCTTTATGCCATGCGCGTGCTTAAGGTTTCCTTCAGCTTGAATCGATACCATCGACGCGCTATAAAATGGTCGTCGCAGATCGTGATGCATGTGCGAGACCAGGTTGTCGTCAGACCATCGCAACCTGATCGTAAGGACTTCGATGGAGCGACGCGCGAGGCATTCTTTATGCTGGTTGGTTGATGGCGTCGATGGACGATCTCGACGAGTCCCGCCCATTGCCAGCATCCGGTCGGGCCGCAAGGCCGCGCACAAGGCACGTTATGAAGCGAGTCACCATCGACATGCTACGAGCCCATCTGCTAGTCGCGTCTCTGACGGCCGCAGCCACCGAAGCGCTGCTGTGCATCGCGTTGCCGGTACTGCCCGTCTCTGACGCTTTTTTCGCTTCGGCATCGTTCAGGCTGTTCGCGCTCGCGCTGATCATCGGCGGCGTGGTGATCGCGCGCGAATTTGCCGAGGTCGCCTTCGAGGTCGCGGTGCGGCGCGACTACGCGATTCGCGCTGCTGTCGGCGCATCGCCCGCCGTGATCGCAGCGAATTGTCCGCGCCGGTGGCTCGTCGTGCTTCACCTGCGGCTAACGGGGCAACCTTTCGTGCTGGCCGGGCACTGACGCACACGGACGACACACAATGGCGGCGCACGCGTTGATGGCATGTCAATGGCTTCTGTTAGCCGCCTGCGTTAGCGCTTCGATCTATACGGTAGCCGCCGCGCTCGCCATGCCGTTTTTCACCGCCCGACATAAATCGAACCATCATGGGGGCAGGGCCGTCACTCGCGCGCTCAGCCGTTCGCTGATGGATTCGCCCGATTGCCCAACCGGGCCGTTCGCGCAGGTCGGTGTCAGCGTGCTGAAGCCGCTGTGCGGCGCCGAGCCGCGTCTCTACGAAAATCTGCGAACCTTCTGCGAACAGCGACATCAGCATTTTCAGCTGGTGTTGGGTGTGTCGTCGCCGCACGATCCCGCCATCGCGGTGGTGCGCCGTTTGCAGGCCGCCTATCCGAAGTGCGACATCGAGCTTGCAATCGACACACGCGTACACGGCAGCAATCTGAAAGTCAGCAACCTGATCAACATGGCGTCACGCGCGCGCCACGACGTGATCGTGATCGCGGACAGCGACATCGCGGTCGACTCGGACTATCTCGACAGCGTCGCCGCGCCGCTCGCGGACCCGAACGTCGGCGTGGTCACGTGCCTGTACGTCGCCCGCGGCGTCGGCGGTTTCTGGCCGCGTGTCGGTGCGCTGTTCATCAACGAGTGGTTCGCGCCCTCGGTGCGGGTCGCCCATGCGATGGGCTCGCGCCGCTTCGGCTTCGGCGCGACGCTCGCGTTGCGGCGCGCGACGCTGGAGCGCATCGGCGGCTTCGAAGCGCTGAAAAACTGCCTCGCCGACGACTACTGGCTCGCCGAGCACGTGCGCGCGCTCGGTCTGCAAACTGTGCTGTCGCGCGTGATGGTCGCGACCGACGTGATCGAGCCGACCTTCGCGGCGCTGTGGCAGCGCGAAACGCGCTGGCTGCGCACGATCCGCTCGGTCAATCCGCCGGGCTTCGTGTCGCTGCTGATCACGTTCCCCACGCCGTGGCTGTTGACGAGCGCGGGGCTGACCGTGTCGCTCGCGACGTGTGCTCACGCGCCTTTCGCGGCGGTGGTCGCGAGCGCGTCGGCCACCGCGGTCTGCGTTGGCGCGCGCCTGCTGCTGCACCTGCGCGCGGCACGCCGCGCGCGCACGTTCTGGCGCGATCTGCCGCTGGTGCCGTTGCGCGATACGCTGCTCGCGCTCCAGTGGCTCGTCAGCGCGTTCGGTTCGCACGTCGTGTGGCGCGGCGAGCGCATGCAGCTCGGCACGCCCTCCGCCGAGCGCAGCGGCCGGCTGGACAGCCTCACGTGATGGAGAGCGCTAAACCCACCCCGCCTTGCGGACTGATCACCACCGCCGACGATTTCGGTCTGCATCGGCGCGTCAATATCGCGGTCGAGCGCGCACATCGCAACGGTGTGCTGCGCGCCGCGAGTCTGATGGTCGGCGCGCCGGCCGCCAAAGACGCGGTCGCGCGCGCGCGTATGCTGCCGGAACTGCGCGTGGGCCTGCATCTGGTGCTGGCCGATGGCGCCGCGCTGGCGCCGCGCGAGCAGGTCGCCGCGCTGCTCGACGGGAACGGCCGCTTCGGCAGCAACATGGTGCGTGACGGCGTGCGCTTCTTTTTTCTGCCGCACGTGCGCCGGCAGCTCGCGCACGAAATTCGCGCGCAATTCGAAGCCTTCGCCGCGACCGGCCTTACGCTCGACCACGTGAACACGCACAAGCATTTTCATCTGCATCCGACGGTGCTGGGCCTGATCGTCGACATCGGCCGCGACTACGGCATGAAGGCGATGCGTTTGCCGTTCGAAGCGAACGCGCCGCTGTGGCTGCGGCCGTGGATCGCGCACGTGAAGACGCGGCTCGAGCGCGCGGGGATCGCGCACAACGACTACGTGGTCGGCATCGCGGCGAGCGGGCGCATGGATGAGGCGGCCTGGCTCGCCGCGCTCGCGAATCTGCCGCATGGTGTCGGCGAAATCTACTGTCATCCGGCGCTGGCCGGCGACGCGCTGAGCGACGGCATGCACGACTACCGGCATGCCGACGAGTTGCAGGCGCTGCTGTCGCCACGGGTGGCCGCCGCGATCCGCGCGCTTGGGGGGCGGCTCGGCGGGTTCGCGGATGTGCTTGAGTAGCGCCATGCTTCGCGAAACGCGCATAACCTGGACTGCGCTCACACCGGCTGCTTTTTCATCAACAGCTTCAGCAAAGCCGGCAGCAGCAACAGCACGAGCGGCAACTGCACGATCAACCCCGAAATGATCGCGATCGCGAGCGGTTGCTGCATCGCCGAGCCTTGCCCCAGCGCGAACGCGAGCGGCAGCAGCGCGAGGATCGCGGCGATCGTCGTCATCGCGATCGGCCGCAGACGGTTGCGGCCGGCGGCCTGCAACGCGTCGTCGAAGGGCATCTCGTCGTCGCGCACCAGCGCCTGCAATTCCGACACGTAGAAGATCGCGACCTCGGTCACGATGCCGATGATCATCGTCATGCCCATCATCGCGGAGATGTTCAACTCGATGCCGGTGATCCACAGGCCGATGAACACCGCGCCGGCCGCTAGCAGCGGCATCGCCAGCACCGCGAGCGCGACGCGCAGGCGCTCGTACAGGAACAGCAGGAGGCCGAACACGAGTGCGATCGCGGCGCCGAATACGGTCAACAGACCCTTGAAGGCGATCTGCTGTTGCTGGTACAGACCGCCGAGCTCGTAATAGACGCCCGACGGCAGCAGGTTCGCGTCGCCGAGCGCCTTCTGCACGTCGGCGATCGTCGAGCCGAGATCGCGCCCGTCGATGCGCGCGGTGACCGCGACCATCCGCTTCAGATTCGAGCGGCTGATCTCGGGCTGACCGGTGACGCTCACGCGATCGGCGACGCGCTTCAGCGCGAACAGATGTCCGTCCGGCGCGCGTATCTGTAGCTGACCGAGTTGCGTATCGGTCATCTGGCGCGCGCCGTTCACGCGCACGCGCACGCCGACCGTTTTCGGGCCGCTCTGGAACTGCGTCGCGACATTGCCTTCGAGCATGTCGGTGACGGCCTGCGCGATCGCTTGGGGGTCCATGCCTTCGGCCGCGGCTGCGGCGGGCAGAATATGCAGCTCGATCGCGTCGCCGGCGGGATTGATGCCGTCGTTCACGTCGACGATGCCCTGAATCTGGCCGATGCGCGCGGCCACCTTGCGCGCGGTGGTGTCGAGCGTGTGCGGATCGTCGGAGAAGATCTTGATCTGCACCGGCTGCGGCACCGCGGTCAGATCGCCGATCAGGTCTTCCATCAGCTGGGCGAGCTCGATGCTGACGCCCGGCACCTGCGTGTCGATCTGCGAGCGGATTTCTTCCATCACAGTGTCGATCGGCTCGCGTTTGCCGGACTTCAGCCGCACGAAGAAGTCGCCCTTGTTCGGCTCGTTCAGATCGCCGCCAAGACCCGCGCCGGTGCGGCGCGAATAGGTCGCGACGTTCGGGTTCGCGCGCACGATCTGCTCGATCTGCTTCATCAGCCGGTCCGTTTCGGTGATCGACGTGCCCGGCTGCGTGTGATAGTCGAGCACGAAGCCGCCTTCGTCCATGCTCGGCATGAAGCCACTGCCGACGCGCGTGAACGCAAACGCTGCAACGACGATCAACGGCACGACGCCGAGCAGCACGAGCGGCGGCCTCGCGATCACACGCCCGACCGTCACCGCATAGCGCCGGTTCAGCCATGCGGAGAAACGTGTTTCCTGGTGCTCCTCGGCGTCTTTGGGCTTCAGCCAGTGGTCGCACAGGATCGGCACCGCGAGCCATGTGACGAGGAACGAAATGAACAGCGCGCTCGCCATCGTCAGCGACAGCGCCTTGAAAAAGGCCCCCGTCACGCCCGACAGAAACGCGAGCGGCACGAAGATGATCAGCGTCGCCGCCGACGAACCCGCGAGCGGCCGCGTGAATTCGAGCGCCGCGGCCATCACGCGGCCGTGGAACGCGCGCGCGCCGGCTTCGCGCATGCGCCGCACGATGTGCTCGATCATCACGATCGCGTCGTCGATGACGAGGCCGACCGCGGCCGCCATACCGCCCAGCGTCATGATGTTGAAGCCCATGCCGAACACGTCGAGCAGCAGGATCGTCGCGGCCATCACGACCGGCACCAGCGCGACCGCGATCGCGGTGATCTTCCAGTTGCGCAGGAACACAAACAACGTCAGTGCCGCGAGCACGATGCCGATCATGATCGCGTCGCGCACGCTGGTGGCCGATGCGATCACGAGTTCGCTCTGGTCGTACCAGTTCGACAGATGCACGCCCGCGGGCATCTGCGGCTCGAATGCCGCGATCTTCGCGCGGATCGCGCGCGCCATCGCGACACTGTTGGCGCCGGGCTGCTGGTACACGTTCAGTAGCACCGCATCCTGGCCATCGGCGGTGACGCGCATCCATTGCGGCACCACGCCCTGGCTCACCGTCGCGACGTCGCCGAGACGGATCTGCGCGCCGTTCGCATTGCCGTTGGCGGCCACGACGACGTTGCGCAGTTCGTCGAGCTGCGTGATCGTCGAGTTCGTGACGACGAGGTACAGCTTGTCGTGATCCTCGATGCGGCCGTTTGCCATCAGCACATTGCTCGCGCCGATCGCCTTCGATACATCGGCGAGCGAGAGCTTGTACGCGGCGAGGCGGGCGGGATCGACCGCGACTTCGAATTCGTCCTGCGCGCCGCCGGTCACCTCGACGCGCGCGACACCCTCCACCGACGACAGCAGCGGCCGCATCTGGAATTGCGCGAGATCGTGCAGTGCGGACAGCGACTGCCGCGTCGACGTGAGGCTGTACGCGAGCACCGGAAACACGGTCGGGTCCATGCGCCGCACCTGCATCGTCGTGCCGGGCGGCAGCGTCGCGAGAATTTCGCTGATCGCCGATTGCGCCTGCAACGTGGCCTGCGCCATGTCGGTGCCCCAGTCGAAGTTCAGCGAGATCTCCGCGGCGCCGCGGCTCGTCCTCGATTCGACGTCGCGCACGTTCGGCACGCGGCGCAGCGCTTCCTCGACCGGCATCGTGACGAGCGTCGTCATCTGCTCGGCGGGGCGGTCGCCCGCGTCGAGCGACACGACCGCGCGCGGAAACGCGACGTTCGGGAACAGCGAAATCGGCAGACGGAATGCGCTCAGCGCGCCGGCTATCGCGAGCAAGGCGATGACGAACAGCAGCGAGCGGCGATGCGTCTGCATCCATTGACCGAAGTTCATCGCGCGCCATCCCCGCCGGCGCGTACCGCCATGCCGTCTTTCAGCTCGTAGTTGCCGCTGCTCACGACGCCGAGCATGGGGTCGAGCGGACCGTCGACGCCGTAGCGCTCGCCGTTTTCGACCGCGATGCTCACCGCGACGCGGCGCGCCTTGTTTTGCGGCGTGATCTGGAACACGTACGCGTGTTGGCCATCCCGCAGCACGGCCGCGCGCGGCACGATCCAGTGCGTGCCGGTGCGGGTCGCGATGTCGCCAGAAACGCGTGTGCCGGGGATGAACGGCGTCTGCGCGAGCGGTACCGTCGCGCCGATGTTGACCAGTTGCGATTGCGGATCGATCGCGCCTCCGACGAGCACCACGCGGCCTTCGATCGACGTCTGCGCGAGTGCCGTGGACAGGCCGTGCAGCGTGACGATGTCACCGGGATGGATCGTTGCGGCGTCGGTGGGCTCGACGCCGAGCGTCACGTTTGCGCGCGCGTCGCGGCTCGCGCCACTCGCGAGTTGCAGAATCGCCGCGCCGGCCTGCACCTGGTCGCCTTGTGCCGCCGATAGCTGCAGCACCACGCCGTCGAACGGCGCGGTCACGACCTTGTTGCCGCTCGTGATGCCGGTCTGATTCTGCGCGGCGAGCGCTTCGCGCGCATCGTCGACGGCCTTGCTCGCGCTGGCGAGCTGCGATTGCGTCGCGAGCCCCTTGTCGTACAGCGACCGGGTACGCACGAGTTCGCCTTGCGCGAGCGTCAGCGCGCTTCTCGCCTGGGTTGCGGCAAGCACGGCGGCAGGATCGGCCTGCACGACGAAGAGTGGTGTGCCGCGTTTGACGGTCTCGCCCGCCTGCACGCGCATCTGCACGATACGCGACACGTAGGGCAGGTTGATCGTCGTCAGGTTCGACGCGGTGGCCGCGACGATCCCGAAGCCGCGCACCGGCTGCGCGATTGCGGCGCGCTGCACGCGCACGGTCTGTACCGCGACCGACGGTTGAGCTTCGCTGGCGGCGTTGTCGTCCGCATGAACCGGATGGACCGACGCATACAGCAGGATCGCGCAAACGAGCGGCGCGGCGACGGCCGCGACACGCGGCCACGGATGCCGCGATGAAAACAGGCTATTTCGCATGAGTGTCGATGAAAGTCTGAGCGGAAGAGAAAGCATCGGGAATCGCGCTGCCGAGCAGCGCCTGCAAGCCGACGCGTTGTTCGTCGAGCGCTTCGCGCAGCGTCGCGACGTCGATGTGTTTCGCGAGCGCGGCGCTTTGCGCATCGGTGTATGCGCCGAGCACGAGGTTGTGTTCGGCGTAGGCCGCCGCGGCTTCGCGCGCGGCGCGCTCGACGCCGGGCAGCGCGGCTTCGGTCTGCTGCAATTGGCGCGCGAGAATCGCGCTGTCTTCGCGCAGCCGGGCGACGTCCGCATACGCCTGGTTCAGGCGGGTCTGGTACTCGTCGCGAAGCCGCTGGCGGGTCGCTTTTTCGATCGCGACATTGCCCTGGTTGCGGTTGAAGATCGGCAGACTCAGGTTGACCTGAAAGCCGCTCGTGTAGATGTTCGACGTGTCGCGCGCACGCACGAAGCCGACCGACAGACTCGGGAACTGGCTCAGAATCGCCGCGCGATATTTCTGCTCCTGCGCTTCGTAGCCTGCCTGCAGCGCGATAAGGTCGGGGCGGCGGCGGGCGAGCTCGGCGAGCGCTGAGTCGAGTGTGGCGTCGGGGAGCGGCGCGACGTCATCGTCGCAGCCCGATTGCAATTGCAATTGCACGTCGGGCGCGAGGCCCAGCAACGCATTCAGATCGTGATGGGTTTGCGCGGCCGCGCGCTCGGCATCGGTGTATTGCTTGCGTGCGTCGCCGTAGGCGAGCAGCGCGGCGGTGAGCGTATCGTCGGTCAGATTGCCAGCGGCGCGCGCCGCGGCCATGCGCTCGTAGCGCGTGCGCGCGAGCTCGCGCTGCTGTTGCAACAGCGGCAGCGTGCGCTGCTGGAAGCAGCGCTTCACGAACAACTGCCGCGCTTGCGCGACGACCTGCCATTCCTGCCAGAGCAGGCCGAGATCGGTCTTCGCGAGCGTCGCGTCGGCGGACTGTTTATTCGCGCTGCGCAGCACGATCGCCATCACGTCGATGCTGAGGCCATAATTGAACGCGCGCGTGGTACCGGCCGCGCCCGGATAATCGCTCGACACGCTCAGTTGCGGATCGGGCAGCAGACCCGCCGAATAAGCCTGCGCGCCGGCAATGCCGAGATCGTCGCGGGCCAGCTTCAGATCGGGGTTGTTGGCGACCGCGAGCATCGCGACTTCATCGATGTCGAGCCCGTCGGCGGGATCGAAACGATGCGCGGCCAGTTCGGGCAGCGGCATGCTGGCGGGATCGATGCGGATCCGTTCGAGCGATCGCGCGGACGTCGAGGTGTCCTGCGGCGCGAGCGGCTCGCGGTGATAGGTCGCGCAGCCGCTCATCAGCAGCACGCACAACGGCATCAGTGCGCGCCGACGCAGTGCCGCGACGGGATGGAAATCAGGCAAAATCCGGCTCCTGCGAATCATCGGAAGGGGCGAGCGACTCGCGAACGAGGCCTCGCAGAGAGGGCTGATTTTCCGCAGCGCGCGCTTAAGACAGGCTTAACGTCGAATCGCGCGACCCGGGCCGCGCAAAATCGACGCGTCATCAGTACCCCGTAAGGGTTCGTTAAGCTGCCGCGGTCGATAATGCGGCGGCCAAAACCGCACCAAGGAGAGGAGAGGCCATGCGCCTGCTACTGGTCGAAGACGACGACATGATCGCGGAATCGGTGCTGGGCGCGATGCGCCGCGCCGGCTACGCGATCGACTGGGCCGAGGACGGCCGCGCGGCGGAACTGTCGCTCGATAACGGCGTGTACGACCTCGTGCTGCTCGACCTCGGCCTGCCGAAAAAAAACGGCATCGACGTGCTGAACGCGTATCGACGCAACGGCGGCGCGGCGCCCGTGATCATCCTGACCGCGCGTGACGCGGTCGACGAACGCATCCGCGGTCTCGATGCCGGCGCCGACGACTACCTGATCAAACCGTTCGATCTCGACGAACTGGCCGCGCGCATTCGCGCGCTGCTGCGCCGGCGCACCGGCCAGAAGCAGCCGGTCTACAGTCACGGCGAACTGACGCTCGACCCCGCCGCGCATGAAGTGACCAAGGACGGCGTGCCACTGCCGCTGGTGCCGCGCGAATTCGCGTTGCTGCAGGCGCTGATCGAGGAGCCGACCCGCGTGTTCACGAAGGCCGAGCTCGAAGAAAAGCTGTACGGCTGGGGCGAGGAAGTCGGCAGCAATACGATCGAAGTGCATGTGCACAGTCTGCGGCGCAAGATCGGCGCGGACCAGGTCGTGACGGTGCGCGGGGTCGGCTACCGCCTGAAGAGGTGCGGATGACGTCGATTCGCCGCTGGCTGCTCGGCTGGCTGATCTTCGGCATGGCGGCGGCGTCGATGGTCGCGGCTTTCGCGATCTTCCATACCGCGCGGCGCGAGGCGAGCGAGCTGTTCGACTACGAACTGCGCACCGTCGCGCTGTCGCTGCCGTCGGCGCTGAGCGGCGTGGGCAGCCGCGAGCGGCGGGCCCCCGACCTCGGCGCTCTCGCCGACGACCGCATCGTCACCGAAATCTGGGACCGCAGCGGTACGCTCGTCTATCACTCTGCGCAGGCGCCGGTATTCGAGCGTCTGTCGCCGGGCTTTCACACAGTGCCGCGCGGCGAATACCACTGGCGCATTTTCGGCGTCGCGCAGACAGACCGCTACGTGCAGGTCGCGCAACCGGTCTCGGTGCGCGAAGAACTCGCGTTGCATCTCGCCCTGCACACGCTGTGGCCGCTCGGCGTGCTACTGCCGGTGACGATCGCGCTGGTGCTGCTGGTCGTCGCGCGCGGGCTCGCGCCGATCGGCGGCCTGTCGCGCGCGCTCGCGACGCGTTCGATCGATTCGCTCGAACCGCTGCGGCTCGACGGCAACCTGCCGGTCGAAATCCGGCCGCTCGTCGAAGCGCTGAACGATCTGCTGCAACGGCTGCATACGGCGTCGCAGGCGCAGCGCACGTTCATCGCCGATGCCGCGCACGAGTTGCGCTCGCCGCTCGCGGCGTTGAAGCTGCAACTGCAGGCGGCGTCGCGCGATGGATCGCTGAGGGGCGAGGGGCAAACGCTCGAGCGCGTCGAAAATCGGGTGAACCGGATCATCCACCTCGTGCAGCAACTGCTGACGCTCGCACGCGAAGACGCGCAGCCGGTCACGTCGACGGTGCCGGTCAGCCTGCGGCGCATCGGCGAGCAGGCGGTCAGCGATTGCTCCGTGCTCGCGGAGCTGCGCGAGATCGATCTCGGCCTCGAATGCGAACACGCGCGCACACCGAACGACGCCTATACCGTGCTCGCGGAGCCGCACAGTATCAGCGTGTTGTTAGCGAACCTGATCAATAACGCAATCCGTCATACTCCACCGGGCGGCCGTGTCGACGTGGTGCTGCGACGCACGGGCGAGCGCGTGGGCTTCGAGGTCGTCGACAGCGGCTCGGGAATTCCGGAGGCGGAGCTCGAACGCGTGTTCGACCCTTTCTATCGCGGCGAGGAGTCGAAGGGCGAGGGCAGCGGGCTCGGTCTCGCGATCGTCGCGCGGATCGCCGAGCGGCATCAACTCGGCCTGTCGCTGAGCAACAATGTCGGGGGCCCCGGTTTGCGGGTGTCCGTCACGGGGCTGCGCGCGCCCGCCGCCGACGCGCCCGTCACGGCCGCGAATTGACGATCGCCACTGCGGTTCGGGGTTGTCACAAGCACGTGAGCGCACGCTGCTACAATCTCGTTTTTACAGATCGACAGATTGGTTGTGCACTATGGGTTTCGAACAACTCGCTGAACTGAAGAAGCAACTGGCCGCGGCGCGCGCCGCCGCAGAGTCCGCCGGCAAGCCCGATCGCAAATCGGCCGCGCGCCCCGCTTCGAAGGCCGCTGGCAAGCCCGCTTCAAATTCAGGGGCACAACCTGCTTCACATGCCGACCGTGGCGCCAATCCGGGCACGAAGCCCGGTGGCCGGCCCGGCGCGAAGCCGGCCGCAAAGGGCGGCGCTCGCCCGGACGGTAAGCCGGGCACGCGCGCCGGGCGCCCGCAGCCGGCGCGCCACACCGAGCCCGCCAAGCCGGCGGTGGACGCCAAGCCGGTGGACCCGGTGGTGCGCTCGATCGGTCGTCTGCAAAAACGTTTCCCGGTCGCCTTCCCGAAGAACCCGGCCCCGAAGCTGGCGCTGAAGATCGGCATTTTCGAAGACCTCGTCGTGCATGCGAAGGAGCTGTCGCTGAGCGAAGCCGAACTGCGCGACGCGATCAAGACGTGGTGCCGTGGCGGGCGCTACTGGAAGAGCCTCGTCGAAGGCGCGGCGCGCGTCGACCTGGCGGGCGTCGAAGCCGGCAAGGTCACGGCGCAGGAAGCGGCGGGTGCACAGCGCCTGCTCGCGCATCGCGCGGCGAAGGTCGCGCAGAAGACCGCCACCGCGACGGCAAGCGCGAATGCGCCGACCGATGCAGGTACACCGGCCGAAGGCGCGGCCGCTAAAGAGTCGCAGGCCGATGAGTCACATGCCGAAGCAGCAGTAGCGGCAGTCGCAGAACAAGCGGCCCGCCAAGCGGATGCCGCTGCTGCGTCGCCGGAAGCCGTAGCGGCGGATGCCGCCGGGGGCGCGGACGCTCAGGCGCAGACCAGCGCGCAACACGAACCGCAAGCCACCGCTCCCGCCTCGCCCCCCTCCCAAGCCTAACCTTGGCACAGCCCGTCATGGCCTCGATCACGAGGCCATGACGGGCGGCGCAGCCGTCAACCGGCTGCGCACGAATCCCACATGCTCGCGCAGCACGTAAAACGCATCCGCATACGCGAGCGGCATGCGCAGGTGGCTCAGCGCCGCCTCGATCTCGTCCAGTTGCCCCAGTAGCTGCATGCGCTCCTCGTCGGTTGCGCCGGCGAGCGCGTGCCGTTCGATCGCGATCAGCGAACCGTAATAACGATAGATGCGCGAGCGCACCCGCCACCGGTACAGCGCCGGAATCACGCGCATGGCGGGCAACAGCAGCACGGCGACCGGCAACAGCAGGAAGAGCGTACGATCGCCGATGCTCGCGAGCCAGAAAGGCAGCGTCCGATACAAAAAGCCCTTGCCGGTCCGGTAATAGCGCTGCGCGTCTTCGCTGATCGGATATTCGTGCTCGACCGGGTTCGGGAACTGGCCGGCGTGCTGCAACAGGCCCGCGGCGCCGTGCACTTCCTGCGCCGCCTCGATCAATAGATCCGAAATCGCCGGATGCAGCGTACTGCGCGCGACGAGTTCGACCGTCGGACTAATCAGGTGAACGGTCTCGGGCGGAATGCGCCGCTTCAGATCGAGCACGCCGGGCGGCAAGTCGATCTGGTCGAGAAACGGAAAGACGCGTGTATAGGCGCTCGCTTCGTCGAAATTCATCACCGAGATGCCGGGTACGCGCAACAGCCGCAGCATCAGGCCGCGCGTTGTCGAATCGCCGCTCAGAAGCGCCGCGTCGACTTCGCCGGCAACCAGCTGCGTGGCGGCCTGCAGGCCGTCGCTCGGCACTAGCGTGGTGGCGCCGCCGGGCTCGATGCCGTTCGCCGCGAGCAGTTGCAGCGCGAGCAGCCGGGTGCCGCTGCCTTCGCGGCCGACCGCGATCCGCTTGCCTTCGAGCTGCGCCAGTTGCGTGAGCGCCGCGCCGCGATAGAACACGACGATCGGCACATAGAACACGCTGCCGAGCGACACCAGCGACGAAGTATCGAGCCCTTCGGCCACCCCGCCCTGCACGAGAGCGATATCGACGTGCTGCGTCGGATCCAGCAGCCGCTGCAGGTTCTGCACGGAACCTTGGGATTCGAGCACGTTCAGGCGGATGCCGTTGCGCGCGAGGATCTTGCGGTACTGGTTCGCGGTGACGACGAACGAACTGTCGCGCGGGCCGGCGCTGATCGTGATCGTGCGCGGCGGCGCCGGATTGGCGATCCAGATGATCAGCACGATCGCGAACGCGATCAGCAGCGCCGTGATGAAGTAGGGCAGCAGGTGCTCGCGCCATTCGGCGCGCGTAGGTTCGGCGGGAAAGTGCGGAGGCCGCGGACGCTGCCCTTTCATGAAGACTCCGTGCGGGAAGCCAGGTGAAGGCATTGTCGCCTGTACGGGGCGGCTTTGCCGTCGACGGTGCGCTCTATTGACCGGGCGCGCGGCGGTCGACGAAGCCTGCCACCCACGGCCGAGGAATAACGACGTACATGGCATAATTTGCCGCAAATCGCGGTCTGGCAGTAGTGGACTGCAAAAACTCGCGGCGTGGCGCTGAGCGCATGTTGAATCGTTGGCATCGGAAGATCGGCAGTTGGCTGGGATTGCTCGCGATCCTGCTGACGACGCTCGCGCCGACCATCTCGCAAACGCTCGCCGCCCATTATCGCGCCGACGCGATGATGGGCGGGCATTGCCAGATGACGTCGATGGACGACACGGCGTCGATGCCAGGCATGCGGATGCAGGACGACACGCCCGACACCGCCCGGCCCGCCGCCAACCCGCCCGGCGACTCCGCCACGCCTGCCAGCCATGCCGGCGCAAAGCACGCCCAGATGTCCGGCGATGCCTGCGGCTATTGCAGCCTGCTCGCGCATCTGCCAGTGATGCCGAGCGTCGGCATGCTGTTCGTCGCCGCCGTCCGTGCGCGCCAGCATACGGCCGCGGTGCGCTTCGACAGCGTGCGCCGCGTCGAACCGCTGAGCTTCGCGCAGCCACGCGCCCCGCCTTCCGTCTGCTGATCCGAATTCGTTACGACGCGATGCGCGAACCCGCATCGCGCCCGCTCGCGCGCGTCCGTTCGACGACGCGCGCTGGCCTCGTCTCAACCGATCAGACAGGATGCACCCGATGCACACACCAGCAATGCGCGGCGGCCGTCCGCCGCGCGCGGCGCCGCTCGTCGCGGCCGCCACCTATGTCGCCTACACCGCTTACGCCGCGTGCGGCGTCGTAGGCCTCATCGCCGCGCCGTCCATCGCGCACGCGCACGCGATCGCGGGCGATCGCGTGTTCCCCTCGACGCTCGCCGTCGACGACCCCGGCGTCGGCGACGAAGCCAACTTCGAGTACGGCCATCAGCGCGTGCCCGGCGACGACGGCGACCAGAGCATCAACACCTTCAGCTTCGAGTACGACAAGCTGATCACGCCGCGTCTGGCGGTGTCGATCGACGGCGGGTACGTGATGCAGAACAACCCGCGCGCGGCCGGCTTCGACAACTTCGGCGTCGGCCTCAAGTACCTGCTGTACGTGAACGAGCCGCACGAGCTGATGACGTCGATCGGCGTCGCTGCGGAGCTCGGCGGCACCGGCAGCCGCGCGATCGCCGACAACTTCTCGACGATCTCGCCGACCATCTACATCGGCAAGGGCATGGGCGATCTGCCCGCTTCGCTCGCGTATCTGCGCCCGGTCGCGGTCACGGCCGAGGCGGGCCCCGCGCTCACCACCGGCGCGGGCCAGCCGAACGCGTTCAACTACGGCTTTACCGTGCAGTACAGCCTGCCGTATCTGCAGCAGCATGTGCACGACGCGGGTTTGCCGCAGCCGTTCGCGAACCTGATTCCGCTCGTCGAGATTCCGCTGTCGCGCAGTCAGGGGCAGACGACCGGCACGGTCAATCCGGGCTTTATCTGGATCAATCGCTATGGACAGTTCGGCGTCGAAGCGCAGATTCCGATCAACCGCGCGAGCGGCTCGCACGTCGGCATTCTGGTGCAGGCGCACCTGTTCTTCGACGACATTGCGCCGACCACGCTCGGCAAGCCGCTGTTCCCTTAAGTAGCGCAGGAGAAAGACGATGAACAACAGCTTCAAACATCACGCGATGCGCGCGGCGGCACTGATCGCCGGCGTGACGCTCGCGAGCGCGGCGTTCGCGCATGTGTTTCCGCAGAAGCAGGAGCCGGGCGCGGGCGCATCGGTGGCCGCGCCCGCGCAGGTCAAGGTGACCTTCGACGGGCCGCTCGAACCGGCGTTCAGCTCGCTCACCGTCACCGATGCGAGCGGCAAGCAGGTCAGCACGCGGAAGTCCTCCGTCGATGCGCAGCAGCCCGCGGTGATGACGGTGCCGCTGCCGACGCTCGCGGCCGGGCACTACACCGTGCATTGGGTCGCGGTGGCGTCGGACGGACATCGAACGCATGGGGATTATGGGTTCGATGTGAAGTAGCGCGGTACGATGCGCCGCGTCGCCGTGCTCAGGCACGCGGCGCTCAGACGCGCTTGAACAATTGCCGCGCGAGCGAGCACATCAGCATCGTCGCCGGCGATTCGTCCTGCAGGCGCCGGCTCATGATGATCGGCGACGCGGCGCTTGCCGACGGAATCGGCCGGTACGCGACGCCATGCGCGCGCAAGCCCTCGACGCTCTCCGGCACGAGACACACGCCGACCTGCGCGGCGACCAGCCCCAGCGCGGTCTGCAACTCCCGCACTTCATGGATCGCTTTCGGCTCCAGCGCCTGATCGTGCATTGCCGAGATCTGCTGGTCCGCATAGCTCGGCCGCGGCGTGCTGGGATAGACGATCAGCGTTTCCTCGGCGAGCGCGGCAAGCGTCAGCGGCTTCTTTTGCCGCGCGAGTGGATGGTCCTGCGGCAATGCGGCGATCATCCGTTCCTCGACCAGCACTTCGCGCGCGAGTTGCGCATCGTCGAAGCGCAGCCGGCCGAAGCCGACGTCGATCCGGCCACCTTTGAGCGCGGCCAACTGCTCGATCGTGAACATCTCGATCAGCGACAGCTCGATGTGCGGCGCAGCCTCGCGAAACGAGCGGATCACCGCGGGCAGCGCGCCATACAGCGTCGACGGTACGAAACCGATCACGATGCGTTCCGCGAGTTGCGCGAGCCGGCGCGTGAGCGGCGCGAGTTCGTCGGCTTCATCGATCAGACGTTTCGCCTGCGTGTAGAAAATGCGGCCGGCTTCGGTGAGCCGCAACGGCCGCGAGCCGCGCTCGAACAGCGGCAGGCCGACACTTTGCTCGATCTGCTGGATCTGCCGCGACAGCGGCGGCTGTGTCATATGCAGACGATTGGCCGCCCGCGTGATGTTCATTTCCTCGGCGACCGCGATGAAGTAGCGAAGTTGGCGAAATTCCATGCATGCCTCTGAGGTGTGATGCGTCGGCAATTGGTGTTGCGTTGGTCTGCTGCGCGTTGGGCGCTGCCGGTTGCGGTACGGCTCTGCCGCCGCGGCGCTGCGCGAGGGCAACGAATGATAGCAACAGCGCCGCTAAATACCGGCCAGATGGCGCACGAGCGCCTTTTCCGCGCGCGGCAGCGCATTCAGCTCGCGCATGCTGTTGCCGTCGTTCGTCACCAACGTGTGGCAGCTGTTTGCGGGATCGGGCGTGCGCGCGCTCGTCGGACGCTTATGGCCGATGCTGGCGGGCATCGTACTCGGCACGCTGGTTGCGGCACCATTCATTGCTTTATCTGACTGCTCGGCCTCGGCGTTCAATTGATGGCGCGCGCATTCGTTTGAAAGACGTTGGGAGCAGCGGATAGCGGAGGAGGGAGATCGTGTGGCCCATTATTCTCGATACGCTCGGCGCGCTCGCGGTGCTCGCGAGCGTGGCCGCGCACATCGCGCTGCTGCTCGGCAGCGAACAAAAGCGCGGTGAATAAAAACGCTTTTAGTGTGTAGCGCCTGATCGAGGCGTCTGCCCGTACGAGTCTTGTGCGGTGCACGTCTGTGCTGCTGCGCGCCGCTCTTGCGGTCGGTCAGCGCGCGCTTCCGCGACGCCGACGCCGACGCCGCGGCGCAAGCCAAACATCATCAATCGACGTAAGCCACGTAAACGGGGCCATCGAGGTCTGATGCGAATCGATTGTTCGTCGGAAGCGGCGTATCAATTCGTCTCGAGCCGCTTTATCCGGCCTCGCGCCATGCCTAAATTAACGATCAGTGACAGCGCCACTGCATTTCCGGCTTTTAGCGGCGTGGGCCCCGCGACTCCTCGCGAGGCATGCCGGCGCGAACCATTGAAAGGACACGATGATGAGCAAGCTCACAGGCAAGGTAGCGGTTGTAACGGGTGCATCGAAAGGCATCGGAGCGGCGATTGCGAAGGCATTGGCGGCGCAAGGCGCGTCGGTCGTGGTGAACTATGCGTCGAGCCGCGCGGGCGCCGACAAGGTGGTCGCCGATATCACCGCGGCGGGCGGCAAGGCGGTCGCGGTTGGCGGTGACGTGTCGAAGGCCGCGGACGCGAACGGCATCATCGATACGGCGATTGAAACGTACGGGCGGCTCGACGTTCTCGTCAACAACTCGGGTGTCTATGAATTCGCGCCGCTCGAAGAGATCACCGAAGCGCATTTCCATAAGCACTTCGATGTCAACGTGCTCGGGCTGCTGCTCGTGACGCAGGCGGCGGCCAGGCATCTGGGCGAAGGCGGCAGCATCGTCAACGTGAGCTCGGTCGCGAGCCGCATCACGCCGCCGACCACCGCGGTCTACACGGCGACCAAGGGCGCGGTCGATGCGATCACCGGCGTGCTCGCGAAGGAACTCGGACCGCGCAAGATCCGCGTGAATTCGGTGAATCCGGGCATGGTCGAGACCGAGGGCACCCACAGCGCCGGCGTGATCGGCTCGGACTTCGAAACGTGGGTGGTCAGCACGACGCCGCTCGGCCGTATCGGCCAACCCGACGATATCGCCGATGTCGTCACGTTCCTCGCTTCGGACGATGCGCGCTGGATGACGGGCGAGAGCCTGATCGCGAGTGGCGGGTCGCGTTAAGTCTGAAGGGGTTGCCAACGCTCGTGGCAACCCGCGGAACGATTCGAGCGCGATAGCGGGCGGCGGGGCCGGCAGCATGAAGGCCACGCCGCTCCTTGCAGCGACGGCGCGCGAGCTACGCGCGTTGAACGTCGCCCCCCGAGACCTCTGTTTCGGCTCCCGGCAACTCCACCGCAAAAAACGCGTCGAGCAGATTCGAACCCGGCCGCTCGGCGAGCCGCGTCAGCGATTCGATCATCTGCACGCGGCAATCGAGCAGCGGCACCATCCGGATCCGCCGCGACTCGTTGAACTCCGCGCGCGCAATGACGCCGACGCCGATTCCCTGCGCGACCGCTTCCTCCAGCGCCTCGCGGCCATCCACGTACATGACCGGCTCGACTTGCAACGACTCGCGCACGAGCTCGATTTCGAGCAGTTGTTGGGTGACCGATTGCGGCTCGCGGAAGATCATCGGCTGTTCGACGAGCTCCGCGTAACTGAGCCGGCGCTTCTTCGCGGCCGGGTAGCTCGCCGGCACCATCGCGACCAGCGGATCGCGCCGCAACACGCGCGACCGCAAGCGGCTATGCACCTGCGGCGCGGCCGTGATCGCCGCGTCGACCGCGCTCGACAGCACGCGCTGCATGCACTCTGCCGCATTGGCGATCGACAGCGTGACGACGATGCCCGGGTGCCGCTGGCGAAACGCGCCGATCAGCGCGACGGCGAGATCGGGCGCATCGGCCGCGAGCGATAGCGAACCCGACTCCAGCCCGCCCGCTGATTCGAGCAGTTGGCGCGCGTCCCGCTCGCAACTGAGCATATGCCGCGTCACGCTGAACAGGCGCAGCCCGAGTTCGGTCGTCTCCACGCCGCGCGGCCCGCGCTCGAACAGCTTGACGCCGTAATCCTGTTCGAGCCGCCGCACGTGATCCGACACCGCCGGCTGCGTCAGCGACAACGCCTGCGCCGCTTTCGAAAAGCCGCCATGTTCCGCGACTGCATGGAACGCCCGCAATTGCGCGTATTGCACGTTTGCCTCGTCATCAAATAAGTTTTTGCGATACCGTCATCGATTATATCGATTTTGCCGATGGACAACGCTTCTGTATCGTGTCAGCTATCGACATAGCGATATCGGAGTTGCGGACATGGAAAGCGCGATCGGCGGTTCGGCGGCGGCATTGGCCGTGGCAGCCGCGGCAACTTCGACCCGTTGCACCACACCCTGCGCCGCGCCGGCTGGCGGCGAGCCTTATCTGCTGACGCCGGGCCCGCTGACCACTGCACTATCGACCAAACAGGCGATGCTGCGCGACTGGGGCTCGTGGGACGGCGACTTCCGCGCGATGACCGCCGAGTTGCGCGCGAGCCTGCTGGAGATCGCCGGCGATACCGCGGGCGACTACGACTGCGTGCCGCTGCAGGGCAGCGGCAGCTACTGCGTCGAAGCGATGCTCGGCAGCCTGATTCCGCGCGACGGCCACGCGCTCGTGCTGGCGAACGGCGCGTACGGCAAGCGCGCGGCGACCACGCTCGGCTATCTCGGCCGCGCCTGCACACTGCTCGACAAGGGCGACTACCTGCCGCCGCGCGGCCTCGAAGTCGAGCGCATGCTTGCCGCCGATCCGTCGATCACGCACGTGGTCGCGATCCATTGCGAAACGAGCTCGGGCATCCTCAATCCGCTCGATGAGATTGCAGCCGCGGCCGCCAGGCACGGTCGCAAACTGCTGATCGATTCGATGAGCGCCTTCGGCGCGGTGCCGCTCGACGTGCGGCAGATCGCGTGCGAGGCGTTCGTGTCGTCGGCGAACAAGTGTATCGAGGGCGTGCCGGGTTTCGGCTTCGTGATCGCGCGCAAGAGCGCCCTGCGCGAAGCGAAAGGCCGCAGCCATTCGCTCGCGCTCGATCTCTACGATCAATGGGACGTGATGAATCGCACGGGCCAGTGGCGCTTCACACCGCCCACGCATACGGTGGCCGCGTTCTTCGAGGCGCTGCGTCTGCACCGGCTCGAAGGCGGGCAGCCCGCGCGGCTCGCGCGCTACGCCAACAATCGCGACGTACTGGTGGCCGGCATGCACGGGCTTGGCTTCGAGCCGTTGCTCAACGGGCGCTGGCGCTCGCCGATCATCGTGACGTTTTTTTCGCCGGCGCATCCGTCGTTCGAGTTCGCGCGCTTCTATGAACTGATGAAGGAGCAGGGCTTCATCATCTATCCGGGCAAGCTGACGGTGGTCGACAGTTTCCGCATCGGCTGCATCGGTCAGGTCGACGAGCAGGTGATGCGACGCGTGGTCGATGCCTGCGCGCAAGCGCTGCGCACGATGGGCGTCACGCACGCGGGGCCGCCGCCCGCCGCGCTCGACGAACGCAAGGCGCTCGCGCAGGCGGCCTGAGTCGCGACAGCAAACCCAATACATTCGGATTCCTGGGGATTCAAGCAGATGAAACACGTGAAGGCAGTGATTTTCGATTGGGCCGGCACGGTGGTCGACTACGGTTCACGCGCGCCGATGGCCGCCTTCGTCGAGACCTTCGAGCAGTTCGGCGTGCCGATCACGATCGACGAAGCGCGCGGCCCGATGGGCATGGCCAAGCGGCCGCACATCGCGGCGCTGATGGCGCTGCCGCGCGTCGCGCAGGCTTGGGCCGAGCGCCACGGCCACACGCCGAACGACGCCGATATCGACGCCGTGTACGACGTGTTCGTGCCGAAGAACGTCGCGGTCGCGGCGAGCTATAGCGCGGTGATCCCGGGCGTCGCCGAAGTCGCGAGCGCATTGCGTCAGAACGAAATCCGCATCGGCACGACGACCGGCTATACCCGCGAGATCATCGACGAAATCGTACCGGGCGCGGCCGCGCAGGGCTTTGCGCCAGACAGCATCGTGTGCACCGGCGATACGCCGGAAGGGCGGCCGTCACCGTACATGATCTACCGGACGCTGCCGGAACTCGGCGTGTGGCGCGCGAAAGAGGCGATCAAGGTCGACGACACCGAGGTCGGCATCGAAGAAGGCATCAACGCCGGCACGTGGGCGGTCGGCGTCGCGGTGAGCGGCAACGCATTCGGCATGAGCGAGGCGGAGGTGAAGGCGTTGCCGGCCGACGAATTCGCCGCGCGCCGCAACGCCGCGACGGCCAGGCTGAAGGCGGCGGGCGCGCATTACGTGATCGACAGCGTCGCGGATCTGATGCCGGTCGTGTACGACATCGACGCGCGGCTCGCGCGCGGCGAACGGCCTTGAAGCGTCACTTGAAGAAACCGACCGCGAGATCGATGAACTCGCGCACCTTGCGCGGCACGAACTCGCGGCTCGGATACACCAGCGACACGGCCACGTCGCCATTGAGCACCGCATAGCCGTCGAGCACGCGCACTAGCGTGCCGGCGCGCAACTCGTCCTCGACCATTTCGAGCGGCAGCAGCGCGATGCCCATCGCGCCCAGCGCGGCCTGCTTCTGCATGATCATGCTGTTGACCGTGAACGATGCATCGATGGCGATGCTCTCGCCGCTGTCGTCGCCGTCCTCGCTCGCGCTTTCGGCATCGCCGTCGCCCTTGCGGAAGATCCACGTCGGGCCGGTCGTGTCGAACGGCGCGGCAATCAGCCGATGCCCGTCCAGTTCGGTCGGCGTTTGCGGATGACCGGCCTGCGCGAGATACGCGCCCGCTGCCACCGGCACCGCGTGCGAGTTGATCAGACGCCGCACCACCAGCGACTCCGAGCGGATCATATGCTCGGTCACGATGCCGACATCGAAGCCGCCTTCGAGCAGATCGACCCGTTTTTCCGTCAGCGTGACGCGCAGGTTGACTTGCGGAAAGCGCGCCTGATATTCGGCGAACAGCGGCGTTAGCCGAAACAGCGAAAAACTGCCGAGCGCGACGATGCGCAGGTCGCCGGCCACGTCGCGCGACGCGGTGGTCGCGCGCGACTCCACTTCCTCCAGTTCGGCGAGCAGCACGCGGCAACCGTCCGCGTATTGCGCGCCGGCCTCGGTCAGCACGACCTTGCGCGTGGTGCGCTGAAACAGGCGAATGCCGAGATGCTGTTCGAGGCTCGACACGTGACGCGTGACGACCGACGTCGACACGTTCAGTTGCGCGGCGGCCTGCGCGAAGCTGCCGACATCGGCCACCTTGACGAAGGCCTGCATGGCCTGAAAAAGATTGATCATTCGAGTCCAAAAAACGTCTTTGTTGTAGCGGACGGCGTGGCGCATGCGCGCGCGGCGGTGCCGCTGACGCAATCGAACGCGAGCGCGAGATCGTCGTCGCGGCGGAGGCCGTAGCGCATCGCGATCAGCATTGCCCGTTCCAGCATGTCGGGCGAGCCGTATGGCGTCCACGTGTCGCGAATTCCGTCGTTGCCGCCGAACAGCGTGACGCCGTGCGCGAGGCAAGCCGTGAGCGGCGGTACCGGCACCGACGGCGGTGCGCTCGTCAACAGCGCGACGCGCTGCTCGGCGATACGCACTTTGGTGACCAGCGAGGCGTTCGTCGTGGGGCGCGGGGTGGTCGTGGTCATGGGCGGCGGGCAAGGGGAATGAACGGGGTGAACGGCCGGTGCGTTGACGCAATCCGCGATGCTACCCTTAGACGATAATAAATTCGCCCCCGTTACGGCAAATACAGCGTGAATCAAGCCGGATATTCGGCGCGGCGAGATTGCGGCGCGAGGCCGCGCCGACCGGCAAAATCCAAGGCCGGACGGCGGTTCACGGTATACTCCCGCGTAACTTGCCTGATCGCCAGGCTTGCCCGATACTCAGCTGTTACCCCCAAAATCTCCCCGTACGTCGAGTTAACGCTACTGCTTATGAGTACAATCCTTGAAAGTCTTCCGATCGGCCAGAAGGTCGGTATCGCGTTTTCCGGCGGCCTCGACACTAGCGCCGCGCTGCACTGGATGCGCAAGAAGGGCGCCGTGCCGTACGCCTACACGGCCAACCTCGGTCAGCCCGACGAAGACGATTACGATTCGATCCCGCGTCGCGCCACGCAATATGGCGCCGAAGGCGCGCGCCTGATCGACTGCCGCGCGCAGCTGGTCTCGGAAGGCATCGCGGCGCTGCAGTGCGGCGCGTTTCATATCTCGACGGCGGGCGTCACCTACTTCAACACGACGCCGATCGGCCGTGCCGTGACCGGCACGATGCTGGTTGCCGCGATGAAGGAAGACGGCGTCAACATCTGGGGCGACGGCAGCACGTACAAGGGTAACGACATCGAGCGTTTCTACCGCTACGGTCTGCTCGTGAACCCGGACCTGAAGATCTACAAGCCGTGGCTCGACCAGCTGTTCATCGACGAACTGGGCGGTCGTTCTGAAATGTCGGAATTCATGCGCCAGTCGGGCTTCGACTACAAGATGTCGGCCGAAAAGGCGTATTCGACCGACTCGAACCTGCTCGGCGCGACGCACGAAGCGAAGGATCTCGAAAGCCTCGAGTCCGGCATCAAGATTGTGAACCCGATCATGGGCGTCGCGTTCTGGCGCGACGACGTGCAGATCGCGAAGGAAGAAGTGACGGTCCGCTTCGAGGAAGGCCAGCCGGTCGCGCTGAACGGCCAGACGTTCCCGAACGCGGTCGAGCTGCTGCTCGAAGCGAACCGGATCGGCGGCCGTCACGGTCTCGGCATGAGCGATCAGATCGAGAACCGCATCATCGAGGCGAAGAGCCGCGGCATCTATGAAGCCCCCGGCCTCGCGCTGCTCAACATCGCATACGAGCGTCTCGTCACCGGCATCCACAACGAAGACACGATCGAGCAGTTCCGCGAGAACGGCCGCCGCCTCGGCCGTCTGCTGTACCAGGGCCGCTGGTTCGATCCGCAGGCGATCATGCTGCGCGAAACCGCGCAGCGCTGGGTCGCGCGCGCGATCACCGGCGAAGTGACCGTCGAGCTGCGCCGCGGCAACGACTACTCGATCCTCAGCACGAAGTCGCCGAACCTCACGTATCAGCCCGAGCGTCTGTCGATGGAAAAGGTCGCATCGACGTTCTCGCCGCGCGACCGCATCGGCCAGCTGACGATGCGCAACCTCGACATCACCGACACGCGCGACAAGCTGCGCATCTACTCGCAGGTGGGCCTGCTGTCGTCGAACGAGACTTCGGCGCTGCCGCAGGTGAAGGGCGACAAGGAGTAAAGCGGCGCGTCTGATTACCTGAACGTCGCATCGATCGATGGGCCGGCTCGCGAGAGCCGGCCCATTTTCTTTGGGGCTCCCGGAGGCGCTCCGGCGCTTGGGCGCGATCCCACGTTCTGTGCTCAAGTTTCGCGTGCCTATGCCGTTGACATAAGCTAAGCCCATTCTGGAACCCTTCCGTGCAACTCGCTCACAGTAACGACCGCCTCGCCAGCCGGATGCCAGTCGACTCGACCGCCGCCGGCGAACCCGAGGTCGAGTCTTCGGTCATCGAGTGGCTGTTGCACGACGACCAGGTGATGCGCGAGTGCTTCACGCATGCGGCGGAGATTCTGAAGAGCGTGACCGGCGCGGCAATTACCGCGATCGTGCTGCTCGACGAGGAGCATCAGCACTATCGCGCCGAGGTCGGCATGGCGATGCCGCTCGTCACGCGTGCGCGCTCGCTCGCCGACTACGCGGTGCGCGATGCCGACCTGTTCGTGATCGAGGATGCGCACAACGACAGCCGCTTCGGCGAATGCATGCTCGTCAAGCGTCATCCGTTCGTGCGCTTTTACGCGGCGATCGCGTTGCGCGCGCCGAACGGCGAGATCGTCGGCGCGCTGTGCGCGATGGACCCGGCGCCGGGTCGGCTCGACGCGGGCCGGCGCGGCGTGTTTTACCACCTGCGCGCGATGATCGAAAACGATCTGAAGATGCGCACGGCCACCGCGATCGATCCGCTCACCCAGTTGTACAACCGGCGCTTTCTGCTCGAAACCATCGCGCGCCGCTGGAAGGAGGCGCGCGACGGCGACGTGATGGGCTCGGTGGTCGTCGACGTCGACTGGTTCAAGCAGTACAACGACACCTACGGTCATCAGGCCGGCGATCACTGTCTGTGTCTGGTCGCCTCCGTGATGCAGGCCGCCGCCGACAGCGAGCGCATCGTGGTCGGGCGCATGGGCGGCGAGGAGTTCGGAATGCTGATTCTCGAAGCGCAACCTTCGGTGCTCGAAGACACGCTCGAAACGCTGCGCCAGCGCGTGGCGGACCTCGCGATCGAGCATCGCGCTTCGCCGCTTGGGGTGGTGACAGTCAGCATTGGCGCGTCGCTCACGCTTATCAGCGATCTGTCGCGACCCGCGCATCGCGACGGTTTCGCGAGCGCTGACCGTGCGTTGTATCGCTCGAAGCATAAAGGACGAAATCTCGTGACGATGGCGTAGTGGGCGTTGGCGATTACGTCGGTACGGCTCTATCTTCAGTCATGGCGCATTGCTTATAGGACCATCGTCCCATTTTCACCTGTTGCCATCGTGGCAATATGGATGCGCGTAGTGAACGTCGACGCAGTCGCCGGGTGCGACAGCAGGGTGTTTTACGATGCGCATCATTCAAACGTTGCTGTACATCGCGGCGTTCTGCTCAGGCATGATCGTCGGCCCCGCGGCGTGCGTCGCCGCCCAAAGTGTCGCCGCGCAGCCGGCCGCCTCGTCGGCCCTCCCGGCATCCCCAACCGCCGCGGCGTCGGCTCCCGCAGCGCGCCGGATCGATCTCGGCAATCAACCGTTCACGGGCGATTTCGATGCCATGCTCGACCGGCGTCTGATCCGCGTGCTGGTTCCCTACAGTCGAACGCTCTATCTGAATGAGCAAGGTCACGAACGTGGGCTGACCGCTGGTCTCATGCGGGACTTCGAGCGTTATGTGAACAAGAAGTACCGGGCGACGCTCGGCAAGCGTCCGCTCACCCTGGTCATCATTCCGACGACTCGCGACCAGTTGCTCCCGGGGCTGATAGCGGGCCGGGGCGACATCGCCGCGGGCAATCTGACGGTCACGGAGGCCCGCCTGAAGCAGGTCGACTTCGTGGCGCCGCGTGACCGGACAGCAGTACGCGAAGTGGTCGTGACCGGGCCGAAGTCGCCGGCCCTCGCGAAGCTCGACGATCTCAGCGGTAAGACGGTCCATGTGCGGCCCAGCAGCAGCTATTACGAGAGCCTGAACGCGTTGAACGCGCGTTTTGGCAAGGAAGGCAAAGCTCCGGTGAAACTCGTGCCGCTGCCCGACGCGCTCGAGGACGAGGACGCGATGGAGATGCTCAATGTCGGGCTGCTCCAGATCCTTGTCGTGGACGACTGGAAGGCAAAGGTATGGGCGCCGGTACTGGCTGGAATCGTCGTGCACAAAGATATTTCGGTGCGCGACGCAGGCTACGTCGGCTGGGCGGTGCGCTTCAAGAGCCCCAAACTGCAGGAGGCGATCAACGACTTCTACCTGAATTACGTGAAGAAGCAGAGTGTCGCGGAAGTCCGTCTGCAGCAGGAAATGAAGCGCATCAAGCAGATCTCCAACAATACGGAGTCAGCGGAGCTGAAGCGGTTCAGGCAGACGGTCGGTCTTTTCGAAAAATACGGTGCGCAGTACCGCTTCGATCCGCTTTTGCTTGCGGCTCAGGGCTATCAGGAATCCCAGCTGAACCAGAGCGCCCGCAGTCACGTTGGCGCAATCGGGATCATGCAGCTGATGCCAGCCACGGGGAAGGAACTTGCGGTTGGCGACATCAGGGTGGCGGAGTCCAACGTACATGCGGGAGCGAAATATCTCGATGTGCTGATGGCCCGTTACTTTCCCGATGCTCATTTCTCGGAACGGGACCGCTCGCTGTTCGCATTCGCAAGCTACAACGCAGGACCCGCAAACATCGCAAGAATGCGCAAGGAAGCGGCGGCGCGGGGTCTCGATCCCAACAAGTGGTTCAACAATGTCGAAATCGTAGTCGCCGAGAAAATCGGCATCGAGCCAACGACGTACGTGCGCAATGTCTTTAAATATTACGTTGCGTACCGGCTCGTCCAGGAGGCCGAGGCTGCACGCGCTCGCGCTATCGGGCAGATGCGCAAGCAGGGCGGAACGTGAGGGAAGCGGGCATCTGAAAGCGCTGTCACCGCAGCGACGTGCCGCAGCCACACTGCTGCGCGATCATCGAGGCGCGCGCGCGAATAAACGCCGTCGGGCTTTCACGTGGAGTCTGAATATGTCGACCGTTGAAGATCGCTTGCACGCACTTGGCTACGTCTTGCCGGAACCGTTGCGGCTTCCTCCAGGCCTGACGCTTCCGTTCCCATGGGTACGGGTAGTCGGCAACAGGGCTTGCATCTCGGGCCATGGACCGACCAACGCGGACGGCTCGCTGGCCGAGCCACTTGGCAAGGTGGGCAGTCAGGTTTCGCAGGAGCAGGCCTTCGTGGCGGCGCGTCTCACCGCGCTCGCTATTCTGGGCAGCCTCAAGCGCGAGCTCGGAAGTCTGGAGCGCATCGCCTGTTGGACGAGGGTGTTCGGCATGGTCAACTCGGCACCAGGGTTCAACCGACAGCCCGCGGTGATCAACGGCTTTTCGGAACTGATACTCGCTGTCTTTGGCGAGGAGCGCGGCGTTCACGCTCGCAGCGCGGTGGGACTGGCCGAGCTTCCCTTCAGCATTCCCGTGGAGATCGAGGCTGAAGTCGAACTTTTTCCACGAGACGCTCGAGCGATTGCATCGAGCGAGGCGTGAGCCCGTGCCGCCACCGCTGTCGCGAGCGATCGTCTGAGAAATGGAAACGATCAGGTTTCAGCGTGGAGGAGCGCCATGGTGAAGCGCCGTGATGTGATCAGGTGGCTTGCGGTCGTTCCGCTGGGTCAGTCAATCGGGCCGTTGCTTCGGCCTGGTGCCGCTCAGGCTGCGGAGGTCCCGCGACGCGTACGACCGGGCGAACCGGGATGGCCCACGCCTTCGGACTGGGCGCGACTGAAACAGCAGGTGGATGGCTACCTGATCCGACCGGAGTCACCGCTCGACCTCTGTCGTGAATCTCCCGACAATCGAATCTCGCCGAGGCCGGTCATGTGATCCACGGCTTCGACTCGCTTTGGTTGCCTGCAGCAATGCTGGCGCGCGAACGCCAACCCGAACTCGTCGACGCGCTGATGGGCGCTACGCGCTACTGGCTGGTCGAACTTCATTTTCAGAAAGGGCTCGCCGGCGCCCCTGCCGATGTCATTGCCGCCGGCCTGCAAACCCCAGTCAATCCAGTCGTGGCGGAGTCGTTCGCATTGGCAATCGTCGCGAGCGAGAAGCCACCGGCATTCGACGGACTGACAGGTCACCAACCCGATGTTTCGAAGGCACAGCGAGATACGAAGCTCATCGGATTGGCCATCAACGAACTCGGGAAAGTCGCAACGGCCGGTGGCGCATACGTCGCCGAGAGCAGCTATTTCCAGAAGGACTGGCAAGCGGCATATTGGGGGGCCAACTATGCGCGTTTGCTGTCGATCAAGCAGCGTTACGACCCGCACGGAGTTTTCTTCGTTCGCCACGGTGTCGGCTCCGAAGACTGGAGCGCCGACGGGTTCACCCGCATGGCCGATTCCGACTAGCCGGCCGGCTGTTTCGCCCGAATCCTGATGCTCGTTATGTAAGGGTATGACCGTGTATTGACTCCAGAGAGAGGTCAATGCACGCTAGCGATGCATCGGTATCCGAAGCATCTCGTTCTAGCGAACCAGATGGAGCGGGGTCGGCAACAAGTTGGGTACCGTTGCCAATACAACGTCGTATAAATGACGGAGACAGAACAGATGACAACACCGAAAAAAATCCCGGCGGCCATGCGCAACTCTTGGAGGCTCGGTACCGCCGCGACCGTGATGGCGTCCGCAATCGTGCTGGCGGCCTGTGGCAGCGGCAACGACGGGCTGCAACCGCCGCCGCCGAGCAACGTGCTGCCTGGCTTCATCAAAAGCGCGGTGACGACGAAATCTTATGACGGCAACAGCGACGATCTGCTGACCGCGGGCCTCGGCAAGACCGGCCTCGCATCGGCGACGGCGCCGGCCATCGCGAATGCGGCGCAACCTACGGCCGCCGAATTGCGGCGTCTCGCGATCTGGTCGAACTATCG
The DNA here is from genome assembly GCF_014201005.1 of Paraburkholderia lebeckiae. Lineage (NCBI taxonomy): Bacteria > Pseudomonadati > Pseudomonadota > Betaproteobacteria > Burkholderiales > Burkholderiaceae > Paraburkholderia > Paraburkholderia lebeckiae. The sequence continues at coordinate 377,794 of NZ_JACHDK010000002.1, read as the reverse complement.
GGCGCTCGTCGACATGACGGCGAACGGCGGCTATGGACGCTTCTGGGGGCCCAACGTCGACCTGAACGGCAACGACACGCTCGGCGAAGGCAAGATCGCGGGCAAGGAATACCTCGCCTATGCCGATGACGGCAGCGGCGCGCAGAACGTTAGCCTGCTCGTGCAGATTCCCACGAGCTTCAATCCGGACCAACCGTGCATCGTCACCGCGACGTCGTCCGGTTCGCGCGGCGTGTACGGCGCGATTTCGGCGGCCGGCGAGTGGGGCCTGAAGCGCGGCTGCGCGGTGGCCTACACCGACAAGGGCAGCGGCAACGGCGCGCACGAGCTGTCGACGAATCGCGTGACGCTGATCGACGGCACGTTGCAGGATGCGACCGCCGCGGGCACGGCGAGCCTCTTCACAGCGAAGCTCGGCAGCAGCACGCTGGCGGCGTTCAACGCGCAGTTCCCGAACCGCTATGCGTTCAAGCATGCGCACTCGCAACAGAACCCCGAGCAGGACTGGGGCAAGAATACGTTGCAGGCGATCCAGTTCGCGTATTGGGCGCTCAACGATTCGTACGGCGCGTTGAATGGCTCGACGCGCACGGTGCGCTATGCGAGCGGCAGCATCACGACGATCGCCGCGTCGGTCAGCAACGGCGGCGGCGCGTCGCTCGCGGCGGCAGAGCAGGACACGTCGGGTCTCATCACGGCAGTGGTGGTCGGCGAGCCGCAGATCAATCTGCGGCTTGCGCCGCAGGTATCGGTCGCGCAGGGCGGCGTGCCGGTCGGCGCGTTCGGCAAACCGCTCGCCGATTACATGACGCTCGCGAACCTGCTGCAGCCGTGCGCCGCGCTCGCGCCCGCCGCGACCGGCGCGCCGTATCTGAGCGCGCTGCCGAGCGCGACCACCACCGCGCTGCGCACCGCGCGTTGCACGTCGCTCGCGGCGGCCGGCGTGATCGCGGGAACGGATACGGTCACGCAGGCCACCAATGCGCTCGCGCTGCTGCATCAGAACGGCTATCAGACCGACTCGGACCTGCTGCAAGCGCCGATGTGGGACTCGCAGGCGGTGCCGGCCGTCGCCGTGACCTATGCGAATGCGTATGCGCGCGCAAGTGTCGCCGACAACCTGTGCGACTTCAGCTTCGGCACCACCAGCGCAGCTGGCGCAGCCGGCGTGACGCCGGCGGTGTCGCCGATGCTGACGGTGTTCGGCAACGGCAACGGCGTGCCGCCGACCAATGGCATCAACCTCGTCTACAACGCGGGCGCCTCCGGCGCGGTCGATCATCGGCTCGCGACCGCCGATGCGAGCTACGCGGGCGCCGCATGCCTGCGCGCGCGGTGGACAAGCGGTTCGTTGAATGCGAGCGTCGATGCAATTCGCGTGAATGCGAATCTGCATGGCAAGCCCACCATCGTCGTGCAAGGACGCGCGGACGCGCTGGTGCCGATCAATCACGCGTCACGGCCGTATCTCGGATTGAATCAGGTGGCCGAGGGCGGCGCGAGCAGGCTGGCGCTGTACGAAGTCACGAACGCTCAGCACTTTGACGCGTTCCTCGGCGTCGCCGGTTTCGATACGCGTTTCGTGCCGTTGCATTACTACAATCTTCAGGCGCTCAATCTGATGTGGGCTCATCTGAAGAACGGCACGCCGTTGCCGCCGTCGCAGGTGATCCACACGATACCGCGCGGCGGCGTGCCGGGAGCCGCACCGGCGCTGACCACGGCCAACCTGCCGGCGATCGCGGCGAGCCCGGGTGTCAATGCGATTTCCGCAACGAATGGCGCCGTGAACGTGCCGAATTGAGCGGCGCGTGCTGAAGCAATGCGCGCACGCAGGTATCCGCCTGTGTGCGCGTTGCTGTGCATCTGGACGCCGCACGGGCGGTGCTGAGCTTCGCGCCGCGCAAAACGCTTTAGCCGCCGATCAGCTTCAACCCGACCGGCAGCGATTCGCCGAACACGCGACCTTCGTCGGCGTTATCGAGCGCGACGACTTCGCTGACCATCGTGATCCAGGCGCGCGGCGCGCTCGCCGCTTCGAGGCGTCGCACGACGCTCGCGCGCAGCTCGTCTGGCAGATCGCGCGAGCGGTCGCCGGTCATGCGGGCGATCTGGACGGCCGCGAAGGCGGCGGGGTCGACCTTCTTCCAGTCGAGCGCGAGGATCGCATCGAGCCATTGCGCGGCGACCTCGGGCGGCACGACGCTATGCGCGCTGCCGTAAAACGGCTGGCGCGCGCCGATCCGTCCGACCGCCCACCAGCTTTGATGGTTTTCCGAGGGCTTTTTCAGGCGAGCGAGCACCGCCTCGCCGAGTTCGATCTTGCGTTCGGCCGGAATCCGTTCGAGCGATGCCGACAGGCGCACCATATCGGCGAAGCCGGTCTTCGCGACATCGAACGGCAGCTTGTGACGCGATTGCGCGGCCTTCTGCAGATAGTCCATCGCGTCGAGCACGCGCAGCTGCGCATCTTCGCCGAGGCCGCCGGCCGCGCGGCGCCACAGCGTCCACCATTCCGACCATACCTGGCTGTCGGTCACGTACTGGATGCCATCGTCGAACAGCGTCCACAGTTGCTCGACGCGCCATTCGTCGAGCGGATAACCGAAGCCAGGCCGCACGCAATAGCCGGCCAGATTCAGCCACAGTCGTTCGTGATCGGCCGAGCGGCGGCGGCGGCGCGCGCGCTCCCACAGCGCGCCGAACAGTTCGCGCAGCAACGCGCTGTTCCAGCTGTCGCGCGGGCCGAGCAGATGTTCGAGCTGCGCGCGCAGTCGTTTGATCTCCTTCGGGTCGACGTTTTGCGCGCGGGCGCCGAAGCAACGGTCGATCAGTTCGATCGCGCGACCGAGCGCCGGCTGGCGTTGCGGTGCGCCCTCGGCGGAAAGGTCCACTTGCGCGTCGGCGTGGCGCAGCTGGAATTCGAGCAGCCAGCGTTGCGACGGCTCATCGAGCTCGATGCAATGGACGTCGAGCGTGCCGACCTCGGTCAGCGACGTCGCAATGCGCACGGCGGTTTCGCGAGCGCGATGGCCGTCGCGTGGCTGGACGATCGTCGCGATCGGCGGCAGGCGCACGAAGTCGCCGCTCGCGAGGTCGACCAGTTCGCCGGGCTGATACGCGGTGTCCGCGCTCGACGACACCAGGTGAAAGCGCACCGGATGCCCGAGCCGCAGCGCGAACGTGCGCTCCGCGATCAGAATCTCGTGAGCTTCCTCGGTGCCGCGCGGCAGCAGGCAGATGCCGCGTTGCGCGGGCGCCGCGTCCGGCTCGGCGTCGTCTTTGCCGGCAGGCGTTTCGTCGAGCACCAGAAAATAGCTGCGCGGCGAACCGCCGCCGATTTTCGGCGCGAAGCCCGCGCGCGCGAGCGTATAGGCGACCGCGCCGCGTGCGACCGCGACGTCGGGGTTGTCGTTGTGAAGCACGTTGAGCGGCGCGCCGCGCCACCCGCCGAGCGTGTCGGCCAGACGCCGCGACAGCGCGTCGGCGCGGAACACGCCGCCGTTGAGCAGCAGCGTGTCGGGAACGGGCAGGGCGGCTGTGCCGGATGCGTCCGGCGTGCTGGAATCCGCGCCCAGGGCCTTGCGCGACTGCGCGGCGAAGCGTTCGAGAAACGCCGCTATATGCCGGGTGACCGCCGCATCGGTCGCGTACGGCAGGCCGAATTCGACGATCGCGCCGCGCGGCCGGCCCGGACGCTCATCGGCGGCCACCTGCGGAAAGAAACCATCGACGATGATCTTCTCGACCTCGTCGCGCGTGACCTGCGTCGTGCGCGCGCCGCCGATCAGCTTCGAGCCCGCGCCGAGCAAGGTGACCGGCGCCGACTCGGGCGCCTGCGCGCCGAGCAATTGCTCCTTCGCGACGCGGCATCGCTCGACCAGCTGCGACAGGCTCGCCGCCGATAGCCGTTGCGGCGCCTGCGCACCGCCGCCGGCGCCACCCAACAGCCGCGCCTCGACCAGATGGGCGAGCGCGAGGTCCATGTTGTCGCCGCCGAGCATCAGATGATTGCCGACACCGACGCGCGTCAGGCGCGGCTCGCCGTCGTCGGACAGGCCGACTTCGATCAGCGTCAGATCGGTGGTGCCGCCGCCGACGTCGCAGATCAGCACGAGCCGGGTGTCCGCCAACTCGTCGGCAAGCGTGTCGCGATGCCGGAACAGCCAGTCGTAGAACGCGGCCTGCGGCTCTTCGAGCAGCCGCAGCGACGGCAGCCCCGCGAGCCGCGCCGCTTCGACGGTCAACGCGCGCGCGCCTTCGTCGAACGATGCGGGCACCGTCAGCACGACGTCCTGCTGTTCGAGCGGCGCCTTCGGAAAGTGCTGGTTCCATGCGGCGCGCACGTGCGCAAGGTAGCTCGCGCTCGCGTCGAGCGGCGAAATCTTGCGGACGTCGTCGGGCGCGCCCCACGGCAGGATCGGCGCGACGCGATCGACCGACGCGTGCGACAGCCAGCTTTTCGCGCTCGCGACGAGCCGCCCCGGCACCTGCGCGCCGAGCAGCCGCGCGAGCCGGCCGACCACGACCGGCTGCGTCGCGTCCTTGCCGTGGGCCGACGCCGCACGCGCACCGGACCACGGCAACTGCAGATCGGCCGCGCTCAGCTCGCCGTCGGCCGCCTGATAACGCACCGACGGCAACAGCGGCCGCGCGGCGACTTCGCCGGGGCTCACGAGTTGCTCGATCTCGAACACACGAATCTGCTGCGATCCGGCTTGCGCGTACGCGAGCACCGTGTTGCTGGTGCCGAGATCGATGCCGACGCTGTACCGCTTCATGTCAATCACGCATTCGCGTTGCCGCGCACGTCGAATTCGACTTTCCAGCGCTCGTCGGAGCCGCGCGGGATCGCTTCGAGTTCGAGCGTGCCCGCTTCGGTCACGCGCGCGTGCAGCTTCACCGGCACGACTTCGCCGGCGGTGCGGCCGGCCGCCGGCAGCGTCGCCTGGATTTCCTCGAGTTCCTGCAACTCCTCGGGGCCCCAGTAATCGAGCAGCGTGCCGACCTGATCCTGACGACGCACCGACGAGCCGAAGAAGCGGAAATGCACGGGCTCGCCGACGACCAGCCCGAACTCCTGCGCGGGCAGCTCGGCGTCGGTGCCTTCTTCCATGCCGAACGGCGCGACGCACAGCGCCTGCACCGGCGGCTCGAGCCCGGGCACGGCCGGCATCGCCGATTCGATCGCGATGTAGTACGCGCGCGCGGTGCCGCCGCGAATCCGCACGCCGCGGCCGCGCCGCACGTAGCCGTAGTAGGCCGCGCCGCGCGCGACCGCCAGATCGAGGTCCGCGCCTTCGAGCAGACGGGCCGGCGCCGCGCCTTCGGTCGCGAGCCAGCCGTTCAGCGTGCCCATGATCCGTTCGACCAGCAGCGTCGATTTGAACACGCCGCCGTTGAACAGCACCGCGGTCGGATGCAGGAAGCTCGCGTTGGGCGCGACATGCTCGCGCAGCCCTTCGAGTTCCGCCAGCGCGCCGACCTGACGCCCGAGGAACGCCGCCAAATGCCGCGTGATGCCCGCGTCCTGCGCATACGGCAGGCCGAGCTGCGTCAGACCGACCCGCGCGCGGCTCACCGGACGCGCGGCGCTGTCGACCTGCGGGAAGAAGCCGTCGAGGATCGTCTGTGTCAGTTCGGCGCGCGTCAGCTCGGTGCGGATCGAGCCGCCGATCAGCTTCGAGCCGCGGCTCGGCACGACGAGCGGCACGGTGTCGGTGGCGGGGTCGCTGAGCAGCGTTTCCTTCGCCGCGCGGCACGCGTAGGTGAGCGCGCGCAGTTGCCACGCGTCGGCCTGGGTACCCTGCGCGGCGAGCTTGCGCGCGACCACGTGCGCGAGCGCAAGGTCCATGTTGTCGCCGCCGAGCAGGATGTGATCGCCGACCGCGACGCGATGCAGTTCGAGATTGCCGTCGCGCTCGATCACCGCGATCAGCGACAGGTCGGTCGTGCCGCCGCCGACGTCGACGACGAGGATGATGTCGCCGACCTCGACCTGCTTGCGCCACTGCCCGCCGCTCTTCTGGATCCAGCTATAGAGCGCCGCCTGCGGCTCTTCGAGCAGCGTCATGCGCGTGAAGCCGGCGGCCTCGGCGGCCTCCGCCGTCAGCTCGCGCGCGGCCGGGTCGAACGACGCAGGGATCGTCACCGTGACGTCCTGCTCGCCGAACGGCGCGTCCGGATGCGCGTGGTCCCACGCCTCGCGCAGGTGCGTCAGGTAGCGCACCGAGCTTTCGAGCGGCGACACGCGCGCGACTTCGGGCGGCGCGTCGTTCGGCAGAATGCCCGCGCGCCGGTCGACGCCCGGATGGCACAGCCAGCTTTTCGCGCTCGACACGAGCCGGATCGGCGTGCCGGCGCCGCGGCTGCGCGCGAATTCGCCGACCGCGAATTCGCGCTGGCCGGTCCACGGCAGGTAGAGATCGCCGGAGGCAAGTTCGTCGGGATGCGGCAGGTACAGGAAGGAGGGCAGGAGCGGCAGATTATCGATTGCGCCGGGGCCCGTGAGCTGGGCGATCGACAGCACGTCCTGGGTGGTTTTCTCGCCGTCGCTCGCGTGCGTGTCCACGTAGGACAACGCGCAGTGCGTGGTGCCGAGATCGATGCCGATCGAATAGCGTGCGTCGTTCATAGCTCCACCTCCGCCGGTGCGATGACTTTAGCGTTATGACCGTCCGCCAGCTTCGGCAGACGCACATCCTCGACGCGCCAGCCGCGATGGCTGATGCTGCCGTTGAACGGCGCACTGCCGACCACGTTGCCGGTCAAACGGACCGAGCTCGCGTCGAACCCTGCGGGCAGCGTCACGCGGCTGCCTTCGGCTTCGTCGCGCACCGGGCGGATCGTGAAGTGCTCGCGCAGCGTCGCGCGGCAGCCTTCGTGCACGAGGCGCGCGGCCGCGCCGATGTCGGCGTCGCTATAGGCCTTGATGTCTTCCTCGACGAAATCGATGAAGCGCGCGTCGCGTTGCAGCAGGCCGAGCAGTTGCAGCGCGGCGTCGGGGGAGGCCTCCTTCAGCACCGGAGCGGGTTGCGGCTTCGGTTGCGGGGCGGCGGCGGGGGCCGGGGTTGCCGCGGCGGCGGGGGCGGCTGCCGGGGCCGCGCCGATCTTTTCGCCGTTGCGCAGGCGCAGGATGTCGGCGGCGAAGTCGCCATTGCCGAGAATGCTGAAAAACGTGCCGACGGCCAGCGAAATGCGGCCGAGGAAGGATGGATTCGAATCGCTCATAAAGGCTCCTGATCTGCTCTGTTGGGGACGAGCGGTCCTCGCCGCGCCGTGTGCGCCGGGCAGCGAAGCTGACGGGCCGGGCGGGGCTGTGATGTTGCGGGTCGGCGCGCGGCCCGGGGCGACGATGCAACCGCTGGGCCCGAAAACGGTTTGGGGACGCTTCGCGACCGGATCGGCCGCGCGTGCGGCGCGCGCAAAACCCGTATTTTGCCTTGCGGCGCGCCCGACGCGGGCAAAGCCGGCAATTCTAGCGGGCAATGGGGTGGGATTGGCGGGGAGTTGGGGGAAGCGGGCGATGCAGGAAGGCGCTTTGGCAGCGCGCCTATCAGCGACGTTATGACTTCTTCGGATCCTTCGACACCCGCTTTGCCGATGGTGCGGGCGCGGGCCTGACCGGCCCGGCGACGTGCATGTCGGCGCGGCGCGGTTGTCCGTGCGCGGCCGTCGCGGGTGCAGACCTGACCGGTCCGGCGGTGTGTCTGTCGGCTCGCGGCGGCTGTCCGTGCGCGGCCATCGCCGGCGCGGGGCCGCCCGGGTGCGCTAGCGGCGGATGCGCGCCCCCAGGATGCTCCGGCAGATGACCGTCATGGCTCACCATCACGCGATGCAGTTCCTCACGGCGATGGAAGACCTCCGCGCGATGATCGCCATGAGCATAGAACTGGCGATGCCGGACGCCGTCCCGGCCGACGACCCAGATATACGTATCGCCGCCGACGATCACCACATCGCGATCGACCACATTGGCGACGTACACATCGGTCGGCAACGGCTGATACGCGGTCACGGTCACTTCGTTGACCCGGTTCGGGGCGCTGACGAGCCGGTCTTGCCCACTGCTCACGCAGCCCGCGAGAAAGGTAGCGCACGCAGCCGACGCCAACATCGCGTTTGTGATGGTTTTCAAGTTCATTCCCCGGTTTGTATTGGTTATTTGTCGAGCGATGCCCGTTTAACGGTCGGCGTTTTGCATTCTTGAGATATGAATCGACGACCAGGGAAATGAGCGGGTAAACGCGCAGGCGCAAACGCATGCCCGGCGCGCATCGCCTGATGAATTGATCCAACTGGGAAATAGAAAGAAATAACGCAAAAATTCCGGCGCGCTTCACACGCACGCTTCACACGCCCGATCCGTGCTTAATTGCCACCCGCATTGCCGTCTTTGGACTTCGCGTCGTCCCAGTTCATCCGGTGTCGATTAACGGTCTCGGTATGCCGCGCGTCGTCCTCGGTGTGGAGGTAAAGACTGGTCGTATTCAGCGAAACGTGGCCGAGATTGTCGCGGATCGTGCGCAGATCGACGCCGCCGTCCGCCTGATGCGAACCGGCCGTATGCCGCAGCCAGTGCGCCGACGCGCGCTCGAGCTCGTCGGCGCGATCGGCGAATTCGGGGCCGCGCGCGCGCAGCCACATCGCTGCACCCGCGAAGATGCCCTTGATCGCGTCGTGAATCGCCGAGCGCGACAGGCAGCGGTTGCGGCCCTTGAACGGCAGCACGAGCGGCGTTTCCTCGGCGCGGGTCGGCAGGGCGGCGAGGCCATTGAGCGTGCGGTAGCTGCGCAGCTCCTGAACCAGTTCGGCCGACACCGGCACGATCCGCTCCTTGTCGCCCTTGCCGAGCGTCTCGAGCCACCACTGGTCCTGACCATCGGCGCCGAGCCTTCTGAAGAACTGGCCCATCTGCCCGCCAGCCACCTCGGAAATGCGCATGCCCTGCAAATAGAACAGCGTGGTCAGCCAGCGGCAACGCGCGTAGTACGCACGTTGCGCATCGGTATCTTGCGGCAGCTGCTCGACGAACAGCTTCACTTCGTCCCATAGCGACGTCGACAGATAGCGGGTGACGCGCGGCGCCGAGCGCTTCGCGCGTTGTCGCAGGAGCGCCATCGGATTGCCGCGCAGATAGCCGGCATTGACGAGCCACGTGAACATCGCGTTCAGGATGATCAGCGCCTGGCGCTGGCTGGCCGGCGACAGCGGCCCGTTGAACGGCCGCCAGCGCGCGTCGCCGCGCGCGTACTTGCCGCCGTTCGCCGACACCCAGCGCGCGGCCGGCTGCGGATCGGCGATGAACGCCTTGAACAGCAGCAGATCCTCGTGCGTCAGCGACGACAGCGGCTTGCCGAGCTGCACGACGGCCCACAGCAGCAGCCGCTCCGCTTCCTTGCGGTAGTTGTCGAAGGTGGTCTTGGTGTCCGCGTAATTGGACAGCCAGGCGCGCACGGCATCGAGGTCGTTGCGCGCCGATAGTTGCGAGTTTTCCGCCGCGCCGCGATTGGTGCCGTCGCGGCCATCGAGCAGTTCCGGCACGACGAGCGATTCGACGGGCTGGACGGTGGCGAGCTCAGCGTTCGGGGCAGCTTTCGGCACGGCTTTGGACACGGTTCGGGACACTCCTCGGGCGCACGCCGGTTGGCGTCATTCTGCTCCGCTCAGGTGCTGTCAGAAGCGCTCGCCTGAAAAGAAAGCAGTGCCCACTCTGTTGCGGACGAAACGCGAAACCCTATCACACAGTCGGCTGCGCCTGGCGCAAAACAGCCGGGTGCGCTCAAGCTTCGACGTGGTGTCGATCGATCGGCGTTCAGTGATGCGGGACGCCGCGCGGTGGCTACCCGATATAGTCGCCGCCTATTAGCGGCATTGCCGTATTCGAATTCTATTGAACTTTGTCCTCGCCTATATTCGAATAGGAGTAGTGCGCCGACGCTGGATTTCATGAGTGCACTGCCGAGCCATTCGGCTGACTGTCGGGTTTTCGGATCGTCAAATTGCCACGCGAGCCTGACACGATGACAAACGCATAACAAGTACCTTGCATGGATTGGAGAAAGTACCTAGGCACCGACTCCGATCGACAACGGAGACATCCTCCAAAGGAGAGAACGCATGTCAAACGAAGCAAAGTGCCCGTTCATCCATACCGCCGGCGGCGGGACGACCAATCGGGACTGGTGGCCGAAGCAATTGCGCCTCGACCTGCTCAACCAGCATTCGAACCGCTCCAATCCGCTAGACGAAGACTTCAACTATGCCGAGGCATTCAAGAGCCTCGACTACGCCGCGGTCAAGAAAGACCTCGCCGCGCTAATGACCGATTCGCAGCCTTGGTGGCCCGCGGACTTCGGCCACTACGGCCCGCTGTTGATCCGTATGGCATGGCATAGCGCCGGCACGTACCGCATCGGCGACGGCCGCGGCGGCGCAGGGCGCGGCCAGCAACGTTTCGCGCCGCTCAACAGCTGGCCGGACAACGTGAGCCTCGACAAGGCGCGCCGACTGCTGTGGCCGATCAAGCAGAAGTACGGCCAGAAAATTTCGTGGGCCGACCTGATGATCCTGAGCGGCAATGTCGCGCTCGAAACGATGGGCTTCAAGACTTTTGGTTTCGGCGGCGGCCGCGCGGACACGTGGGAACCGGATCAGGACGTCTACTGGGGCAATGAAAAGACCTGGCTCGGCGGCGACGTGCGCTACGGCAAGGGAGCGGCCGGCAGGGAAAGCGACGAAGGCGTGATCGTCGCCGACGAGGAATTGCACGGCACTGAGAAGAGCCGCACCGATCCGCCCGGACGCAACCTCGAAAACCCGCTCGGCGCGGTGCAGATGGGCCTGATCTACGTAAATCCTGAAGGCCCCGACGGCAATCCCGATCCGCTCGCCGCGGCGGTCGACATCCGCGAAACGTTCGCCCGCATGGCCATGAACGACGAGGAGACTGTCGCGCTGATCGCCGGAGGCCACACGTTCGGCAAGACGCACGGCGCGGGTCCTGCCGATAGCGTCGGCCCTGTACCGGAAAGTGCTGGCCTCGAGAACCAGGGGCTCGGCTGGCGCAGCAGCTTCGGCACCGGCAAGGGCGGCGATACGATCTCGAGCGGAATCGAAGTCACGTGGACCGCGACGCCGACGCAGTGGGACATGAGCTACTTCCAGAGCCTGTTCGGCCACGAGTGGGAGCTGACGAAGAGCCCGGCGGGTGCGAACCAGTGGGTCGCGAAGGACGCGCAGGCCACGTATCCGCACGCGCACGACCCGTCGAAGAAAGTGCTGCCGACGATGCTGACGACCGACCTGTCGCTTCGCCTCGACCCGATCTACGAAAAGATCTCGCGCCGCTTCATGGCCAACCCCGACGAGTTCGCCGACGCGTTCGCGCGCGCGTGGTTCAAGCTGACGCACCGCGACATGGGTCCGCGCGCCCGCTATCTTGGCCCGGAAGTGCCGTCGGAGCAACTGCTGTGGCAGGACCCGATTCCGGCCGTCGATCACCCGCTCGTCGATGACAAGGACGTCGCGGCGCTGAAGCAGAAGATCCTCGCGTCGGGGCTGTCGGTGTCGCAGCTGGTCACGACCGCGTGGGCCTCGGCCTCGACGTTCCGCGGCTCGGACAAGCGCGGCGGCGCCAACGGCGCGCGCATCGGGCTCGCACCGCAGAAGGACTGGGCCGTCAACCAGCCTGCTGAGCTCGCGAAGGTGCTGAAGGTGCTCGAAGGCATCCAGAGCGAGTTCAACGGTGCGCAGTCCGGCGGCAAGAAGATTTCGCTTGCCGACCTGATCGTGCTGGCGGGTGGCGCCGGTATCGAGCAGGCCGCGAAGAACGCCGGGCAACAGGTGACGGTGCCGTTCTCGCCGGGTCGCATGGATGCTTCGCAGGAGCAGACCGACGTCCAGGCGATCGCGGTGCTGGAGCCGGTTCACGACGGCTTCCGCAACTATCTGGGCGGCAAGTTCCCGGTGGCGGCGGAGAAGCTGCTGATCGACAAGGCGCAACTGCTGACGTTGACGGCGCCCGAGATGACGGTGCTGGTCGGCGGCCTGCGCGTGCTGAAGGTGGGCGCTGGCAACGAAGGTGTGCTGACGAGCAAGCCGGAAACGCTGTCCAACGACTTCTTCCGCAATCTGCTCGACATGGGTACGGAATGGACGCCGGTGTCGGAGGCCGCGGAAACGTTCGAAGGTGCCGACACGAAGAGCGGCGAGGTCAAGTGGACCGGTACGCGCGTCGATCTGGTGTTCGGCTCGAACTCGGTGCTGCGCGCCTTGGGCGAGGTCTACGCGAGCGAGGACGGCAAGGAGAAATTCGTGCGCGACTTCGTTGCCGCGTGGGTCAAGGTGATGAATCTGGATCGTTTCGATCTGGCTTGATCCAGCCAGTGCTGGCGAGTAGTTCTTTGCCACGTCGACGCAGTTTTTGAAGGTGGATTTGCGAAGTCATCGAGCGCGCTTGCCGGGATGCCGGCAAACGCGCTTTTTCTTCGCCTCGTCACTGTTTCTGCGCCGCCGCCTTTCAGATGTTCGAGCACCGGGTGCCGATGACACCCGTGCTGCCCGTAACCAGAATGGTCATGCAATCTCCATTGCCGCCACTGGAGGCTGCCACTCAGACCATCTTCAACACCACCCTGAAACGCGCGTGCCCGCTCATCATCCGGTCGAAGGCCTGCGCCGCCTCGGCGAGCGGATACTCTTCGATCATCGGTTTGACGCCGGTGAGCGCGCTGAACGCGAGCGTGTCCTGCGAATCGGCCGAGGTGCCGGAGGGCCAGCCTTGCACCGAGTTGCGTCCCATGATGAACTGCACGATCGGCACTTCGACCGGCTCTTCGGAAACGCCGACCATCACCAGCTTGCCGTTCAGGCCGAGACCGCCGAGCGTCGCGGTCATTGCCTTGCCGCTCGTCACCGTGGCCAGTATCAGCTTCGCGCCGCCCAGTGCCTGCAGCTTCTCGGCGACGTTTTCCGTTTTGCTGTCGATGTAGTGATGCGCGCCCAGTTGCTGCGCGAGCGGGGCCTTGTCCTGACCGCGCGCGATCGCCACCGTGCGAAAGCCCATCTTGCGCGCGAACTGCACGCCGAGATGACCGAGGCCGCCGATTCCGAGAATCGCGACCACCTCACCGGCGCGCGCGCCGCTATTGCGTATCGCGTTGAACGTCGTGATGCCCGCGCAGAGCAGCGGCGCGGCATCGACATCGGAGAGATCGTCGGGAATGCGCGCCAGGGCTTCGACCGGGGCCACCATGTATTCGGCGTAGCCGCCGTCGTAGCTGATGCCGGGGATGAGGGCGAACTTGCACAGCACGAAGTCGCCCTGGCGGCAGTGTTCGCATTTGCCGCAATGCCCGCCGTGCCAGCCGACCCCGACACGCTGCCCGACCTGCCAGCCCTCGGCACCCGCACCGACCGAATCGATCACGCCCGCGATCTCGTGACCGGGCACACGCGGATAGGCCAGGCCCGGCCACAGGCCTTCCTTGGTCATCGCATCGCTATGGCAGATGCCGCAAGCCTGAATCCTGATACGCACGTGACCCGCGTCCGCCTCGGGCACTTCGCGTTCAACCAGTTCGAGCGGGCCGCCGGCCTGCTTCACTTCGACTGCTTTCATCGTGGCCATGATGTTCTTCCTTTCCAGTGACGAACGGGACAAGAGGGGAACGAACTCCAACATCATAGTCCGCGTTCAGGGCGGCTCGCCAGAAAGAAGCCGCCGCCGCATGGCCGATGGCGATGACATCCGATGTAATTGGCGCGCCGCGCGGCTGCCTCTACTCTTCGACTACCGCGCCGCCGATCCGATGGCGCACACGTCAAGGAGATACCATGTCCAGCTATCCCGTTCACACGATCGAGTCCGCTCCCGAGCAATCGAAAGCCGTGCTGCAAAAACTGCAACAGGCGTTCGGCCTGATTCCGAACATCGCGGCCAAGATGGCGGCTTCACCGGTGCTGATCAACGGCTTCATCGGCCTGTTCGAGCGCGTGCATGCGAGCAGTCTGACGGAACCGGAGATCCAGACGCTGCTGCTCACCAACGCCGTGACGAACGCGAGCGAATGGGCGGTGGCGTTTCATACCGCGCTCGGCTTGAACGCGGGCCTGCGTCGCGCCGATGTCGAGGCGATCCGCCACGGCGGCGTGCCCGACGACACGAGGCTCGCGGCGCTGTCGACGCTCGCGCGCACGCTGATCGAAGAACGCGGCCGCCTCGCCGATGAGGACCGGCAACGCTTCCTCGCGGCAGGTTTCAGCGCGGAGCAGATTCTCGAGGTGGTTGCGGTGGTCGCCGCCTCGACGATCACGAACTACACCGGCAGCGTGACCGAGCCGCCGCTCGAAACGCAGTTCGCCGAATTCGCGTGGCACGCGCCCGCGCGCTGAAGCGATCCCGTTCAGGCATCAACAGGAGGGCGACACGATGAACGTCACGAGTCACGATCCGAAAGTGCAGCCGGGCGATCTCGGCAGTCTGTTGCGCTATTGGCGTGACGTGCGTGGCGTGAGTCAGCTCGATCTGTCGCTCGAGGCCGGCATCTCGCAGCGGCAGATCAGCTTCATCGAAAGCGGGCGCAGCGTGCCGGGCCGCGACACGCTGCTGACGCTTGCGCAGACCCTCGACGTGCCGCTGCGCGAGCGCAATGCGCTGCTGCTTGCCGCGGGTTATGCACCGATCTATTCGGAAGCACCGTGGAATGCGCAGGAAATGCACGGCGTGGTTCGCGCGCTCGAACGGGTCGTGCGTCAGCATGAGCCGTTTCCGGCGCTCGTGATGGACCGCGACTGGAACGTGCTGATGACCAACGACGCGGCCCCGCGCTTCTTCAACTGCTTCATCGACATGAACGCGCGCGAAGGCCCGCGCAACATGCTGCATCTGATTTTCGATCCGCGCGGCATGCGTCCGTTCGTCGCCGATTGGCAGGAGGTCGCGCGAAGTCTGCTGCAACGCGTGTATCGCGAGTCGGTCGGTCATGTAATCGGCGCCAACACGAAGCGTCTACTCGATGAACTGCTTGCGTATCCCGACGTGCCGCGCGACTGGAAGACGCATCATGGCTCTTTCGCGACACCCGCGACGCTGCCGATGGTTCCGCTCGGCTTCATCAGCGAAGGCGTGGTGCTGCGCTATTTCTCGATGGTCACGACCGTGGGTACACCGCAAAACGTGGCCGCGCAGGAGTTGCGCATCGAATGCATGTTCCCCGCCGACGATGCCACCGAAGCACGCCATCGGCAGCTGCTCGCGGCGCATGCGTCCCCGCAACCTCCAATATCGGCAAACCGTATGCCGTGAAATAGCGATGTCTTCGGTTTTTGGGCGATCATCCGAGCCGATCAGGTTGAGCAATCCGACGCCACTCACTCTCCATGGACAACGGGCTTCTACTGTTTCCGGTCGCGGCGCTTCACGTCGAAGCAGCCGACGAGCCACTCTGGTTCCGCCGCGCGCCCAGTTCGCGCGCGGCCATCATCTCCGACTTCGGCGACGTGACCGAGGTGCTCGCGCGTGTGCCGGAATCCTGGTGCGTCGCGTATATCGTCGCGTCAGTTGAATACGTGATCGGCATGCCTGTCCAACCGGCATGCCGATCAAGGTCGCCATCACCGCCGACGAACTCAATGCGTTTCTCGCGATACGCGAGGCGTACGATTCGCTTCAACGCGAGCACGAAGAGGTCTGCACCTTGATGCGAGCGCCAATCTCTATTCGTTGGTCGAGACCTGCAAGGTCAACGGCATCGATCCCTATCGCTATCTCACCTGGCTATTTCAGCGTCTGCCTTCGGCGAAAAGCGTCGACGACTACGACGCGTTGCTACCCATGGAAGAGGCCCGATGAGCATCGCTGATCTTTATCGTCACCACACCTACCGGAGGAAAATATGACCGAACCGAAACAGATCAAGGCGTATATCCAGGATGCGTCAGGTCAGTTGCTGCCTCTTGCTGCGGATTCACTCATTCTCGAATTCCCGTCCGGCGAATCCCTGGAGATCGCTTGGGACACACCGCATCCTGACGACCCCCGGCCAGTTTGCGCGCAAGTATGGGGTGGGCGTCGCGTGCCGGTCGTTCAGACAGACGCCGATCTCGATGAAGTAAAACGCCGAACAACTCCGGTCGCGATCTTACCGTCAGCCGGGAACCTTGTGCTGGTTCATCCTTACTCGTTTAGCAAACACAAGCACGATTAGAATCCTCTGTCGTTCGAGCACGGCGCTTCTCAAATGAATGCCCTCTGAGAGACGCCAATGATGGATCGCATACGATCAATCGCGGGTGCGGCGCGTGGTCGCGCCGTAGGCCTCTATACTGTGCGTCGTCAATCACGAAGCCCGGCTCTCGAAACCGGCATCGCTCGAACCCGCACATCCATGGATACTGATTTGTCGTCGCCGCGCCGCTCACGGCTCACGCGCGTGATCGAGGTTTTCATCGTCTTTCTGAAGCTCGGGCTGACCAGTTTCGGCGGCCCGATCGCTCACATCGGCTACTTCCGGCGCGAGTTCGTCGAGCGGCGCCGCTGGCTCGACGATGAAGCCTTCACCGACCTGATCGGCCTGTGCCAATTTCTGCCGGGACCCGCGAGCAGCCAGGCGGGGTTTTCGATCGGGCTGCTGCGGGCCGGGTGGGGTGGGGGGCTAGCCGCCTGGTGCGGCTTCACGCTGCCGTCGGTACTCGTGATGCTGGCCTTTGCCGCGATCGCGCCGGACTTGGGCGGCGCGCTCGGCACGGGCGTGATTCACGGCCTGAAGCTCGTCGCGGTGGCCGTCGTCGCGCAGGCTGTCTGGGACATGGCGCGGCGTCTGTGTCCGGATCGCCGCCGCGCGGCAATCGCGCTCGCATCGCTTGGATTGCTCAGTGTGCTTGGCACCGTCTACGCCCAACTGATCGTGATCGGCGCCGGCGCCGTGCTCGGTGTCGCGCTGTGCCGGACCACGGCGGTGCAAGCGCCACGCGCCATTTCTCTGCGGGCCGGCGATTTTCAGGTGTCGCGTACGGCAAGCATCGTCGCGCTAGTGCTCTTCTGCGCATTGCTGTTCGCGTTGCCGCTATGGGCGGCAAGCGGGACCTCGCAAGGCATCCGCGTATTCGATGCGTTCTATCGCTCCGGCGCGCTCGTGTTCGGAGGCGGCCACGTGGTGCTGCCATTGTTGCAGCGTGCAACCGTCGCGACCGGATGGGTCGCGCCCAACGACTTCCTGGCCGGCTATGGCGCGGCCCAGGCCGTACCCGGACCGCTGTTCACGTTCGCGGCGTTTCTCGGCTGGATGATGGCGCTGCCACCCAGACACTGGAGCGGCGCACTGCTGGCGACAGTGGGCATCTTTCTGCCGGGTCTGCTGCTCGTTCTCGCCGCATTGCCGTGGTGGCAGGCGCTGCGCGCGCGTGCGGCGATGGCGGCGGCGCTTGCCGGCGTCAATGCCGCGGTGGTCGGCCTGCTGGCCGCCGCGCTTTATTCGCCGGTGTGGACGAGCGCGGTCCTGTCGGCGACGGATTTCGCCGTGGCGTGCATCGGCTTTTTGCTGTTGCTGCGCTGGAAGGCGCCCCCGCTTGCGGTCGTCGTGCTGTGTGTGGCGGCCGGCGTCGCGCAAACGGTGCTGCACCCGCTCTGACAGCGCTGATCGCACTCGCCTTTTGCACAAGCACTGATCTGCATCAAGGCTGACAGGCGCGGGTCGGTTAGCCTGCAACGATGATCGCGCGGCCTCGGTGCGTTTGCGGCACCAAGACGGTATTGCGCGAAAACCGACAGGCCGGAAGCCATTCGCGCGATGACGGACCACATGATCGACCACGGGCTCGGCGGCTACGGATTGGGCGGTGCCAGCGCGCACGACGGTCCGCGCGCCGTGCGGGCATGGCGCCAGCTGCGCTGGGGGCTGTGCGCGCTGAGCTTTTGTGCGATCCCCGCGTTCTACGTCGAACTGACAGTGCCCACCCCGCTGGCACTGAGCCTGTCGCGGACACTATACGTCGGCATGTTCGCCGGCTTCGCGTTGTCGTTCACCTGGCTGGCCCATCTGAGCAGACGGCCGAAGACGCTGCTCGCGAACAACTGGCTCGACCTGCTCATCGCGTTGGGCGCGGCGCTCAGCACCGGTTTCGGAACGCCGCCGTGGCAGCCCGTCGAATGGCTGCTGCGGCTGTCGTTCATGGGTGTCGTCGCGTTGCGCATCGTGCTGTCGCTGCGCGAATTCGTCACGCCGAACCGATTGATGTGGCTGCTGCTCGCCGGCGCGCTCGTGCTCGCGATGGCCGGCGCCGGATTTTACTGGCTCGAACCGCACGTGCACTCGTACTCCGAAGGGCTGTGGCTTGCGTTCGAAAGCAGCGCGACCGTGGGCTATGGCGACATCGCGCCGACGACGCCCGCGTCGCGCGTGTTCGCGGCATTTGTCGTGCTGCTCGGCTACGGCATGTTGTCGCTGGTCTTCGCGAGCATCGCCGCGGCATTCATCGGCAAGGAAGAGAGGGCGTTGCGGCGCGAGATGCATCGGGATATCAAGCATCTGAACGATGAAATCGTGCGCCTGCACGCTGAACTGAAGGCGTTGCGGCAGACGATCGACGCCGCCGCGCGACGCAGCGACGCCGCTGCGGGTTCCGTGACGCGCTCGGACGAATGACCATTCGCGCTCACAGGGCCGCGGCAAACGGGGCCACCGCGGACCGTGCGGGACCCCGCCTTGACGTACGTCAAATCCGCCGTGGATTGCGAGATTAAGCTGGAGACGTCGCGGCGGGTCCGCTACCTCGCATCCGCCGATGCGGCACTTCATGCCCGTGGGGGCGTCACCATGCACATTTCCTTTCCATCCTGCATGCCCGAATACTGCGCCCGCGATCTGGTGCTGGCGTTTCCGGCGCTCGTCGACGATCGGCCCGTGCAGTGCGCGATCACGGCCGAGGCGCTCGAAGACCATTTCGGCGCGCGCTCGCTGCGGGAAGACGATCTGCTCCAGGCGTTCCTCGCGCACCGTTCCCAGATCGAACAGGCCGCCCGGCGTCTGCTCGACGAGGTCGGCGCCAGGCCCGTGCTGCTGCATAGCGGGTTTTTCAGGTTTTGCGCGTGACTGGTCGGGCGGGTACGCTTGACGTGGATCAACGACGCGTCGTCGCGCCCGGTTACGCTGAAGACAGGGTGAGCCTGGCTCGGCCCGGTCGACTGGGCCCGCTCGCGGCCTGCTTATCAAGGAGAGTGCAATGAGCAATCTGACGCGTTTTGATCCCCTTTCGCTGGACCCTGTGTCGGAGCTGTTCCAAGGTTTCTTCCGGCCGATGCGGTCGATGCTGACGACCCAGGACACCGAACTCGCGTCGATGAAGATCGACGTGACGGAAAGCGAAGGGGCTTACTCGGTCAAAGCCGAACTGCCCGGCGTGGACAAGAAAGACATCGACGTGCAGATCGACGGGAGCGTCGTTTCGATCAACGCGAAGGTCGAGCGCAAGCAGGAGGAAAAGGAAGGCGAGCGGGTGATCCGCCGCGAGCGCTACGCCGGCACCTTCAGCCGCTCGTTCGCGCTCGGCGGCGAGGTCGACGAGGCGAACGCGAAAGCCGAGTACAGGGATGGCGTGCTGTCGCTCAGCTTGCCGAAAAAGGCGTCGGGCGATCGCAAGCGGCTCACCATCGACTGACACGCGAGGATGGCGCGCTGTCACGGGCGCGCCGCGAGGAGACACCTGATGCAAACCGACAGGCAACTGAAGCTGGAAGTCGAGGCAGAGCTCGAGTGGGACCCCGCGGTCACCGCGACGGATATCGGTGTGGAGGTGACCAACGGCGTCGTCACGCTGTCGGGCCATCCGCCGAGCTTTGCCGAGAAACTTGCCGCCGAAAAGGCCGCGCAGCGCGTGGCGGGGTGTGAAGGCGGTCGCGGTGGACATGCAGGTCCGCCTGCCGAAGCCGGACCAACACAGCGACGAGGACGTGGCGGGCGCGGTCCACGCGATTCTGTACTGGAGCGTCGCCGTGCCCAACGATGCGGTCAAGATCCAGGTGGAACAAGGCTGGGTCACGCTGACGGGCACGGTCGACCGGGCCTACCAGCGCCACGTCGTCGCGCGCGCGGTCGGCCAGATGCGCGGCGTCCGCGGCCTGACCAATGCAATCGAGGTGCGCCGCAAGGTTGCGTCGCAAGAGATCAGCAGGAACCTTGAAGAGGCGATGCGGCGGCGCGCCGAGCGCGAAGTCAGGCACATTGGCGTCGACGTGAAGGACGGCACCGTCACGCTGACGGGCAAGGTGGGCTCCTACGCGGAACGCAAGGTCGCGCGTGGCGTCGCGTGGAGCGCGCCTGGCGTCTGCGCGGTGGTCGACGATCTCGTTGTCGATGCGAGCGTCCCACGCGAACCCAACGGTGTCCCAGTCGAACGATAGCGGGCACGCTCCCACTCGCGACCGACGATCCCGTCCGGCCGTTGCATGCGCTTACGTCACGGGATGACGGGCTCAAAGCTGCCCGAGTTCGACGCTTTGCCCGTAGACGGGCACCTCGCAGGACCAGCCGAGCGTCTCGACGATGTGCCGCCGCATCGCCTCGGCCGCGGCGGGCTCGCCATGCGTGACGAACGTGTGGGCGGGCGCATCGGTCAGACTCGATAGCCAGGTCAGCAACTCGTGGTAATCGGCATGCGCCGACAGCGACGAGATCGATTCGACGTTCGCGCGCACCCGCACATATTCGCCGAACAGTTTGATCGACGGCTCGTGGGCCGCCAGCGCCGCGCCGCGCGTGCCGGCCGCCTGGTAGCCGACCAGCGCGATCGTATTGCGCGGATCGGACGCATACAGCCGCAGATGATGCAGCACGCGCCCGCCGGTCGCCATGCCGCTGCCCGCGATGATCACCATCGGTCCGTTATGCGACGCGATCGCCTTCGACTGATCGACGGTTCTGACCATGATCGCGGCCTTGTCGATCGCATTCGCGTCGGAGATCGTCAAGCGATGTTCGGCGAGATGCTTGCGATACACCTCCGTCACGCTGGTCGCCATCGGACTGTCCAGATAGACGGGCACGTGCGCCATGCGCCCGGTCTCCCTCAACTTCGCGATGTAGTAAAGGATTGCCTGCGCGCGCCCGACCGCGAAGCACGGCATCACCACCACGCCGCCTTTGGCGAAGGTCCGGCTGAAGATCCGTTCGAGTTCGTCGCGCGGATTCGCGTCCGGATGCAGGCGCTCGCCGTAGGTCGACTCGACGACGAGGTAATCGGCGTGCGCGAGCGGCGCGGGCGCGCGCATGATCGGGTCTTCGGGGCGGCCCACGTCGCCGGAAAACGCCAGCACCTTGTGATTGCGGCACATGACGACGCTCGCCGCCCCGAGGATGTGCCCCGACGGCAGGAAGCGGAAGCGCAGCCCGTGCGGCAACTCGACGGGCGAGTCAAAGCGTCGTGGCGCAAGCAGATGCAACGCGCGCTGCGCGTCGTCCTGCGTGTAGAGCGGCAGCGCCGGCTGATGCTTCGAGAACCCGTGGCGATTCGCGAAATCGGCTTCTTCCTCCTGCAGCTTCGCGCTGTCGGGCAGCATGATCTCGCACAGCGCGGCGGTGCCGGGCGTGCAATAGACGGGACCGCGAAAGCCGTGTCGCGCGAGCAACGGCAGATAGCCGCTGTGGTCGAGGTGGGCGTGAGTCAGGATCACCGCGTCGATCGAGTCGGCCGGCGCCGGCAGCGCAGCCCAGTTGCGCAGCCGCAGGTTTTTGAGGCCCTGAAACAGCCCGCAATCGACGAGGATGCGCAAGCCGGGTTCTTCGAGCAGATACTTCGAACCCGTGACGGTCTCGCTTGCACCGAGAAAGGTCAGCTTCATGGTTGCTCCGTTGCGCGCGGATGGATTCTCGCATGAGACCATTTCAGCGGATGTGAACGCCGGGCTTTTGATCTGGGTCATCGGTCGCGTAGCGCTCGCGCGCCTTCACACCCGAATGGGTGTGCTTCAGCGCGAGCAAGCCGATTGTTTCGTTATCGGTCAAGCGCCGGGCGGGCAAGTGAGCGGCTTACGCGTCGCCCGCTTTGCCCGACAGCATGCGCTTGAGCACGTCGTCGCGCAGCACATAGTGATGAAACAGCGCGGCGGCGGCATGTCCCGCCGCGATGACGATGATGGCCCAGCCGACAAAATCATGAGACTCACCAATGGCGTGATGCGTCGCCTTACTGGTGGGCGCGAACGGAGAGGGGATCAGCAGCCCGAAAAAGCTCATCGATTCGTTGCCGGACCATCGCAGTACGAAACCCAGTACCGCTTCGCCGACCAGCAGCGCGTACAGAACATAGTGGACGCCTTTCGCGGCCCGCTCGACCCATCCCGCGGCAGACACGGGACTTTGATGTCCGGGTATCAGACGCCACCCAATGCGCACGATCAACACGGCCGAAAGCAATATTCCAAACGACATGTGGGAAACGATCATCAGGTGACGCGTGGGTTTAGGCGCAAAGCCCCAGGTTTGGGCGAGTCCAAATTGGGCCAACACCAGAATCACCGTGATCCAATGCAACAGGATCGAGAAAGAGTCGTATTGCGTGCGGTCATCGCCGGCTGCGATTCGCGTCGCTGTCGCGGTCGCGGATGAATGTTTGAGGTTGGTCATCGGGTCGAGCGAACAGGATGGAAACGTTGAGACGCCACGAAAAACGCAGGCTGCGGCTGGCCCGGCACGCGGAGTGCAGGCACCACGGGGCGCGGTGAGCTCGCGGTGCTGGCGACATTTGACGTACCCCCGGCCCGCTAGCGCCTGCGAAGCGTACCAGCATGTGCTGAACAATTTCTGAAGAATAGGGCAAGCGCCGAACCAGCGCCACGTTCAGTCACACGATCGAGCGGCCTTGCATGCATGTCAACGGCGACGCGGCGCGGCGTTGAATGCGGCACTGCACCTCCGTTTGCCGTAAAACCACAGGCAGCCACGCTGGCGCTTCGAGGGCAGTCTGGCAGGCGCAGGCCGTCGGCTGGGCCGCTCGCCCGCGGCGGTGAGCCGGGCCATCGCGTTTCTGGAGACGCATACGGGCACGCCGCTGCTACACGGCACCACGCGCACGATCCGGCTCAGCGAGGCGGGCGAGCGCTATGCGCTGGCGTGCCGGCGCATCCTCGCGGATCTGGAGGAGGCGGACCTGCTCGCAGCCGACGAGCGCTCCGCGCCGCGCGGACTGCCAGGCGTGACGGCGGCGGTGGCGGTGGGCGAGGAGGTGCTGCACGACTTTGGAAGTGCTCATGGTTTGTCTCACGGTGTGATTGATCTGGCCTGCTGGCCGTTCGAATCGATGGACCGATGGAGGGCACTGTAGGCGCATCCGCCGCGAATTCGAACACACACCGTGCACAAAGAGTCTTGCGCCACGAGAACAGATCTCGTGGAATCTGCCGGCTAGAGCCAGCGCCAGATGCCCGCGGGCCAACCGGAGAGCGGAATATGCGCCCAGGTCGCGACGAGCCAGAAAACGACGCCGCCCACCAGCGCGTGCATGCCGAACCCGCCCAGCCGCCCGCGGCCGGCGGCGATCGCCGCGAACGGCAGATAGCTCGTCTTCGATTCCCATGCGGGCCACAGATCGGGTTGCAGCCGCCGTTTCTTGCGGTCCTGTAGCGCGGCACCGACCAGCGCGAGGATGATGATCGCCCCGGCAAGCACGATGTTCCGGGTGACCGGGAACACGGCGATATGGCACAGTCCCCAAAGCGCGAACGACCACATCATCGGATGACGGGTCACTGCGTACACGCCGCGCGCCGCGTCGGGAAACGCGGTGGGCCGGCCGCCGGTGGGCAACGCCGGGTTGCGGATCAGGGAGCCCATCAGAAGGATCGACGCGATCAGCATGAGCACGGTCACAACCGCCCACAGCACGTTGCCTGCCGGCCATAGCGGATCGGAGACGGGCGTCCTGTCGTAAGCCATGACCATCCAGCCGAACGTCAGTATCGCAATCAGCGAATAGACGCCCATGGCACCCCGTTCGCCGATTGCCCGGACCATACCCGCCCGCAGCGGATGGGACAGGAGAAAGTGGCTGCCGACAAAAGCGAATGCCGCCACGACAAGTACGTCGATGCTTTCCATTGGCCCGGCTCCTCAAGTCAGATGATCGGTCGACCGCGTGCATTGCGAGAATACTACTTCGCGCGCCACAGCGAATGCAGCGATCGCTTCGCGATTTCAATTGCCGCGCGTCGCAAAACCTTGGTTGGCAGTCTCGTCGTCGCAATGGCCGGGACACTCGCCATCGCGTCGACTGCGCAAGAGGGGCAATGGGCCCCCAACCATCCCCGGCGCATCATTCACGCGCGGAGCAACCCGGTCGACACCTGTTTTTCCTGCTACACGAAACTGTTTGCGGGCGATCAGCCCTATTTCAATGACATTGACAATATGGTCGCCTCCGAAATTCGGGTCATACTGGCTGACGACCACCCCATGATGCTGATCGGTATCGAACATGAGTTTGCAGATGTGAGCACGATCCAACGGGTAGGGAAAGCCAGCAACTCGACTGAACTGATCGCGCTTCTCACGAACACGCAATGTGACGTTGTCGTATCCGATTACGCGATGCCCGCGGACGAATACGGTGATGGAATTGCTCTGTTTTCGTTTATAAAGCGCCGGTATCCTGACATCAAGATCGTTGTGCTGACGATGCTGGACAACCCGGCAGTAGTACGTGCGCTCGTGACGCAAGGTGTAACGTGCATCGTGAGCAAGTCCGACGCTGCCACCCACCTTATCCCCGCGGTTCATGCCGTCCATCACGGCGGCAAATATTATTCGCCGACCATCAACGAGATCGTCCAGTCGATTGACTGGAACCGCCGGGGCAGGGGCTCCTCGGACGTCCTGAGTCAGCGCGAATCCGAAGTTGTGCGTCTTTTTGCATCGGGCCTGACGGAAAACGAAATTGCCGAACGGCTGAGTCGCAGCAAGAAGACCACCAGTACTCAGAAAATGAACGCGATGGAAAAGCTCGGTATTGAGCGAGAAGTCGATCTGCTCCGATATGCGTTGGATAATGGAATGGTGACTTCGGCGCAGAAAACATCGGACAGTCCTCCTTCCACAGAATGAACACAGGAAGCGACCCTGCGCTTTCATCGCGCTGCTCGAAAAACCGTCAACCTTCTTTGTGCGGGGGAATTGAAGCGAGTTACCGCTTGGCAACCCACGTCAGGCTGTCCGAAATACTGCGATGAGCCAGGCACTGAAGGAATCGCTCGAGGCGCTGTATGTCGCCATTGAACGGGTCGATATAAAAACGGTGCTGGCCCATCTTCATTCGCTACGCGGCTCCTTCGCGATGATTCAGGAGACCGAGGTGGCGAATGCGTGTGCACAGATGGAGCAGGAAGCCAGAAATAACGACATTCCTGCCGTCAAGGACGGGCTCGATCGTTTCGAACCACTCGCTTATTCGACGCTCGCGCGGCGCGTGATAAACGCGCAGCCAGAGGCGTGAGTTTTTTGCTTCAGCGCTGAATCAGCAGGCGTCTGGTCACTAACAGACGCTTGGGAATGACCTAACGTTGCTTGTCTTGGACGAAAAAATGCTGTGCTCCTGTTTCTGTCTGGCGCGTCGTACGGGACGATAAAAAGTCAGTCGCCTTTTTCGCCAAAACATATCTATCCCGACATAGCGACCAGCACACGTGACCCGTCACACAGTTTCGGTAGGATGCGCTCCTAATCAAGTTGACGATGCGCTTTACACACTGTTTCCGGGTCAGCTTGAGCGATGGCAACGGCGGAAACGAATGCGCGAAGCGTAGCGTAGAGCCGTTAGGCGGCAACAGTTTTAGACCGCATTTTCGACCGGTTCCGGTGCGCCGCCGTTGGCTGCAGAACGGTATCCTGCCTCGACGACAGCGATCGCATGCTCGGCCTCCCGCAAACCTGCAACCGGAGGACGACCATTCGCCAGATCGGCCCAGTTGCGCCTTAAGAACACCGAGTAAAACGCGTCCGTGTTGTATTCGACCGTCGCGGTGCGTCCCTGCTGTTGGTCCCGCGCTTTGATGTAAAGCTGGTCGGCATAACCCCGGGCGTAGGAGGAGGTATGCGAGATGGAAAACGCGAAGTCTCGCTGATCTTCCGCTGTCGATGGATACAGATAACCCGTTTCAATTACTCCGATTTGGCCCGCAGCGTTCCGGCAGGTGAACACGGCTTGCTCTTCGACGGTCACATCAGGCCGATACGTTCGCATCTGCGCCGAGACGTGGGTGATCGGGTTGTTTGTCAGGGTCGAGATCAGGTCGATGAAATGAACGCCGACATTTAACGTGCACCCTCCACCTGCATGCCGTTTATCGAGCATCCAACTGCACCCGCCGCGCTCATATCGAGCTACGGGGCCAACGATGAACCTGAACGAGAGATGCTGGTATCCCTCCGGCGTAAATCCCTCTGCGGGGGAAAGACGGGCAGCCAGATCGCTCACGCGCATGATGAAGGGAACACTGATGTAAACGCCGTGCTTCTCGGCGAGCTGCCGGACCCGGCGGACCTCCCGGAGATTAAGTCCGCAAGGCTTCTCGATGAGAAACGGAATGCCGCGGGCAATCAGCCGCTCGGCCAGTTCGGCCATTTCTGAATGACGGCTGAATACCAGGGCAAAGTCGAAATCCTCTTTGAGCAGATCTTCATTGGAGCCGTACAGCTTGCAATTCAGCTGGTCCGCGACTGTTGATCCAGCAAATGAGGCAGTATCTGAAATACCCACAACCTGGACACTAGGATCTCGCAATGCAGCGAGATAGAGGGGAAAGTGCCAGTGGCTAACGTCGAAAACAGCAATTCTCATAAGGGCTCCACAGCAGTGCGATTGTCGAGGGCGTCAATCCATGTAGGAGCCGCCATTCACGCTGAGTGTCTCACCGAAGATGTAGCTTGCATCATCCGAGACGAGGAAGGCAGCGGCCCGTGCAATCTCCTCTGGGCGCCCAAGGCGGCCCGCGGGAATGTTAGAGATGGTCGTCGCCTTCATCTCGGGGCTCATCTCATCGGTGAGTTCCGTCGCGACGAGGCCCGGCGCGATGGCATTGACATTGATGCCAAAGGGTGCCGCGTAGCGCGCGAGCGATTTTGTCAGGCCGATGATTCCAGCCTTCGCAGCGGTGTAATGTGCGTTGCCACTGAAGTCACCGCGCTTGCCGGCCACTGAACTGACGTTGACGATCTTTCCATACTTTTGCGCCTTCATCGACGCGAGAACGGCCTGGCAGCAGAGGAACGAGCCCTTGAGATGGATGTTAATCATCCGATCCCATTTCTCTGAGCTAATCTCGGGAAAACTGACGAAGTCGCCAATTCCAGCGTTGTTAATCAGGATGTCGACGCGACCATGGTCCGCAAGGAGCCGGCGGAACGCGTCCTCGACCTGGCTCGTATCAGCCACGTCAAAAGCGATGGCGCTAGCGCTTCCACCCCTTCGCTGAATGTTTTTCGCCGCCTCGGTTGCCGGTTCAAGCGTGCGGTCATTGACGATCACATGGGCACCACGGTCGGCGAGAACATCGGCGATAGCGACACCCAACCCGCGCCCAGCGCCCGTGACCACGGCAATCTTGCCCGACAGGTCCTGCTGATTTGAAATCATGTCTACCCCCGATGTTGTTGGCTCGCGAGTACTTCGGAGCGCAGCTGATTGGCGAAATCCTGCGAGTCGGCTGTTTCGGTTGCCCCGACCATCGTCTCGGCACGCAGGCGATCGTAGTCGCCTTTTGGTACGGGAACCGCGTTGCGGTCGCCGAGATCGCTGAGGTGGATCCGGTACGTCTCCCGCGTAGTGAAAGCGGCGATAGCGGCCACTACGCAGATACCGAATGTCAGGGCTCCGATCTTCAGCGGGATATTGGCGGAGCCGGGGGGCGCGACCGCGACGAAGAGCGCGGGGAGAAACGCGGTCAGCATCGTGCCGACGTTCTGCCCGATCGCTATCCCGTGAGGCTCAAGCGGGGTGTTCAGTTTCATCACTCGTCTCCGTTTTGATTGACTTTCCGGTGTTGGTTGTCTATTGTTGTAACACCGTTCCATTAAGAATCACGTTGCGTCAATTATGAGAGTTGTCAAGGGTGCAGTTGATCGGTCGCTGCAGGCGATCGAGTTGCTCGCACGTGAGGCGCGCTGGATGCGCATCTCCGATATCGCCGCCGAACTCGGGCTGGAGAAGGGCCCCGCGCATCGCGTACTCGCGCAACTGTGCGAGCAGGGCTGGGCGGAACAGGATGAACAGACCTCCCAGTACCGTCTGACCTTGAAGCTGTCCCTGCTCGGTCAGCGGTACCTGCATGGGCTTGGTCTGCCGGGTCTGGTGCAGCCGATCCTCGATGAGGTCGCGGGTCAGTGCCGCGAGCTGGTCCGGCTGACAGTGGTCAACGAAGGAACACTCGCGTGGCTGGCAGCGTCCCAGGGCGCGGCACCGGGCCTGATGTATTCGCCGTCCATGCATAGTCCCATCGTCTTGCATGCCACATCGGTTGGCAAGGCGTGGCTGGCTGGAATGCCGAACGACCAGGCGATCGAATACGCCCTGCGTGGTGGACTCGGAAAAGCGTCCGCCGCGGGCGCATGGACGCCGAAGGCCATTACCAGCGTCGAGCAGCTGATTCCGGAGTTGGAGCGGACCAGGCAGCGTGGCTATGGCCTTGTCGTCGAAGAGGCCGAGCCGGGTGTCGTCGCATTGGCGGTGCTGGTGCGCGCGCTGTCTGACGGTGCGGTGGTCGGCACCATGAGCATTGCCGGGCCGGTCACACGGGTTCAGCCGGAGCGTTACGAGGCCTTTTACGCGCTATTGCAGCAAGCGTCCGCGAAGCTGGGTGCCGTATGGCCGCGCCAGAGCGTCGGTGCGGATGTGAGTGAGGCGGCATGAGCACGCCGGATGCAGATCAGGCTGTCGGGCGACTCACCGCGCTGGATGAGCAGGCAGCACGCCTTCTCGTCACGGCGCGCCAGCGAGGCAAGCGTCGCTCAGCTTTATGCAATGGGGCAATACTCGTGACCGACAACGCCAAAAGGGTTCAGCCATATTCGCAGACTTACAACCGGGAATCGGCTGGAACGATAGTCTGGGGCCCCAAGGCCGCCGACATTCAATGATCGCACCGGAGTTCATTTCGGACTGCGGAGCGGACGCTTCCATTCGTCCCGCTGCGCCTCTGTGGCGCAACGGGCCTTGGCGCCAGTTCGCTTGATCCACGAGCGGCAGAAACGAGCACCGCAGCGACAACACCATCGGGCGGACGCTCAAGGCGGACGCGAGGGCAGCGTATGCGTCACATCCCGCTGCCGCACGGCGACAGCAACAGCCCATCGCCGAACGGAACATGGTCGTTGCTCGAAAGACATGTTGTGTAGGTCCAGCTCAATAGCGAGGCGCCGGACGAAGGGGCGCCGTATTGTCCGGTCAGCATCACCTGGAGGCGCGGCGTGGGGCTGATTGCAGCAGTTCCTGCAACTCGGCTTTGTAGAAACGCGCCAGGCCGTTGGTACCGTGGCCGCACGTATCCTCGCTGGCAGGGATCAAAAGCAGCCGGCCGTGGCGCACATGCTGCATCGCGTGCTCCATCAGACCGGTCTCGGGCGGATAGCGTTCGTCATCGGCCGCGTTGATGGCGAGCACCATAGCCCGGATCTGCTCCAGGCCGGGTGCCGGGTTATAGCCGCGCGAGGCACCCCATTGATATAAGAAGTCGTTGGCATCCAACGTGAAAGGCTGGGCCAACAGGGTGTCCAGGAAGTTGTCGGCCAACTCCATTGTCGGAGCTGCTTTCTGGTAGGCCAGCGTTCCGCCGTTGGTGGCCAGCGCGAAGAACGCGCTGGCAATGCGCAAGGAGCGGGGCGGGCTGGCGTAATTGCCATCCAGGTACTTAGGGTCGTCGCGGACCATCTCGGTGAGCATGCGGCGCAGCATCCAGTTGCGGCCGGACATCTCGGTCGGTTGCGACGCCATTGGCACCAGCGCGTCCATGAAGTCCGGATATCGCACCGCCCAGATCCACGCGTGCATGCCGCCCATCGAGTTGCCGATCAGCAGGCGCAAGTGCCTGATGCCCAGGCCCTCGGTCAGGAGCCTGTACTGCGCGAGCACCATGTCGTCGTAGTTGTAAGCCGGGAACCGCGTGCGCAGCCCGTCCGACGGCCTGGACGATCCGCCGGCTCCAATTCCGTCCGGGAGGACGATGAAATAATTGTTGGCATCAAGCGGCTGTCCGGGCCCGAACAGCTCTCCCGCGAACGCGGGCGTCAGCATGCTGGCGCCTGTGCCCGTCGTGCCGTGCAGGCCCAGGACCGGCTCGCCGGACGGGTCGCCGATGGTTCGGTAGTGTAGCCGCACCTCCGGCATCACCTCCCCGGTGTGGAAACGGAAGTCTCGCGCGATCCAGTCGCCTTCCTTCGGTGCAGGATAATCGGCCAAATTGCAATATCTCGTTAGCGGCATAGGCGTGCGACGCAATCCGATGGCCTGGATTACCCGGAAATCGGTTCAAGAGTCTGAAGCGCACCCCCCTGCCGAGCAGAAGCGTAGGCCGCATCCATGACCTGCATCATCGCCTCGGCGTCGCGCAAGGACGCGATCGGCCTTGCACCTGTGCGGCATTCACCAAGCACTCGCTTGACGAACAGTGGGTAGTAAATGTCGGTCTCTAACTGGAGACGGCGACTGCGAGTGCCGGCGGCAAGATTGTTCCGGTCCCGAATCTCGATCCGGTCGGGGCCCGATTTTGCGTACATGCGATCGGATGAAAGGGTGAAGGAGAATTCGCGCTGCTCGTCTTGAGTACTGGGAAAGCTGTATCCGGTCTCCACGAGCCCGATCACGCCGTCTTCGGTTTGCATTGTCAGCAACGAGTAGTCCTCGACGGCGCCTCGATGCGTTCGGGAGTTCATGGTGGCGGAGACTCGCGCGACTTCTTTGCCGGTCAGTAATCTGAAGAGATCGATGAAGTGGGTTGCGACATTGATCGTGGATCCGCCTCCGGAAAACACAGGATCGAGTGCCCAACCTGCGCCTGCAGCTTCGTAACGACCAGGCGCACCTACAATGAAACGGAAAGACATGTAGTTAAAGTCCGACGGTATGCAATCCTCCGCATCTTCCAGTGCGCCGAGCAACTCGCTCATCCGGAAGATCAACGGTACGGCGCAATAAAGATTGGCTTCCTCGGTCAGTTTGCGCAGCCGCGTGACCTGCGACATGTTTACGCCGCAGGGTTTCTCCAGCGCGAACGGAATTTTTCGTTCGATCACCGCCTCCGCGAGCGTCGGCATTTCGGAATGCCGCCCAAACACAAACGCGAAATCGACATCCTCGCGCTCGAGCAACTCATACGCCGACGAGTACAACGTGCTCCCAAAGCGCGCGGCAATTGCCTGTCCTTTTACTTGCTCCGCATCTGAAACGGCTACCACCTGGATACCGGGCGCCTCAAGCGCATCGAGATAGAGTGGGACATGCCAATGGCTGGCCTCCAGCAATGCGACTTTCATGCGTGTTCTCCCTTCGCACCGTCGACGAATCGACTCCGTGCTTGCGCGATGCGCGCATTAAAGCTGGCCGCACATACCAATGTGGAAACGTTGAAACTGTTCATCGCATCTTCCCTCCATTCAAACTGGTAAAACTGTCGATTCCGGGCGCTTTCCCAGATGCGTTAAGGCATTAACGACTTGCGTTCGTTGCAGGCGCGAAAAGCACGCCGTCGTCTGGTGCTGACCTGCCAGCAGGGTGGTAATCGAACCCAAGGAAGCATAGGGCATGCACTGCCTGCCCTTCATGCATCGGCCCCCCGTCCTGGGTACGACAGCCGCGCGCATGCGCGGCGCGGCGAAGCTGCGTCGGCTCTGGCGCATTGATGATGTCTACGACGATGGTGCCGGGTGCGAGCCGCTCGGGATTTACCGGCATGGCGTCATTCGCGTTCATGCCGAGCGGTGTGGCATTGATCACGACTTCGAAACCGTGCGGGTCGGGAGGTCCGGAATGCGTGATGCAACCGGTTTCGGCAGCAACGGATTCCGCGAGCTCGCCAGCCCGCTGCTCGTCGACGTCGGATATGGTTAACGTTCCGGCGCCCGCCGCCGCGACTGCAAATGCGATAGCCCTGCCCGCGCCTCCGGCACCGACGAGAAGAACGGACTTATTCGCCGGATGATTGCCTTCCCATTGCATGCCAAGCACACAGCCCACGCCATCGAATATGGCGCCGACCCAGCGTCCATCTTCGTTGCAACGTATCACGTTGAGTGCGCCGACCCTGGAAGCAGTGGGATGGAGTTCGTCGACAAAATCCAGCATCCGTTGCTTATGAGGCATTGTGACCAGCAGGCCGGAAAGATTGCGTAACGCTCGTGCGCCGGCGACGAATGCGGACAGGTCTTCCGCCTTGACCCAAAACGGAACGCAGACCGCGTCCGCGCGCTGTTCGATAAAAAGCTGGTTCAGCAGTTGCGGCGACTTGGCTGCCGTCAGCGGATCGCCCACTAACCCGTAAAGTCGCGTTCTTCCCGTGATATGTGGATGCATTGCGGCCTCATGTCCGATGTTGACGGAAGGTGCAGTCATAGCTTACTGCTCACTTCCAGGGTGCCGGGGCTTCGGCGAGATCCCATGTTCCGTAGACAGCGGGCTCGTTAATCTCGATGACTTCAAGGTCATCGGAGCGCCAGATCACATTGTGCGGAACGCCGGCGGGTTGCGAGAGGTCGTCCCCGGCATTGAGAGTCACATCGCCCTCGACGCCGGCGAAACGGAACGTCACCGATCCGCGCAGCACATACAGATAGTGCGCAGTCATGTCGTGCCAATGCCAGCCCGTGGCATCGGTGAACGGGGTCAGTGCGCGAATGTGCTTGGCGCCGATGCGACCGTTGGTCACCGCGGCGAGTCCGAGGTCGCGATACTCGGAGTCCGCGCGCAGCCCTTCCTTGTTCCAGACCGCTGCGGATGCGCTCACACGTGCGAACGGAGTCAGGGATTGCGCGAGTTCGCGCGGGCCATCGTAACGTGGCGTACCTTGGTTGTGCATGTGTCTTTCTCCTGTGTGGCATCAGATATTGGCGAGTGCCGCGGCCGCGTGTTCCTGCGCGGCTCGTCCGAACAGCGTAAGTTGCGCCGGGCGGTCGCTGCCGATATGGCCCTTGCTTTCGGCTACGAGCGCAGTTGGTTCGTCAGATCCTGTGAGTCGGCTGTTCCGGTCGCCTCACGCAACATCTCGGCGCGCAGACGATCGTATTCGCCTTTGGGTACCGGAACCGCGTTGCGGTCGCCGAGATCGTGGAGCCGGACCCGGTACGTCTCGCGCGTGGTAAAGGCGGCGATCGCGGCCACGACACAGATGCCGAATGTCAGGGCTCCGATCTTCAGTGGAATATTGGCGGAGCCGGGGGGCGCGACCGCGACGAAGAATGCCGGGAGCAGCGCGGAAAGCGTCGTCCCGACGTTCTGTCCAATGGCCATCCCGGACACGCGCACGCGCGTGTGGAACAGTTCGGAGAACAGGCTCGGGAATACGCCGTTGAAGCCCTGATAGGCGATGCCCCACATGAGCACCGAGAGAACCATCGCCAGCCACACGTTATGGACGCTGATAGCGTACAGATACACGAACGAGAGCAGTCCGGCGCTGAGGGTGCCGACAAGGACTGGCGGCCTGCGACCAATCCTGTCTGAGAGGTTGCCGACGAAGGGAATCAGGATCACTGCGCAGATATTGCCCAGAACAGGGATCCACAGATACATGCCGGGAGGGAAGCCGATGCCGTACGCTGGCTGAACCGCGTAGGCGGTGCCGAAGACCGCGGCGACAAGGGCGATTACGGCGGTAAGCGCCATGCAGACCACGCGCACGACATCGTCCCAGCTCTGCCGGAGCACTTCGACGACTGGCGAGGCGGGAATTTCGCCGTGCACGCGCTCCTCGGCGAACGCCGGGGTCTCATCGACTTTGCGGCGAATGACGTAGCCCGCGATGAGAACGACAATGCTGAGCAGGAACGGAATCCGCCAGCCCCAGGAGGTGAACTGGTCCCTGGGCATGAAATGCGCGAGAGGCAGGAAGATCGCTGCCGCCATGAGCTGTCCGGCCTGCACCCCCTGGAGGGTAAAGCTCGCGAAGTAGCCGCGCCGACCGAACGGTGCGTGCTCGAGAATCATTGAACTGGCGCCGGAGAGCTCCCCGGCGACCGCGAAGCCCTGGATGAGGCGAAGAACCACGAGCAGCACCGGCGCCCAGATGCCGACCTGCTTATAGGTTGGCAGGACCCCGACGGCCATCGTTGAAAAGCCCATGAGGAACATGCAGAGGAGCAGCACCGTCTTGCGGCCGTGGCGGTCGCCCCAGTGGCCGAGGACGACGGCACCCACCGGGCGGGCGATATAGCCGACACCGAAGGTTGCCAGTGAGGCGATGATGGCGACCGTTGGATTGTCAGATGGAAAGAAGAGCTGCGGGAACACCAGCGACGCCGCAGTCGCGTAAATGAAGAAGTCGTAGTACTCCAGCGCCGAGCCGATCCAGCCGCTGGCCGCGGCGATCTTCGACTGGCGCTTGCCGTGAGGCTTAACCCGGGTATTCCGATTCATGCTTGTCTCCATCGTGATTGACTTTCCGGTGCTGTTTGTCTATTGTTGTAACACAGTTCCATTAAGAATCATGTTACGTCAATTATGAGAGTTGTCAAGGGAGCAGTTGACCGGTCGCTGCAGGCGATCGAGTTGCTCGCACGTGAGGCGCGCTGGATGCGCATCTCCGATATCGCCGCCGAACTCGGGCTGGAGAAGGGCCCCGCGCATCGCGTACTCGCGCAACTGTGCGAGCAGGGCTGGGCGGAACAGGATGAACAGACCTCCCAGTACCGTCTGACCTTGAAGCTGTCCCTGCTCGGTCAGCGGTACCTGCATGGGCTTGGTCTGCCGGGTCTGGTGCAGCCGATCCTCGATGAGGTCGCGGGTCAGTGCCGCGAGCTGGTCCGGCTGACGGTGGTCAACGAAGGAATACTCGCGTGGCTGGCAGCGTCCCAGGGCGCGGCACCGGGCCTGATGTATTCGCCGTCCATGCATAGTCCCATCGTCTTGCATGCCACATCGGTTGGCAAGGCGTGGCTGGCTGGAATGCCGAACGACCAGGCGATCGAATACGCCCTGCGTGGTGGACTCGGAAAAGCGTCCGCAGCGGGCGCATGGACGCCGAAGGCCATTACCAACGTCGAGCAGCTGATTCCGGAGTTGGAGCGGACCAGGCAGCGTGGCTATGGCCTTGTCGTCGAAGAGGCCGAGCCGGGTGTCGTCGCATTGGCGGTGCTGGTGCGTGCGCTGCCTGACGGTGCGGTGGTCGGCACCATGAGCATTGCCGGGCCGGTCACACGGGTTCAGCCGGAGCGTTACGAGGCCTTTTACGCGCTATTGCAGCAAGCGTCCGCGAAGCTGGGTGCCGTATGGCCGCGCCAGAGCGTCGGTGCGGATGTGAGTGAGGCGGCATGAGCACGCCGGATGCAGATCAGGCTGTCGGGCGACTCGCCGCGCTGGATGAGCAGGCAGCACGCCTTCTCGTCACGGCGCGCCAGCGAGGCACGTTCGCGGAGCGCCTTCCCGTCGAACTGCGTCCCCAAAATCTGGATGAGGGTTTCGCGATCCAGCAACAGGTGGGCGATCAGCTCGGTTGGCAGGCCGGCGCCTGGAAATGCGCGCTGCCGCCGGCGGGCAAACTCATCGCTGCGCCAATCTATGACGCCGTTATCCATCGAGGCGCCCAATGCTGCACTCGCGCCGGGCTTGCGGAGTCTTCTGTAAGGGCAGAGCCTGAACTCGCCTGTTTGCTGGCTCGCGATCTGCCGCCCCGGCGCGAAGCGTATGGCGAAGCCGAGGTGCTCGACGCTCTCGGGAATGTTCACCTCGCGCTCGAACTGCTGGCCAGTCGATATGCGCATCCGGAGGCGCTGACGTTTCCTGAATTGCTGGCGGACGGTCTGTTCAACGCCGGTCTTGTCATTGGGCCGCGCGTTCAATTGCCCGAGGGCGCGACGCCGGCCGATCTCCCGATCGAATTCACCGTCAGTCTGACTCGCGCCGGACACGACACGGTCGGTTTTGCTGGCCGCCACCCTGATCGCAGCGTGCTCGCGCCGATCGTGTGGCTCGTCAATTTTCTCCGCGTCCGCGGCCTTGGATTGCATGCCGGCCAGGCGGTGATCACGGGCTCTTACGCGGGCGTGCTCGAGTTGCCGATTGGTTGTGAGTTGCATATCGGCTTCGGTGATCTCGGCACCTTGCCGATACTTTTTTTGTCTTGATAGGAGTCT
This sequence comes from Paraburkholderia lebeckiae, assembly GCF_014201005.1. NCBI lineage: Bacteria > Pseudomonadati > Pseudomonadota > Betaproteobacteria > Burkholderiales > Burkholderiaceae > Paraburkholderia > Paraburkholderia lebeckiae. The sequence continues at coordinate 341,477 of NZ_JACHDK010000002.1, read as the reverse complement.
TCAAATGCGTCTCGTCCGTTTCGGCCAGCCTGGTCAGGAGCATCCCGGTGTCATCGATTCGAGCGGCGCGATCCGCGATCTGACCGGCGTCGTCGACGACATCGACGGAACGACGGTTTCGCCTGCAGTCCTTGCGAAGCTGAGCGAACTCGATCTGAATCGCCTGCCCGTGGTGGAAGCGGGCACGCGCCTCGGCGCCTGTATCGGCAATGTCCGTAACCTCGTGTGCATTGGTCTGAACTACACCGACCATGCAGCCGAAACCGATACACCGATTCCGCGGGAACCCGTCGTGTTCAACAAGCATACGGGTTCGATCAGCGGTCCGAACGATCCGGTCATCTTGCCGGCAGACGCGCAAAAGCTGGATTGGGAGGTCGAGCTGGGCGTGGTGATCGGCAAACCCGCCTGGCAGATCGATGAAGCCACCGCGCTCGATCATGTGGCGGGTTACTGCCTTGCCAATGACGTTTCCGAACGCGCGTATCAGCTCGAACGCGAAGGCCAGTGGACCAAGGGCAAAAGCGGCTTCTCTTTTGCGCCGCTCGGCCCGTGGCTCGTAACGCGTGATGAAGTGCCCGACCCGCAGGTGCTCGACCTGTGGCTCGACGTCAACGGCACACGTCGTCAGACGGGCAACACACGCACGATGATCTTTAACGTCGCGCATATCGTGGCGTATCTCAGCCGCTTCATGCCACTGATGGCTGGCGACGTCATTATTACCGGGACGCCTCCCGGTGTCGGCCTCGGTCAGAAGCCGCCCGTCTTTCTGAAAGCGGGCGACACCATGACCCTCGGCGGCAGCGGACTCGGCGAGCAGAGACAGAAGGTGGTGCCGTACGCCGATTCGCTTGGCGCGGCATGGGGCCGTGGCGAATATCCGTTGGCACGATAAAACGATTCGATCTGTAGGAGGAGGAGATATGAGCCTTGCTGGAACGGGCGTCGTGGCAATCTGGCATGACCTGCTGCCGGAAGCGAAGGATGAATTCTACGAGTGGCACAACCGCGAGCACATGCCGGAACGCGCCGGGATTCCTGGGTTCAGGCGCGGCCGGCGCTACATTGCGCTGGATGCGGGCCCCGAGTACTTCAATCTGTATGAAGCGGACACCGTGGAGGTGCTCGGCGCGCAAGACTACCTGCTTCGGCTGAATTCGCCGACGCCGTGGACGAAGCAGGTCGTCGCCTCGTTTCGCAGCGTGGCCCGCTCGATCTGCCATGTGGCGTACTCCGACGGCGTGGGGCAGGGCGCCAATCTCATGACGGTGCGCTTCGACGTGCCTTCGGCGGCGCGGGCCGATGTCGTGAAGGGATTGCGTCAGCAGGTCTTGCCGCCGCTCGCCGACCGGCCCGGCATCACGGGCGTGCACCTGTGTCTGGCCGATGAGGCCGTCAGCAAGGTGGAAACTGCCGAGAAGAAGGCGCGTTCGGAAGGCACCGAGGTGCCGACATGGATCGTGATGATCGAAGGATGCCGCGCCGACTATGTCCGCACAGCAGTGGACGCTTTCCTTGCCGGGCTCACTGCTTTGCCAGGGGCCGCTGCGGTTGCGCCGGACGCCACGCTCTATCAACTCGAGTACACGCGCTGCAAGACGCCGTGGAGCGCTGGCTGAAACGTCGTTTGAACACGGCTGCACGGCGCATCACACGACGTCGCACAGCCGGCCCCGAAAATGTCGTCACGTTGAGAAACGAAGGAGTAGTTCCATGTCGTCCCCTGTTGCGGACAAGTCCGTCGCATCGACCGCGCTCAGGCCGGTTCGCGTCATTCGGCTCAATCCCGCTGACGATGTCGTCGTCGCCCTCGATCAGCTTGTGTCCGGCACGGTGCTGGATGGGGAAGTGGTGACGGTCTCGGGATTGATCCCGCCCGGTCACAAAGTGGCGACACGCGACATCGGTGAGGGTCAAGCGGTACACCGTTATGGCCAGATCATCGGCTTTGCGAGTCAGCCGATCCGCGCGGGGCAGCACGTTCATACGCATAACCTTGCGATGGGCGAATTCGCCCGTGACTACGCATTCAGTCAGGGTGTGCGTGCCAGCGTCCGTTCAACTGAGCCCGCGACATTTCAGGGCATTGTGCGCGAAGACGGCCGTGTGGCTACGCGCAATTACATCGGCATCCTTACCTCGGTGAATTGCTCGGCGACGGTCGCGCGAGCCATTTCCGACTATTTCCGCCGCGACATTCGTCCGCATGCGCTGGCCGCGTTTCCGAATGTCGACGGCGTCGTCGCGCTCACCCATGGTTCCGGTTGCGCCATCGACTCCGAAGGCGACGGTCTCGCGATCCTGCAGCGCACGCTTGGCGGCTATGCGTGCCATCCCAACTTCGCGAGCGTGCTGGTCATCGGCCTGGGCTGCGAAACGAACCAGATTTCCCGGCTGCTCGAAACCCAGGGGCTCAAAGAACACGACCGCTTGCGAACCTTCACGATTCAGGACACCGGTGGCACGACCCTGACAATTGCAAAGGGTATCGAACTGGTTCGGCAGATGCTGCCCTATGCGAATGACGTCAAGCGGGAAACGGTTTCGGCAAGTCATCTCACCATCGGTCTTCAATGCGGTGGGTCGGACGGATATTCGGGCATCACGGCCAATCCCGTGCTGGGTGCAGCCGTCGACTTGCTCGTGCGGCAGGGCGGTACTGCGATTCTCTCGGAGACGCCGGAAATTTATGGCGCCGAGCACCTGTTGACCCGCCGCGCGGTAACGCCCGAAGTGGGACAGAAGCTGGTCGATCGCATTCGTTGGTGGGAAGCGTACGCGCAGCGGCAAGGGGCGCAGATCAACAACAATCCGTCGGCGGGCAATAAGGCCGGCGGCTTGACGACCGTCCTCGAGAAATCGTTGGGCGGCATCGCAAAGGCAGGTTCGACGAACCTCGTCGAGGTGTACCAATACGCCCAGCCGGTTAAGGCGCGCGGCCTGGTGTTCATGGACACGCCTGGCTACGACCCGGTGTCGGCTACCGGACAGGTCGCGGGCGGTGCGAACCTGATCTGCTTCACGACGGGACGCGGTTCGGCTTACGGCTGCGCGCCCTCGCCGTCGGTAAAGCTCGCGACAAACACCGCACTCTGGCAACGTCAGTCCGACGACATGGACCTGAACTGCGGAGAAGTGCTGGAAGGGAGCGCAACGATCGAGCAACTCGGCGCGGTGCTGTTCCAACTACTGCTCGACGTGGCCTCCGGGAAACGTTCCCGTAGCGAGCAGCACGGTTACGGACAAAACGAATTCGTCCCCTGGCAAATCAGCGCAATTATGTGACCCGCCGTTGGCCGGCATAAGTAGAGCGTGCACCGCGCTGATGCTCAGCAATAACCCACACCGGGTTGGAGAAAGATAGATGCCATTGAATGACCGATCCGCGCTGCCTGACGATCTGGAACACGCTGTGCTCGTGGGGCGCGCGTGGTGCCCTGATATCGGCGCGCCGCGTCCTGTTGCCGTTATAGGTGGCGAACTGGTGGATGTGTCGTCGTTCGCGCTGACGACCAGCACGCTGCTTGAGCAACCAGGAATCGGCCTTCGGCTGGAAGAGGCCGCTGCGAACCTGCCGAAGCTTGCGACACTGGACTCGGTTCTTGCCAATTCGGCCTTCGATCGACGCGATCCGTCCACCCCTTGGCTTATCGCGCCATGTGACCTTCAGGCGATCAAAGCGAGCGGTGTGACGTTCGTCGAAAGCCTTCTGGAGCGGGTGATCGAGGAGCGCTCGGGAGGCGACGCGAGCCGGGCCGATGAAGTGCGCGCGCGTGTCATGTCGGTGCTGGGCGATCGGCTCGCAAGCGTTCGCCCAGGGTCTGCGGAAGCTGAGGCGGTGCGCCACGTACTTATTCAGGAAGGAATGTGGTCGCAGTATCTGGAAGTCGGCATCGGTCCCGATGCGGAAATCTTCACGAAAGCGCAGCCCATGTCCGCCGTCGGCACCGGCAGCGAAATCGGAATCCATGAAAATTCGCATTGGAATAACCCGGAGCCTGAAATCGTGCTGGCGGTGACCAGCCGGGCGGAAATCGTCGGCGCCACGCTTGGCAATGACGTCAATCTTCGGGATTTCGAAGGCCGCAGTGCACTGTTGCTCGGTAAGGCCAAGGATAACAACGCGTCGGCCTCGATTGGCCCGTTCATTCGCCTCTTCGACAGTACATTCGGTCTCGATGATGTTCGGGCTGCGGAGCTTTCGCTGCGCGTAGAAGGAACGGATGGATATGTTCTGACAGGGGCAAGTTCCATGAAACGCATCAGCCGGGACCCGTCAGAACTCGTTGCGCAGGCGATGGGTTCTCACCATCAATACCCGGACGGAATGATGCTTTATCTCGGGACATTGTTTGCACCGAGCGCCGATCGTAGCGTGCCAGGGCAAGGATTCACGCATCAGATCGGCGATACGGTGACGATATCGAGCCCGCGATTCGGTGCGCTCGTCAACACGGTCAACTATTCGCATCGCGTTGCGCCGTGGGAGTTTGGAGTCGGCGCGCTGCTCGCCAGCATTCTTCGCCGGCAGCGAGGTTCGAATCGTGGCGTCTTTTCACCGGCCTTTAACCGAATTCCATCCACTGATTTCTGAGCAACGGACCCGCCCTGTGACCTCGCGGCACGTTCGGTTAGTTTGACAAAGCGTTCGAGTCTATATCTAGAGGCGACGGTCGTACGGCCGTGAGACTATCCGAGGACACTCACGGCCCATCGGCCGACGTTGTTGGGCTATCCTGCTGCTCTACTACTACCAGGACAGTCCGCCGCACGCCATGGCTCTCTCTCCGTTACCTCCACTGGCATGTCTGCAAGCATTCGAAGCTAGCGCCCGTTATCTGAGCTTCACTCGCGCGGGGCAGGAACTGAACCTGTCCACCAGTGCTGTGAGCCGCCAGATATCTCAACTCGAAGAATTCCTGGGACGCCGGCTGTTCGTGCGGGAGCACAACACCCTAAGGCTCACGCCGGCAGGGGAGACCTATGCGGTGGACGTGCGGCGCATGTTGGAACTATGCACTAGCGTTACCTCAAGTCTGATGGCTCGCGTCGTCAAGTCTCGTCTCACGGTGTCCTGCACAGCGGGCATCTCGGTATTCTGGCTCGCGCCCAGAATCGGCTCGTTTATCGACGCGAATCCCGATGTGGACCTGCGCATCATCGTGCGGGACCACTTTGGAGCCGTCTCGCCAGCTGAGTACGACGTAGGCATTTTCTATCTGCGCAACCCCGAGGTTCCCGGAACGCACATACGGAAGCTCTTCGACGAAGAGGTCTTTCCGGTTTGTTCGCCGACCTATCTTGATGGGCGCAAACTGAAGCCAGTGGAACTGCTGTCCTGCACGCTACTTGTTCTTGAGGACGCGGAACGTAGCTGGATGTCCTGGCACACCTGGTTCGAACAGGCTGGGCTTGAACGACCAGCGCTCAATCAAACCATCATTGCCAACAGCTACCCACTCATTGTGCAGCTCGCGACGCATGGCAAGGGCGTCGCGCTCGGTTGGAACCGGGTTATCGACCCGCTCCTTGAGCACGGCGCGCTCGTCAGGGCATCGGACTCTCACGCCACCATGGGCGGCTCATACTTTGTCACCTGGCCATCAGAGCGTGCGGAAACACCTGCCGCCCGTCGGTTCCGCGAGTGGGTAGTCAGCCAGACACCCGCTTCCTGACATACCCCGTTGCAAGCCTTTGGATGCGGTTGCGTTTTTTGCAAGCGCGTTTGCGAATTTAGCGTTATGCGGTCGCCACGCCAAAAATTACATTGGTTGCGTGACGAATCGCGAACGCTCACCTCGCAAAGCGACAATCGAGAGAGGTCTAAATGGCAACGAGTGCATCAAATGGCGTACTGGTGGGCGTGCCGCCCACGAGGACTGTGACGCGCCGGAAGGCGATTTTCGCCACTGTCATTGGCAGCGGTCTGGAATGGTTCGACTTTTCCGGGTACGCATTCTTCGCAGCAACCATCGGTAAGTTATTTTTCCCCGCAGGCAACGAGACAACGTCGCTGCTGCTATCACTGGCAACCTTTGGGGTTGGCTTCGTGATGCGACCGCTCGGCGGCATCGCGTTCGGCATCTACGGTGACAGGGTGGGGCGCAAGCGGGCGCTGTCGCTCGCCATGCTCGTCATGGCGCTCGGCTCGGGCATCATTGCTTTCGCCCCTACATACCAGTCTATCGGCATCGCCGCGCCGTGTCTTATCGTCATCGCGCGATTGCTGCAGGGGCTGTCCGCTGGCGGTGAAATGGGCGGCGCTACCGCGTTCCTTACCGAGCATGCTCCAGCTAAACGTCGTGCTTTCTATTCGAGCTGGATTCAGACGAGTATCGGTTTCGCCGTGGTCATCGGCAGCCTTACCGGTACGCTCATCACGTCGAGCATGTCGGCTGATTCGCTGACCGCATGGGGATGGCGTATTCCGTTTTTCATCGGCATGCTGGTGGCTCCGGTTGGATACTACATTCGGCTGAAAATCGAGGAAACGCCCGAGTTCGTATCGGAGAAGCGCCACACCAACACGCCGCTGCGTGACGTCATTCACGAGTATCCCCGCCAGGTGCTCTCCAGCCTGCTGATGGTCGTACTGTGGACCGTCTGCACGTACGTCATCCTGTTCTACATCCCGACTTATGTTGTGAAGTATCTGCACATGACCCAGCGCGAGGGCTTCACGTCGGGCGTCGTCAGCGGTGTCGTGCTGATGGTCATGGCGCCCGTGTTCGGGGCACTGTCGGATAAGGTCGGCAAGCGGCGGGTCCTGTCGGTTGCTGCGCTCGTTATTCTGGTTGCCAGCTATCCACTGTTCTCTCATCTGATTAAATCGCCCGACTTTGCCACGCTGCTGACCTTCCAGGCGATTTTCGGCGTGCTGATTGCTGCATACACCGGCCCGATTCTGGCTCTCTTCACGGAAATGTTCCCGAGTCGCGTCCGTGCGACCGGACTGTCTTTGGCCTACAACGGCGCAGTGACCATCTTCGGTGGCTTTGCCGCTTTCATCATCACCTGGCTCACCCAACACACGGGTGACGCCGAGTCTGCGTCTTATTACATCATCTTCGCCGCGGTGGTCAGCCTGCTCGGCATCTTGCTGACAAAGCCATACCAGGCTTGAGGAAATTCAGATGAACATGTTGGTAATCGAGGGAGTCAACGTTTTCGACCCTGCAACGAAGAAACGCCAGACAAACGTCAATGTCTGCATCGCCGACGGGAAGATCACGGCAATAGGACAGATACCGTCGTCGTTTGTCGATGCCCGCAGAATGAGCCTTCCCGGGCGCACCGTCTTGCCGGGTTTCATCGACCTGCATGTCCACGTCGTCGCGTCAAATGCGAATCTGGGCGCTAACGCGATGATGCCAAACTTCCTGGCAGCGCTTAAAACCTTGCCGATTCTGCGCGGCATGCTGAATCGCGGGTTCACCACCGTTCGTGATGCAGGCGGCGCTGACTTTGCAATGTGCGATGCTGTCAACAGCGGCGTGCTTTGGGGCCCGCGCATCCTGTCTTCGGGCAAGGCGCTATCGCAGACCGGTGGGCACGGCGACTTCCGTCAGCGCAATGACAAGCTTGACGATGCCTGTGGGTGTCTGGGACGTCAGGGAGCGATTGCCCGGGTGGTCGATGGTGTCGAGGCGATGCGCCTGGCAGTACGCGAAGAACTCCTCAAAGGGGCCTCCCAAATCAAGATAATGGCGTCGGGCGGTGTCGCTTCGCCCAACGACCCCATCACCAACACCCAGTATTCGGAAGATGAAATCCGTGCCGCGGTTCAGGAAGCGGAGGCTGCCGGGACGTACGTGATGGCGCACGCCTACACCGCTCGTGCCGTCCGGCGCGCCGTCGAGTGCGGGGTGAAATGTATCGAGCACGGAAACCTTATCGACGAGGAGACTGCCCGTCTGCTGGCGGAGCGCGGCGTCGCGGTTGTGCCCACAATCGCCACTCTCGACCGTCTCATCGAACAAGGTTCCGCGCTTGGTTTCCCCGCTGAATCGCTCGCAAAGATTGAGGGAGCACGCTCCGTCGGCCGGCAGGCACTTGCCCTGATGGCGCGCGAAGGCGTGAAGGTCGGGTTCGGCTCAGACATGCTGGGCGAACTGCACACCTTCCAGTCCGACGAGTTCGCGGTTCGGGCAGAAATCGTCGGCAACGTCGAGGCCATCCGGTCGGCAACCTGCGTTGCCGCCGAAATCACGGGTGAAGCAGGCGTGCGGGGAACGGTCGCCGTCGGAGCCGTGGCTGATCTCGTCGTGGTCGACGGTGACCCGATTGAGGACATTTCACTTCTGCTGGGGCAAGGCGAACACATTTCCGTGGTCATCAAGGCTGGAGTGTGTATGAAGGAAGCCGGCCGACTGCTCGAGCCAATCGCAGAGTGAACTGCTGGCGCGCGGCATCGGTCGCGCCCACCCCTCCAAAGGCGGACCCGAACATGACCTCTCTCGGCACCCGAAATTTCGACGCCCACGCAACAGCTGCACTGCTGGACTATCCCTCGCTGGTGCGCGTTCTTCGGCAGACCATCATCGAATACGGCGCGGGACACATCGTGAGTCCTGAGCGGCTGGCCATTCCGATGCAGGACGGCGGCCTGATGTTATCGATGCCTGCCAGTGCTAAAGACATCGCCATCCATAAGTTGGTGACCGTGTGTCCTTCGAACGGAAAGCGCCTGCTTCCGACCATCCATGGTCAGGTCATCGCATGCGACGCGCACACCGGGGAAATGTTGTTCGTGCTCGACGGCCCGACCGTGACCGGGCGGCGAACGGCAGCGGTCACTGTGTTGGGCATCCAGACCCTGCATGGCATGGCTCCCCGCGAAATTCTCATCATTGGCACCGGGAAACAGGCGGCCAACCACGCGGAAGCTCTCGCGGCCTCCTTCCCGGAAGCCAAACTGTTCACAAAGGGCACCTCGCCGGCAGTCGCGGAGGCCTTCGTGGCGCGGACCCGGTCGGTAGCACCGAACCTGTCTGTCCTTGATGGCGATGTGATTCCCGACAGCATTGAAGTCGTCATCACGTTGACAACGAGCAAGTCTCCGGTCTACACGTTGCCGGCGCGAGCCGGCCGTCTCGTCGTCGGGGTCGGCGCTTTCACGGCAGACGCAGCGGAAATCGGCAAGGAAACCGTCGGCGGAAGTTTCGTAGTTGTAGATGACCCTGTCGGCGCAATGCATGAAGCGGGCGACCTTATCCAGGCCAGGGTCGACTGGGCCTCAGTTTCTCCGCTTGCCAAGGCACTAGCTGGCGAGCCGAAGCCGAGTGCGCCGATTCTGTTCAAAAGCGTTGGCTGTGCTGCCTGGGACCTGGCCGCGTGCCGGGTAGCACGTTCAGCGCTCGACTCAAACGCCTGTCAAGTCGGCGCTGATGTGTCAGTAGCGTCGATTTGAATCGCCGCCGTCCCCGTACAGCGAGGAAAAGCAGGACATCCACAGATTTCAGCGAAGCAAACATGAAAATCACGCGCACCATCTCGACTGTTGAAGTTCACACCGGCGGTGAAGCATTCCGCATTGTCACCAGCGGTTTGCCGCGCCTGCCTGGCGACACTATCGTCAAGCGACGTGCATGGCTGAAGGAAAACGCCGACGGTATCCGCCGGGCCCTGATGTTCGAACCGCGTGGGCATGCCGATATGTACGGTGGTTACCTGACGGAACCAGTGAGCCCGAACGCGGATTTCGGCATCATTTTCCTGCACAACGAGGGTTACAGCGACCACTGCGGTCATGGTGTCATCGCGCTGTCGACAGCAGCGGTCGAACTGGGCTGGGTGCAACGTCAGGTACCAGAGACACGCATCGGTATCGATGCACCGTGTGGCTTCATCGAAGCGTTCGTTCAATGGGACGGCGAGCACGCGGGCAATGTGCGTTTCGTCAATGTGCCGTCCTTTATCTGGAAACAGGACGTGACGGTCGAGACGCCGTCGTTCGGTTCGGTGACTGGCGACATTGCGTTCGGCGGTGCATTCTACTTTTACACCGACGGTCAACCACACGGACTTGAAGTTCGTGAATCGTCGGTGGAAGAACTCATTCGTTTTGGAGCGGAGGTAAAGGAGGCTGCGAACAAGGCGTTCCCCGTCGTGCACCCTGATATCCCTGAAATCAACCATATCTACGGGACCATTATCGCTAACGCACCGCGGGGCGAGGGTGCCACGCAAGCCAACTGCTGCGTATTCGCCGACCGCGAAGTGGACCGTTCACCGACCGGCTCAGGTACCGGCGGACGCGTCGCTCAGCTGTATCTGCGCGGTAAGTTGGGAAAGGGCGACACGCTCGTGAACGAGTCCATCATCGGCACGGTATTCAAAGGACGGGTGCTGAGCGAGACGACTGTGGGCGATTTCAGGGCCGTCATCCCCGAGGTCGAAGGCAACGCTTTCGTTTACGGCTTTGCGAATTGGATTGTGGACGAGCGTGACCCTCTGACTTATGGGTTCCTCGTACGGTAACCGGCTTTTGGTAGTACCAGTCAGCGCGGAACGCTGAGACGTCATCACGCGCGCTTTTTTGGGCCTCGAAAGTCGATAGCTCCCGTAACCTGGCGAGAAGGCAGCAACGCAGCACTTTCCTCGCGCTTTGCCGCCGTACGGGTTCGTCCCGCACATCGCGACTATTGGCGAAGCACCGTTCGCGACGAAGAATGGCTGCTTATCGAATGGCCTGATGGCGAGCCGGAGCCGCTCAAATACTTTCTCACTACCGCCCCCGAAGAGGCGACACCTGGCTTTCTGATGGCTCAGCGACTCCGAATGCAATCAGATGGACGCGATAAAAAAACTTCCTTGAACGCGCGCTGCCTGCCCCTCCTTCGGATTACATCCCCCGGGGCACTCCAGCGCGCGCAACTAATTATGTGACGTAGTAAGGCTAGACACCGATCCGATCACCGGCGCGAGCCTCACGCCGCACCTCCTGCGGCGGTAGGCCAAACCCGCGAATGAACGCTTCGCGCATATGCCGACGATCGCGAAACCCCGTCTCTGTTGCGATCACTTCCAGCGAGTGCCGACTCTTCTCGATCATCAGCCGCGCGGCTTCGAGCCGCAGCCCTTCGATCGCCTTCGCGGGCGACTGTCCGGTCTCCAAGGTGAACACCCGGCTGAACTGCCGCGGGCTCAGATGCGCCGTACCCGCGAGTTCCTCGACGGTGAGCGGCAGCCTCAGGTTCTTGCGCGCATAGTTCAGCGCCTCCTGGATGCGGTCGGATTTGGGTGCCAGGTCGAGCATTTCCGAATGCTGCGACTGGCCGCCCGCGCGCCGCTGATGCATCACGAGCTTGTGCGCGACCGAACGCGCCACGTCGGCGCCGAGATCCTTCTCGACCATCCCAAGCGCGAGGTCAAGCCCCGCAGTCATCCCCGCCGATGTCCAGATCGGCCCATCGACAATGTAAATACGATCTTCTTCGACGTGGATATCCGGAAACCGGCTCATCATGTCGCGCGCATGGGCCCAATGCGTCGTCGCGCGCCGGTTCGCGAGCAACCCCGCTTCGGCCAGCACGAAACCGCCCGTGCAGATGCCGGCAATGCGTCGCGCCCGCGTAGCCGCCTTGCGCAGGAATGCGAGCATTTCGGCTGGCGGAGGCGAGGTGAGTGGCGCGCTGACACCCGCCGCGATCCACGTGTCGATCGCGGCGCGCATCCCGAGCGCACGCGTGACGACGGACATGCCGAGCGAGGAGCGCACCTCGCCGCCAGCTACCGAGAAGTTTTCGATCCGGTAGAACGTTTCGCCCGCCGCAACGTTCGCGTATTCGAAAACCGACTGTGACGCGAGCGCCATCACCTGGAAGCCATCGCTCAACAAATATCCGATCCGATGCATGTCGGCCCTCCGCTGTTTATCAGGTCAAACATCCGCTGCGGCGAGATGTCCTAAATCACAACCATATACGTCATTTGCGTCGGCGTCAATCCGGACCACAATTGCCTCACGCAATCACCAGCGAACGTCCAACAGGAGTACATCATGACGCAGGCACATCAGGGTACAGCTTTCATTACGGGTGCATCCACGGGTATCGGCGCGGTCTATGCCGAGCGGCTCGCAAAACGTGGCTACGATCTGATTCTCGTTGCGCGCAGCCGCGACCGGCTCGTGAGTCTCGCCGAGCGCATCGCCAACGAAACGGGCCGGTCCGTCGAGATAATCGACGCCGATCTCAATGATCCAACTTCACGCGCCACGGTGGAAGCGAAACTGGCGGAAGACGCGAGCATCGTGCTGCTCGTGAACAACGCGGGTGTCGGCACGCATACGCCGTTGCTCGACAGCGACGTCGAGGCCATGACGCGGATGATCGATCTGAACGTTACCGCGCTCACCCGCCTCACGTACGCCGCGGTGCCGGGCTTCGTCTCGCGTGGCTCGGGCGCGATCATCAACATCTCGTCGATCGTCAGCATCGCGCCGGAGCGCCTGAATGGCGTGTATGGCGGCACCAAAGCCTTCGTGCTTGCGTTCAGCCAGTCGCTGCATCACGAGCTCGCCATCAAGGGTGTGAAGGTACAGGCGGTGCTGCCCGGCGCCACGGCCACCGATTTCTGGCAGACCGGCGGCTTGCCGCTCGAGAACCTGAATCCGGCCATCGTCATGTCCGCAGGCGACATGGTTGACGCGGCGCTCAGCGGCTTCGATCAGGGCGAGCTCGTCACGATTCCGTCCCTGCACGACGGCGCGAAGTGGGATGCCTTCGAAGCCGCGCGCCAGGCAATGTGCCGGAACTGTCGACCGACACGCCCGCACGCCGCTACACCGCTAACGAAAGAACCGTCGAGGGCGCATAGACGCGATCGCGCGAATGCAAGCGGTATTGATGCGATACGGAAACGGCGCCCGTAACCGTGGGCGCGCAAGGCCGCGCATCCTTTTTCAAGGAGTATCACCATGCGTATAGTTTCGACGGCGCCGACCCGGCGCAGCGCGTTCTCTTCAGCCGCGGCCGTACTCGGCCTGTTCCTGGCCGCTGGCTTCAGTTACGCCCATGCAGTTCCGGCGGCGGAACAGCCTTCGGCGATACCGCACGCAGCGGCTGAAGACGACTCGATCCGTCCTTTCCACGTTCACGTTTCAGACGAAACACTCGTCGACCTGCGCCGCCGAATCGCGGCCACCCGGTGGCCCGACAAGGAAACCGTCGCCGATCAATCCCAGGGCGTGCAGGAGGCGAAGATCCAGGCACTGGTGCACTACTGGGGAACCGACTACGACTGGCGTAAGACGGAGGCCAGGCTGAATGCCCTGCCGATGTTCGTGACCACGATCGACGGCGTCGATATCCAGTTCATCCACGTGAAGTCCCGTCACCCGAACGCGCTGCCGCTGATCGTCACTCACGGCTGGCCAGGCTCGCCTCTGGAAATTGAAAAGGCCATCGGTCCACTCACCGATCCTACGGCTTATGGCGGCCGTGCGGAGGACGCCTTCGATGTCGTCATCCCCTCGATGCCCGGCTATGGCTTCTCCGGCAAACCCACCGGCGTCGGCTGGGGTCCCGATCACATAGCGCGGGCGTGGGATGTGCTGATGAAGCGTCTGGGATACAAGCAGTATGTATCTCAAGGCGGCGATTGGGGATCGGTGGTGGCGGATGCGATGGGGCGTCAGGGCCCGGCAGGGCTTCTGGGCATTCACGTCAATATGCCTGCGACGGTGCCACCGGAGGTCGCGAAGGCGCTAAACAATGGCGAACCGGCGCCGGCCGGGCTGTCCGACGTGGAAAAGGCCGCGTACGAATCGCTCGCCAACCTCTACAAAAAGGGCGGCGGCTATGCCGCCATGATGGTCACTCGCCCGCAAACCGAGGGCTACGGCCTGGCTGATTCACCCGCCGGTCAGGCGGCCTGGATGTACGACAAGTTCGCGGCCTGGACCTATAGCGGCGGCGACCCCGAGCGCTCACTCACCAGGGATGAGATGCTCGACGACATCACGCTGTACTGGGTCACGAACACATCGACCTCGTCGGGGCGGCTCTACTGGGAGAACAACAACAACAACTTCAACGCCGTGGAACAGAAGACCGCCGATATTTCCGTCCCGGTCGCAGTGACGGTTTTTCCCGGCGAGATCTATCGGGCGCCGCGGAGCTGGACTGAGCGCAGCTATCACAATCTCAGCTATTTCCATGAGGTGAACAAGGGCGGCCACTTCGCAGCGTGGGAACAACCGCAGCTCTTTGCTCAGGAGCTCCGCGCGGCGTTCAGACAGGTGCGCCGACAACAGTGAGGGTCCGCCGGTTGCTCTAGCACGAATTCGTGGCAGCAACCGGCGCCAGGAGCCCACATCTCAGCAGGTTAGTGACATCAAGCGCCTGGTATCTGATCGCTTCTACTTTATCGACAAGCAGGGACACGTGATCCTTGCTGACTTCGGCGAAGGCAAAAACGAGCCGCCCGCGGCGGCGAGCAGGCAGTTGCTCGCGCAAAAATTGTGCGGCGTACGCAGCTTTCCGGATTGAAATGAATCCACGGAACCGCGGATACACAGTCTTGCAAAACGCCCGGGTCACGACACACGTCAGATACGTCGGCGCGCTGAAAATATTAACGACGGAGCGCGCCGAGTTGCCATCCAACCGATGTGTTTCGGGCGTTTTACCACCATTAATCGTTTCAAGGAGAACAGCATGAAAACTTCGATCGTAGCTTTAGCTTTTGCAGCATTCGCCGTTTCGGGCGCAGCTCAGGCCGCCGAGAGCGCCACGACCTCCGCTGTCGCGCAGACGGAGCAATCCGGTACGAGCCGTATCGGTGCGTCGCCGAAGACGCGTGCCGACGTGCGCCACGAATTGATGCTGGCGCAGCAGGATGGTCAGCTCGCCAGTCTCCGCAGGCTCTATCGCGGAAGCTGAACCTATCGTCATAGATCAGGGCTGCGCCGATTGCAGTAATCGAGCGTTCGGCGGTATTTCCGACACGACATCGCAGTCGGGTTTCCGGCTGACCGTCCGGGATACTTTTTCCACCTATTCGCATCACTGAGCCGCTACGGCAAGGAATTCATCATGTCTCGAATCGACAAAGTGTTGTACACGGGCAAGACCCACACGACGGGTGGACGCGACGGCGCATCGCGCAGTTCCGACGGACGCCTCGACGTCAGCCTCTCGGCACCAGGATCAACGGGCGGCGGGACGAATCCCGAGCAGATGTTCGCGGCCGGCTGGTCCGCCTGTTTCATCGGCGCAATGGGATTGGCGGCCGCGAAGATGAAGGTCGCGCTGCCCCCCGATACGGCCGTCGACGCCGAGGTCGATCTGTGCACCACCGATGGCGCTTACTTTCTGCAGGCTCGGCTAAACGTCAGCCTGCCAGGTGTGGAGCGCGAAGTCGCCGAGGCGCTGGCGCGCACAGCACACGAGACTTGCCCGTACTCGAAGGCGACGCGCGGGAACATCGAGGTGGGCATCAGTGTGGTCTGAATGCGGCGACGCGGGTGGCGAAACTTCCGCCTGACGCATGAACGGCGGCCGGTGTGATCTGGGAAGCTCCATCCGCACCGACTTGCAGCCAATTGCCGAAGCAACAGCAGGCGCCGCTTGGTAACAAGAAACCTGAGTCAATGCGGAGTAGCGCGTCAATCAGGAGTTCAAGGGATTATTTCGTGCGCGGGCGAGCCCGGCAGATAATTCGAGGAGGAGGGTGGCAGATCCTTGCCCTTGACTTCCTGATCCGTCATCAGAGAAGAGGGCGAAGCTTATTGTTCGCGCCTGGTTCTAGCGGCCCTTTCCAGTCATTCCATAAAGCAAGTCTGCGGCTCGCTATAAGTGCTGCGTCACAGTTCGATTTGGCCGCAAGTTTGGTCCAGAACATACAGACCGGAGCATGAACCGGTTTGGGCCAATCGTAAGAACCCAAATCGATTTTGACCAGACGCGCCTGGCTCGTGCCGTTCTTAGTCAACCGGCCTGCAAGTCGCGTGGTCATGGAGGCGCGGCAGCGCGCACCATCGGCCGCGAGTCCTGACGCGGCTTGGCCACGACGTGCGGCTCATCGAAGCCCAGCTCGCACGGCCGCTCGTGAAATCAAACAGGAATAACGCAGCTGCGGCGATCTGAGAAGCGGCCCAGAGTCCAAGCGTGCGGTTCGTTGCCGTCAAGACTGAAGACCAGCAGGCGATGCTGACCATGCACCGCGTACACCAGCAACTGTTCCTAGTCCGCGTCATGCAGGTCAACCAGCTTCGCGGACTGCTATGCGAGGTAGGAGTTGCATTACCGCAAGGCCGCCGGGTATCAATAGAGACGCCAAAGGCTCGCTAACTTCACTGGCCGACAAGTTGCCCACGATGCTGACAGAGCT
Source organism: Paraburkholderia lebeckiae (assembly GCF_014201005.1). Taxonomy (NCBI): domain Bacteria; kingdom Pseudomonadati; phylum Pseudomonadota; class Betaproteobacteria; order Burkholderiales; family Burkholderiaceae; genus Paraburkholderia; species Paraburkholderia lebeckiae. The sequence goes on along the minus strand of NZ_JACHDK010000002.1, from coordinate 325,139 downwards.
GCCGCTGTACGGTTTCTTCCCATTCAAGCCAAAACTCGGTCGTCGCAAGCGGCAGCCGCAGAAAGGAAAGCGCATCGGACGTTAACGATCGACAATCGGCAGCCAAAACATCAACACGACATTATAGTACTAATGTCGTGTTGAAGTTCGAATGGTGTAGTATTTGATGCGTTTTACGTTGTATTATCAACATATCGATATTCCCCAAAGCCGCTTCCACATGACCCTCGAAGCCGACATCGAAGTCGTCCGTCAAAACGCGTCGGACACGCAGACGCTTTATCGCGAGGTCTGCGCGTTGCTGTTTTTCCGTTACGGCGAAACACCGACCGCGAACCGCCTGTACCAGTTGGTGCGCAAAGGCAGCATGAGCGCGCCGGCCAAAGCGTTGCGGGATTTCTGGACCGACGTGCGCGACAAGACGCGTGTGGACGTCGGCCGTCCGGACTTGCCGCCCGAGGTCGCAGCGGCTGCCGGCGAATTCGCGGCCCAACTGTGGCGTCTGTCGAGCGACGCCGCGAACGCCGCGCTCGACGTGTTCAGGCACGACGCGGACGCGCAAATCGCCGCTGCGCAAGAACAGGCCAGGCAACAGGACAAGCAGCGTCAGGACGCCGTCGACAAAGCCGAACAGGCGGCCAACGATGTCGCGACCCTGCGCGCGCGGATTGCCGGACTCGACGCGCGCATCGTCGAACTGCAGACCGCTAACGACATGCTGACGGCGCAACTGGCGAGATCGAAGGAAGAAATCGCAGCAGGAGCCGCCGCGCTCGCCGATGCCCGCCGCGATTTCGCCGACGAACTCGCGAAGCTGCGCCGCTCGCACGAGCAGAACGAGCAGCGGCTCGCCGCGGCGGAAAAGCGCGCCTTGCTCGAAATCGACGGTGAACGAGCGGCGGCGCAACGTTTGCGCAAGGAGCTTCAGGCGAGTCACGAGCGGGCGGCGACGCTCGAAGCCGAATCGCGGGCCGAGCGGGACGCACTGCGGGACGAGCTGGCCGCATCGAAGGCGGAACTGGCTGTCTGCGCTGCGCGGCATGCCGCGACCCGCGGGCAGCTTGCGGAAAAGGATGCGTTGCTGGCTGAACGCGTGGCGGCGGCCGACCTGTTGCGCCAGCGTATCGACAAGCTCTCGCGGCAGTTCGAGACGGCGCGAACAGAAAAAACGTCCGCGCGCCCTGCCCGCCGCGCCCGCGAAAAATCACCCGTGCAGGGCCGCGCGACGGTGGGCTTCTCGGGAGCACCGTTCGTCAAACGTTCGACCAACGCCAAACCACCCGAAGACTGAGGACTGCCGGCGTGCCGGCGCATGTCACCACGCGAGTCGCGATAAGTGGTTACCTTGATATACGCCCGCGCACGAGCGCACGGCGGCGATGCGGGCGTCATCGGCTGCCCTGTACGCGCGCCTTCTCGCCGCCGTCGCGCTGGCGTTCGCCATGCCGATGTACAACTGGTCGATGCCGTCTGCGTTCAAGGCGTTCATCGATAGCATCACGCGGACCGGAGTGACCAACCTGCACACGGAAGACGGCGGCATCGTCGGACAGCTCGGCCGGCACAACGGGCGAATCGTGGACGGAGAAGCCCGGCGCGCATCACAAGGTGATCGTCATGGAGCGCCGGCGCCCGCCGCCCGCGCGCAACGCTGCGTCAGAACCGCGGATGACACTCGAAACTGACCGACGACCCGTGCTCGGTCATCGCGCTGACGCCGCTGACCGTCTCCGTATTCACGCTGCTTTGCATACCGCGACGATCGCAGTAGTCGCGCGCCTCGTTCATCGCGAGTTCGTGCGCGCGCGCCCAGGCCATGCGTCCTCCGGTCGCGCTGGCGGCGACCGTGTAGCTGCCGGGCTTGCCGCTCGCGACCACATCTGTGCTCGACGCGCACCCGACGAGACTCGCGCACGCGAGCGCCACCGCCGCCACCCCGCGCATGCGCGTGTGCAGCGGCGCCCTCATCCTTTCCGTGCTTTCCGCTCGCGCGACGGATGCGACTTCGCGTCCCCGCACCGTTTTGCGCGCCTCAGCAAGCATGTCCGAACCCTGATTCGACATCGTGAATCACCTGCATTTTTAACTGATTGGTCAAGCAGCAATTATCCGGAATCGTTCGCCCAGGATCAGCCGATACAACCGAAAACACTGTTGCGCGACTCCTAACAATGGAAGTGAGCGCCACGCCGCGACGGCGTCGGCAATGAGCGGACCACATGGTTCACAAAAGACCTTCCGGAATCCCTTTTGAGCGTCTAGTCTGTAACGATGCCTGTTCGACGGACAGGCATTTCGAACCGCGGACAGACCCCACCCACATAGCGGCATACACCGGTCGCCGAACCGGAGGAGACATATATGGATCTCGAGGCACGTACCCTTCAGCGCGTCACGGTTCGGCTCGTGCCGTTCCTGATCCTGTGCTATTTCATCGCCTATCTCGATCGCGTCAACGTCGGCTTCGCGGCCTTGCAGATGAACAAGGCGCTCGATCTGTCCGCGAGCGCGTTCGGCTTCGGCGCGGGCGTGTTCTTTATCGCGTACTTCTTTTTCGAAGTGCCGTCGAACCTGCTGCTCGAACGATTCGGCGCGCGCCGCTGGATCGCGCGGATCATGTTTACGTGGGGTATTCTCGCGGGCGCGATGGCGTTCATCCCGGACATCTCGCGCTTCACCGGGCTCTCGCCAGCGCACGTGTTTTTCGGCCTGCGCATTCTGCTTGGCGTCGCCGAGGCCGGCTTTTTCCCGGGCATCATCTTTCTGCTGACCTTGTGGTTTCCGGCCGCGTACCGCGGGCGCGTGGTCGGCTATTTCATGGCGGCGATTCCGCTGTCGACGGTGATCGGCGGCCCGATCTCCGGCGCGCTGCTGTCGCTCGACGGCCGCGGCGGACTCGGCGGCTGGCAGTGGCTGTATCTGATCGAGGCGGCGCCGGCGGTTTTGCTGTCGGTCGCGGTGCTGTTGTATCTGACCGACAAGCCCGCCGACGCCACCTGGCTCAGCACCGAGGAGCGCGACTGGCTGATCGCGCGGCAGAAGCAGGAGCGTGAGCATCGCGAGGCGGTGCGCCACTTCAGCGTGAAGGAGGCGCTGATCAATCCGCGCGTGCTCGCCATCGCGCTGATCTATTTCGGGGCGAACGCGACCAACTACGGCCTGAGCTTCTTCCTGCCGCAGATCGTCAAGTCGTTCGGCCTCACTAATCTGCAGACGGGTTTCGTGACGTCGCTGCCGTACGTGGTCGGCCTCGTCAGCATGATTTTGTGGGGACGGCATTCGGATCGCCACCTCGAACGCCGCTGGCACGTCGCGATTGCGCTGTTCGTCGCGGCGGCCGGCATCGCAGCCGCGGCCGGCCTCGACGATCCGGTGCAGAAGATGATCGCGCTGTCGATTGCCGGCTTCGGCATCTTCGGTTGCCTGCCGGTAATCTGGACTTTGCCGGCCGCGTTCCTGTCGGGCGCGGCGGCCGCGGGCGGCATCGCCGCGATCAATTCGCTCGGCAATCTGGCGGGTTTCTTCGGCCCGTTCGCGATGGGCTGGATCAAGGACAGCACCGGCGGCTTCGGCGCCGGGCTGCTATGCCTCGCGGGCGCGGGGCTCATCGGTATGGCGGCGGTGTTGCTGCTGCATCACGACACGTCGCTGGAGACGGCGCATGGCAATCCGCATGCGCGACCGCCGGGTGAAGCGGGCGTCGCGAGGTCCTAGCCCTTCTGCCTCACCCCGTTCAATACGCACCCGGGCAGCGCGCCCGGGTCGCGTTCAGTTCGCCTCGCCCCCGGTATTCGCTCCTTCGCCGCCCTGCCCAGTCGCATCGGGCGGCACGAGGTCGTCTGGTGTCGGGGTCGGCGCGAGCGCTGCCGCACCGCCGCCATGCGTTTCGCCATCGACGGTAATGGCGGGCGCCGGCGTGGGAGCCGCTCCCGACCCCGACCCCGTCGCCGGCAGCATCGGAGGCAACGCGCGCGCTTCGCCCTGCACCGCGGACGCGGCGCCCGCTGCCTCTGACGCCCCCGCCGGTGCCGCCACGCCCGACGTCGGCGGCTGCAGCGACGCCACCGGCGCGCGCCGCGCCGGAGCACGCGCCACGACCTGCTTGTCCGGCTGCGCCGGCGTGCGCGCGAACAGGTGCCCGATCCAGTCGCGCAAGCGTTCGGCGCGCTCGGCGAACCAGCCCGGCTGCTGCGCGGTATCGAACTTCATGTGGCTGTCGACGAGCCGCGAGCGCTGCGCGCGCTGGAAGAAATCGCCGACGATCGGCAGCGCGCTATGCGCACCCTGCCCCCAGTAATCGCTGCGCAGCGTCACGCGGCTGTCGTTGAAGCCGACCCACGCCCCCGCCACCAGTTGCGGCTGCATCAGGATGAACCAGCCATCCGCGTTGCCCTGGGTCGTGCCGGTCTTGCCCGCGACATCGCCGCGCACGCCGAAGCGTGTGCGGATGCTCGCGCCGGTGCCGCGGCTGACCACGTCGCGCATCACGTCGACGAGCGTGCGCGCCGTGTCGGCGGGCAGCTCGCGACTCGGCGTGGCCGGCTTGAATTCGGCGAGCAGGTTGCCGTTGCGGTCCTCGATGCGCGTGACCATCAGCGGCTCGACGTAGCCGCCGAGGTTCGCGATCGTGCCGTACGCCGACACCATTTCCTTAAGCGTGACCGGGCTCGTGCCGAGCGCGAGCGACGGCACCGGGTCGAGCTGACTGTCGCGCACACCCATCGCGCGCGCGAGCTTCGCGACCCTGTTCGGACCTACCGACTCCATCACCTGCGCGGTGATGCGGTTGCGTGAATAGGCGAGCGCGTCGCGCAGGCTGATCATGCGGCCGCTCGGCTCGTCCTCGTCGTTCGGCTTCCAGATTTCGCCGCCGGCGAGTTCGATCTGAACCGGATTGTCCGGCAGTTTGTCGTCTGGCTTCGCACCGGCCTCGAAGGCCGCCGCGTAGACGAACGGCTTGAAGGTCGAGCCAGGCTGACGGCGCGCCTGCTGCACGTGATCGAACGGATCAACGCCAAAGTCGCGGCTGCCGACCCACGCCTTGATCTCGCCGGTACGTGGGTCCATTGCGAGGAAGTCGGCCTGCACGCGCGTCTTCGTGTCGCACACGCTCTGCACGAGCTTGCGATCGGCGAGCAGAAGTTTTAGCGCGTCGTCGTCGGCGAGGCCCGTGTCTTTGGCCGCGCGGAAGTCAGGCGTTTCGCGCAGGAACGTGCGCAGCAGGTCCTTGTCCGCCGAGCAGCCCGCGCGCGTGCCCCACGCGGAGTTTGCGATGTTCTGCAACTGGTTGCCCTGCAGCGTGACCGCCTGGGTGGCCATCGTCTGCAGACGCGAGTCGATCGTCGTGCGCACGACGAGTCCATCGGAATAGATGTTGTAGTCGTTGCGATCGGCCCACGCGACGAGCCATTTGCGCAGTTGCTGCGTGAAGTGCGGCGCGGGTCCGGGCGGCTCGATCTGGCGCTCGAAGTCGAGACGCAGCGGCTTGCGGGCGAGCGTGTCGTATTGGGCGGGTGTCAGCTTGCCGTACTTGACCAGCTGCGCGAGCACCGTATTGCGCCGCTGCAAGGCGCGCTCGGGGTTCAGCACGGGGTTGTAGTACGCGTTGCCCTTCAGCATGCCGGTCAGCGTCGCCGCTTCGAGCACGTTCAGATCGGATGCGGACTTGTCGAAATACGTGCGCGCAGCCATCTCGATGCCGTACGCGTTGTAGAGGAACGGGACCGTATTCAGGTAGGTTTCGAGGATCTCGTCCTTCGTGTAGAACGCCTCGATCTTCAGTGCGGTGATCGCTTCCTTCAGCTTGCGCGTCAACGTCGGCGCGCGGCCGATTTCGTCGGGATACAGATTGCGCGCGAGCTGCTGCGTGATCGTCGAGCCGCCCTGGCGGTCGCCGGAGAACGTGTGCAGCGCGGCCGAAACGGTGCGCCGCCAGTCGAGCCCGAAATGCTGATAGAAGCGGTGATCCTCGGTGGCGATCAGCGCGTTGACGACGTTCGGCGAGATGTCCTTCAGCTTGACCCACTCGCGGTTCGACGGCTTGAACTCGGCGAGCAGCTTGCCGTCCGCCGACAGGATCTGCGCGGGCCGCTCGATCTTGGCCTTGCGGATGTCGCCGATGCTCGGCGTGAACGAAATCAGCAGCAGCACGTACAGTACGAATAGCACCGGCAGCGCGGCGAGCCCCCACGCGAACGTGCGGCGGGTCGGATGGCGCAGATGCCATGCGGCCTTCGCGAACAGCGGGTTCGCGAGCGTCAGCCCTTTGTCGAGGGCCGCCAGAAAGGAGGAAAAGAGGCGCTTCACTTGCTGTCGTCGGCTGGGAAAGGCGCAATCGTACCAAGATGTGGGGGGGCGCCGGTTTTTGCTTCGTTCGCGGCATGGAGTGCGGCTCCGGCGGGGCCACTATAATGTCGCCAATTCCGACAAGAGGTGCTTCATGATCATCAAACCGCGTGTGCGTGGCTTCATTTGTGTATCGACCCATCCGATCGGCTGCGAAGCCAACGTCAAGGAACAGATCGAATATGTGAAGGCACGCGGCCCCATCGCCAACGGCCCGAAGAAGGTGCTCGTGATCGGCGCGTCGACCGGCTATGGCCTTGCCGCCCGCATTAGCGCGGCGTTCGGCTCGGGCGCGTCGACCCTCGGCGTGTTCTTCGAGCGTGCCGGCAGCGAAACCAAGGCTGGCACGGCCGGCTGGTACAACACCGCGGCGTTCGAGAAGTTCGCCACCGCCGAAGGCCTGTACGCGACCAGCATCAACGGCGACGCATTCACCGACGAAGTGAAGGCGCGCACGATCGAAGTGATCAAGCGCGATCTCGGCCAGGTCGATCTGGTCGTCTATAGCCTCGCGGCGCCGAAGCGCCAGCACCCGAAGACCGGTGAGGTGTTCAGCTCGGTGCTCAAGCCGATCGGCAAGGCTGTCAATCTGCGCGGCATCGACACCGACAAGGAAGTGATCAAGGAAACCGTGCTCGAAGCGGCGACGCCGGAAGAAATCGCGCACACGGTCGCGGTGATGGGCGGCGAGGACTGGCAGATGTGGATGGACGCGTTGGGCGTTGCCGGCGTGCTCGCCGACGGCGCCAAGACCACCGCGTTCACCTACCTCGGCGAGAAGATCACCCACGACATCTACTGGAACGGCTCGATCGGCGCGGCCAAGAAAGATCTCGACCAGAAAGTGCTCGGCATCCGCTCAAAGCTCGCGGCGAAGGGCGGCGATGCGCGCGTCGCGGTGCTGAAGGCAGTCGTCACGCAGGCAAGCTCGGCGATTCCGATGATGCCGCTCTATCTGTCGCTGCTCTTCAAGGTGATGAAGGAAAAAGGCACGCACGAAGGCTGCATCGAGCAGGTCTACGGCCTGTACAAGGACAGCCTCTATGGCAGCCAGCCGCATCTGGACGACGAAGGCCGTCTGCGCGCCGACTACAAGGAACTCGATCCGCAGGTGCAAGGCCGCGTGCAGGAGCTGTGGAACCAGGTGAGCAACGACAACATCTACGAACTCACCGATTTCGCGGGCTACAAGACCGATTTCCTGCGCCTGTTCGGCTTTGAAATGAAGGGCGTCGATTACGACGCCGACGTCAATCCGGACGTGCAGATTCCGAATCTCGTGCAGGTTTGATCCACCGGGGGGCAGGCCCGCTTCGCGAGTTCGCCCCTGATGTTGCCCCTCTTTGCCTCCCTCCCCTCACTCCTTCAACACGTCAGCACGGATACGCGCCCTGCAACGCGCGCAGAATCGCGAGCCCGATTGGAAAATCGTCGGAAATGCCCGGATGATTCGCGAAGAACGCATCGAGCAACGGATAGACCGTCTGGTTGCCGATCGCGAGCGTTGGTGGCGGACAGAACAGTTGCGGCTGTTTCCTCGCGACCAGATCGCCGTTCGCCCAGCCGAACGCGTTGATCGTGCCGGTGATGTACGCCGCATAGATCGAGTTGTTGTCGGCGTGTGCCCAGCGCTTGTATTGCGCGGCCGTCATTTCCGCGCTCGCGTTCAGAGTGAAGCACGCCGCCAGCAAAGCCAGCGCGAATTTCGTTACCCGCATCGTTGCACCTTCAATGTTGCCAAATGGCCGCCATTGTAGGCGACGCGGGGCGCACCGCGCAGAAGCCGTCGAGCACGGGGAATTAACAAGCAAATCGTAAGAATTGAAGGGGGATTCTGTAAGTATCGACAGATTGCAGAAGCGCGCGATTCAACGACTACGGCGTGCCGTTTCGGCAATGCTTGCGATACCCGTCGCGCTCGGCCAGGCGCGCCATATAAGCGGCCAGCGCCGGCAAATCGTCGTGCCGCTGCGGCGTTTCGAGCCAGCGGTTCGCGGACAGCGCGATCGGAATATCGGCGAGCGAAAACGCGTCGCCCGCGATATACGCACCGGTGCGCGCGAGTTGCTGCTCGACGATCGCCATATGCTTCGACCAGTTTGCGCACGACGCGGCGATCTGCCGCGGGTCCTGATGCTCGGGCGAGTGCCGCACGAGCGCGAGAAACGCGTAGCTCCACGAGCGGTTCAATTCGCTCGCCTGCCAGTCGATCCATTGATCACAGCGCGCGCGCTCGACCGGATCGGCCGGATACAGCACGTCACCGCGATAACGGTTCGCGAGGTAACGGATGATCGAGTTCGATTCCCACAACACGAAGTCGCCGTCGCGAATCACGGGGACCTTCGCGTTCGGATTCAGCGCGCGGAATTCGGCGATCTCGGTCGAGCGAAAGCCCGAGCCCCAGTCTTCCTGTTCGAACGCAAGCCCAAGTTCCGCGCAGGTCCACAACACCTTGCGCACGTTGATCGAGGTGGTCTTGCCGAGTATCTGCAGCATGAGTCGTTGGGTGTCGCGTGGATTGAACGGGTTGGAGGAATGAAACTCGGAAGCCAGCCAGTTTGCCTTGCGCGCGGCGCGCCGTCATCCGGTTTTCAGCGTCGCCTGTTCGCGGATCATGTCGTACAGCGCCTGCGCGGCCGGTGACAGCTGCGCGGTCTTGCGCGCGACCAGCACCAGCGTGCGCGACACGGTGGGCTGTGTGAGCTCGATGGTGCGCACGCTCGGATACGCGCCCTTCTGCAGCGCGAGCGCGGGCACCACGGCCGCGCCGACGCGTTGCGCCACGAGTCCGACGGCGGTCGAGCTGCGCTGCACCTCGTAGAACGAACGCAGCGCGAGCTCGCTCGATTCCAACGCGACGTCGAGCAGCGCGCGATTGCCGCTGACCTCGCCGGCGAAAATCAGCGGGAACGGCTGCAACTGCCGCCATGCGATGCGCCGCCGCTTCGCGAGCGGATGGTCCTCGTGGCAGATCAGCACGTAGCGGTCTTCGGTGAGCGGCACGGTGGCGAGATCGGGATGATGCTCGCGCGCGATGTTGATGCCGAACTCGACCTCTCTGCGCAACACGGCCTCCTCCACCGCCGACGACGCGTGATCGAGAATCTTGATGCGATTGTGCGGATAGCGCGCCGAATACGCCTGCAGGATGCGCGGCAGATACTGCACGCCGACGGTCGGCACGCACGCGATCGACACGTCGCCGCGTCGCGCGATGCCCGTTTCGCGGATCTCGACGAGCGCGTCCGCCAGCTCGCCGAGCAGCCGACGCGCCTGCGGCAGAAAATTGCGACCGATTTCGGTGAGCGCCATCGAACGCGTGGTGCGCTCGATCAGCGTGACGCCGAGATAGCTTTCGAGCTTGCGCAGCCGCTGCGTGATCGCGGTTTGCGTCACGTGCAGCGAATCCGCCGCGCTCTGGAAGCTGCCGCGATCGGCAATCGCGACAAAGGCCTGCACGCCGAGCGTGTCGATTTTCATTAGAAAAATGAAGCAATCGGGATCATAAATTCATTTTACTCTGGGCTGTCAGCGGCCGAGAATGACCGCAACGAACGCCGCGAAGGAGCCAAAGATGACCGACAAAACCACGAACGAGCACAGCGATTGGCACGCGAAGCAGTACATGTTGTTCGAGAACGAGCGCACGCGGCCGGTCCGCGATCTGCTCGCGGCGGTGCCCTTGAACGGCGCGCGGCTCGCGGTCGACATCGGCTGCGGCCCGGGCAACTCGACCGAGGTGCTGGCCGAGCGGGTGCCGGGCGCGTCGGTCAGCGGCATCGACAGTTCCGCCGACATGATCGCGGCGGCCCGTCGGCGGCTGCCGCAATTCCGCTTCGACATCAGCAACGTTGCGACATGGGACGCGCACGGCCCCTACGACGTGATCCTCGCGAACGCGGTGCTGCAATGGGTGCCGGACCACGAGCGTCTGTTCCCCGCGCTGGTGGCCAAACTTGCCAGGGGCGGCAGCCTCGCCGTGCAGATGCCCGACAATCTCGACGAACCGGCGCACCGGCTGCTGCGCGAAATCGCCATCGACGGGCCTTGGGCGACAAAGCTGAAGGGTGTCGAGCGCACCATGCGCTACGACGCAAACTGGTACTACGCGCTGCTCAAGCCGCTGTGCGCGCGTGTCGACGTGTGGCGCACGGTCTATCACCACCCGCTCGCGGGCGCCGACGCGGTGGTCGATTGGTTCAAGGGCAGCGCGCTGCGGCCGTTTCTCGCGGCGCTCGACGACGCCGAACGCGGCGCGTTTGTGCAACGCTATCGCGACGAAATCGCCAAGGCCTACCCGGCGCTCGCGGATGGCACGGTGCTGCTGCCGTTTCCCCGGCTTTTCATCGTCGCGACGCGCGGGGAACGTTGAAGCCGCGCCGGGAACCGCTGCAAGCCGGTAAATGCCGGCGCTTCGGCTGCGGTGGGTCGTCCCGGGGCGATCAGTTCGCCGACGCACCACGCTGACGCACCGTCCGCAAACCCGCCTGTGGCGGCGCCGCACTCTAGGGGTGGTCAGGAATTGCCGCCCGGGAATTCCGCATGCTAATGTGTGTAATAAGCGGAGGACGGCGCCCGCCGGCCTCACCGGGAAGCCATTTACTGCAGCGAGCGTCGCCATGAGTGATGTACGCCAACACCTGAGTCCCCGTGACCGCCTGGAGCTGTTGTGCTGGCTCACATGCGGGAGCCTCGGCGCTTATTATCTGAACGAAGACTGGCCCGACGCGGCGTTTCACGTGCAGTCCGCGCACAAGTGGCTCGACCGCCGCGCGCGCGAAGCCGACTGGCTGTGCGTCGCGAAGCTGTCGGCCACCGCGGTCGAAATCGCGCGGCGCCACGCGCGCTTCGTCGATACCGACTGGGCGCGCGACGCGGTTGAAGAAATTCTCGATACCGACGAACTCGACCCGCAAGCCCGGCTCGTCCGGCAGGTTCTGGCCGATTGCCAGAGCGCGCTGGCCGACAAGCGGATCGCCGATTAGGCGCGGGCTCGTTTTTCTTCCTTATTTACAGCGGATTGGGGGCCAATTTTTTGGCCCCTTTTTGCGTTGTTCCGCGCTTACGTGCACGATGCGCCGCTTGCAGTCGGTAAAAAATGCGACACCCGCCGGCGCGCACAGCCTACCGGCAGGCGGCCAATCCGCGTGCCGGCTCGGTTCGTGCAATCACCACGGACGCCCGCCCTTCATTCTTCGACCATCGTCTTCAGCTTCAGCAGCGCCTGATCCCACTGCCGCGAAATCGCGTCGAGCGCGCGGCGTGCCGCGTCGAGATGCGCGGGCTCGAATGCCCACAGGCGCTCGCGTCCGACCTTCACGTCATGCACGAGGCCCGCGTCGGCCAGCACCTGCAGATGCTGCGTGACCGACTGCCGCGTGATTTCGGTGCCGGCCGTCAGCTGTGCGATCGACATCGCACTGCCCGCGCACAACGCCGCGACGAGACGCAGACGCGTCTCGTCACCGAGCGCCGCGAACACCGCCGCCGAACTGCGCAGTGTCGCCGCCTTGAGGCCGGCCCTCGCGGGGGCCGCCCTCATGGAAGCCGCCTTAGCTCGCGCCGACATATCGCTCGACGTTGACCATCTGCTGCTCCCAGCCGCTGTCGTTCAGCCGGAACGCTTCCGCGCGGCGCCCGATCGGCAACTGGTCGAAGCCCGATTCGACGACGCGCAGCAGCGTGCCGGACTCGACGTCGCTCAGATCGAATTCCACGAGCGTGGTCGGCTCCGGCGTGTAGTCGATCGTGATGTCGATCGCGGCCGGATGCCAGCGCCACGACAGATGATGCTCGGGCTCGACACGCTCGACCAGCACGTCCATCACTAAATGCTCGTAGCCCGGATAGGTGATGTGCCCCTGCGTGGATTGCCCCGCGACGAACTGCTTGCCGATGAGGTTCACGCCGAACCAATTGCCGAATTCCTCGGCGTTGGCCAGCGCGCGCCAGACGCGCGAGCGCGGCGCCTTCAACAGAATCTGCTTTTCGATGCGATCGGTCGATGAGTTCATATGCAGCCTCCTGGCTGCATATTACAAACACCGCGACCGATATGCAAGCATTCGACTGCGCTTTATTCAGACCATGATGCGTGCGGCGCCGGCACGACCGAACGCCGCACGCCGCGCCTTACTCCGTCGCATGCGCATGCATGACGCCGGTTTGCATCGACCACGCCATCCACGGCCGGCGCAGCGCGACGATCGCAAGGAACGCGCAAGCAGACAGTGTGCCGAACGTCGCGAAGCCCATTTGATAGCTGCCGGTGCTCTCCTTCGCGATGCCCATCACGACCGGCAGATAGAAGCCGCCGATGCCGCCCGCCGCCCCGACGATGCCGGACATCAGCCCGGTGCGGCCGGCCCAGCGATGCGGCACGAGCTGGAACGTCGCGCCATTGCCGAGTCCGAACGCGACATACAGGCACAGCAGCAACGCAATGCCGCCCGCGAGCGACGGCATCGCCGCCGCGAACAGGAAATCGCAAACCGCGATGATCGCCAGCAGCACGGTCAGCGCGCGCACGCCCGACACTCGGTCGGCAATCAGGCCGCCGAGCGGGCGCACCATCGCGCCGGTCGCGGCGAGCAGCGCCATGAACAGGCCCGCGTCGATTTTCGACAGTTGATACAGGTTGGTCAGCAGCAGCGATACATACGAGGACATGCCGACGAAACCGCCGAACGTGATGCTATAGACGAGCATGATGACCCACGTATCGCGCTCGGCGAGCACCGAGCGGTAGCGTTGCGGCAGCACCGCGATCGCCAGCAGCGCACCGATCACCGGCAGCAGCAGCACGCCGGTCTTGCCCGCGCCGAATAGCCCCGCTTCGACGAGCAGCACGAGAGCGATCAGGCCGACCAGCGTCGTCGCGAAACCGCCGAAGGCGCGCAGCACGCTGCCGGTTTTGACGCCCGCGTCGTTGGCCCAGAAGTACAGCGTGATCGCAGCGATCGCGAGCAGCGGCAAGGCGCCGCCCGCGGCGAGTTGCCAACCGAAACGGGTCGCCAGTTGCGGGAACAGAAAGCCGTCGAGCACGGCGCCGATGTTGCCGGCCGCGGCCAGCCCCAAGACGAGGCCCTGCACTTTCGGCGGATAGTTGCTGCCGGCCATCGGCAGCGCGACCGCGAAGCTGGCGCCGCCGACGCCGAGGAACACGCCGAGCACCAGCAGCATTTCGTACGACGGCACCGATTGCAGCAACGGCAGCACGATCGTCGGCACCGCCGACAGCAGCACGCCCATCAACGCAATGCGTTTGCCGTGCGCGGATTGATACAGATTGCCGAGCGTCACGCGCAGAATCGCCGCGGACAACACCGGCACCGCGACGAGCAGCCCCTGCTGCGCGGGCGTCATCGCGATGCTCTTGCTGATGAACGGCGCGAGCGGCCCATACAGCACCCAGACGGTGAAGCCCGTGTCGAAATACAGAAAGCAGGCGACGAGTGCGCGCCAATCACCGCTTCGCAGGGAGTGCATCACGTTTTTCATCAGAGATCCTCAGTAAATAAAATGCCGGGTAGTCCAGTTGCTGCGTTACTTCTGTTTTGCGCCGGCAAGTCGCCCAGAGTTTTCACTGGGACTCGACATGCAAGCGTCATGCCATCGTGCGGTCTGTTGCGAGGCCTTTTTAAAGGCATCTTCTGAAACGCATCGGCGGCTCAATACACGTCGCGTGCATAACGCTTTTCGCGCGTCAGACGGCTCACGTATTCGAGTGCCTTCTCTTCGCTCATGCCACCGTGAGTCGTGATGACGTCCTTCAGCGCCGCATCGACATCGCGCGCCATCTGGTTCGCGTCGCCGCATACATAGAAATGCGCACCGTCTTCGAGCCATGCCCACAGTTGCGCACCGTGTTCGCGCATGCGGTCCTGCACATAGATCTTGTCGGCCTGGTCACGCGAGAACGCGACGTCGAGCCGGGTCAGCAGACCGCTCGCGCGCATCGCTTCGAGTTCGTCGCGATAGTAGAAGTCGGTCGCGGCATGCTGTTCGCCGAAGAACAGCCAGTTGCGTCCGCGTTCGCCGCGTGCCTGCCGTTCGTGCAGAAAGCCGCGAAACGGTGCGATGCCGGTGCCCGGCCCGACCATGATCATCGGCGTGTCAGATTGATGAGGAGGACGAAAGTGCGCGGACTTCTGCACGAACACGGGCACGTCGGTGTCGCTTGCGCGATCCGCGAGAAACGTCGACGACACGCCCTTGCGGTGCCGCCGTCCGTTGCTGTAACGCACCGCCGATACCGTCAGATGCACTTCGCCCGGATGCGCCTTCGGGCTCGATGCGATCGAATACAGACGCGGCTGCAGGCGTTTCAGCATGCCGGTCAGCTCGGCGGCCGAGAGGCTCACGGGAAACTCGTGCAATACGTCGGCGAGCTGCTGTCCCCACAGCCATTGCTTCAGATCCGCCTTGCGTTCGGGCGCGAGCAGATCGCCCAGCGCGCCGTTGCCGCTGCGCGCGGCGACGAACGCGAGCGCCTCGGCGCTCGGCCGCGCGATCTCGTAGTGCTTGCCGAGCGCATCGGCGAGCCGCATGTCGCCGATACCCGCGACGTGCACCGATGCCTCCGCGTGCAGACCGCTCAGCGTGATCAGTTCGTCGACGAGTTCGGGGCAGTTGCTCGGCCACACGCCGAGCGCATCGCCCGCTTCGTATTCGAGGTTCGTCTCGCCCGTTTGCAGCGACACGTAGCGCGTATCCTTCGCGGCGCCCTGCCGGTTCAGGCGCAAATTGCCGACGACGCGCGACGCGGCCGGCCGCGCCCTGGTCGGCACCGCGCCCACCACCGCGTTGATCATGCCGCCCGGCGGCACCGCGTACAGCGCGGCATCCGCCTGCTTGATGCAGACGATCACGCGTTCGAGCCATGCATCGGCGCTTTGCTGATATTCAATATCGCAATCGACACGTTCGGTCAGACGCAGCGCGCCCTGCGCGGCGAGCCGCTCGTCCAGACGGCGGCCGTGACCGCAGAACTGATCGTAGTTGCGATCGCCGAGCGCGAGCACCGCGAAACGCACGCCGTCGAGGCGCGGCGCCGTGGCGGCGTTCAGTTGCGTCCAGAAGTCCTGCGCGTTGTCGGGCGCATCGCCGTCGCCGAACGTGCTCGTCATCAGCAGCACGTATTGCGCCTTCGCGAGCGTCGCGACCGAATAGTCGGCCATGCACGCGGTGCGGATTTCGAAGCCCGATTCCATCAGACGCGTCGCGTAACGCTCGGTCAGCGATTCGGTGTTGCCGGTTTGCGAGGCCCACAACAGCGTGACCTTCGGCCGCACGCGCACGATGCGCACGCCCGATTCGCGTGCCTCCTGTTGCGTGGAATCCGGCGGCAAGGCAGCGGCTGACGTCTGGGCCATCGTCGCGCTGCGGCTATACAGCCCCGCAAGCAGACCGTCGACATAGAGCCGCTTCACCGCATCGAACGGTGCGCTGTGCGGCAGCACCGGCACGTTGGCGAGACCTTGCGCTTCGGCCGAACGCAGGCCACTGACGAAACCCGCCAGATACGCGCGCTCCGCATCGCTGAGCGACGGCATGGGCGCGGGCTCGGGCGGCAATTGCAGCAAAGTCGTGAGGGCTTCGATACGAGGCATGGGTTGATCCTTGGCGCTGGGCGCTAAAACCGCTGCGTCGGCGGGGATAGAGAGCGCATCGCGGTCATTGCGAGTGCTCGCGTCGCGATCCGCCGTCACCGGACTCAGCGCGACCGCGCAGACTTTCAGTTCGGGCTGCAGAGAAACCGGATCGACCGCGTCGTTGGTCACCGCATTGATGCACAGCTCGTCGCCGAACACGTCGTTCCAGTGCATCGGCGCGAAGCACTGACCCGCGCTCACACGATCGGTGACCACGGCGGGCAGGACCGCGCGGCCGCGCCGCGAACGGATCTCGACCGCGTCCTTCGCGCGAATCCCGAGTTCGGCCGCGTCGTCCGGATGAATTTCGACGAAGGGTCCCGGGTTCAGCTTGTTCAGCATTGCGACCTTGCCGGTCTTGGTCATCGTGTGCCACTGATGCTGCAGACGGCCCGTGTTCAACACGATCGGAAACTCGCGATCGGGCAACTCGGCCGCGGGCTGATACGCACGCGCGAAAAACTTCGCCCTGCCGCTCGCGGTCGGAAAAGCAATGCGCGGGTGGCCGCCATCTTCAGACTCTCTGAGCGTCTGGCTCACGCCGTCATTCAGATAGCGAAGCGGATTGCGCTCGGACGAATCGGCCGACGCGATAGGCCACTGCAGCGACGCGTCCTTCAAGCGGCGATGACTCGCGCCGCGCAGGTCGTAGCCGGTCGCGGGGTTCGCCGCGCGCGTAAGCTCGGCGAACACTTCGTCGGCGCTCGCATAGCTGAACGCATCGGCAAAGCCCATTTCACACGCGATGCGCGCGATGATCTGCCAGTCGGGCAGCGCCGCGCCGGGCGGTTCGATGGCCTGCTGCATCAGTGTCAGATTGCGCTCCGAATTGACCATCACGCCTTCGGCTTCGGCCCACAGCGCGCCGGGCAGCAGCACGTCGGCGTAGCGGTTCGTTTCGGTATCGAGGAACGCGTCCTGCGCGATCACGAGTTCGGCCGCGCGCAAACCGGCGATCGCGGTCTGCCGGTTCGCGACGGTCGCGACCGGATTCGTGCAGATGATCCAGCACGCCTTGATGTCGCCCGCGGCCATGCGCGCGAACATGTCGATCGTGCCGTTGCCCGCGTCCGCTTTGAGCGTGCCCGGTGCGATGCCCCACAGTGATTCGACGAACGCGCGATCTGCGGCGACCAGCGCCGAACGCTGCCCCGGCAGACCAGGGCCCATATAGCCCATTTCGCGGCCGCCCATCGCGTTCGGTTGACCCGTCAGCGAGAACGGTCCACTGCCGCGCCGGCAGATGCGGCCCGTCGCCAGATGCAGATTGCACAGCGCGTTGGTGTGCCACGTGCCGTGCGTGCTCTGGTTCAGGCCCATCGTCCAGCAACTCATCCATTCTTTGGCCGACGCGATCATCTGCGCGGCGCGACGGATGTCGGCGGCGGCGAGGCCCGTGATGCGGGCGACGTTCTCCGGCGTGTACCCGGCCAGAAACGCGGGCATCGCGTCCCAGCCTTCGGTGTGTTCGGCGATAAAAGCCGCATCCGTTGCGCCATTTTCGTGCAGCAGATGCAGCAGACCGTTCATCAGCGCGAGGTCGGTGCCGGGTTTGATCTGCAGGAACAGATCGGCTTTCCCGGCGGTCGTGTTGCGGCGCGGATCGACGACGATCAGCTTCGCGCCCGCCTTCACGCGATCCATCATGCGCAGGAACAGGATCGGGTGGCAGTCGGCCATATTCGCGCCGCTGACGAAAAACAGATCCGCGTGATCGAAGTCTTCGTACGAGCCGGGCGGACCGTCCGCGCCGAGCGACAGCTTGTAGCCGCTCGCCGCGCTCGCCATGCACAGGCGCGAATTCGCTTCGATATTGTTCGTGCCGATAAAGCCCTTCGCGAGCTTGTTGACCAGATACTGCGCTTCGAGCGACATCTGCCCCGACACGTAAAACGACAGCGCATCGGGACCATGCTCGTCGAGCACGCGCCGCAGACGCGCGGCGGTATCGCTCAACGCCTGCGCCATCGGCAGCGGCACCGGGTCTTCGTCGCGCGCACGACGCACGAACGCGCCTTCGAGACGACCCGACTTGCGCAGCGCGACGTGGGCCGACTGCCCTTTGGTGCAGAGCCGGCCAAAGTTGGCCGGATGCTCCTTGTCGCCAGCGATCTTCACGACCTGGCCGTCCTCGACGTGCAACACCATGCCGCAGCCGACGCCGCAATACGGACACACGCTCTTTACGCTGGTAGCAGACATGCGCGAATGATCGGGTTAAAAAATCAGAACGATGGACAAAGGCCGCTACCTCAAGCGGCGACCCACACCTGGCCGTTTTCGACGCGCGTGGCAAATGCGCTGACCGAATACGACGGCGTTTCGAGGCATTCGCCGGTGCGCAGATCGAAGTGATGCTTGTAGATCGGCGACGCGACCACGATGCGCTCGCCGAGGCTGCCGACGATTCCGCGCGACAGCACCGCCGCGTGCGAACCCGGATCGAAGTTTTCGATCGCGTAGACCGTGGGCTCGGCCGGCGACTCGACTTCGCCGCCATCGACGTGAAACACGGCCACCTGTTCGCCATTGACGAGCGCGCAAACGCCGGTGTTCGGCACGATGTCGTCGAGTGCGCAAATCGCGGTCCAGGCGCGGGGCAAGCGTTCGTTCTTCATGACTGGGCTCCTTCTGAGTTAAGCGTGAATCGGATGAGGTCAAACCGTCTCGACGACAACGGGAATCTCGATGCGCTGCACCTGCCGCTCAGCGAGCGTTGCCGGCCGGATCTGCCCGCGCTCCTCGACGAACGCGACGTTGCTGTCGGACTCGCCGCTGTTGACGAAATGGCGGAAGCGCTTGCGCGTTTCGGGATCGGTGACGGCCTTTTTCCATTCGCACTCGTACGTGTCGACCACATGCTGCATCTCCACTTCGAGCTCGTTGGCGACGCCAAGGCGATCGTTGACGACCACGTCGATCAGATAGTCGAGCCCGCCTTCGAGGTTGTCGCGCCACACGCTGGTGCGTTGCAGTCGGTCGGCGGTGCGCACGTAGAACATCAGGAAGCGGTCGATATAGCGCACGAGCGTCGCCTTATCGAGGTCCGCGGCGAGCAGTTCCGCGTGACGCGGCTTCATGCCGCCGTTGCCGCACACGTACAGATTCCAGCCCTTCTCGGTCGCGATCACGCCGACGTCCTTGCCCTGCGCTTCCGCGCATTCGCGGGTGCATCCGGACACGCCGAACTTGATCTTGTGCGGCGTGCGCAGGCCCTTGTAGCGATTCTCGAGTTCGACCGCGAGACCGACCGAATCGCCGACGCCATAGCGGCACCATGTCGAGCCGACGCACGACTTCACCGTACGCAGCGATTTGCCGTACGCGTGACCCGATTCGAAGCCGGCCGCGATCAGCTCTTCCCAGATCGACGGCAATTGCTCGACGCGCGCGCCGAACAGATCGACACGCTGGCCGCCGGTGATCTTCGTGTAGAGGCCATATTTCTTCGCGACCTGCGCGACCGCGATCAGGCCGTCGGGCGTCACTTCGCCGCCCGGCATGCGCGGCACGACCGAATAGGTGCCGTCGCGCTGGATGTTCGCGAGGTAGTAGTCGTTGGTGTCCTGCAACGACGCGTGCTCCTTCTTCAGCACGAATTCGTTCCAGCACGACGCGAGAATGCTCGCGACCGCCGGCTTGCAGATGTCGCAACCGAGCCCGCGGCCATGCTTCGCGAGCAGCGCGCCGAAACTGCGCACTCCCTCGACGCGCACGAGGTGATACAGCTCCTGGCGAGAATACGGGAAGTGCTCGCAGACGTGGTTGTTCACCGCGAGGCCCTGCTTCTTCATCTCGGCCTTCATCACCTGCGTGACGAGCGGCACGCAGCCGCCGCACGAGGTGCCCGCGCCGGTCGCGCTCTTCAACGCGCCGATGTCGGTCGCGCCCGCGCACACGGCTGCGCACAGCTGGCCCTTCGACACGTTGTTGCACGAGCAGATCTGCGCGGCCGCGGGCAACGCCTCGACGCCGAGCGCCGGCTTCGCGCTGCCGTCCGCTTGCGGCAGGATCAGGAATTCGGGGGAAGTTGGCAGCTCGATGCGGTTCAGCATCATCTGCAGCAGCGTGCCGTATTCGCTCGCGTCGCCGACCATCACGCCGCCGAGCAGATGCTTGCCGCAATCGGACACGACGAGCTTCTTGTAGATCTGCTTGCGTTCGTCGCTGAACTGGTAGGTGCGGCTGCCCGGCGTATTGCCGTGCGCGTCGCCGATGCTGGCGACGTCGACGCCCATCAGCTTCAGCTTCGTGCTCATGTCGGCGCCCGCGAATTCGGCCGGGTCGCCGAGCAACTGCTTCGCGACCACGCGCGCCATCTCGTAGCCGGGCGCGACGAGCCCGAACAGCTGGCCGTGCCACAGCGCGCATTCGCCGATCGCATAGATGTGCGGATCGCTGGTGCGGCACGCGTCGTCGATGGCGATGCCGCCGCGCGCGCCGAGTTCGAGGCCGCATGCGCGAGCGAGATCGTCGCGCGGACGGATGCCGGCGGAGAACACGATCATGTCGGTGTCGAGATGGCTGCCGTCGGCGAACTGCATGCGGTGCGTGCCCGCTTCGCCGTCGACGATCGCCGTCGTGTTCTTCTGCGTGTGCACCGTGACGCCAAGCTCTTCGATCCGGCCGCGCAATACGCGGCCGCCGCCGTCGTCGACCTGCACCGCCATCAGGCGCGGCGCGAATTCGACCACGTGCGTTTGCAGACCCATGTCGCGCAGCGCCTTCGCGCATTCGAGACCGAGCAGGCCACCGCCCACAACGGTGCCCGTTTTCGAGCGGGCGCCGCATTCGCGCATCGCTTCGAGATCGTCGATGGTTCGATAGACGAAGCAGTCGCCGCGCTCGCGGCCCGGCACCGGCGGCACGAACGGATAGGAACCGGTCGCGAACACGAGGCGGTCGTACGGCAGCGTTTCGCCGGTCGCGACCGTCACCGTGTGCGCGTCGCGATCGACCGCGACCGCCCGCGCGTTCAGCTTCAGTTGCACGTCGTGGCGCTCGAAGAAGCCCGGCTCGACGAGCGACAGGTCATCGGCGGTCTTGCCCGAGAAGAATTCGGACAGATGCACGCGATCGTAGGCCGGTCGCGATTCTTCGCCCAGCACCGTGATGTCGAGATCGTGCGCGGCCTGTTGCGCCAGGCATTCGACCAGTTTGTGGCCGACCATCCCGTGACCGATAACGATGATTTTCATGAGCGCGCTGTCCTCTGGTGTCTGGCGAAAGCGAGTGCGGAAATAAAAACGGCGTCCCGCGAATCCAGCCGAGGGGCCGAATTCGGGGGACGCCGTTGTCCTGTTGGGTGCTACGGGCGCGTGCAGTTGTGTTGCAAGCGCGACGAACCCACGTTGGTCCGATGGCAACGCTTATCGCAAAGGTTGTGCCAATCTCGATAAATGCGCCGGAAAGCGCGGTGTGGCGGGGATTTGCGGCAAGTCGCGCGGCTTCGGACCGGACCCGCGCGCGACGCGTTTTGAGGCGGCAAAGCACAGGGATGGTGCGACGCAGCACTGTCGACGTGCGAAACGAAGGCGCACGGGCGTGCGGTCCTCGTCAAGTTTTCCGCGTGAATCGCAATGTGTGGCAACGGCTTGCGCGCCTTGATCGGATCGATGGCGTGGTCCTTGCATTGCTCTTGCGCAACGTCATCGCGGCAACGTCGTCGCGACGCGCAGACTCAACCGTCGACAGGCAATGCAATGGACAACGGCGTCCCCTCGTGATCTTCACGGGCGGGCGCCGTTTTCGTTTCGGGCCGACAGAAACCAACGGCATAAGGACACCAACATGCACACCAACACCGGCAAGGTCACGCTGCTGAGCGCCGGCCCGGGCGACCTCGACTTGCTGACGCTGAAGGCCGTCAAGGCGCTCGCGGCCGCCGACGTAGTGCTGCTCGACGACCTCGCCAATCCCGACATCGTGACGCTCGCGCCGCAGGCGCGCGTGATTCGCGTCGGCAAACGCGGCGGCTGCCGCTCGACGCCGCAGGCGTTCATCGAGCGGCTGATGCGGCGTTATGCGCTGAAGGGGCTGCACGTGGTGCGCGTCAAAGGCGGCGAAGCGCTGCTGTTCGGTCGCGCGGGCGAGGAACTCGCGGTGCTGCGCGACGCGGGCCTCGCGGTCGAGATCGTCAACGGCGTCTCGTCGGGCTTCGCGGCCGCCGCGGGCCTCGGCATCTCGCTCACGCATCGGCGGCATTGCCACGGCGTGAGCTTCGTCACCGCGCACACCGAAGATCACGGCGAGCCGGACTGGGCCGCGCTCGCCGCGACGCGCACGACGCTCGCGATCTATATGGGCATGCGGCGCATCGACGGCATCGCAGCTGCGTTGCTCGCGCACCTGCCGGCCGAAACGCCGGCCGCGGTCGTACAGTGGGCCGGCGGCAGCGACGAGCGGCGCCTGTTGACGCGGCTCGATCGGCTCGCCGCCGATGCGCTCGGCGCGGGCTTCGGCAGTCCGGCGGTGATTCTGGTGGGCAATGCGGTTGGCGAGAGCGCCGAAGCGCCTTGCTGGGAACGCGAAGCTCGCGGCAATCAAGATGGGCAAACACGACCCGCGTCGGCCATTGCGCGGGCGGCCTAATCGGCGATCGAAGCGGGCCTCGCTCGCCCGCCTTTCATCCCATCAATCGCCGAACCCGAGCTCCGCGTCGACCTGCTGCCCGACCCGCAGCCAGGCCCCCGCCCCGCTCGCGACCAGCGCGTTGTTGCCGAACGTGACCGCGCCGTCGAAGCGTTCGCTGACGCGATAACCGAGCAACGTGTCGGTCGGCTCGTTCGGCCAGTCGGGATCGGGGGCGCCGCGCGCCTGATCGATGGTCGGCATCGGACAGCGCGAGCACAGCTTGACGAGCCGTAATTCGACGCGCGCGCTCGAGTCCGCATTCGCGCCGACGGCGAGCGTCTCGACATAGTCCTCTTCATAGGCATCGAGGCCGCTAAGCACGATATTGGGCCTGAAGCGATCGATTCTGATCGACGGTGCGCCTTTGCCGTTCAGGCGCGCGTTCAGATCGTCGAGCGAGGCCTGGCCGACCACCAGCAGCGGAAAGCCATCGGCAAAAAAGGTCGTGGCGCCCCCCGTGCTGTCCGTATAGTCCGGATCGACGATGCGTTCCCGCTCGGGATCGAAGCGCAGCAAGCGCGCTGGCAGACCGAGGAACTCCGTGAACCAGGCCGCCGTTTCTTCGCCGGTGTCGAGCCCGTAGGCCGCGTCGCGCCACACCGCGGTAGCGACCCTGGGAGCCGCGGCGAGCCGCGCGGCATCGAGCGGCGTGCGCAACTCACGCATGCCCGGCGCGCTGACGATCAGCTCCTCTGCGCCGAGTTCGATCTTGATCAGCGCCATGCGCGGATACGCGCGCTGCGTGAACATCGCGCCTTCGGGATCGACGATCATCCAGTTGCGGTCGTATTCGAGGCCCGTCGCCAACAGCCGGGCCTCGGTGAGCGCGATGCCCGCGCAGGATTTGATCGGATAGACGAATAGTTCGTTGATGGTAGGCATGGTTGCACGCGCGACGGGAGCGCAGATCCGGCGAAGATCGGGGACAGAAGGTAGATCCGTATAGTACCGAAATTAGTGTTGACGTGGACGTGCCAGCCGGACCCTCTCGTCGGGCTTTTTAAGCTTGTTTTAAAAGTGGCGACCTAGAGTCGAATCACAGCAGCATGGAGAACGCATCGGACAGACGCGTTACTCCGACTCAACCGACTCAGCTGCTCGTGTCGGGGGGCATGTGATGCGACGCGACAACCTCAAGTACTTCCTGATCGTGGAATGTCTGACCGTGGCGGTGTCCGCGGGCTGCATGGCGCAATCCCCTCCGAACAACGTAAGCTCTGGAGCGGATGTGCCGGCTGCCAGGCTTCCAGGCCACGACACGGCGCCCGCGATAGTGACGGACTTCTCGCGCCTCGTCAGCGAAGAAGGCAAAGCAGTCGTCAATATCAGCGTGACAGCCGCTCAACCCGTCGCCACCTTCACTCCCCTCTGGCCGCCGGCCGGAAGCGAAGACGATCCTTTTACCCGGCAGTTCCAGCCGTTCGCCTACGCCCCTCCTGGCGCGACAGGCCTGGCTTCGCAACGCAGCGGCTCTGGATTCATCATCGCCGCCGATGGTTACATTCTCACCGACTCCAGCCTGATAACCAAAGCAACCCGAATCAGCGTGACGCTAAAGGACGGCCGCAAGTTCAAGGCCACGGTGGTCGGCGACGATCCAGCGAGCGGTATCGCGCTGCTCAAGATTCCCGCCACCAGACTGCCGACAGTCAAAATTGGCTCGCCGTCCGCGAACAAGGCCGGTCAGTGGGTCGTCTCGATCGGCTCCCCTTATGGACTGAACGACACGGTGACGGCAGGCATCATCAGCAACATGTCGCGGCCTTTGCCAGGCGAGTCGTATGTACCGCTTATCCAGACTGACATGACCGAAAATGCGGGCGATGCAGGCAGCCCGGTGTTCAGTCTGAACGGCAAAGTCATTGGGATCGAAATGCCTGTCACGAAAGAGATCGGCGACGTTGAAGGAGCCGCGTTCGTGCTGCCGATCGATGAAGCGATGAAAGTTGCCCAACAGCTGCAAATGCACCACGAGGCGGAACACGGACGCCTCGGCATCACGATTCAGGATGTCAGCTGGCCGCTTGCGCAATCTTTCGGTCTGAACAGGCCGCAAGGGGCGCTCGTCAGCTCGGTCGACCCGCGAGGACCGGCTGCCGGGTCCGGTCTCAGACCAGGCGACGTCATCATGAAGATCAATGGGGTTGATATTCCAGATTCGACTCAGTTGCCTGTCACAGTAGCCGATCTCAAACCGGGCACATCCGTCCATCTGGTGTACTGGCGCGATAACGCCACGCACGATACGACAGTCGCGCTTGGCAGTCTGAATGCCACTCCTGCCGAGACCCCGGCCATTGCGCAGGTCGCAGCTCCCGATGGATTGACCGTGCGTGGTTTGACCGCACAGGAGCGACACGACGCAGGTCTCGAAGGTGGTGTCCTGGTCGAAAAAAGCACGGGGCCCGGCGCGCTCGCCGGCATCGAACCGGGAGACATCATCCTGATGGTCGACAGCACTCATGTATCAAGTCCCGCCCAGTTCCGGCGGAAAGCGGCGAACAGCGGTAACGCGGTCGCGCTATTGGTCCAACGCGACGGACAGCGCATGTTCGTCACCATCGACATGGGCTAGGGCGTGTTTACATATGTAGACAGACCCTGGCAGCGCAGTGGCGGCGCGTATCTCATCGCCACACGTTACGAGGAGCTCGAAATGAACCAGCATGCAATCGTCAAAGTTGGCTTGACCGCACTCGCACTGGGTGCAAGCGTTCAATACGCGTTCGCGGCAACTCAGCCTTTACCCGCGGTACAGCACGAGGGTGATGTTACGTTCCTGAGCGGCGGGATCGGCCTTGGCCAATCCACCGCTATCAAGGAGGTCATGCCAAGGTATCCACTCACGCTCGAGTTTGCGGGCAAGGCGGCTAGCGGCAACCAGTACCTTGCGAATATCCCGGTGACGCTATCCGACATGCACGGCAATACGATATTGCAGACCACCGCAAAGGGTCCTTTCCTGTTGGCGTCGCTGCCTCACGGCCGGTATAGCGTGAGCGCCACATATAACGGCAAGACGGAGCGCAGGGACGTGAATGTCGCTCCGTCGTCGCATGTGCATGAACTGTTCCTGTGGCCGATGTAGACCGGCGTTTCGCGTTTCTGGCCGCACGCGATCCGATTCGCCGGCTTTCCGGCTCGCGACGACCGCGGCGGTGCATTCGGTAACCGGTACTCGTGAAAAGTCGCGACGGGCTACCGAACCGACTCGGAGCTTGCCATGAAAAACGGTTCCAGCGAGCCTGTCGACGAACGCCGCCGCAGATGGCTCATCGCCACATCGGCCGTCGGCGCCATAGGAGGCGTGACGGTCGTCGTTCCCTTTGTCGACTCGTTTGCGCCGCCGGCGAGTGCGAGGGCAGCCGGGGCGCCAGTCAGCGCCGATATCGGCGGACTCGAGCCTGGCAGCATGATGACCGTGGCGTGGCGCGGCAAGCCGATTTTCATCGTCAACAGAACCAACGAGATGCTGGCGGCCGTGCTCAAGGCCACCCCGATGGTCGCCGACCCGCATACCGTGCATCCGTTCTCGATACCGCTGCCGGCCTACTGCAACAACGAATACCGGTCGCGTCCGGATCATCGCAACATACTCGTTGTGATCGGCGTGTGCACCCATCTCGGCTGCACCCCGCTTCCCCGCTTCCAACCCGGGCCGCAACCCAGTCTGCCTGACGATTGGCCCGGGGGCTTTCTGTGCCCTTGTCTCGGCTCGACTTACGACCTGGCCGGTCGAGTGTTCAAAGACAAACCCGCGCCCCAGAATCTGGATGTGCCGCGTTATCTGTTTGCGTCGTCGACGAGCATCGTTATCGGACAGGACGAAAAAGGCGAGGAGGCATAGCCGCGGCAAACGGTCGAGGACGCGGGAAGTTCCTGCTGCGGTCCCTCAATACCGGCCCGCCTCCCTACCGCTACATCGATCCGTGGCGGCCGGTCGAGCGCGCGGTGCCGCGCCGGTTGCCTATCACCTACCGAGATCGAGATCACCAATTGATGCGCGAAGCCGCGAAACCCAAGGCGCCGAGCGCGAAACTGCCTGCGCCGAAAGAGGTGCGCGACTTGAAGTGCTCCTCGCCAACCGTCAGGCTTTCGCCGTTCGCCTCGCTCGACAGGTTGGCCGAAGAAGAGCCCGAGGGTGGCTCGGCGCGGTCCGCATGCCATCGCGCCGTGGGACACGCAACGGCCGCCGCGCACGAGCCGCTCGACAACCTCATCCCGGCACAGGGACCCGATGAATCCGGCGGCATCGAGTCGTCGGCAATCCGATCGCCCACCGTTGCATTCACGCTACCGCAAATGGCGGTCGCGCCAATCAGCATAGCCTTGGTCAACTTGCCGAGGAGTTTGGGTGAGCGTAGCGTGGAGTTCATCAGATGATCGCTGTATCGCATCCAGTAATACATGACTGTCTATCTGTAACGCTCCGACAGTGCCTCGTAAAGCGGCGGTGCCAAAAGACTCGAAACCGGGCTCGCAATCAGCGCGGTCGCCCTCAGCGAAATGACGGGTGCGTGCTCATTGATCGTCTCGATGACGACTACGAAGGCCGTGGTCGGACTTTGCGTGACTGCCGCGAGCTAGCCCACCATGCCGTGCGCGATCAGCATCGGCAATTGCATCTGTCCGAGCGCCAGACGCAGCGTGTTGCCGATCCCCGCACCGATCGCCAGCGATGGCGCGAACAGGCCGCCTGCGCAGAAATATGTCATAACCTGCGTCGATAAGGCGCGCATACAGAACTGCGACGAGACCCCTGGCCACCGCGCCCAGCCGGAAAATCCCATAGTGGAACCACGGCCACCGAGCGTGTTGCAGCGTTCTTCTGTCGAGGAATCGAAAGGAAGTGGCGAACGGATTCACCATTAGGTATGGGTCAATTTAAAAAAAAGCCCAGCCGTGAAGCTGGGCGGAGGGGATCGCCTTCTGTCGCCTGAAGACGAGTGGACGTTCTCTCGGACCCTATGCAACAACCAGCAATATCGCCGTACCGTGTTCCGCACCACTCGCCGCTAGGATAGGCATGTTGTGACATAAATACAAGTGAATCCCGAGTTCTTCGATAAAACGTCAATCGGGGTAGTTCGACACCAATTCATTCATACGAAGGCCTGCGCCGGCATCCGTCCCAGCAAGTGCTGGCGGCACCGCCGAATACAACCTCGCTCCAGGCGAGCGGCGTTCGCAGGCCTTCATGCGTGAGCTGGAAACGCTCGGCGTGCCCGGGATGCAACTGGAAGCCGTCAGCCTGGGCAAGGAAAAACCGGTTGCGCTGCGGCATGACGAAGCGTCGTAGTCGCAGAATCGCCGCGCCGCTCTGGTGTATCGCTAATTGCGCAGCGCACGACGCGCAGACCGGCTCAAAGCCCGAAGTACCAGAGCCGCACGTCCTCTTCCTCCGACCATATCTGCACGTCCAGCATCTCGTCGAATTCGACCGGCTCGCCCCGGTACATGCAGCAGAATCCGCGCTCGGTGCGATAGACGATTACCCACTCGCGTGGGTCGGGAGTTGCGTCGGGCGAACGGTCTTCCCGTGTGCTCCCGGAATCCGCAAGGTGCGCCGCGGCCTTGAGCCGCTCGCGCAACGTATGCCACTCAGTTTTCAGCTTCATCGTCGCTCACCTTCAGAGCCTTGCCGTGCACGGCATACGAAGCATTGTTGACGCGCACGGATTGCGTTGACGTGGCGGTCCTTGCGCGAGCCCGGCGCTGGAAAATATCGATACTACGCGCGACGGCGTCCGCAATATGCTCCTTCGCAATCACGCCGGACACGTCGAACGCGCCATCGACGGCGGAATCCGCGACGACCACCGCCATCACCGCGCGGCGCTGCCGGAGTTCGCTGATCACTTCGAACGCCGCATCGGATCGCTTCACGACGATGAAGTTGCGATGCGCGAGTTGCCCGATCGTGATCGTCGGATTGTCGTGGCTGACCGCGCGGCGCAGGCCAGTGTTGATGCGCAGCACGCCGTACAGCATGCCTGCCTTCGTGACGACGATGTGCCGGAACGGCGCGACGCCCATACGATCGAGGAGATCGCGAAACGGGACGTCCGCGTCGAGCACCAGTATGTCGGCCTCCATGATCGCCGCCGCGCTCTGCACGAGAAACATATTGGCGTGCAACGCGTCTGGAATGACATGACCGCGCCTGACGAGCTTCATCGTGTAGATCGTCTCGCGCGAGAGGAGCCGGCGGGTGCCGATGCTGAACGCAACCGCAAGTATCATCGGCAGCACGATGTCGTAATCGCGCGTCATTTCGAAGATCATCGCCACTGCCGTCATCGCGGCACCCGTGCCGCCCGCGACCACCGCCCCCATGCCGACCATCGCGAATGCAGGCACGCTGACCGGAGCGGCCGGCACCAGCAAATGGAACAGGGACGCCAGCGCGGCGCCCAACGTCGCGCCGATGAACAGCGACGGCGAGAACACGCCGCCCGACGAGCCGGAGCCGAGGCTAACCGACGTCGCGGCCATCTTGCACAGCGCAAGCAGCAGCAGGAACAGGCCGCCTTGCAACTGTTCATTGAGCGTCGCCTGGATCGTTGCGTAGCCCACGCCTTCCACGTAGTAGTGCCCTGCGTAGCGCATCAGCAGATACATCATTGCGCCGACGAACAGCATGCCGAGCGCGTGCCGCGCAAAACGCCCCGAAACGCGATCGAAGGCGTCCTCCGCCCAGTGCAATGCGCGAATCAGCAACGCGGCAGCCACGCCGGCCACGACCCCGAGCAGCGCGTAAAGCAGCAGCGTGAAGCCGCTCGCGAGATGGTTATCGAGCGCGCCGAGCTGAGGGGGAACCAGAAAAGCCGCCGCTCCGCCAAAGAACAGCCGTCCCACGAACGTGGCGGTGCCCGTTGCCAGTGCAACGGGCAGAAAAGTCCCCACGCTGATTTCCGGCATCATCAGCTCGGTCGCGAACAGTACGCCGCCGATCGGCGTATTGAACGTCGCGGCAATGCCGGCCCCCGCGCCGCTCGCAACGAGAATGATCCGCTGACTGGCGGGCATCCGCAGCCACTGACCCAGCGTCGAGCCCAGTGCCGAACCGATCTGGATGATCGGACCCTCCCGGCCCACCGCCGCACCGGTGCCGATCGCGATCGCCGATGCGAGCGACTTGACGACCGCCACCACCGGACGGATCACGCCGCCCCCGAAATAGATCGCGTCCATCACTTCTGGCACGCCATGCCCTTTTGCTTCCGGTGCGAAGCGGCTTACCAGCCACGTGACCGCGAAGCCGCCTGCTACCGGCACGAGAATCACCCATGCGCCCCACGGCGACGGCGGGGTAAACTGGCTCGCGTCGTATAGCGGCGAAAGGCGTCCGAGAAACGCTGCATTATGGATAGTGCCGATCAGCATCCTGAACACGACCGCACCAAAACCGGTCACGATTCCGAGGCAGAACCCCAGCATGCTCATGCGATAGAGGTCGAGCGGCGTCGCGACTTCTTGCGCGTTTTCAGGAGGCGCCGAATCTCCTTGCTTGCCGTCGAGCTTCGTGGGGTCCATATCCCGCCTCTCCTCGCAACACCGTGTCCTCGTTCGGCGCGGGAGCCTCGAGCGGTCCCATGCATGCAATACAAGGTCCACGCAGAAAGAAGCCGAGCGGTCCTGGGGGGATGATCGAACATCGCACCGCCCGCCTGAATCGGTCGGTGCGAGCGGGGTAGACAGGCCTCGGCGATCATGTCATGCCGTGCCATGCACTATAGTCCTATCAACGCGTGTTCACCAACCCTGACGGTCGTGGCGATACGGAACACCCACCGCTCACTGCATCTCAATCCGGCGCGGGCACGCAATCCATCTGATACGATTTTGCGCTGTCACCCGTCACGCCGGATTGCCGGCGCGCTTTGCGATAGAGCGACGCGACTTTCAGCAACGCTGCGGAGAATCCGGTTTCAGGCACTTGGTCCATGTTCCGAACGAGACAGGCAGGAAAGTGAAACAAACATCACCGCGCATCCGGGTCGGCATGCCCAACAAGCAGGATCTCGAAGCCATGTCGGCATTCCGTTACCAGTTACGCAGGTTCATGCGGTATTCGGAAGAAATTACTCACGCGGAAGGAGTCACGCCTCTGCAATATCAGATGCTCCTTCACGTCAGGGGATTTCCCGACCGCTGCTGGGCCAGTATCGGCGAACTGGCCGAACGGTTGCAGGCAGCGCCCAACGGCACCGCGGCGCTCGTGTCCCGCTGCGAAGCCGCCGGGCTCGTCGAGCGTCGCCCCGACAATTCCGACCGGCGACTCGTGCAGGTCCATCTGACAGAAAAAGGCGAGCGGTGCCTGTTGAAGCTCGCGATGCTGCATAAGCGGGAAATCGAGTCATTCGGTTGGGCGCTGGGGCAGTTTCAGGTTCAACAGCCCCCCCTCTTCGGCGGGACTGCTGGATCGTCCGATTGATATTGACGCCGCGGCCCTGCAATGCGGGTCGGCTATCGGCGGTCACGTCCGCGAGATTCTTCGGCGTCCCCGCACGGTGGAGAGAACGAGCGATCATCATCGTGTCGGCACGGGGAAAGCCTTTAAGCCTGCTTTAATCGCCACTGCATAGATTGAAAGCGTACCAGGCCTGTCGTGCCTTCAACGAGCCAACGATCGATCCGCCACTGCCGACGCGGAGCAAGATTGATCGCTGCGGAGCCCCATTCATCGAAGCTGACAGACAGTTGACTGGCACTCTACTGGCTCTCTCGCACAAGGAGGACACACCATGCGTACGCTGCCTGCACTATGCGCTGGAATATGTTTGGGCTTCGCCCACCTTGCCATCGCGCACCCGACCTCGGACGTCGCCCTGAAAACTGGCTGCAAGGATTTCTCCGCGATCGCCATTCATCAACGCCCTCCGATCGCTGACTGGGTCGCACCGCCGAGCCGTCATCGTGTGGTCCGGACTGACAGCGCGATCATAGTCAATGCTGCTGCCCCGGTTGGCCTCATTGTCGGCGAGTGCGGGAAACCGACCTGATACAGGTCGGCCGCAGATCGAACGTTTCTTCGGGCGTATCCGCCAGTTTCGGCCGCCTTCCACTGGTTTCGACTGGTTCGTGGGCGGCTAACCGGTGTTCGCGTCGCCCATGCGCGGGTCTGGTTCACTGGTGAAAGCGTGAACCGGGCCTCGTTCGCTTGCCGCTGTCATCCAACGATGAACCGAAGCCGTCGCCCCCGCTACGGCTCGCGGCGCGACCATTGTCTGGCCGCAATGAATGCTTCGAAAACCAGCTCATCTGCTGGTCTACCTCGTTATTTCTGAGCCAGGCCGCGCTTGTGGACCGCCCTGCGGGTGGCGTTGCGGCGGCACTGTCGAGCGCACGGGCAGAGCGGCCTGGCGAAGCCGCCGTTTCGCGCTGCCTCGCGCGGAAGTAAAATCGTCGGATCAGGCGCGCCGGAGAGCTGCAAGAAGCTTGCAACGGAGCCCCGAGGATCTTCTGAAGCGCCGCATCGCCGGTTACCGAAAGAAGCTGTAGAAGCCACCTTCCCATCACCCAGACAGGATATTCATTATGCTGAGCAAACCCGTGTTGACCGTCGCCGAGACCACCCGCATTGTCGATGCCGCCCGCGCGGAAGCCGAGAAGAACAAATGGCCTGTCGCGATCGTCGTCGCGGACGACGGCGGCCATCCGCTCGCGGTGCTGCGTCTCGACGGCGCGGCGCCCTCCACCTCGTATATCGCGACCGAAAAAGCGCGCACCGCGGCGCTCGGCCGGCGCGAAACCAAGGTCTATGAAGACATGATCAACAACGGCCGCACCGCGTTCCTCAGCGCACCGCTGCAGGGCACGCTCGAAGGCGGGGTGCCGGTGATCGTCGACGGCCACGTGGTCGGCGCGGTCGGCGTGTCGGGCGTCAAGTCGGAGCAGGATGCGCAGATCGCGAAAGCCGGCATTCAGGCGCTCGGCGTGTAAAGCACCGAGCGCCAAAGCAATCCCGAAACACAAACGCGGACCGACGCCCCCTCGTCGGTCCCATAACAGATGGAGCAGTCGATGACTCAGATGAACCCGCGCGGCGGACTGCAGGTCGCCGCCAACCTCGACCAGTTCGTTGAATCCGAAGCCCTGCCCGGCACCGGAATCGACAGCGCCGCCTTCTGGTCGGGATTCGACGCCCTCGTGCACGAGCTGGCGCCCAAAAATCGGGCGTTGCTCGCCAAGCGCGACCGCCTGCAAAGCGAACTCGACAACTGGCATCGGGCCAATCCCGGCCCGGTGCGGGATCTGCGCGCGTATCGTGCGTTTCTCGAAGGCATCGGCTACATCGTGCCCGTGCCCGCCAGCGTCCAGGCCACGACCGACCACGTGGACAGCGAAATCTCCGGACAGGCCGGCCCGCAGCTCGTCGTGCCGCTGTCGAACCAGCGCTACGCGCTGAACGCCGCAAACGCGCGCTGGGGTAGCCTGTACGACGCGCTGTACGGCACCGACGCGATCCCCGAAACGGACGGCGCGGAAAAGCAGAAGGGCTTCAACCCGGTGCGCGGCGCAGCCGTGATCGCGTACGCGCGCAAGTTCCTCGATCAGGCCGCGCCGCTCGCGAACGGCTCGCACGCGGACGCAACGCGCTATAGCGTCGAGAACGGCCAACTGATCGTCGCGCTGAAGAGCGGCACCACGGCGCTGAAGACACCCGCGCAGCTCGTCGGCTATCAGGGCGACGCGAGCACGCCGTCGGCGGTGCTGCTCAAGCACAACGGCCTGCACCTCGAGATCCAGATCGATGCGAACGATTCGGTCGGCAAGACCGATGCGGCCCATGTCAAGGACGTCGTCGTCGAAGCGGCCGTCACGACGATCATCGATTGCGAGGACTCGGTCGCGGCCGTCGACGCCGATGACAAGGTGCAGCTCTATCGCAACTGGCTCGGTCTGATGAACGGCGACCTGACCGAAGAGGTCACGAAGAACGGCAAGACCTTCACGCGCCGGCTCAATGCCGATCGCGAATACATCGGCGCCGACGGCAAGTCGCAGGTCAAGCTGCATGGCCGCTCGCTGCTGTTCATCCGCAACGTCGGCCATCTGATGACGAACCCGGCCGTATTGACGAAAGACGGCCACGAGATTCCGGAGGGCATTCTCGACGCGGTGATCACGACGCTGTGCGCGCTGCGCGACCGTCAGAACAAGCTGAACTCGCGCACCGGCTCGATCTATATTGTGAAGCCGAAGATGCACGGACCGGCCGAAGTCGCGTTCGCGAGCGAACTGTTCGCGCGCGTCGAAGACCTGCTGAAGCTGCCGCGCAACACGATCAAGATGGGCATCATGGACGAGGAGCGCCGCACCAGCGTGAATCTGCTCGCCTGTATCGCCGAAGCGTCGGCGCGCGTCGCGTTCATCAACACGGGCTTCCTCGATCGCACCGGCGACGAGATGCACTCGGCGATGGAAGCGGGCCCGATGATGCGCAAGGGCGACATGAAGTCGAGCAAGTGGATCACGTCGTACGAGCGCAGCAACGTGCTGGTCGGTTTGAGCGCGGGCCTGCGCGGCCGCTCACAGATCGGCAAGGGCATGTGGGCGATGCCCGACCTGATGCACGCGATGCTCGAGCAGAAGATCGGCCATCCGAAGGCTGGCGCGAACACCGCGTGGGTGCCCTCGCCGACCGCGGCGACGCTGCACGCGCTGCACTATCACCAGGTCGACGTGCAGGCGGTCCAGCAGGAACTCGAACGCACCGACTACTCGACGGTACGCGACGAACTGCTCGACGGCCTGCTGACGATTCCGGTCGTCGAAAAGGCGCAATGGAGCGACGACGAAATCCGCGCCGAGGTCGACAACAACGCGCAGGGCATTCTCGGCTATGTGGTGCGCTGGATCGACCAGGGCGTCGGCTGCTCGAAAGTGCCGGACATCCACAACGTCGGCCTGATGGAAGACCGCGCGACGCTGCGTATTTCGAGCCAGCACATCGCCAACTGGCTGTATCACGGTGTGATCAAGCGCGAGTTCGTCGAGGAGACGTTCAAGCGCATGGCCAAGGTGGTGGACGCGCAGAACGCCGGTGATCCGCTGTACCAGCCGATGGCGCCGGGCTTCCAGACGATCGCGTTCAAGGCCGCGCAGGCGCTCGTCTTCGAGGGGCGCCAGCAGCCGAGCGGATATACCGAGCCGTTGCTGCACAGGTTCCGGCTCGAGGTGAAGAAGCAAGGTTGAGGCCGTCCGGCCGAAACGACGACGGGCGCCCTGCAATGCGGCGCCCGTTTTTCCTTCCAGGTCGTGTCACTTCACGCGGCTTCTGCCGTCAATTGCGCCGCGTCGCCACCTGACGCTTCGTTCTGCATAAAGGCTTGCAGATACGCCTCGAATTCAGCCTTCACCTCGGGATGGCGCAGTGCGAATTCGACGGTCGCCTTCAGATAGCCGAGCTTGCTGCCGCAATCGAAGCGCGTGCCGAAGTAGCGATACGCGAGCACCTGCTCCTCGGTCAACAACGACTGCACCGCGTCGGTCAGTTGCAGCTCGCCGCCCGCGCCCGGCTTCAGCGCGCGGATATGCTTGAAGATCGTCGGCATCAGCACGTAGCGGCCCACCACGCCGAGATTCGACGGCGCCTCGTCCGGCGCTGGCTTCTCGACGATGCCCGACAGCTTGATCACGTTGTCTTCCCACTCGCGGCCGTCGACGACGCCGTAAGAGCGGCTATCCTCGCGCGCGATCGTTTCGACGCCGATCACCGAACTGTGATAGTGGTTGAAGGTATCGACGAGCTGACTCATCACGGGCTTCGCGCTATGCAGCAGGTCGTCGGCGAGAATCACCGCGAACGGGCTGTCGCCCACCAGTTTTTCGGCGCACAGCACCGCATGGCCGAGACCGAGTGCTTCGGCCTGGCGCACGTAAAAGCAGTCGACGTTGGCCGGCTTGATGCTGCGCACGAGGTCGAGCAGCTTCTGCTTGTTGCGCGCTTCGAGTTCGGATTCGATCTCATAGGATTTATCGAAGTGATCTTCGATCGCGCGCTTGCTGCGGCCCGTCACGAAGATCATCTCGGTGATGCCGGCGTCGATCGCCTCTTCGACCGCGTACTGGATCAGCGGCTTGTCGACGATCGGCAGCATTTCCTTCGGACTTGCCTTGGTAGCCGGCAGGAATCGTGTCCCGAGGCCCGCTACGGGAAACACGGCTTTGGTGACTTTCAGCATGGTAGGCATTCCCACATCGGTTAGAAATTGGTGTGTTCGCGGACCTGGCGGCCAATCAATGCCGGCGCAAGACTAGCGGAAAAAATCTGCGAGGTTCACGCAAGCGTTTTCTCCGATTTAATTCGGATAATTCACGTATTAATCGCAATGCGATATTGTGAAAATTTGATGAAATTATTACGCATCTATTGCCAGATGGTGATCGAGCAAATCCGAAAGTCTTACCTTTCGGACGCCCCGTGGCACGGGTCACGTGGCGGTCCGAAGACCGGCTTCGGCAGCGCGTCATTCCTGTTCGTCGACCGGTGGCAGCTTGCCGGGGTTCATCCGGTAACGACGGATCGGCTCGTTGCGCAAGGCATCGCGGTAGGCGGAGGCGGCCACCAGGATCAGCAGGACGGCCACGCCGGCCAGTAAATGCAGGTTCATGACTTCACCTCTGGGTCAGAGAATCCTTGCTTTAAATTAGCACGACAAAAGCGATAAATAATTCGATATCCCATACGTCGACGCGCAATTACAATTAGTCACAAAATCGATATCCGATTCAATCCGGAATGGATTTTTTTAATCATTTTTTAGGATTGCGGTGCTCTAGGATGGATGCGTCGCGGGTGCGCAAGACGTCCGCTCGACGGCCTGTTCCACGTCGAATTTTTCTCTTTTCCGCTTCTTCCGCTTCAGATAAGGACCGCGTATGAGCGACCCAGCACTGGATGCCGCCGGCTCATCCCTGCCCCTCTCCCCGCTGCCGCGCCCGGAGAAAAACCCGGCCGCGGCGCATGCGCGCAGCGACGCGCGTGTCGATAGCGCCAGCAAGGAGCACGCGATCGACGCGATGCGAGGCTTCGCCGCGCTGCTGGTCGCCTACTTTCATTGCCGCCAGATCGTGTGGGTCGGCATGCAGGCGTTTCATCAGAGCGTCGGACATTCGTTGAGTCCCAGTAGTCTCGCCGCGTATCTGACGTTTCCGATCGCATGGGGCTCGGCCGGTGTGCCGATGTTCTTCGTGATCAGCGGCTATTGCATCCATCGCGGTGGCGCGCTGCGGCTCGCGGGCAATCCCGCTTACCGGCTCGATGCAGGCAACTTCTGGCTGCGGCGCTTCGCGCGCATCTACCCCGTGCTGCTCGCGGCGCTCGTACTGACCTTCGCGCTCGATTCGTTGAGCCTGCAATTGCCGCCCGTCAGTCACAAGATTCGCGACATCGGCTGGCATCCGTTTCTGGTCAACCTGTTTTCGCTGCAGGGTGTGGCGGGTAAAACGTATGGCTCGAACGGCGCGCTGTGGACGCTGTCGCTCGAAGTGCAGTTCTATGCGATTTATCCGCTGCTGTTCGCGCTGCGGCGGCGCATCGGCATCAACGCCGTGCTCGCGCTCGTCGGCGCGATCAACGTTGCGTCCGCGTACGGGTTGGAGCGCCACGATCTGCAGTTCTTCACGTCGTACTGGTTCTCCTGGACGCTCGGCGCGTGGATCGCCGATGCCAAAGCGCGCAGCGCGCAAGGGGCGCGTGCGCCCGCATTGCTGTACGTGCTTGCGGCGGTATTGATCGCGGCAGGCTGCGCCGCGTTTCATTTCGGCCAGTACGGCGCGTTCCAGATCTGGGCGCTCGGTTTCGCGTGCTATCTGTACAAGGCGCTCGATGGACGTCATGCTTCCCGGCGTGAAACGGGCGGTGTGCGCGCGCTGCTTCGTGCCGGGTCGGATGCAGTAGCGCGCTTGCTGTCGCGCGTCGGTGACTTCAGCTTCTCGCTGTATCTGATCCATCTGCCGATCTTCGTGTTGCTGTCGTCGTGGCTGTTCCGCTCGTCGTTGCAGATGTCGATCTGGCCGTCGTTCGGCTATATGCTGGTCGCCGTGCCGGCCGCCTATGTGTTCTATCGGCTGGTTGAGTTGCCTGCGATGAGGTGGTCGGCGAGTTTTAAGCCTGGAAGGCGCTAGCAGAACCAGAGCATCGGGTCGTGCTCACCGTATTCATGGCGGCATGGCGAGACGGAAAATCAATCGCGGCTTGAACTCTAAAGCCACCCGCCGGTGCAATAAAAAAACGGAGCGAAAGCCCTTCGACTTTCGCTCCGCCACGCCAAGCAAGGACTGGCCAAGCCCTTGTCTACCCTCGCGTAAAAATCACCTCGTCACCGCGCTGCCACGCCGGTCAGAATCCTCGCGACCCCATCCACATAGCTGCGCGTGCCGAAGCGCACCTGCGCGGTCCGATAGCCGTTCTCGACCAGTTTGTCGCGCAAGTCGCCGTTCGAACGCAATTCGGCGAGCGTATCGGCGAGCGCATGCGCATCGCCCGGCGTACACAGCACGCCGTTCTCGTAGTCGTCGATGATTTCGAGCACGCCGCCGGCGCGCGACGCCACGACCGGCCGCTGCGCGAGCATCCCCTCGACGATCACGCGGCCGAACGGCTCCGGGGTGATCGACGTATGCACAACCGTATCGACCGCGCACATGCAGGCCGGAATATCGTGCTGGAAGCCGAGAAAATGCACCCGCTCGCCAAGCTTGTGCGCGGCGACGAAGGCGCGTAGTTCGCTCTCGTACTGGTCCTCGCCGAACAGCGCCGCGCCGACCAGCACCGCATGCATCTGCGGATTGAGCACCATCGCTTCGAGCAGCACATGTTGTCCCTTCCAACGCGCAAGCCGGCTGAACGAGCCGACGAGAAACGCGTCGCGCGGCAGATTCAGGCGCTCGCGCAGCACCGCTTGCGGCACCGTGCGCAATGCGTCGAACGGTTCCGCGGCGATCCCGTTGAACACGACGTCGATGCGCTTGCTGTCGAACCGCGTGAGCTTCGCGAACGCCTGCGCCGAGGCAGCCGAATTGGCGATCACATGCGTGAGGCCGAGCCGCGCGCACCACTTGATGATCGCAAGCTGCTTGCCGCCGAAATGCTCGGCGCTGACGATGTCGCGCAAATGCCAGACCACCGGCCGTCTCGCGAGCTTGCCGGCCACGGCGCCGATCACCATCGCACGCTGCGTGTTCGCGTAAATCACATCCACCTTGCGCGCGCGTTTCGCGGTGGCAAGCACGAGTGAGATGAGCCCCTTCAACGCCTGACCTTTCGGCAGCGAACCGCCCTGCTTGCGCACATTTTTCAGCGCGCCGGCATCGAGCACAGTGACCTCGACGCCGGTTTTCGCGAGTGCGGTGTTGAACGGCCCGTCGTCGAACAGCACGACCTCGATGCGCGAGCGCAGCGCCTTGACGATTTCGAGCAGCGACAGTTCGGCGCCGCCGAGCACGCCGCTCTGATCGACGGCAAGAATGCGCGGCACGTTCGCGGCGCCCTGCACGGCCGGCCGATACGGCGTATAGGCCGGCAGCGTCGCCGTGCGCAACGCGGGCACCGCCGCGCGCACCTGCGAGAAAAAGCGCTCGCGGAAATGCGCGGCCGAAAACTGCTCGGCGTTGCCGCGGCAATTCTCCGGCAGGAACCGGTGCCCAAGCTCGTCGAAACGATTCACGGCAGAGATGATCGAGTCGGTATCCTGCTCATCGAAGAACATGCCGGTCGGCTTCGGTTCGGACAGATCGCGCACGGTTTCGAGCGCCCCTCCCTTGCCGTACGCGATCACCGGCGTGCCGCAAGCCTGCGCCTCGACCACCGAAATGCCGAAGTCCTCTTCGGCCGCGAACACGAATGCCTTCGCGCGGCTCATGCGGTCCTTCAGCACCTCGAACGGTTGATAGCCCATGATCTCGACGTTCGGCCCCGCCTTCGCGCGGATCTTCGCCATGTCGGGTCCGTCGCCGATCACGACGAGCTTGCGCTCGGGCATCCGCGCGAACGCCTCGACGATCAGATCGATTTTCTTGTACGGCACCATGCGCGACGCGGTCAGATAAAAGTCTTCCTTCTCCGTGCACAGCGTGAACGCCTCGACATCAACCGGCGGGAAGATCACTTGCGCGTCGCGCTGATACACCTTCTTGATGCGTCGCGCGATGAACGCCGAGTTCGCGACGAAGCCGTCGACCGAGTTGGACGTGCGGATATCCCAGTTGCGCATGTAATGCAGAATCAGCCGCGCCAGCGCCGACTTCGGGCCGTTGGTCAGCTTCGACTGCCGCAGATACTGATGCTGCAAATCCCACGCATAGCGGATCGGCGAATGCACGTAGCTGATATGCACCTGATCGGGACCGGTGAGGATGCCCTTGGCGACCGCGTGACTGCTCGAGATCACGACGTCGTACGCCGACACGTCGAGCTGCTCGATCGCGAGCGGCATCAGCGGCAGATACGAGCGGTACTTGCTGCGCGCGAGCGGCAACTTCTGGATGAACGACGTCGTCACCGGCTTGCCGCGTAGGAAGCTGCGATCGTCGAGAAAGTCCACGAGGCTGAACAGGTCCGCATCGGGAAAGCACGCGATGATCTGCTCGAGCACTTTCTCCGCGCCCGCGTAGGTGACGAGCCAGTCGTGCACGATCGCGATGCGCACGTTTTTGCTCGCGCGCGGCGCGGTACGGCGCGGTGCCGGCTGGATGTTGGGCACGCTCGTCAGTTCGTCGAGCGCGCTGCGCGTCGCGGGCCTCAACAGGTCTTTTTCAAGGACGTCTTGATTCATGCGCTTTTCCTCGGATTCAGTCGCAATAGCAGTGAACGCGCAAGATTGCGCAAGGCGGGCGTCATCGTGATCGACCACGCGACGTTCGCGCCGACCATCAGCACACCGGCGGCGATCGCGAGCGCGAGGCTCGGCAGGAAGCTGGCGAGCCACAGGCTGGCGAGCAGGAAGGCGAGATGGGCGAGCATGTCGAGCACGATCTGGCGCGCGCGGATCGCGGCGAAACGCAGCAGCACCGCGTAGTCGAACAGCGCGCGGGCGCCGACCGCGACCGCCGCGCCCGTCAGCCCGAAATGCGTGATACCGAGCCACAACGCGCCGGCGAAAAGCGGCAACTCGACGAGGCCGATGCGCGCGGCGGTGGCTGGATTGACCTGTGACTGAATCAGGATGCGCGTCACGTTCGCCTGGCCGACGAGCCACACGGCGACGATCATGATGCGGCCCACGGGCGCCGCGACCGTCGCGATCTCGTTGCCGACCCACAGATGCAGGAACGGTTCGAGCACCAGCATCGCGATGAGCGCGACCGGCGTGAACACGCCGTTCAGAAATTCGAGCGATTGCTGCGTGATCGTGTCGGCGTCGGCGCGGCCGACTGCGGAAAGCCGCGGAAACAGCGTGCGTACCAGCGCGGTCGGCACGATGTTCAGACGCGTGACGAGGTTCTGCGGCACCGTGTAGTACGTGACGAAACGCGCGCCGAGCCGTGAACCGAGCATGACGCGATCGAGCGAATCGGCGACCATCGTCGTCACGCTCGCGATCAGCATCCAGCCGCCGAAGTTGAACAGCCCCTTTGCGACGCCGAGCCGCGGCGGCTGAATGCTGCGTATTTCAAGCACTTTCAGCGCGTAGCGGCCGAGCAGCAACGCCGCGAGAATCCGCGCGACGACTGCCGCGGCGAGTACGTTCTGCAAAGTCGCGCCGAGCCACCACGCGGCACCGAGCGGCAGCAGCTGGAACAGGAACGTGCCGATCGTCTGGTTCGTGTTGTAGACGCCGAAGCGTTCCGCGCCATTGATCGCGCCCGCGAACACCCACGACACGTTCGCGATCGGAATCGCGACCGCGAGCCACGGCAGCGCCATATAGACTTCGTGCTGCAGCTCGGGCGATACCTTCGTGAAATACGCGGTGTACAGGAACGCGCCGAAGTAGATGATCAGACCGCCCGCCACGCCGGTCGTCAGATTGAGCCACGTCGCGCTCCAGAACACGCGCGCGCTTTCCTGCTGGTCGCCCGACGCGCGCGCCTTCGAAATATGGTTCTGCGCGGCCATGCTCATGCCGAGATCGAGAATCCCGAAGTAGCCGATCAGCGTCCACACCAGACTGATCACACCGTAGCGCTCGACCCCGAGCAGCCGGATATACGACGGCACGGTCACGAGCGACACGAACGTCGGCAGCACGAGCCCGAAAAAGTTGATCGCCACGTTCCTGAGAATGCCTTTGTCCATCGAATCCCTTCGGTTTTGCGGTTAGATTGCGTGCGGGGCCGCGTCAGCGAGGCCAACGCACCTCAAGGCTTCCAGCGATACATCAGCACCTTGCCGCGCGCGTCTTCCTCGACGAACACCAGGTACTCGCCATCGCCGCGCTTCGTCGCGCTGATACCGTTCGGCACGTCGACCCAACCCGACGCGCGGCCCACTTCGGGGCCCGGCCGGATCACGCCGAGTTCCTTGCCGCTGTCCTTGTCCCACACGTGCACCGCGCCGACCG
Organism: Paraburkholderia lebeckiae; assembly: GCF_014201005.1. NCBI lineage: Bacteria > Pseudomonadati > Pseudomonadota > Betaproteobacteria > Burkholderiales > Burkholderiaceae > Paraburkholderia > Paraburkholderia lebeckiae. The sequence goes on along the minus strand of NZ_JACHDK010000002.1, from coordinate 282,994 downwards.
GCTCGACGCCGAACACGTATTGCCCCTCGACCGTGACGCCGATAATGGTCGCGATGGGCTTGCTCTGCGTCTGCCACGGCAGCGTGATCGCGTAGCGCTGCACCGGTTTGCCGCTCGACCACTTGTCATAGCGCACCAGCACGCGCCCCACTTCCTTCCAGAAGCCCTGCGCGGTCGGCATATCGGCCGTATAGCCGCTCACGTACATCGTGTCGGTGTCCGATTCATAGATCGCGCGATGCAGTTCGCTGAACGGTGCCGGCACCGGGTACTGCGTCAGGTTCGAGTACGAGTAGACCGGGTTGCCCTTCGCATCGAGTCCGCCGAAACGGAAGCGATAGATGCCCTTCGTATCCCGGGTCCGCCAGATGTCGCCGGCCATATCGACCCACCAGCCCCAGCCGCCCGCGAGCTTCGTGCCGCTCGTGTTCAGCGTGTATTCGTCGCGATCGAAGCGCCCGTCGCCATTCGTGTCGCGCCAGATCCAGTCACCGCCCGGCGGTGCATTCGGCACCTTCGCGACCGCGCGCTCGCGACCTGCGATAAATCCCGAGGGAATCGCGGTCTCGCCGTCATGCTGCGGATCGAAGCGATAGATCTTCAGATGATCCGCATACATGTCGGTCAGATAGAGGAACGTGTGCTCCTTCAACCGCCGCGCGATCGGCAGACCCGGATACTGGTCGGTATGGAACACCGGATCGTCCGGGTACTTGAACCGATTCGACAGGAACCCCGCGTATTTCCAGTCCTGTCCAGACGGCTTCGACAAATCGAGTTCGAAGCGCTTGTTGCCGGTATAGACGCTGTCGGGCCGGGCCGGATCGATCCATGCGCCGTCGACGAACAGCAGTCCCTCGACCTGCCAGTTGCGCTTGCCGTTCGGCGCATAGCTTTCGAGCGTCGCGCCGAGGCCCGCGCCGATCGGCTCGTAACGCGGACCGATGCCATTGGTCGACACGTACACGTTGCCGCGCGCATCGACACCCACGCCGGTCAACCCGTTGAATCGCGACGGTCCGGGCTTGCCCGCAACGCCACTGAAAATGCCGCCGCGCTCGCCGAGCGTGCCCGACTCCGTGTAGCGGCCGTCGCGCTTCGTGAAGAACAGCACCTGCTGGCGCGGACCGTTATCGGCGATCAGGAGGTGGCCTTGCGCATCGACGGCGAGGCCGACCGCGACCGTATCGGCCGGCAGCGTGATGGTCTCGTCGATGCGCTGACCGGTCGCCGTGTAATGCCCGATACCCGGCGCGCGATCGCCGCGCGTGCCGCTGAGCACCCATAGCGTGCCGTCGCGCGCGAGCGCGATACGTCCAGGCTCGTGGACGTTCCACGTCGCTTTCTGCTGCATCGATTCGGCATCGTAGACTTCGATGCGATTGCGCGCGGTATTGGCCGCGAACAGCGTCGTGTCGTTCGCGGCTAGCCCGCCGATCTCGGCGTTCGTGCCGGTCGGCACTTCGTTCATCATCAGAAAGCCGGCAGCAAGCTGCGCGTGCGGGTCCGCGTTTTTAGCCGCGGGCTGAAACGGTGCCACGCGCTTCGGCTCGTCGATCAGGCGCCGCGAGATACCAAACCATTGCTTACCCTTGTCCGGCCACACGCCCGGCTCGACCAGGCGTCCCTTTTCATTGCCGACCGCGATCGCGACGAACGCATACTTCCGGTTGACCGCGATCGCATTGCCGCCGGCGTTGCCCCAGCCATGCGTGCCGCCCGCGAAGCCGAGCATCTTGCCGTCCTGATAGACGCTCGCTTCAGCGCCGCTTTCGTCCCACGGCGCGTTCGTATACACCTTGCCGTCGGGCGTGACCGCGATCGCGGTGATATCGATCTGCGTCCATGTGCCGTCACCAAAGCCGAAACTGTTGCCGATCCATGAGGTCTTTGCGTTCAAAGCGGTTTCGGCGCGAGCCTGCAGACTGGCCGATGCGGCGACGACGCCGGCAGCGCAGGCTGTCAGGGCGAACCAGCTTTTGAACGTGATACGGCGCAAGGCGGAACCTCCAGTCGATGTCCGGTCAACGCGATGCACGCGGACCTGCGCCCGCTCGGGGCGAAATTCAGTGATGTGGCAAAGCGAAACGAAGCGCAACCGATTGAAGCGCGGTGCCTGAAGGCAGCCGTCCGCACGACTAAGTTACGCGGAAAAAATGTGGTGACGAAAATCGAAAATAATTCAAAAATATTTGTCCGCTTATACGTCACAAAAATAAACGCTTTTAAAAATAGATAAAAGCGCAAGCTTCGCCGTCAGTCGCCTCTGTCGCGATAATCCCCCGTTTCTACCGATGTGATATTACGCAATGCGCATTTATTACGGATTGCCCGATGCTCACCACATAAACATATAAATCTTTCGAGAATTGCCAAAGAAATACCCTGTTTCAATCTGATTCAATTAGCCCATTCCAACGGCTTTTTTCTCGAGTTTCTTTTCCCTAGAATCGATTGCACTTCAGTTGCGACGCGAAGCGCGCGCCCGTTCGCTGGCAATCCGTGGCGAACCGCGCGGCCCTTCGCCCGGCTCATCCGCTTACACCATGGACGGTTCATGACAGCCAGCGCATTGCCCCTCGCGCCCTCCCATTCCCGCATCGTGCAGCTCGACGGTCTGCGCGCGATCGCCGTGCTCGCGGTGTTCGCGCAGCACGCGTTGAAAGCGCCGCTATGGATGGGCGTCGATCTGTTCTTCGTTTTGAGCGGCTTTCTGATCAGCGGCATCCTGCTCGATCGCAAGTCGCGTCAGCAGTCGTATTTCAGCTATTTTTATGCACGGCGAGCGCGCCGCATCCTGCCGCCGTACCTGCTGCTGATGGCCGTGTCGTCGCTGATGTTCGGCCTCGCGTGGGCGCAGCACTGGTACTGGTACGCGTTCTTCGCGACCAATATCGGCGATGCGCTCAATCAAAGCGGTCATGACAGCCTCAACGTGCTGTGGTCGCTCGCGGTCGAGGAGCAGTTTTATATCTTCTGGCCGTTCGTGATCCTGCTCGTGCCCGAGCGTCTGCTTGGGCTGGTGGCGGCCGCGCTGATCGTGCTGGTGCCGCTGCTGCGCGCGCTCGCGACGCCGTGGTTCGATTCGTTCTGGCCGATCTACTACCTGACGCCGTTCCGCATGGATCTGCTCGCGGCCGGCGCGCTGCTCGCGGTTGCCGTGCGGCGCGACCGCAATGCGCTCGAACCGTTCAAGGGACTCGCGGTGCTGGGCGCTCTGGCCGCGCTCGCGGTGCTGGCATGGCTGCATCTGCACTACCCGCGTTTTCGCGCGGCGAATACGCCGTTGTCGAATGCGGGGCTGTATAGCGTGTCGCTGGTGCTGTGTACGTCGATCGTCGTGATCGCGCTGCAGAGCAAGGGCATCGTGAAGCGGCTGTTGTGCAATCGCGTGCTCGTTTATATCGGCACCGTCAGCTACACGATCTACCTGATCCACCTGAGCGTGCTGTACATGGTGTGGCCGCTGCATCTGAATCGCTATCTGAGCGCCGCGATCGCGCTCGCGATCACGCTCGTGTACGCGAGCATCACGTGGTTCGCATTCGAGAAGCGCCTGATTTTCGGCGCGCGCGGGTCGGGAGCGACGACCGGCGCCGGCGCCCACGTTGCGCGGCAAGCACCGCAAGGCCGCGCATGAACCGCCCGGCTGTGGTTGCTGCCCACATGCTGGGTGTCGTGTCGGCGCTGATGCTGATCGCGCCGACAACGAGCGCGGCCGTGGCCGAGCCGGCAGTGTCATCGCCGACGCAACTGCTGATCGACGCCTACGGCGACTCGACCACGCTCGGCATCACCTGCAGCGATGGCCACTGCGGCCCGCAAGCCAGCAACGCCGTCACGTATCTGCAGCAAGCGTTGCAGGCGCATGACGGCGAGCGCGTGCGCGTCACGAACTACGGCGTCGGCGGCACGATGGCCTGGCAGTTGCGCGACGGCACCGGCAATCGTCGCGCGGGGCCGACGGCGGGACTGCCGTGGCGCGAACGTCTCGCCGCCTCGCCCGCGCGGATCGTGTTGATCAACTACGGCATCAACGAAGTGATGCACAACCAGACGCCCGAGCAGTTCTACGCGGACGAGACGTCGCTCGTGCAAACCGCGCGAGCGCTCGGCAAGGAGCCTGTTTTGCAGACCTCGAACCCGATGCCCGATAACCGGCTCAACGCCCGGCTCGCCGCGATGATAGCGATGACGCGACGCGTCGCCGCCGAACAGCAGGTGCCGCTCGTCGATCAATACGCGTATGTGAGCAGCCTGCCCGACTGGAAGTCGCTGATGTCGGACGGCGCGCATCCAAAGCCGGAGCTGTACCGGCTGAAGGCCGAACAGGATTATCGGGTCGTCGAACCGTTGGTGCGGCGGCTGCTGGACGACGCGCATTGAGCCTGGCCCTTAGGCGCGTCCCGTGCTTTTTTATTCACAAACTAGAAGGCAAGCTATGAGTCAACCTCGCAAAGCGATCATCACCGGCGTATCCGGACAGGACGGCGCCTATCTGACCCGGCTGCTGCTCGACAAGGGCTATCACGTGACCGGCACCTACCGGCGCACGAGTTCGGTCAACTTCTGGCGCATGCGTGAGCTTGGCGTGCTCGATCATCCGAATCTGCGTCTCGTCGAACACGACCTCACCGACCTCGGCTCGACGCTGCGCCTGCTCGACGGCACGCAGGTCGACGAGCTGTACAACCTCGCCGCGCAGAGCTTCGTCGGCGTGTCGTTCGACCAGCCGGTGACCACCGCTGAAGTGACCGGCGTCGGGGCGCTGAATCTGCTCGAAGGCCTGCGTACCCTGAGCCCGAAGACACGCTTCTACCAGGCGTCGACCTCCGAGATGTTCGGCCTCGTGCAGGCGGTGCCGCAACGCGAAAGCACGTCGTTCTATCCGCGCAGCCCGTATGGTGTCGCGAAGCTGTTCGCGCACTGGTCGACGATCAACTATCGCGAGTCGTACGACCTGTTCGCGAGCAGCGGCATTCTGTTCAATCACGAATCGCCGCTACGCGGCCGCGAATTCGTCACGCGCAAGATCACCGACACGGTCGCGAAGATCAAGCTCGGCAAGCAGGACGTGCTCGAACTCGGCAATCTGAGCGCGCAGCGCGACTGGGGCTTCGCACTCGAATACGTCGAGGGCATGTGGCGCATGCTGCAGGCCGACGCGCCCGACACCTTCGTGCTCGCGACCGGCCGCACCGAAACGGTTCGCGATTTCGTGCGCATGGCGTTCACGGCGGCCGGCTATCAGCTGGAATGGTCGGGCAAGGACGAGCGCGAGACCGGCATCGACGTCGCGACCGGCAAGACGCTCGTGCGCGTCAATCCGAAGTTCTATCGGCCGGCCGAAGTGGACCTGCTGATCGGCTGCGCGGACAAGGCGCGCGACACGCTCGGCTGGCAACCGCAAACCTCGCTCGAACAGCTGTGCCAGATGATGGTGCAGGCGGACATCGCGCGCAACGAGCACCACGAGACGTTCTAACACGGCATCCGTGTGCGGCGGCGCTCGCCGCACACGGCCCCGTCAACCGGCCAGTTTCCGGAACGTCTCCAGCACCGCATCGCCCTTGAACGGCTTGACGATCCAGCCCTTCACGCCGGCGGCCTTGCCGCGCTCCTTCATCGCGGGGCTGCTTTCGGTCGTCAGCATGATCACGTTGACGGTCTTGTTCGCGAGTTCGCCGCGGATTTTTTCGACCATCGTCAGGCCGTCCATGTTCGGCATGTTCACGTCGCTGACGATCAGGCGGATATTCGAATCCGTTTTCAGCTTCGCAAGGCCGTCCTTGCCGTCGATGGCCGTCGCGACGTCGAGACCGTTTTTCGCCAGAAAACCCGCGACTTCATCGCGTACCGTGCTCGAATCGTCCACCACCAGAATCTTTGCCATAACCATTCCCTTGCGTCACCGACGCGTCGTATCAAAACAGATCGAGTTCACCGGACTCGACGAGATCGTCGACATCCATCGCGTTTTCAGAAAAATCTTCGGGTGACCAGCTCAGGTTGAAAACGAAGCGCTGGTCGATCGACACCGACTGTCCGCTCGCGGCGTCGCTCAATCGATATTGAAACCGCAACTGCGGATTGTCCGAGCCGAACGAGATGTAGCGATGCTTGTGATTGACCAGTAGCGGCACCTGCACCTGCACCTCACTTGCTTCGCGAGCGTTCTGCTGACCGAGGAAGCGGTCCTTGAACGCCCCCCAGATCAGATTGGTCAATTCGCCGAGCACGCCGTTCAGATCGCGAAAGCCCGATTGCCCCGCTCCCATGCCGGGCTCGCGTGCGGCGCGATCGCGATCGATCATGCCGAGCAGCGGCTCCTCTTCGGCCTGCATCAACATATAGCCGCGACACCAGTTGCCTTCGAGCGGAATCAGGCTGAAGACCTCGCCGAAGATGATTCGATCGCGCACGATACTGGGCGTGTCGCGTTGCACCGTGACGCCGTCGAACAACGTGGCGAGCCGCGCTTCCGTGATCTCCGCGATACCGCGCACGAGCGCGTTCGGGAAGTCGAGGCTGAAGATGTACCGATCGACGGCTTCGCGCAGCGCCGTCAGATCGGCGGCATTGAAATGCGCGCATGCCGCGTTCGTCAACGGCTTCGGAAGCCGTTCGAGCGGCGCGTTGCCGCTCGAACGCAGGATCACCGGCAGTTCGGGGCGCAAGGCATTGATGCGCGCGGCGGTCGTAGCGGCCTGCTCGACCGAGCCCCCGTAGTTATCCGCCAGCAGAACGCCGCCGAGATCGATATTGGTGGCCAGTACCGAGCCGAGGCGGTTGCTGTCGCGCACCTTCAGTGCGATCAGGTTGTGTTCGTCGAAAAAAAGCTTCAGCGCTTGCGCGTGTGCCGGACAGTCGTCGAGCACGAGCAGCTTGCTGACGGGCTTGCTGGTATTCATCGTGTTTCAGTCTGCGAATGCAGTGTTGCTAGAAAAGTTCGAGTTCGCCTTCAGCCTCGTCGGCCGTGGCGAGTTCAGCCTTGAAATCGAGGGGCGCCTGCGCGCATAGACATAGCGTGACACCCAGCCGGGCCGCACCGCCGATCGTCAGCTCGTACGCCCACACGTGATCGGGCCGTAACTCGTCCAGATACTCGATACAGGCGCTGTTCAACTCATACGGCGTCGACATGCCAAGATCGGGGAAATGATTGACCAGTTGCTGGTTCATGTAGCCGCAGCACAGGTTGCCGAGTTCCATCAGCGTTTCCGACAGCGAACGCGTCGTGTCGCCGCTGGCGTAGTAGGCGTGCGTCGCGTCGTCCTTACCGAAATGCAGCACGAACAGCAGCCGAAAGCCGATCGACGAGATCGTCAACGCCATCGCGCAAGGTCCGGCCGGATGATCGCGATCCCACCTCGGCACCGCCGTGATCTCGCACGAGTCGCCTGGCGTCGCGGGCAATCTCGCGCGAGCCGCGTGACAGAAGATGTCCGCGATGCTTTGCTTCGCCTGATCGGTAATCACGCTGCGGCCTGCTCGAGCCGGGATTGGAACTGGGTCGCCAGCACTTCGACGCCGCCGAGCGACGCCGTGATCATCTTGCCGCCGGCCTGGATGTCCTGGAACGTCGCCGCCGTCGTCAGGTCGTTGCGATGCAGGCTCTCGCGATAGCTCTTCGACAACTCCTGCGAGCGCGACGCCAGCGAGCGCACTTCGCCCGCGACGATCGAAAAGCCGCGACCTGCGGTGCCGGCGCGCGCCGCTTCGATCGACGCATTCAGCGAAACGATCAGCACGTGCTGCACGATCGACGACAGCTCCTGGTTCTTGTTGTGCATGTCGCGGTTCTGCGACATCAGCGAAATCATCTGCTCGTGCCAACGCTCGAACGTGATGGTCAGCGTCTTCAGACGGCCCGCCTCGTGCGCGATCCGCGTCGCATGCTGCAGCCATTCGTCGCTTCGCGAACTCGCGGCGTCGAGCGACGCCTGCAACGCTTCGCGATCGTGCGCGCACTGCCCGGCTTGCGCGCGCAGATCGGCGAGCATCGACTCCAGTGCGGCGCGCTCGCTGTTGGCCTGCTCGCCGAGCCGGACCGCCGCGTCGAGTTGCTGCTCGAGGGCCTGCCGCGCGAGCGCGTCGACACGCTGCGCTTGCTCACCCGCGCGAAGCTTCCGCCGATAAAAAATTCTCGTCACGAGTGCGCAGAGAATACCGCCAACGCCTGCGGCCAAAAAATAACTTTCAAGCACAACCTGCTCCCATCGCTTCGTTCAATCCACAGGCCGTCAGCCTGCTACCGCGTCCGCGTCACGCTCGCGCGCTGCATCGGCGGACGCGTCGAGACTGTCCACCGCCCAGTCCTCGGGGAACGACACGACGGTCTGAAAGCGGCGATAGTCCGCGCCGCGACGATCGTCGGTGAAACGCAATTCGATGCGGCCATGCTCGCGCCGCACGAAATCGCGCACGGCATCCATGCCGACGCCGCGGCCCGAAATCTCGCTGACGGTCTGCGCGGTCGAGAAGCCGGAACGGAAAATCATCTCGGCAATCGCTTCGTCGCTGAGCGCGGCATCGGCGTCGATCCAGCCGCGTTCGATCGCGGCCCCACGGATTTTCGCGAGCGCGAGGCCGCGGCCGTCGTCGCTGATGGTGATCTGCAGCGCGTGATGGTCGACGCCCACTTCCAGTTCGATGACGCCGGCCGCGTCCTTGCCGTTCGCGACACGCTCGGCGGCAGGTTCGATGCCGTGGTCGACCGAGTTGCGCAGCAGGTGCGTGAACACATTGCGCAGCGTATGGCTGGCCTCGCTGCGCACGCGGTAGCCGTTGTTGTCGATGCTGACGACTGGCGCTTCCTTGCCGAGTTCGGCCGCCAGAGACGGCAGCGAGTCGAGCACGCCCGCGAGCGCTTCGTAGATCGATTCGGTGCCCAACAGACGCAGTTCGCGCTGCAACGATTCGCGCATCGACACGAGCGCTTCCCGGTCGGCCGGATCGGCGCTTTCGAGCAGATCCAGCTGCTTCTGGATCAACTCACGATCGACCATCAGGTAGCGATCCACCGCGCCGCTCTGGCCCGGCCCCTTGCGGCCGAGGCTCACTTCGTTGATCGTCGCGTAGGTTTCGAGCGCGGCCTTCACGCGCTGCAGATCCTCGATCAGAAGCTGCTGGTCCCACGCTTCGCTGCTGTCAGCGCGGCGCAATGCGTCGTAGCGCTGTTCAGTTTCGTGGACGATGCCGGTCAGGTGCTGAAGGCTGTACGTGCGCGCATTGCCCTTGACGGTGTGCATGTTGCGGAACAGCTCGGCGACGGCTTCGTGACTCGGCTCGTGATGCTGACGGATGATCCGTTCGTTCTCGCTGATGAAGCCCGTCGCGCTTTCGACGAAGTGATGGAACTTCTCCTGACTCACCGCGAGAATCTCGCCGATCATTTCCAGCCGGCGCTTCTGTTCGCCGGCCTCGGCGGCGAGCGCGCGCAGTTCGGTCACGTCGCGCACGCACAGCATCAAACGCAGCACGACGTCGTGTTCGTCGGTGATCGCCGACCAGCTCAGGTCGAGCGTCTTCACGCGGCCATCGGCCATCGGCTTGGCGATCTCGTTGACGAGCAGGTGCTGATTGAACTCGAAGTTCATGCTGTCTTCACCGATGCATGCCTGCAGCGCCGCCTCGATCTGTGAGAGCGCATCGCTGTTGATATCGGTGCCGCCGAACACGAGATCGAGCAACGGACGGCCCGCAATCTCGCGCGTCTCGAAGATGGCCTCGAGATACGCGGAGTACTCCGGATGCACGACCACGCCTTCGACCACCGTCAGAATCCCCTGCTGCATGTTTTGCAGCATCGCCTGGATATCGGCGGTCTTCTGCTTCAGTTGCAGCGAGCTTTGCTGGATCTTCTCGATCATGCCGTTGAACGCGACGATCGAATGACCGATCTCGTCCATGCGTCCGACCGGCACGCGGCGCGTGAAGTCCTGGCTCGCCGCGATCTCGCTCATCTCCACCTGCATGCGGCTCAGCGGCCGGGTGATCTGGCGATACAGCAGTGCGCTGATCAGCAACAGCACGACGATGGCCGCGCCGGTCGCGGCGCCGATCGCCGTCGTCGTGGTGGCGAGCGCGCCGTTCAGTTCGTCGATCGCGGCGTCTTTCTGGCGGTTCTTTTCGATCCGCAGCGTCTCCACGATGCCTTCGAGTTCATCGCGGTATTGCGCGACGTTCGCGAACAGATAGGCCTGCGCCAGTTCGTTCTTGCCGTCGGCCTTCATCTTCGCGGTGTCGTTGACCGCGTTGAAATAATTCGCGAGGCTGTCGCGCGCCTGGCTCACGAGCCCGGTTTGGGCCTGACCTTGCGCGGCCTTCGCCTGCACGTCGAGCGCCGCCTGCAACGACGCTTCCTTGCTCTTCAGCAGGTCTTGAGCCTGCGAGACCATGTTCGCGTCAGGCGCATAGACGAGCGTCATCATCGCGAGCTGCACGTCCTTGACCTGCGATACGAGGTCTGCCGACGCGAGCGCGCTCGGCACGACGCCCTGGGTAACCTGCCTGACGTTGGCGGCGCTGTTGCGGGTCTGAAGCACAGCGTATCCCCCGATGGCGGATAGCGCGACAAGCATCAGAATGACGAGAAGCGTGATGCGGTGGCGGATGGTCATCTGAGAATCCCCGAGATCAGAAAATACAAGGTCCCCGCGTTTTGGCGGGACGCCCGTGTGTTTTTGTACTTTCGGGCGCGGGGATTATGGTCGCGGACGTGTGACGTCAACGTGACGAAGTCGATGCCGGGCGCCACGTTTCAGGGATTTGAAAAATTAGGGCGGAAAATCGCGGCCAAGGGCTGATCCGGGCTCAAGTTCAACAGAAAAGTGCCGTTATTCGTGGCCTACTTTTTTGCCGGTCTTGCGGCGACATGAACGCGAGGCCCGAACGCAGCGATCCGAGCCTCGCCCCTTTTTCATTCGATTGAACCTTTGCCGCTGCGCTTCAATGCAGCACGTTCCCCGCAATCGCTTCGGCATACACCGCCGCGACCCGCTTCGCGATCACCGCGTTATCGAAGCGTTCGCGCGCATAGCGGCGGCATGCATCCGCATCGGGCAACTTCAGCGTACCGTTCAGCGCGCCGGCGAGACCCGCGGCGATCGCAGCCGCGCCGGTCTCCGGCAACACCAGATCGGGCGACAATCCCGCCACCGCCTCGGGCAATCCGCCGACCGGCGTCACCAGCACCGGCGTGCCCGACGCAAGCGATTCGACCGTGATGAGCCCGAAGCCTTCCAGCGCGACGGTCGGCACGACGCTGAGATTGGCCGCGCGATACAGCGCCGCCAGATGCTGATCGGGCACGAAACCGAGCAGCTTCACGTTGTGTTCGAGCCCCGCGTCGGCGATGCGCGCCTCTAGTTCACCTTCGAGCCGACCCTTGCCCGCGATCAGCAGCAGCACGTCGGGCGCGCTGCGTTTGAGCAGCTTCACCGCATCGATCAGATCTTCGAGACCCATGCGCCGCACCAGCCGTCGCACCGCCAGCACGATCGGTCGGTCCTGCGGCAATTGCAGACGCAGACGCGCCTCGGCCTGCGTGATCGGCAGATTGAACTGCTCGACATCGACGCAGCCCGGCACCACGCGCACGCGCTCCGGCGAGATGCCGTAGCGCGTCGTGAGAATCTTGCCGAACGCGTCGGACAGGACGATCAACCGCGACGAACGCGCGTATACCGACTGCTCCAGATATCGCTTCGCGCGCTGGCCGAACGAATCGGCGCCTTCGACGTGGCTCTCGTCGGCCCACGGTCCCTGAAAATGCGACACCTGCGGAATGCCGCGCGTCACGTCGAGCCCCGGAAACGTATAGAGCGCGAAGTGCGACGAAATCACATCGGGCCGCGACGTGCGGATTTCGTGGCGTAGCGCGCGGCGTGCCGCCATTAGCCGCAGCGGCAGCGATTGCGCGGCGGGGCCGAAGCCGTTGATCGCGCCACCGGTATCGGCCGCGACTTTCGGCGAGCCGGCGACGACGCCGCGCACCGCGACGCCCGCGCCCGGCAGCGCGCCGACCAGCGAGTAGTACATGCGGTCGAGGCCGCCTGCGCGTTCGGGAAACCAGTGCATCCCGATCTGTAGTGATTTGATTGAGCCAGTCGTCATGATGGTGTGCCCCTGTGTGTTGCTTGCGGTGAGTTGCTATGTGTGGACGTGGATGGCGCGCTTCGCGCGGTCATTCCACGCTCTTCTGTCCGGCGAGATGGTTCAGCCTCAGCGCATCGTTCTGCGCGACGACCGTCGCTTCCGTCTGCCTGCGCCGACGGTTTTCCTGCTGCCCGGCCAGCTGCCGGTACAGCGCGATGTATTGCGCGGCCATGCGCGCCCAGCCGAAGCCGGTCGCGAGTTCGCTCGCGGCTATGCCCATCGCGTGGCGCGCGCTGTCGTCGCCGGCGAGTTGCGCGACCGCGCGAGCGAGCGCTTGCGGGTCGTCGGGATCGTCCAGCACGATGCCGCACTCGGGCGTGATGATCTCGGCGCCGCCGGCCGTGCGCGCGGTCACGACGGGCAGCCCCGCCGCCATCGCTTCGAGCAGCGACAGACTCATCGCTTCGTAGCGCGACGGGAACACGAACGCGTCGACCGAATGCATCAGCACCGGCATCTCCTTCACGAGCCCGAGAAAATGCACGCGATGCGCGATGCCGAGCGCCTTCGCCTCGTCCGGATACGGGCTGCCCGGCAGAAAGCCGGCCACCGCGATCTGCACATGCTCGGGCAGATGCTTCAACGCGGCGAGCACGGTGCCGAGATTCTTGCGCGGCGTGCGCAGGTCGCCGACGAACAGCAGCAGGAACACATCGTCCGGTAACCGGAACTTTGCGCGATCGCCGCTCGCCGCCGCGAAGCCCTGCGTGTCGACGCCGTTGTAGATGACGTCCACGCGGTTGCGCGGCGTGAGACCGATCGCGCGGATTTCGTCGGCGACCTTCTGCGACACCGCGGTGATCACCTTCGAGCGCCGGTACGCCCAGCGCTCGAGCAACGCGTTGCAGCGCGTATAGACCGACTGGTACGCGGACCACACGCCCTTCGTGAGACCGAACGGGTAGTACTTGCTCGCGAACCAGCCGCTATGCACGAAATGCGAGGTATTGACGTCGGCGCGCATCCAGGTGATGAAGCCGTTCACGTGCAGCACGTCGTAGTCGCGGCGATGCGCGCGCAGCCACAGTGCGCTCTTCGCCGCGAACACCTGCTGGCGCAGCAGATTGGTGGGCCACCAGCGGCCGATCTTCACCGGCGCCCAGCGCACGTTAGGATGCGCGAGCAGCTCGGGCGCCACGTGCGACGCGACCAGCGTCACGCGGATGTTCTCGTCGAGCGCCGCGCGCGCGATCTCGTGGTTGACGCGCCCCTGGCCGTCGTTATGGCGCACTACGTGCGTGACAATGGCGACTCTCAATCCGTGCCTCCGTGGAGAAATAGCGTGCGTGCGCGGTTCATTTTTTCGTGGTGAACCGCGGAAAGAATCGAAAAAGCGCCCATGAAAAGCAGCAGACCGCCGGTGCCGACTAGCGAGTTCGTGAACACGAGCATCGCGAAGGTCGCAAGACAGAGGCTCAGGCACGCGGAGACGAACTTGTCGTCGCGCAGCCTGAACGAGCCGAGCACCGCGCGCGTCAGCAGCCACACGATGCCGGACATGTACAGCAAGGTGCCGGGCCAGCCGAGCACGAACGGAATGTTCATCACGCCGCTGTCGAAGTTGCCGTACTGGCCGAGCTGGCCGCCGTCGTTGGAAAGTTTCGTCGAGGTGCCGGTCGCGCCCATGCCCTCGCCCGAGACGTCGGTAAACGCGGTCTTCGCGAAGGTCGCGTAGAACTCGTTACGCGCCGCGTAGCTCTGGTCGTCGTGCAGGTTGACGATCGTGTCTAGCCGCGCCTGCATTCGTTCGGCCACCGGGCCGACCGCCAGCAGCGGCACGCACAAGCCGGCGAGCAGTACCGCGCTCGCGACGATGCGCACGCGCACCTTGTTGTTCGACTTCACGAGCTGGATCAAGAGCGCGATGACCCAGCCTCCCCACGTCGAGCGCACGAGGCTCAGCGCGAACGAGAAGAAGCCGAGCGCGGCGGCGATCCAGCGCACGCGATGCTGCGCGGCCATCACGAACACCATCGCGCCCATCATCGCGAACGCGAACGGGCCCGACGAGTTCATCGTGCTGAACACGCGTACGCCCATCGGCACCGGGTCGCCCTGCGAGTTCATCTGCGAGCCGAGCATCCACAGCGCGTCCCACGGCGGCATGATGAAAAACTGGATCAGGCCGTAGCCACCCATCACCAGCATCCCCCAGATGAACGTGTTGATGATCGTGTCGCGATACTGCGGATACTGGCGCGTGTGCGCCATGATGTGAAAGCCGATCAGGATCGGATAGAGCCAGTTCGCGAGGTCGTAGGTGGCCGCGAGCGGGCCGCTCGACATCACGCCGATCAGAAACGCGTAGATCAAGCCGAGCAGGATCAGCAGCACCGGCAAGCCTCGGCGCTGCGCGAGCAGCCGGTAGTAGCGCAGCAGCGAGAGCCCGCTGATCATCGTGACGGCGAGCGGCGCGACCTGGATCAGGCTCGTCGGCGTGAACGCGCCCTTCGACCAGTCGGCGAGACGCCGCACTTCGGGGCTCAGGAACCACAGCCACCACATGAAGCCGATGTAGCGCGCCGGGCTCTTGAAGTAGAGCCACAGACCCGTCAGGATCGCCAGCACCGGAAACGCCAGCGTGAGCACCGTGCCCTGATGCGCGACGATCAGCACCGCGGCGATCAGCCACAGCAGGAGCGGCGGCAGCCATTCTCGCGGGCCGCCTGACAGCAGCCCGCTCGCGGCGTGTTTTGCAGGAGCGGCGTTGGCCGCGCCTGTCGGCGGCAACGGGTTCGCGCGCGGAATCGTCGACATCGCTTATAGGCCTCCGCGCGATTCGCGCGCGGGTGCGGCGGGCTGCGCATGCGTGGCCGCGCCGGCGTGCGCGCTCGCCTGCCCGCGCGCGCTCAGCATCTCGCGCGTGATCCGCACGTGCTGCATCGCGTAGTGCTGGGTGGTCAGATCGCGCGCGAGCAGACCGGCCGCGGCTGCCTGCGCCTGGCGCAGCGCTTCGGTGGGCTCCGCGGCGAGCCGGTCGAGCGCATCGCGCAGTGCCTGCGGATTGAACGGCGGCACGTAGGCGGCTTCGTCGGCGGGGAAATAATCGCGCAGCGCGCCGACGTCGGTCGCGACCATCGGCTTGCCGACCGCCGCCGCTTCGAGCATCACCGTGATACCCGACGCGTGCGAGTTCGGCCGCAGCGGCACGACGATCACGTCGGCCCAGTCGTACAGCTCGTGCTGCTTTTTGATGCCAGAAAACAGCGCGATCTCGACATTCGACGCGCGCAGCGACGCGGGAATGCGCCGCCGCGTCGCGAGCTTCACCGTGTAGCGCGGATCGCTGCCGAACGCCTTGATCAGCGTCTCCCAGTCGCGGTCGCGATCGTTGCCGATCGCCGCGATGCGCAGCGGCGTGCGCGGCGACCAGTGCGTCGGCGGGGTGACCGGAAAGTCGCGCGTGTTCAGGCCGTACAGCAGCGGCGTCGCGTCGCGATGAAAATAGTCCCGGCACAAGCCGGCGTTTTCGCTCGCGAGCGTGGTCAGCCGATCCGCCCGCGTCATCAGCTTGCGATACAACCAGCTGCGCACGATGCCGTACGACGGCCACTTGTCGAGCAGCCACACGCTTTGCGCGAGCAGCAGCGGCGACGCGCCCGGCCCCGCCTTGCGCCCGCACAGCAGCAGCATCAGCGCGGCGGACAGCCATTCCTGCTCGGTATGCGTCCAGATCACGTCCGAGCGCAGCATCTCCGCGCGATTGCGCCACGTATGGATGAAATCGAAGCCGAGCGCGGCCTTCAGCGCGCGCCGTACGAGCCGCACGGGCCGGCTTTCGCGCGCGTCCTGCGAATAGGTCAGCGCAAATGCTTCGGACTGCGCATGGTGATAACCGTACAGGCAGCCGATATCGTCGCCCTTGCGATAAAAACGCGGATCGGCGCCGTAAAAGAGATGAACGTGAACCTTCGTACTCATGCGGACACTCCGCTCTTCGACAGCGCGCGCCGCGCCTCATGGGCGCCTGCGCGAACCTCGCGCCAGCGCGACAGCCTCAACTGCGCCTGCTTCGACAGCAGAGCGAGCGCCGCATGGGTGAGGCCCGGATAAAGCCGTGTGCCGACCAGCGTCCACCACCACCACGCGGCTTCGCGGCGCAGCGGCGGCAACTGGTCGCGCAGGATCAGATGGAAGTTGAACGCGGCGTTGCGCAGCGCGGCCATCGTCTGCGCGTCGCGTCTGTCGTCGTCGAAACGCTCGGCCGGGAAATGATCGACCGCGATCTGCGGGTCGTACACGAGCTTCCAGCCCGCGTTTTTCACCGCGAGGCTGAACGCCATGTCGTTGTGCACCTGCGCGCCCGCGCCGCGCAGACGCGCGTCGAAGCGGATCGTGCGCACCGCTTCGCGCCGGTAGCTCATGTTGGCGCCCTTCAGGATGTCGACCTCGCGCGCGGCCCCCACGCCCAGATGATGATTGCCGATGATCTTGCCGTGCGCGGTCACCTTGCCGACCAGCGGCCGCTCGCCGTCGAGCACGCGGCCTTTTTCGTGCACCCAGTCGCGCCCGCCCAGCGCGCCGAGGCGCGCATCGGCTTCGAACGCGGCCGCGACGCGCTCGACCCAGTCGCGACGCGGCGCGGCGTCGTCGTCGGTGATCGCGATCACGTCGCCGCTCGCGGCGTCGAGCCCGCGATTCAGCGCCGCGACCTGGCCGGGTATGTCCACCGGCGCGATCACGAGCGGCAGGCGGCCGCCCGTGGACGGATCGCGCAGGCACGCATGGGTCGCGTCGTCGTCGACGCGCGCGACCACGATCACTTCGTCGGGCGCGCGCGATTGCCGTTCGAGCGCCGCGAGGCAGCGCGCCAGATCGGCCGGGCGGCGATAAGTCGGTACCAGTACCGTCAGTTTCATCGTGATCTCCTCTGTTCCTGTCGTGCAGAAGTCGGTGCTGGGCTGCGGAGTCCGCGTCACGTGCTCAGGTATGCCTGAGTCGCCGCGTAGCCGCGGTCGTAGCCGCCCCGCGAGCGCGCCGGCATGCCGTTGAAGATGCCGCCCTGCACGTGGACGCCCGCCGAGCGCAGGCGTTTCAGCGCATCGGCCAGCTCGAGCTCGCTATGCATGCCCGAGCGCATCACGAAGAACGTCGAGCCCGCATACGCGCCGATGATCGACGCATCGGTCACCGCGAGCACCGGCGGCGTGTCGATCAGGATCACGTCGTAGCGCTTCGCGAGGCCGTCGAGATACTGCGGCAGACGCGGCGACATCAGCAGCTCGGACGGATTCGGCGGACGGCGGCCGCACGAAATGAAGCTCAGGCCTTCGATGCTCGAACCGCGAATCGCCTCCTCCAGCGAGATCTGGCCGCTCAGCAACTCGGACATGCCGTTCTCCTGCATGCCGCCGACCTGACGTTCGAGCGTGCCGCGCCGCATGTCGCCGTCGATCAGCAGCACGCGCTTGCCCGAATGGGCGAGCAGCATCGCAAGGTTCACGCTGAGGAAGCTCTTGCCGACGCCGGCCATCGGCCCCGTCAGCATGACGATGCGGTTGCGCGCGTCCATCAGCGTGAACTGCATCGCGGTGCGCAGGCTGCGCAGACTTTCGATCGTCACGTCCTTCGGCCGCGCGTTCGCAAGCACCGGATGCAGCCGTTCGCCGCCCCGTGCATAGCTGTTTTCGAGTTGCACCTGCTCGGCGCTTTGCGGCACGAGGCCGAACACCGGCAGATGGAACGCGCGCTCGACGTGATCGGGGTCGTCGATGCCCTTGAACAGATTGCGGCGCAGGAACACGAAACCGGTGCCCGCGATCAGCCCGAGAATCACGGCCGCGGAGATGATCAGCATCTTCTTCGGCTTGACCGGCGCGCCGGGGCGCAGCGCGGCGTCGACGATATGGACGTTGCCGCCGGTGCCCGCCTTCTGCACCGACAGCTCCTGCACGCGATTGAGCAGCAGCACGTAGATGTCTTCAGCGACCTTCGCGTCGCGCTGCAACTGCACGGCCTTCACTTCGGTGGCCGGCAGATCGCGGAAGCGGTCCGCGTATTTGGTGCGCTGCGCCTGCAATTCGGCCATCTGCTGACGCGCCGCGACGAGCGTCGGATGGTCGTCGCCGTAGCGCTCGGCGAGCTGCGTCATCTGCAGACGCAACGCGGCGATCTGCTGTTCGTATTGCACGCTGCCTTCGAGGTAGACCTTCGCCTCGTCGCTCGCGTTGATGGAGCCGGACTGACGTTGATAGGCGGTCAGCGCGGCCTCGGCGCGTTCGAGATCGGCCTTCAGGCGCGGCTCCTCGCTCTTCAGGAAGTCGAGCATCTTGCTTGCGTCGGCCTGCTTGTTCGACACGTGCTCGCGCAGATACGACTGCGCGAGCGCATTGGCGACGAGCGCCGCATGCTCGGGACTCTTGTCCTCCAGCGAGATCTGGATCACGCCGGTCTGCTTGCCCTGCTCCTGCACCGTGATCGCCGACTGGAACGCGGTGATCGCATCGAGATCGTTCGAGCGCACGATGGTGAACTCCTGCCCGGGGCGCGCGACCAGCGTGTTGACGACCATCGTCACGCCCCCGCCCTGCGCCTGCTGCCCGACCTGGCCGCGCAGCAGCAGCGAGCCGTTCGGCGCGAACAGTTCATAGTGCTGCGCGTCGATCACGCGCAGCAGCAGCTTCTCGCCTTCGAGCGACGGCGTCACGTCGATCGAATCGACGTCGACTTTTTCTCCGCCCCATGCGTAGGACGTGAGCCCCAGCCACGCGCGCGCGGGCTGGCCCGGCGTCGCGAGGCGCGCGGCGATGTTGCCGAGCAGCGGGATCGTCTTCGGCGTAACGCTGAAGTTCAGCTTCAGCTGCTGCACGACCGGCGCGACCACGCCACGGCTCTTGATGATTTCGATCTCGGCGTCGGTCGGCAGCGACGTCGAGCCGCTGGTGATCGCGGCGCCGGTCTGCGTTTGCGTGAGCGCCTGCGACATGCTGTCGGACTGCTCGACGCGCACGTGCGCATCGGCCGAATAAGTCGGCCTGGCGAGGTAGCAGTACGCGACCGCCATCGCGACGATGATCGCGGTGATCGCGAGCAGCCACCAGATGTCGTCGAGGATCACCTGCACCAGTTGTCCGAGGACGACGTCTTCTTCTTCGGTCTTGATCGGACCAGCCATGTGTGGAGAGAGTTGATTGCTCACTGTTCCATCCCGTGTCGTTGGCTTCGGCTTTCGCGTCAGCGGTACTGCTGCTTTCGTTGCGCGTCCCGCACCGCCCGGACAACAGCGGCGCGGGACGTTACTGCCCAAACGTTCAGCGCGTCAGCTGCTTCAGATAGAACAGCGTCTGCACGCTCGGCAGCACCTGCTGCAACACACGGTTGAACGTGGTCGACGCGGCGGTGCCCACGTACACGACGTCGAGCGGCTGCAACTGGAACTGCGAGGACAGCATGATCGAGTCCGGCTGCGTCATGTCGAGGCGGAACACCTCGGGCGTGGTCGGATGCTCGCGCATGCCGCGCATCACGTAGATCTGGCGCGGATTGGCGTCGGTGTTGAGGATGCCGCCCCCTTGCGTGAGCGCGTCGGCGATCGTCATACGGCCGCGCACGATCGGCACCTGGATCGGCGTCTTCACTTCGCCCAGCACGAAGATGCGGCTGTCGGTGCGGTCCGGCACGTTGATCACGTCGCCGTTCTGCAGCATCACGTCCTGGGTGGTATCGCCCTGATCGAGCATGCGATCGGCATTGAGCACATAGAGCTTGTGGTTGCGCGTGAGTCGCACGCGCTGGATGTCGGCGTCCGGGTTCGTGCCGCCCGAGCGCGTGATCGCGTCGACCAGCTTCAGCGGCACGTCGCTGACCGCGAGCGGTCCCGGCTGCTTCACTTCGCCCGTGACCTGCACCTTCTGGCCGCGATACGACAGCACGCGCACGTCGACCTGCGGATTGCGGATATATGGCACGAGGCGGGCGGCGAGCTGATCGCGCAGCTCGGTCGTGGTCTTGCCCGCGGCCTGGATGCGGCCGACGAACGGGAAAAAGATCGTGCCGTCGGCGGCGATGGTCTGGCCGTACGGATCGGCCTGGCCCGGCAGCGCGGCCGTATACGGCTGCTGCAACGCACCCGCGATCGTCTGCGTGGTATTGCCGCCCGAGGACAAGGTACTGCCCTGCGGCGTGGTCAGCTCGGGGTGATCCCACACGGTGATGCCGAGAATGTCCTGCGGCGCGAGGTGGTACACGTACAGCGACGGATCGGACAGCGCCGACGGCGGCAACGGCTGGGTTTTCGCGGCGGCGGCTTGCGCCAGCGCCATGATCAGGTTCGCGTCGATCAGATGGACCGGATAGGTTTCGCTCGGCGCCTGATCGTTGTCCTTGAGCCGCGACGTGTCGAGGTAATTGCCCGGTGCGGTCGCGCAGGCCGACAGAAAGGACGTCAGCAGAAGTGAGGCGGCGAGCTTCGTGCGCAAGCTCGCGAATGAGTTTTCGATGCGGGGTTTCTTCAGCATATTTTTTTCAGCCATCCCATGACCAGATGTTCGATGAGCACGAGACTCTCCCTGTATTCGTCTTCCGCGCCGCCGTGCGGATCGGCGACGTCCGAATCGGCTTCCCACTTGCCGAGCGGATAGACCTTGCCGCGCGCGGACGGATCGAGCGCTTCGACCTCGCTCACCTGCGCGCGCTCGGTCACCAGCACGAGATCTGCCGCGCGCACGAGCGATCGCTCGAGGCGCCGCGCGTGGTGAACGCCGGCCGCGACGCCGCGCTCTTCGAGCAGGCGCCGCATCACCGGGTCCATGCCGTGGCCGTTCACCGCACGAATGCCCGCCGAATGAAACGCGATAGGTGCGGCCCCCGAGCGCGGCGCGCGCGCCTGGCTCGCCTTGAACAGCATCTCGGCGGCGGGCGAGCGGCACACGTTGGCGTGGCACACGATCAGAACGTTGTCGAACATGGCGGACTCTCTCGCGCGGCGATCGCGGCGGCTTCAGCGGCCGGAGGCTGCCGTCGCGGCGAGGTCCGCCGCCTGCATCGAACCTTTCGCGCCGACACGCGCCGGCGCGTTGCGCAACGCATGCCGCCGGCCGATCGCGTGATACTCGATGCCGAGTTCGAGCAGCACGTCCGGCTCGTACAGATTGCGGCCATCGAAAATCAGCGGGGTCTTCAGCATGCGCTTGAGCGCATCGAAATCAGGACTCTTGAAGACCTTCCATTCGGTCAGGATCACGAGCGCATCGACGCCGCTCGCCGCTTCCATCTCTTCACTCACGAACGAAAGTCGCGCATGCTGCTGCGGCACGTCCTTCAGATCGAGCGCGAGCACGCGCTTCGCTTCGTCGATCGAGACCGGGTCGTAGGCCTTCACGCGCGCGCCACGGCCCAGCAGCCCGGCGATCAGCTCGCGGCTCGGCGCCGCGCGCATGTCGTCGGTGTTCGGCTTGAATGCGAGACCCCAGACGCCGAACGTGCGGTCCGACAGATCCTCGCCGAGACGCGCGACGATCTTCTGCGCGAGGATCTGCTTCTGCGCATCGTTGACCGCTTCCACGGCTTCGAGAATGCGCAGGTTCGCGTTGTGATCGGCCGCGGTGCGGATCAGCGCCTGCACGTCTTTCGGAAAACAGGAGCCGCCATAGCCGCAACCCGCGTAGAGGAAGTCATAGCCGATGCGCGGATCGGAACCGATGCCGCGGCGCACCGCCTCGATATCCGCGCCGACGCGATCGGCCAGATTCGCGAGCTCGTTCATGTACGAGATGCGCGTCGCGAGCATTGCGTTGGCCGCGTACTTGGTGAATTCGGCCGAACGCACGTCCATATACAGTGTGCGCTCGCGATTGCGGTTGAACGGCGCATACAGGCGCTTCATCAGTTCGCGCGCCTTTTCGCCGGGCACGTCCTCGTCGCAGCCGAGCACGATGCGATCGGGCCGCGTGAAGTCTTCGACGGCCGCGCCCTCCTTCAGGAACTCCGGATTCGACACGACCGAGAACATCTGCTCGACGCCGCGCGCGGCCAGCTCGGCGGCGACCACTTCGCGCACGCGCGAGGCAGTGCCGACCGGCACCGTCGATTTGTCGACGATCACCTTGAAGCCGGTCATATGGCGGCCGATGTTGCGCGCGGCCGCGAGCACGTATTGCAGATCGGCGGAACCGTCCTCGTCGGCCGGCGTGCCGACCGCGATGAACTGGATGTCGCCGTGCGCGACCGCGGCCTCGACGTCGGTGGAGAACGTCAGGCGCTTCGCGCGGCGATTGCGCGCGATGATCTCCTGCAGCCCCGGCTCGTGGATCGGCACGCCGCCGTTGTTGAGCACGTCGATCTTGCGCGCGTCGACGTCGAGACAGAACACGTCGTGGCCGATGTCGGCCAGACACGCGCCGGTCACGAGGCCGACATAGCCGCTACCGATGATCGTCAGGTTCATGGATTGCACCTCGGTAAAAAAGTTGATTCAGGAATGCGCTCGCGCGATGCGTGGCATCGGCGCGGCCCGGCGCCCCGCGTTCAATAGGCGTTGCTGCCCGCGAAGCCCTTCCACAGCGTCAGCACGACGATCTTGATGTCGAGCCAGAAGGTCCAGTGCTGCATGTAGTACAGATCGAGCTTTACGCGGCCCATCATCTTTTCGATGCGATCGGTTTCGCCGCGATAACCGTTGATCTGCGCCCAGCCGGTAATGCCCGGCTTGATCCGGTAGCGGTACATGTAGCCCTTCACCAGATCCTTGTAGATGTCGTCGTGTTCGAGCGCATGCGGACGCGGACCTACCACCGACATCTCGCCGCGCAGCACATTGATGAACTGCGGCAGCTCGTCGAGGCTGGTGCGGCGCAGGAACGCACCGACCGCGGTGATGCGTGGATCGCGCCGCGTCGCCTGGGTGATCTTGCCGGCCGCTTCCTTGTGGACCTTCATCGAGCGGAACTTGAAGATCTCGAACTCGCGGCCGTCGATGCCCTTGCGCCGCTGGCGGAAAAACACCGGCCCCGGCGAGCTGAGCTTCACCATCAGCGCGATCGCGAGCATCAGCGGCGCGAGCGCGGTCAGCGCGCCCAGCGCGAACACACTGTCGAACACGCGTTTGGGCAGCACGCGCAGATCGGTGATCGGCGAGGCGGCCAGATTGATCGCGGGCACGCCGAGCAGCTCGACCATCGGCTGATTGAACAGCGTGAGGCTGCCGACGTCCGGGATAAAACGGATGTTCACGAAGTCGTTGCGCAGATCCATCACGAAGCGATGGATCGCCTTCTCCTTCGAGATCGGCAGCGCGAGCCACAACTCGCGGATCGCGCGCTGCCGTACCAGTTCGATCATGCGCTGATAGTCGCGCTCGAGCGGCACGCCCGCGACCGCGTGCGCCGCGTCCGGGTCTTCGTAAGGATTGATCGTGCCGTCCTCGTCGAACACGACGACGGGCTTGAAGCCAGCTTCGGGACGGCCGAGCATCTGTTCGATCAGGAAGCGGCCGTACGGCGCGCCGCCGACGATCGCGACCGCGCGCTGATTGAAGCCCTCGCGGCGCAGCCCGCGCAGAATCGAATAGACGATCACCTTCGTGACGACCAGCAGCACGATCGACGCGAGCGCCCAGTAAACGAGCCACAGCCGCGACAGGCTGTCGGCGCGGTGCACGCTGAAGCTGATCAGCACGCCGGTCACTTCGACCATCAGCCAGCCGCCCGTGACGCGCGACAGCAGATCGTAGAGCGGCTTGCCGCGCCACGACTGATAGATGCCGAGCGCCGGGAAGAACACCACCACGAGCAGGCAGCCGAACGCAAGCGACACGCTTTGCATATCGTCGAGCCATACCACTCTGCCGCTGTGCACGCCCGCCGCCAGCACCGCGGCGAGCGCGACCATGGCGATGTCGATGATTCTCGCTAGAACGCTCAGCATGCGCCACCCCTCTGTTCGTCAGTCAAGTGCGATCCGTCGGTTGGTTGAAATGGGTGTTGCATGCGGGTTTCATCGTTGGGCTTTTTTATTTCCGATCTGCCTGGCGGCGCGATTGGACTGAATGAGCCTGAATGGCCAGACCGCAAATTCCGAATGCGAATGAGTGAATACCCTTGTTCATACATCAATAAAGCGGTATTAAAATTCCCACGACAAGACCGCAAAAAATCTCAAATTGTATCGGTCAAAATTTCGGTATTTTTTATGCATTTTGCGCGGCAATTGTTGCCGCAATACGGCCTGACAGAAGATTCCGGGCAGCCCATTCGAGCGCTTTCGCACAGAAGCTTTCGCTTTGCCAACAGTTCTGGGCGCGAGGCTCGGGCCCCACTCGTGCTGTCATTCTTGCGCATCATTAAGCGAAAAAAATGCTTGCTGATTTTTTTCAGGTAATTTTTATTTTTAATAAATCGGCGAGACATTTTTTGGTGAATTTCGAATAAATTCGACGCGCCTTTTATCGGAATTGTATTTAACGCGCTTTTATTGATTCGCGACTTCGTGATAAAACTCGACGCATTCATTCAGCCTCGAGGAGAGTTCACCATGACAGCTCCGGCCCCGGTCACGCCTGCCGGCACCCGGCCCACCCCCGCCCAATCGCCCATGCCCTCAACCGCAACCAGCGTCCAGCTGAAGGTTCATCCCGTGATTCTCGCGGGCGGCTCGGGCACCCGGCTGTGGCCGATGTCGCGCGAGCAGCATCCGAAGCAGCTGATCGGCCTGCTCGGCGAAGAGTCGCTGCTGCAATCGACGACCCGCCGTCTCGATGGGCTCGAAGCCGGTTATCCGCTTGCCGGCCAGCTCGTGGTCGTCGCCAACGAAGAACAGCGCTTCACGACGGCCGAACAACTGCGCACGAGCGCCAGGCCGAGCCGGCTGATACTCGAACCCGTGGGCCGTGACACCGCGCCCGCGTTGACGGTGGCCGCGTTGTCCGTCGCCGCGCAGGACGAAGACGGCATCATGGTCGTGATGCCCGCCGATCACGCGGTCACCGACAGCGCAGGATTTCACGCGGCGCTCGCCGCCGGCGTACAGCATGCGGCCGCTGGCCATATCGTCACCATGGGAATCGTGCCGACGCGTGCCGAAACCGGCTACGGCTATATCCGCATCGGCGCGCCGCTCGGTTCTGACGATGTGCAGACCGCAGCAGCAGCTCGCCCCGTCGCGCATCGCCTCGACCGTTTCGTCGAAAAGCCGCATCTGGAACTCGCGCAGCACTATGTCGAATCACGCGAATACTGGTGGAACAGCGGTATTTTCATCATGCGCGCATCGACGTGGCTCAAAGCGATCCGCCATTTTCAGCCGGCCATTTACGAAGCATGCGAATCGGCCTTCGCGGGCAGCACGGCGGACGGCGACTTCTTCCGGCTGCAACGCGATGCGTTCAGCGGCTCGCCGTCGAATTCGATCGACTACGCGGTGATGGAAAAGCTCGGCGCCGATCAGAGCACCGCGTCGGGCGTGGTCGTGCCGCTTACGGCCGGCTGGTCCGACGTCGGTTCGTGGGACGCGATCTGGGACATCAGCGAGAAGGACCCCGATCGCAACGTGAGCCGCGGCCGCGTGATGTTCGAAGGCGCGAACTCCACCTTCGCGCATTCGGAAGGACGACTGATTGCCTGCGTCGGCACGCAGGATCTCGTCGTCGTCGAGACCGCCGATGCGATTCTGGTAGCCGACAAGTCGCGCGTGCAGGACGTCAAGAAGATCGTCAACCGGATTCGCGAGGATGGCGGGCTCGAAGCGGCCAATCATCGCAAGGTGCATCGGCCGTGGGGCAACTACGATTCCGTCGACACCGGCGAGCGCTTCCAGGTCAAGCGGATCGTCGTGAAGCCGGGCGCGCGGTTGTCGCTGCAGATGCATCATCACCGCGCGGAGCACTGGATCGTCGTGCGCGGCACCGCGCTCGTCACGCGCGGCGACGAACGCTTTATCGTGTCCGAAAACGAGTCGGCCTATATCCCGCTCGGCGTTACGCATCGCCTCGAAAACCCGGGCAAGATGCCGCTCGAAATGATCGAGGTGCAGTCGGGTTCGTACCTCGGCGAAGACGATATCGTGCGCTTCGACGATACGTACGGAAGGCAATGAGGCGCGACCGGTCGCAATGACGAAGCGGGAACCTGCGGCGCCGCAAAGCAGCCGCGGGGACCGCCGGGCTCATCCCACGTATGAGATGAGTTCTTTGTAGGTTGCGGAAAAGCGCTCCGCGGTGCCGCTGTCGGTCGTCACCGTGGGCGTACTTGCCCCGTTCGCGGTCGCGGTCGCGGTGTCCGACGGATAGCGGCGCAGCGGCCCGCGCAATGCATTCGGTGATGGCTTCAGCGGCCCGTGCAACGGCGCGCCGTGATTGCCCGGGTGATTGGCGATGCCATTGACCGACGCCGGTTCCGGCGCATGACGCAGGCCTGACGACGAACGGTCCGCAGACCGCTGCGCAAGGTTCGCCGACGCGGGCGCGGCCGTTGCGTGGACCATCATCGTGGCCGCCGCGTCGGTCGCGCATTCGCGATCGATCCACTGACGCGCCCAGTCGAGCGCGAACTGCTGTGCGTGCTGCGCATCCGCGAAGCGCGGGCCGACGAGGCCGGAGCGCTCGACGCGCTTGCCGTCCCTGATGATCTCCGCCCACCCGCGATACATCGCATTCGGCACTTCCTCGACCACCACGTAGATCAGATAACCGCGCGAATCGGCGACTTGCATGCCGCGCGGGGCGAGGCCCATCGTCAGCGACGAGATCGGGTCGTCGGCCGCGATGGGCTCGACCGTGCCGGACGCGGCCGGTTCGACGCGCATCTCCGCCGCCGTCGCGGACGTCGCCACTGCGGACGTCGCGAACGCCGATGTCGCCACCGCGCTCGCCGGCGCCGCCGCCGGCGCAAGCCCCGACAATTGCCGCGTGATGTCGCCGATCGGATCGGCCGTACGCCATTGGCTCAGCGCGCTCCCGACGCCGGGCGCCTGCCACGAGTCGGGACTCTTCCAGGACACGCCGCGCAGATTATTGTCTTCGCGCGGGCTCGGGGTTTGCGCAACCGGTGCCGCGGGTCTGGCCGTAACGGGCGGCGCCGGTTGGGGAATGTACGCGAACGTGCGCCCGCTTTGCGACAGCAGCCGGACCATCTCCAGCAGTGTGCCGTTCAGTTGCCACTCTTCGAAGCGGCGGCGGCAGGTGGGACCCGACGGATAGCGGCCCGGCAGCTTCGACCACGGCTCGCCGGTGGTCAAGATCCACAGCACCGCATTCGTCACGATGCGCGGTTCGGCGCGCGGCCGGCCGCGCCGGTTCAGACGGACGGCCGGCTCGTCGGAGACGAGCGGCGCGAGCAGCGCCCATTCGTCGTTGTTTAGCTCATCGAAAAACATTGGATTTTCTCCACGCGGCCTGGCCTGGCCGCGGCGTTGGGCCTGCCACGGATTCTCAGCGTTCACGACCCGTGTGCGGCCCTCGGTTGCACAAATTTGTTTGGTCCGTTCGGCTCGCTGGAGCAGCCCGCCCACACGTGGTGCGGCTCTTCCCTATTACGAAGCACAAAACGCGGTCTCACTCGTGCATGGGAAAATTTGTGCACGAAGCATACCATTCCAATCTTTGCATGAGTACAGTTGAGACAAGTGTTACGGATAGAAACAATCTTGTCCGTTTCGCTGCGTCGATTCTCGTATTGCCGTAACAGAAGATGCTGCTTATCCGGCATCGGATCTGTCTATTGCAAAGCACAATACCGCATGATCGATCAGAATGGGTTTTAGAAATGTAATTGCCGATCCAGCATGCATTTCTATGCGCTTTGATGGTTGATGTGAACATCGGTTTCGAGCGTCGGCGAAAGGACTGTGACGCGCCCGCGCGGTGACATGGAGGCAACGGGAGGCGCGCACGCGGCCGCCGCGCATGCGCGGAGTTCGAGGCGTGACAGAAGCGACGCAGTCGCTTCGAAGCCCTTACGGGCGCACTGGTTTCGATGCGTGCTCGCCGACGACCGTGGTCCATTCGCGCACGCGCCAACGCGTGACCAGTCCGCAGAGTACGTACGGATCGGCTGTGGCAAAGGCCTCCGCGACCGCAGGCGACGCGCCGGTGAAGAGCAGCACCGCACCGTCCGTGGGTTCCGCGAGCGCGCCGGCCAGCAGCAGTTCGCCGCGCTCGGCGGCGGCCCATGCGAGTTTCAGATGCGCGTCGCGGTGCTCGCCGCGCCGCTCCAGATAGTCGGGTACCAACTCGTACATCAACAGGTAATGCATGGTAAGTCTCCTCGCGAGGTTGAGGGTTGGCAGGGAGCGGCATGCCCCGGAGCGCAGTTGAGGATAGCGGCGACTACCGAATTTCATGCCTATTTTCTATTCAGTTGCATTCGCAGCAATATGAAAATTCTCATTGCCTCTTAACCATAGATCAAAATATCAGAAACCGGAATTTCGTTTCAATGAGCTTGAAATAATCGCCCCGGGCAATCTGCATTGCATGACAAAATTCGCGCTCTCGTTCATTCGATTGTTTCAAACGCCGCAGCGCCGGTTGCGCCACGCTGCTCAGGGAAAACGAGCGCGGACCGCTGTCAACCGGAATGCATTTTGAGCCGTTCTCGCAGACGGCATTTGCCATAATGGATGCGCCGATGGGCCCATGGATGCCGTCGTCGCCCGCGCGCATGAACGACCAGAAACGTTTTCACCACCGATGGAGTGTCCCATGAAGATCCAATCCGCTATCGCCACGCTGATGTTGGGCGCGGTACTCGTATCACCGGCGTTTGCGCAGAACAGCCAACAGACCAAGATGGCCGACTGCAACAAGCAGGCCGGCGACAAGAAAGGCGACGCGCGCAAGGCGTTCATGCAAACCTGTCTTTCCGCAAAGCCGGCCGCCGCCGCGCCGATGAGCCAGCAGGACAAGATGAAGGTGTGCAACAAGCAGGCGGCCGACAAGAAGGGCGACGACCGCAAGGCCTTCATGAAGACCTGCCTGTCCTCCTCAGCGCCGGCCAACTGAGCGGCAGGCGTAGCCGTCCCCCACGCCGGCGCCCTCCGATCGACGCGGCGCCGGCGCATCGTTGCGCCCACGCGGCGCTCCGATCGAGTCCCCCCGCTTCGTCGTCCACCCGCCGCAACGCACCGTTTTCTTCTATGATGGCTGCGGAGACGGCCCACCCCCACTCATATAGAACCAATCAACTACGCGGGCCGCCATCTTGTCGTTGGTGCTACTGAGCATCGATCGGAGGCAAGGATGGTATCGAAGCACAAAAACCGCTGGTTAAGGCGGTGGTTGCTGGTCATCATATTCTGGGCCGTGCCTGTGGCGATCGTCGCGGTCAACGAGATCCGCGAGGAAATGTCGTACAACGCGGTCGATCTCGACCGCGCGCTGACCACCTGGAATTTCACCGCCGCGCAGCGCGCCGCCGGGGCGCCCGCGCATTGCCATGGCAAGCCCGACGAGGCCAAGGCGGCCGGTTGCCCGGCCGACGTGCTGGCCGCCAACGCGCCGCGCCAGCAGGACGCGATCAACGAATACAGCGTGCGCCGCTCGACGCTATTCGCCTATCTGTGGCACGCGTTCGTCGGCTATTGGATCGTGCCGGCGGCTATCCTGTTCGCGATCGGCGTGATCATCGGCATGGTGCGCCGCGCGCTGCGGCGCCCGCCGGCGGTCAAGAGTCCGGCGAATCACGGGTGAGCGGCGGCCGCGCCGCTTGCACTTCGCCGCAATTTGCTGCGCCGACACAACACTCTCATTGCCATGTCGATGTGCCGCCGCGCGACGCGAAAATCGGTAAAAAACGGCGCATCGTGCGGCCGCGCCGAAGCGTCTCCACAATCGTCGCGGCTCGGGCGCTGTTCGGCGTCGCCCCTCCGATCGTCGCTCGACGCGTGCTCCGAAGTCGCGCGCAAGACCGGTCAAATTTACTGTGAAGACCTCTTGGGATCAGCCCAAACCCTTGTTCCATAAGGCTTTTCGCGTTGTCACGCAACGCGCCTTTTGCACCATCCTGTGTTATAACTCAAAGGCAACCAGGCGACACCACCACGGTTGCGCCCCGGATCCATGACGGAGAAAAACGATGCAAAGACGACACTTCATGTTGAAGACGACCGCTGCGCTTGCTTTCGGAGGCCTTGCACTCGCCGGCTGCACGACGACGGGCAACACGCCGGACAATGCTCATGTCGACGCCTCGAAACGACAGTCGATCGACGCCAGCGTCGATGGCACGCTGTCCAAGCTATTCACGACCGTGCCGGGCTCGCGCGAGCTGGTGTCGAAGGCGCGCGGCGTGCTGGTGTTCCCGTCGGTGCTGCAGGCGGGCTTGATCGTCGGCGGCCAGTATGGCGAAGGCGCATTGCGGGTGGGCGGCGCGACGGTCGGCTACTACAGCACCGCGTCGGGCTCGTTCGGCCTGCAGGCGGGCGCGCAGTCGAAGGCGATCATCTTCCTGTTCATGACGCAGGATTCGCTCGACAAATTCCGCAACGCGAACGGCTGGTCGGCCGGCGTCGATGCATCGGTCGCGCTCGTGAAGATCGGCGCGAATGGCGCCGTCGACACGACCACGGCCACCGCGCCGGTGCAGGTTTTCGTGTTGACGAACGCGGGCCTGATGGGCGACGTCTCGCTGCAAGGCACGAAGGTCACGCGGCTGAAGATCTGAGCGCGCTCATCGGCGCGCTTCACTGATCACTTGCGCGCATCGCGGCGAAGGCCGCGCGGTGGACCCTGTGCGGGTCGTCGCGCGGTCTTTTTGTTGTGTATGCCGATGCCGACGCTCGGGAACGGAAAAACTCGCGCGCAAAAAAACGGCGCCGCGCATCGCGCACCGCCGTCCTTCACTTCGACACGTCCCAACGATCCCGCATCAACGGCCCGACGAATCGACCACCTTGAACCTCGAGCGCTTCTGTGCGCGAATCACCAACTGATAGGCCTCCACATACTCACGCGCCATCCGGTGCGACGTGAAGCGCTCCTCGAAACGCCGCCGCACGCCCGCGCGCGACACCTTGTGCAGCCGGTTCACGGCCGCCACCGCGCCGATCTCGTCCTCGACGATGAACCCGGTCACGCCCTCTTCGAGCACTTCGGGCACCGAGCCGCGGTTGAACGCGATCACCGGCGTGCCGCAAGCCATCGCCTCGATCATCACGAGACCGAACGGCTCCGGCCAGTCGATCGGAAACAGCAGTGCATGCGCGCCCGACAGAAACTCGGCCTTCTGATGATCGGCAATCTCGCCGACGTACTCGACGTACGGCAGGTCGAGCAACGGCCGGATATCGCGCTCGAAGTACTCGCGATCGGCCGCATCCACCTTGGCGGCGATACGGATCGGCATGCCGCAGCGGCCGGCGATGCGGATCGCTGTATCGACGCGCTTTTCCGGCGAAATCCGGCCGAGAAACGCGAGGTACTTCTGCTCGACCGGTTGTGGCGTATAGAGCTGCGCCGGCAGGCCGTGATAGACCGTGGTGAGCCAGCGCGCCTGCGGCAGCGGATGACGCTGCGCGTTCGAAATGGAGATCACGGGCGCGGTGTTGAACGTGTCGAACACCGGCTGCTGCTCGGGCAGATCGAGCCGGCCGTGCATCGTCGTGACGAACGGCGTGTCCTGCCGCTTGAATACCGAGAACGAGTAGTAGTCGAGGTGGAAATGCAGCACGTCGAACTCTTCGGCCTGGCGGCGCACGAGTTCCATCAACAGCATATGCGGCGCGATGCGGTCGCGAATGCCCGGATCGAGCCGCAGCGCGCGCGGCCACACCGCTTCGAGCTTCGCGCTCGTGACGGAGTCGCCGCTCGCGAACAGCGTCACGTCGTGGCCTTGCTCGACCAGCGCTTCGGTGATGTACGACACGACGCGCTCCGTGCCGCCGTAGAGCTTCGGCGGCACCGATTCGGTCAGCGGGGCGATCTGCGCAATCTTCATATTGTGTCTCCGTGAGCCGGCGGCTGGCGCGCAATCGCGATGCCGTCGGCGACGCCGAGTATGACAGCGCCATGACGTCGGAACAATGCGCGCGGTCCCTAAGCGTCGCATGCATCGTCGTTACGGGGAATTATTCCCTGGCATCGGTCGAAAAGCCGCAGGTCTTGCAATTGCTCGGTGCTGTTACAAGCGGCTTACATCCGGTGACACGCGGCCGCGCGCCGGGTTTGCGCGGGCTTTGGGCCGTCGCCGCGCCGTCATTTGTGGCCGCCGCCCTCGCCCGACCCGCGCACGGGCACGCTGCGCAAATCCCTGAGGAAGCTGTCGCGCCACACCCCGAGATCGTTCTCACGCAGCGCGGCCATGTTGATTTCGTGACGCCGCTGGCGAGCGTCGAGCGGCATTTGCAGCGCGCGTTGCAAGGCTTCGCACATGCCGATCGCATCGTGCGGATTGACCAGCAGCGCGCCAGAGAGCTCGGCGGCCGCGCCCGCGAAAATCGACAGCACGAGCACGCCGGGATCGTCGGGATTCTGCGCGGCCACGTACTCCTTCGCGACGAGGTTCATGCCGTCGTGCAGCGGCGTGACGAAGCCGATCTGCGACTCCCGAAACAGCGACATCAGCTTCCAGCGGTCGTACTGCTGGTTCAGATAGCGGATCGGCGTGTAGTCGAGCCCCGAGTAGCGGCCGTTGATGCGTCCGGCCTCGTATTCGAGATCCTGGCGGATCTTCTGATAGGTCGCGACGTCCGAGCGCGTAGGCGGCGCGATCTGCACGAGCGTGACGTTGCCGCGCCATTCGGGCGAGCGTTCGAGCAGCAACTCGAACGCGCGAAAACGCTCGACCAGTCCCTTCGAATAATCGAGCCGGTCGACGCTCATGATCAGCTTGCGCCCCTCGAGGCTTTGCTTCAGCTCGAGCACGTGCTGGCGGCTTTCGTAGCGCTTGGCCTGCTCGGCGATTTCGTCGGGGAATACGCCGATCCGGTAGACGCCGGTGCGCAGCTTGCGCCCGAACGCCTCGACGATGCCGTCCGCGCTCACCGTGCCGCGCGCGTGACGCGTCACGTAGTCGTGGAATGCCTGCTGGTCGGTGGCGGTCTGGAAGCCGAGCAGGTCGTAGCACGACAGCGACTTCACCAGTTCCTCGTGCGGCGGAATGTTGAGCAGGATCTGCGGCGCGGGAAACGGTATATGCAGGAAGAAACCGATGCGGTTCGTCACGCCCTCGCTGCGCAGCGCCTCGGCAAACGGGATCAGATGGTAGTCGTGAATCCAGATGATGTCGTCGGGTTCGAGCAGCTTGACCAGCTTGTGAGCGAGCCACGCGTTGACGCGCCGGTAGCCCGCGTACTCCTCGCGCTCGTAGCGCGCGAGGTCGTTGCGATAGTGGAATACCGGCCACAGCGTCGCGTTCGAGAAGCCGCGGTAGTACTGGTCGTAGTCCTTGCGCGTGAGGCCGACGGTTGCGAAGGTCACCGCGCCGTCCTGCTGGAGCATCGGCCCCGCGTTGGCGACCGTTTCGCTGACTACATCGCCGCTCCAGCCGAACCAGACGCCGCCCGCATCCTTCAGCGCGCCGAATACGCCGACCGCGAGTCCACCCGCCGATCCCTTGGTCTCCGTCGGCGTCGCGACCCGATTCGACACGACGATCAATCGGCCCATAGTGCATGTCCTCCGTCATTCTTGCGATGCGATGCGATGCGACACCTGAGCAGGCTTGGCGCGCCCGTTAATAGCAATCGGCGTGCCCGCGCGTCGCCGGGCTTGCCGAGGGCGGTCGCCGTTCGCCACGCGCGATTCGCGATCCGCAACGCCCTGCTAAGCCTGCTCCTTAGCCTTCTGCGCGACCTCGCCCGCGCCAGTGCGGTCGATGCGGCTCGCCACCGGATCCGCTTCGGTATGCGCGGCGGTGCTGCCGGCTGGCGCCTGGCGGCTGCGCGGCAGCCAGTCGCTCGGGCCAGCGCCACCGGTCTCCAGCTCCGCCGACACCTCGGCACGCGCCCGCGGCAGGTATTCCGGGTAATGCCGATGAACGAAATCGAGCAGCCCTTCGCGCACACGGCAGCGCAGATCCCACGCAAGGCCGGAATCGGGCGCGCTGACGAGCGCGCGCAACTGCATCGCGCGCTCGGTGCAGTCCGTCACCTGCAGTACCTGCACGCGGCGGTCCCACTCGGGCGCGTTCTCGACGATGCGCGCAAGCTCCTCGCGCAGCGGCGCGAGCGGCATCCGGTAATCGACGAACAGGAACACGGTGCCGATGATCTGCGAGCTGCTGCGCGTCCAGTTCGAGAACGGATTTTCGATAAACCATTGCAGCGGCACGATCAGACGGCGCTGGTCCCACAACCGCACCGACACGTACGTGCCGGTGATCTCCTCGATGCGCCCCCACTCGTTCTGGATCACGACGACGTCGTCGAGGCGGATCGGTTGCGACAGCGCGATCTGCAAACCGGCGATCAGGTTGCCGAGCACCGGCCGCGCCGCGATACCGGCGACCAGACCGGCGACACCCGCCGACGCCAGCAGGCTCGCGCCGATCTGCCGCACGTTGGGCAAGGTCATCAGCGCACCGCCGACACCAATGATCACGATCACGATCATCACCGAGCGCGCGAGCACGCGCGCCTGCGTATGGATGCGGCGCGCCTGCAGGTTATCGGAGGAATCGAGCGGATGGGCGCGGATGATCGCTTCGCCGATCGCCGCGGCCGAGCGCACCGACAGCCACGTCAGCGCGGCGATCAGCGCGATGCCGGTGATGTCGCGCACCGGTTCGATGAAATTGAGGGTGTCGGGCGCCTCTGACCAGACCCACGCGAACACGAGGATCACGAGGGCGAACAGCGACGGCTTGTCGATGTAGCGCAGCACGACGCTCGTCAGCGCGTGCGGCCGCGCGAGACGCTTCACGACGCGCGCGCCGAAGCGGTGAATGCCGCTCGCCACGATCCCTACGATGGCCGTCACGATCAGCGTGCCGAGCCACGTATGCAGCGGCGCGGCCGCCACGCGGTAGAAGTCGTCGATAGTAGGCATAACGGGCATCTTCCTCCGGGCTCGATGAGCGGCGGCGCGCCTGCGCGACTACTGACATCCGGGGCGCACGACGGCGCCTGGGTCTTACAACGGGTTCTTCGATGCCCCGCTGTTATCGATCAGCCGTCGCTCTTGCAGGGAAACGCCTTGCCGAGACCCAGCGAAATCGCCGTGCTCGCGTTGTAGCCCGCGGCGTTCGGGTTCTCGGCGATGTACTTGCGCACCGCGTCGGTCAACTGCGCCGAGCGCGCATCCGGCGGCAGGCAGAAGTACTGGCCGACGCGCGGACCGGTGGTGCCGCCGATCGCGTCGATCGTATTGAAGATGCCGTCGGCCGCGCCTTCGATGTAGGCCGCGCAGGCGCTACGCGAAGCCACGTCCGTCTTGGTGCACAGCTTGTTGAGGTCGCCTCCCGTAAACGCGGCTGCCGAAAGCGGCAAGGCAAGCGCGCCGGCGAAAATCAAAGCCCGCAGCATGGTGTTCCTTTCCAGGGTTGTTTATTCACGCGGTCTTTCTGCCGCGTCCGGACGGCGCGCTACGCGGCGCGCCAAAGTCGTCATTCTGCACTGTTTTACGCGGCGGCAGCAGGCCGGCAGCCGCGCGGCTCGGCCAAAACGGCTGCAAAGCGGCGCGGCATGGCGAGGCGCCTGCCGACAAAACGTCATTGCTTCTGCTTCTGCTGCTGCGTCTGCTGCATGCGCGCCGTGAGCCCTTCGACGACGTCCGGCTCCTTATAGGTCTTGGCAAAATCGAGCGCGGTCATCCCGATCTGGTTTTTCACCGACAGGTCCGCGCCGTTGTCGAGCAGCAGCTTGACGGTGGAAACGTGGCCGCCGCGCGCGGCCATCATCAGCGGCGTGGTGCCGTTCGGCGAGCCCGCGTCGACGTAGGCCGAGTGGTCGAGCAGCACCTTGACGATGTCGTCGTGGCCGTTCGCGGCCGCGTAGTGCAGCGGCGCCCAGCCCTTCTTGTTGACCTCGGCGTCCTTCGCGATCAGCAGATTGACGAAGTTCAGGTCGCCGACCAGCGACGCCATCATCAGCGCGTTTTCGCCGGCCTTGTCCTGAATCTCGATATCGGCCTTCGGATTCGCGAGCAACGCGGCCGCGACCTTGTCGGATTTCTCGCGCGCGGCGATCACGAGCAGCGGGATGCCCTGATTGTCGACGCTGTTCGGGTCCATGCCCTTTGCGAGCAGCTTGTTGACGCCGTCGACGTCGTCGAACTTGACCGACTTGATCAGCGAGTCGATCGGCGCAGCATGCGCGGGCACCGCGACGAGCGCCGCGCACGCGAGCGCGGCGGCGCACGCGAGACGGCGCGCCGGCGCGAGAGCCCGGGCGGCCGACCCGGCGGACAGCGGTTGGAAATCAGCGGACGACGTCGAAATTTTTTTCATATGGTACTTTAGGAAATCTTCCTATCCCTTTGATGTTACTCTGTTTTCTAGCTCAGATTCCGTCCGGCGCGGCGAGTCCGAACAGCCTGAAGAAGTTTTGCGTGGTGGCGGCGGCCAGCGCCTCGTCCGGCATCTCGCGCTGCTGCGCGATGAAGCGTCCGACATAACTGACGTACGCAGGTTCATTCGGTTTGCCGCGATACGGCACCGGCGCGAGATACGGCGAGTCGGTTTCGATCAGCAGACGGTCGAGCGGCACGCGACGCGCGACGTCCTGCACATCGGTCGCGCTCTTGAACGTGACGATGCCCGACAGCGAAATGTAAAAATTCTGCGCGAGCGCCTGCTCGGCAATGGCCCACGGTTCGGTGAAGCAATGCATGACGCCGCCCGGCACGCCGGCGCGCTCCTCGGCCATGATGCGCAACGTATCTTCCGACGACGAGCGGGTGTGGATGATCAACGGCTTGCTGGTCGCGTGCGCGGCGCGGATGTGCGTGCGAAAGCGCTCGCGCTGCCACTCCATGTCGGCGATCGAGCGGCCTTCGAGGCGGTAGTAATCGAGCCCGGTTTCGCCGATCGCGACGACCTTCGGGTGCCCGGCCAGCTCAACCAGCTCGGCTACGCTCGGCTCGCGCATGTGCTCGTGGTCCGGATGCACGCCGACCGACGCGTATACGTTGTCATAGCGGCTGGCGATGTCCAGCACCGACGGCAGCGTTTCAAGATCCACGGACACGCACAACGCGTGCGAGACCGAATGGCTGCGCATGTTTTCGAGCACTTGCGGCAGACGGTCCGCGAGTCCTTCGAAGTTGATGTGGCAGTGCGAATCGACAAACATGGTCAGGTCCTGCGAAAAAGGGGCTTGCGGCTGGGCGATGGCGTGGCCGGGGCCGCTTGGGACAGCTCAGGTAGCGCTGCTTGCGCAGCGTGCTCAACCCGCGTGCGCAAGACGCTTGCCAAGAATCACCAGATCGCGCTCGAGGCCATCCAGCACCGCGACGCGCGGTAGCGTGCCCCATGCATCGAAGCCGAAGCCGCGGAACAGCCGCACGCTCGCTTCATTGTGACCGAACACGAAGCCGAGCACCGTATCGATGCCAAGACCCGGTGCCGCGTCGAGCGACGCCGCCAGCAGTTGCTTGCCGAGTCCCTGGCCGCGCGCGCTTTCGTCGATATAGATGCTGACTTCGGCGGTGCGCTGATAAGCCGGCCGGCCATAAAAATCGGAAAAGCTGAGCCACGCGATCACGCGGCCCGCCTGCTTCGGATCTTCGACCACCCACAGCGGCCGCTTCTGCGGGCCGTGCGCATGAAACCACCCATGCCGGCTCTCGACGCTGACCGGCTCGAGGTCCGCGGTGACCTGACGCGACGGGATCGTCGAATTGTAGATGGCGACGATCGCGGGCAGATCGTCGAGCGTGGCGTCGCGGTAGAAAAGGCTCATGGCGGGTTGGCTTGGATGAAAAAAAACGGAAGGCTGTCCGGCTGCGGGCTCACGCAAACAGCGCGCGATAGCCGATGAACAGTTCCTCGAACACGAGCCGCGCGTTCAACGGATGGTTCTCGACCGCGCGCTGGCGCGTGACGGTGCGCAGAAAACGCGCGAATGCATTGGCGTCGGCCTGGATGGCGCAGCGGGTAAGCGCGGCTGACGCCTGCGGGAAATAGCGCGGCGCGCCGCCGGTGCGCTGCGCGAGCAGATCGTACATCCAGCGCTGCAGCCAGCCGAGCACGAGCGGCACCGGCAGCTTCTGCAAGGCCTCGCCGCATGCGAATGCGTCGCACCCGGCGCCGGCCGCGAGCTGCTTGAGCGTCCAGTCGCGCAGCGGACGGTTTTCGTCGCTGGCGAGCGCGAGCGCGGCGAGCGGCGCGCCACCCGCCTCGGCGAGTAGCGCGCGGGCGTCGTCGACGCCTTGCGCGGCCAGCCACTGCGCGGCGGTGTCCGGCGCGGGCACGCTCATCGGCCACTGACGGCAGCGGCTGATGATGGTCGGCAGCAAACGGTCGACGCGCGCCGACACCATCAGGAACACGACGCCCGCGGGCGGCTCTTCCAACGTCTTCAGCAACGCGTTGGCGGCCGCGACGTTGAGCGCCTCGGCCGGATACAGCACGACGACGCGCGCGCCGCCGCGATGCGAACCGACGCCGACGAAGTCGAGCAGACCGCGGATCTGTTCGATCTTGATTTCCTTGCTCGGCGTGCGGGTCTTCTTGCCTTCGTCGCCATCGGCTTTTTCGGCCTTGTCGTCGGCGCCGTTTGCGGCGTTCGCGAGGCCGGCTTCGGCGGCGAGTGCCTCCGGCACGACGATGCGGTAGTCGGGATGATTGCCATGCGCGAACCAGTTGCAGGCCACGCACGCGCCGCACGGCTCGCCGTTCGGTTGCGGCGCCTCGCACAGCAGACCCTGCGCGAGGTGCTGCGCGAAACGCAGCTTGCCGATGCCCGCCTGGCCGTGCAGCAACAATGCGTGCGGCCAGTGGCCGTGCAGCTGCTGCAGGCGATTCCAGTCATCGGCTTGCCACGGATAGATCATCGTTTGTCTTTTTGAATCAATCGGTTGTTGGAGCTATTTCAGATGTCGAGTGAACTTCGCACGAGATTATAAGAAGCGTTTATATCTATTTTGAATCATAGAGTTGCAATCAACTCCTCAAGCTGCTTCTGAATTCGAACGATGCTCAGCGAAGAGTCGATGATAGCGAATCGATATGGCGCTTCTTCGGCGCGGCGCATGTATTCGGCGCGC
Organism: Paraburkholderia lebeckiae; assembly: GCF_014201005.1. Lineage (NCBI taxonomy): Bacteria > Pseudomonadati > Pseudomonadota > Betaproteobacteria > Burkholderiales > Burkholderiaceae > Paraburkholderia > Paraburkholderia lebeckiae. Next base: position 243,762 of record NZ_JACHDK010000002.1, on the reverse strand, counting down.
GTGCGCTCGAAAAACGCCGCCGACTCGCTCTCGAAACGATCCGGATTGCGCGCCGCGCTGCGCCGCTCGTTGGCGACGGCGGGAGGCAAATCGAACAGCACGGTCAAATCCGGCTGGAACCCGCCCTGCACCCAGCGCTCGAGCGTCTCCAGCTTGTCGCGCGGCAAGCCGCGGCCGCCGCCCTGGTAGGCGAAAGTGGCGTCGGTAAAACGGTCGGACAGCACCCAATCGCCGAGCGCGAGCGCCGGCTCGATCACCTCGGCCAGATGCTGACGGCGCAGCGCGAACATCAACAGCGCCTCGGTTTCGAGATCCATCTTCTGATGCAGCACGATTTCGCGGATCTGCTCACCGAGCGGCGTGCCGCCCGGCTCGCGCGTCATCACGACCGAGCGGCCGCTCGGCGCGAGCTTCGCCTCGAGCCGTTCGCGGAACCAGCCCAGATGGGTGGTCTTGCCCGCGCCGTCGATGCCTTCAAACGTAATGAATTTGCCGCGCGCCATCATTGCCCTCGAATGTATTTGTCCACGGCCTTGTTGTGTTCGCCGAGGGTGTCAGAAAAGATGCTGCTGCCGTCGCCGCGCGACACGAAGTACAGTGCGGTGCTTTGCGCCGGGTTCATCGCCGCCTGCAGCGACGCGACGCTCGGCAGCGAGATCGGCGTCGGCGGTAGGCCCATCCGCGTGTAGGTATTGTATGGAGTGTCGGTCTGCAGGTCTTTCTTCCTGATGTGGCCGGCGTAGCTGTCGCCCATTCCGTAGATCACGGTCGGGTCGGTCTGTAGCGGCATGCCGGCGCGCAGACGGTTGGCGAACACCGCGGCGACGAGCGCCCGGTCGGACGCCTTGCCGGTTTCCTTTTCGATGATCGACGCCATCGTCAGCGCGTCGTACGGGGACTTATACGGCAGGTTCGGCGCGCGCGCGAGCCACGCCTCGTCGAGACGCACGCGCATCAGACGGTACGCGCGGCGATAGATGTCGAGGTCGCTGGTGCCCTTGTCGAACAGGTAGGTATCCGGGAAAAACAGCCCTTCGCCGTTGCCGATCGACGCCTCGGGCGCGCCGATTGCGCTCATCAGATCGGCGTCGCTCATGCCGAGCGTGTCGTGCTTCAGCGCGGGATTGGCGTCGAGTTCAGCGCGCATATGTTTGAAGGTCCAGCCTTCGATGACCGTCGCCACATATTCGTTGACGTCGCCGCGGGCGATTTTCTGCAGCACCTCGTAGGGCGTGATGCCGCTCTTGAACTCGTAATTGCCGGACTTCAGCTCGCTTTGCAGCCCGAGCAAGCGCGTCATCGCGATGAACAGCTCGGGCTCGACCGGCACGCCGCCGCGATTGAGCTGCAGCGCGACGCTGCGCAGGCTGCTGTGCGGCTTGACGGTGACGTCGAGTTGCGCCGGGGTCAATTCGAGCGGGCGGGTGGCCCAGTAGTATCCAGCGGCGATGGCCGCCGCGGCCAGCACAACGACGAGCGCGCCGGCGGCGAAACATTTCTTCAGAAGGGACATGCGAAACGGGACAGGGTTGGACTGAATATAATAACTGTTTGCCTTAGCCAAAGTCAGAATTGACTGTTCCCGGAATCCATGAACACACCTCTCGTGAACGCCTCAGGTAACGCTTCCGGTCTCACTCCCGCCGCGGCGGCGCCCGCCGCCCTGCCCATCCTGCCGCGCCCGTCGGCCGAAGAATTCACCGCCGTGCTCGAGCACGGCGCGTACATGCCGCTGTCGCAGTTCGGCGTGATCGACACGACCGGCGACGACGCGGCGAGCTTCCTGCACGCCCAGTTGACCAACGACGTCCAGCATCTCGACGCCGCGAACGCGCGCCTCGCCGGCTACTGCTCGGCCAAGGGCCGGCTGCTCGCGTCGTTCCTCAGCTGGCGCAGCGGCGATACGATCCGCCTGCTGGTATCGAAAGACGTGCAGGCCGCGGTGCAAAAGCGGTTGTCGATGTTCGTGCTGCGCGCAAAGGCCAGGCTCGCCGACGCGAGCGGCGAGCTCGCGGTGGCCGGCCTCGCGGGCGACGTGCGCGGCGCGCTGTCCGGCGTGTTCGACGCGCTGCCCGACGGTGTGCACGTGCAGGTCGACGGCACAGCGGGCACGCTGATCCGCGTGCCTGATGCGTTGGCGCGGCTGCGCTATCTGTGGATCGGCCCGAAAGCGCAGATCGAAGCGCTGCTGCCGTCGCTCGACGGCAGGCTAAAGCGCGTGTCGCCGGCCGTGTGGGACTGGCTCGACATCCGCGCGGGCGAGCCGCGCATCACGCAGCCGGTCGTCGAGCAGTTCGTGCCGCAAATGGTCAACTTCGACGTGCTCGGCGCGGTCAATTTCCGCAAGGGCTGCTATCCGGGTCAGGAAGTGGTCGCGCGCAGCCAGTATCGCGGCACGATCAAGCGGCGCACGTCGCTCGCCAACGTCGCCGGCGAGCTGGACACGGTGCGGCCCGGCACCGAGCTTTTCCACTCGGACGATCCGGGCCAGCCGTGCGGGATGATCGTCAACGCGGCATCGGCGCAAGGCGGCGGCGTCGATCTGCTGGTCGAGACCAAGCTCACGGCGCTCGACAGCGGCAGCGTACATCTCGGCGCGGCCGACGGCCCCGCGCTGCGCTTCCTGGCGCTGCCCTACGGGCTGCCTGCCGAAGTCTGATCGTTGGAGAGGGTAAAAGCGGCGCAATCGGGCGCCGTTTTTTATTGACTGCTTTATTCTCGTCTGTTTTTTGCCGCTTTCGTTTGCCGCCTGCGTCGCTGCATCAGGCGGCCGCCCCATGCTCTGAACGGGAGATGCTCCCCGATGTGCCTGATCGTTTTCGACTGGCGACCTGATGCGCTCGATGGTCCGCTGTTCACGCTCGCCGCGAATCGCGACGAGTTCTTCCGCCGCACGGCCGAGCCGATCGGCTGGTGGCGCGACGCGCCGGAGGTGTTGGGGGGCCGCGACCTCGTGGGCGGCGGCACGTGGCTCGGGTTGTCGCGCGACGGCCGCTTCGCCGCGCTGACCAATTACCGCGCGCCGGGCGAAATGCGCGCCGATGCGCCGACCCGCGGCACGCTCGTCAGCGACTGGCTCACGAGCGCCGCGCGCGACGCCGACGGCAATCCGCACGAGACGCCGCTCGCGTATCTGCGGCACGTCGCGCAAACCGGCGACATCTACAACGGCTTCAATCTGCTGGTCGGCGACTGGACGCGTCGCGAGCTCGCGTGGTACTGCAATCGCGGCGCCGTCGACGCAAACAGCGGTCCCGCGCTGCTCGCGCCGGGCACGCACGGCATCTCGAACGCGGTGCTCGATACCGCGTGGCCGAAGCTGGTCAAAAAGCGCGGCGAGCTCGGCACGCTGCTCGCGCGCGATCCGATGCCGCCGCTCGAACGCCTGATCGATCTGATGCGCGATCCGCGGCTCGCGCGCGACGACGAATTGCCGTCGACCGGTATTCCGCTCGAACGCGAACGCGTGCTGTCGGCGGCGTTCATCGAATCGCCGGACTATGGCACGCGCAGCACCACCGCGTTGCGCGTCGCCGCCTATGGCGACGTGATCGGCGTCGCGGTCGCCGAGCGCAGCGACGACAACGGCTCGCACCGGATCGTGCGGCCCGGCGATTTCGAGCGCAGCTTCGCGTTCAATGTCGAGCGCGACCGGATGAGCGTGGCGTGATCGTTTGATCACCGCCTGGCCGGCGCATTCGCCGCCGGCCGCTCATCGCTTCGCGCGTCACCGCCCTCACCCAATGCCGAATGCCGCGCGCAACGCCGCCGCGGCGTCCGCATGCGCCTGCGTGACCTCGGGCACGAAGCCGCCCATCTTGAAGAACTCGTGGATCATGCCGGCGTAGCGTTTGAGCGTGACCGGATTGCCGAGCGCACGGAGTTTCTCCGCATAGGCATCGCCCTCGTCGCTGAGCGGATCGTATTCGGCGGTCGCGATCCACGCGGGCGCGACGCCGCGAAAATCCGGCGCACCGCGCTCGCCGTCGAGCGGCGCGAAACGCCAGTCGTCGCGATCGCCGCTATCTCGCACGTAGTGCTCGAAGAACCACTGGATCGTGTCGCCCGACAGCAGGAAGCCGTCGGCGAGGCGCGAGTGCGAGTCGGTCTGCTGATGGCCGGTCGTGCCCGGATAAATCAGCAATTGCAGCGCGAGTGCGAGGCCGGCGTCGCGCGCGAGCACCGCGCAAACCGTCGCGAGCGTGCCGCCCGCGCTATCGCCGCCCACCGCGAGCCGCGTGCCGTCGATGCCGAATTCGGCCGCGTGCGCGTGCAGCCAGCTGAGGGCGTCGAAGGCGTCGTCGACAGCGGTCGGAAACCTGTGCTCGGGCGCGAGCCGGTAATCGACCGACAGCACCGCGCACTGGCCGTCGCGCGCGAACATCCGGCACAGCGCATCGTGCGTATCGACGCTGCCGACCGTGAAGCCGCCGCCGTGGTAGTACACGAACGCCGGCAGCGGCTCGGCCCAGCCCGGCTCGACCGGGAAGTAGAAGCGCGCGCGGATCGTCGCGCCGTCGCGCGTCGGCACGCGCAGATCTTCGACGGAGAACATCGGCGCGCTCGCGATCTCGAGGATCGGCGCGCTTTTCTCGTACGACGCGCGCGCCGCTTGCGCGCTCATCTGGTGATACTGCGGGCGTTTGGCCCGCGCGATCATGTCGAGCACCTGCTCGATCGTGGGATTCAGCGGCATGGTTTCGGCAACGCGGTGCGCGTCGCGCATCGGGCGGCGCGCAGTGCGCCAATGATTGTCAGGAGCCGGCGCACCGGCCGCGCAGCCGGCCGCTACTGCGCATTCTTCACCTCGGGCTTCAGCGACATCGGATCGGACGGCTCGCGCAACTGCTCGATGTCCTCGTGACGCAGCTTCACGGTCGCCATGATGCCCGGATGCGTGATGATATAGAAACGCCGCGCGGCGATCGCCTCGAACGCGATGTCGGCGACATCGTCGGCGGTGAGCTTGCCCGACTGCACCGCGCGCTGCAACTGCTTGCCGGCCGCGATCTGCGAGCGCGTCGGCCGGTCCGCGTTGCGCAACTCGTCGGGACGCGCGCGCTCGGCCTCCGCGATGCCGGTCGGCACGAAGGCGGGACACAGCAGCGAACAGCCGACCTCGCCGCCCGTGCCGGCCTGCGCGAGCTTCAGGTCGTGATACAGCGTCTCGGTCAGCGCCACCACCGCATGCTTCGACGCGTTGTAGATGCCCATTGCCGGCGGCGCCAGCAGCCCCGCCACCGACGCCGTATTGACGATATGCGCGGGCTCCTTCTGCGCGAGCATGATCGGCGCGAACGCGCGCACGCCGTGCGCGACACCCATCACGTTGACGCCGAACACCCACGACCAGTCGTTCGCCGAGCTTTCCCACAGGAAGCCGCCGGTGCCGACGCCCGCGTTGTTGAACAGCACGTGGACCTTGCCGAACGCGGCGAGCGCCGCCTGCGCGAGCGCCTCGACCTGCGCGGCGTTCGATACGTCGGTCGGCACGCCGATCGCCTCGGCGCCGGTTTCGCGCAAGGCGTCGACGGTTTGCGCGAGCTGGTCGGCGTTGACGTCCGCGAGTACGAGCTTCATGCCGAGCGCCGCGCCCTTGTGCGCGAACGCGCGGCCAAAGCCGCTGCCCGCGCCGGTGATCACCGCCACCTTGCCCGCGAATTGGAACATCCTGTGACTCCCTGGTTGCGTGGCGGCTTGCCGTTGCATGATGACGTCGCGCTCAGATCAGCCTGACCAGTTGCTTGCCGAAGTTACGGCCCTTCAGCAAGCCGATGAATGCCTCGGGCGCGGCTTCGAGCCCTTGCGCGATCGTCTCGCGATAGTGCAGCTTCTTCTGCGCGACGAGCGTGCCGAGCTGCTTGAGCGCCTCGGGCCACACGTCCATGTGTTCGCTGACGATGAAGCCCTGCACGAGCAGCCGCTGCGTCAGCATGAGCGACGGATGCTTGAGCGGCAGCGGCTGGCCGTCATAGCCCGCGATGAAGCCGCACAGCGCGATGCGCCCGAACGCGTTCATGCGCGCGAGCGTCGCGTCGAGCCCGTCGCCGCCGACGTTCTCGAAGCAGCCGTCGACACCGTCGGGCGTGACGGCCTTCAGGTCCTGGTACAGGTTACCGGCCTTGTAGTCGACGCACGCGTCGAAGCCGAGCGTCTCGACCACATAGCGGCACTTGTCCGCGCCGCCCGCGATGCCGACCGCGCGCGCGCCCGCCGCCTTCGCGAGCTGACCGACCACGCTGCCCACCGCGCCGCTCGCCGCGCTGACGACCACCGTCTCGCCGGCCTTCGGCGCGATGATGCCGTTCAGCCCGTACCATGCGGTGACGCCCGGCATGCCGACCGGCCCGAGATACGCCGACAGCGGCACATGCGTGTCGTCGACCTTCTGCATGCCCGTGCCATTCGAGGTGCCGTACTCCTGCCAGCCGAACATCGCGACGACCTTGTCGCCGACCGCGAACTTCGGATTCCTCGTCTCGACGACCTCGCCGACCGTGCCGCCGATCATCACTTCGTTCAGCGGCTGCGGCGCCGCGTATGACTTGCTGTCGTTCATGCGTCCGCGCATATACGGATCGAGCGACAGATAGTGGTTGCGCACTCGTACTTCGCCGTCGGCGAGCGGCGCGAGCGGCGTTTCGACGAGCTTGAAGTTATCGGGCGTGGCTTCGCCTTGGGGGCGCGAAACCAGCAGCAATTGGCGATTGATCTGGGCCATGCGGTCGTCTCCTTGGGTTGTTGGGCGCTCAGTCGCTCGGACCGGGCTTCGCCGCCGGGTCGCTGCGCAGACGCTGCCGCGTGATGTCGCGGCCCACCGCGAGGCGGCGCATGTATTTGAAGGTGCCGAGCGCTTTCGCGACGAAGTGGCCTTCGCTGTCGCGGATCTCGCCTTCGCAATAGGCCATCGTCGTCGAGCGATGCAGCACGCGGCCGGTCGCGCGCAACTCGCCGCGTCCCGGCTGCATGAAGTTGACCTTCATCTCCACGGTGACGACGCCGACGCCGTCGCCGGCGAGACTGCGCGCGGCCATCGCGAGCGCGACGTCGGCGAGCGTCATCGTGACGCCGCCATGCGCGACGTCCCACGTGTTCATATGATCGCGTTGCAACGGCAGCACGACTTCGCTGACGCCGTCGGCGGCCGACAACAACTGTGCGCCGAGACGGTCGATGAAGGGGCTTTCGGGCAACGATGCATGGCCCGTTCTGGATGAGGTGGATGGATCGGTCATGGCTCAGATATCAGATTTCGTAGCCGACGGCGCGTGTCGAGCCTACGGCGGGAAATGATACCCGCTATCGCGTTGGCGCATGGGCCGCCATCCGTGCCGCGAGGCGCCCCAGTCTGCGCACCGCTTCGTCGGTCAGATCCAGATCCGCACTCGGACAGCTGAGCCGAATGAAGTGATCGAAACGCCCGGCGTTCGAAAATACCGTGCCCGGCATGATGCGAATACCGTCATGCAACGCGGCGTCGAATAAAGCCGACGAAGATACGTGACGCGGCAATTCGATCCAGAAAAACATCCCGCCGCGCGGCGGCGTGAACCGCGTGCCGTCGGGAAACGATGCCGCCACCGCCGCGGCCATCCGCTCGCGCCGCAGCTGCAAGCTCTCGCGCAAACGCCGCAAATGGCGCTCGTACGCGCTCGTCTCCAGGAACCCGGCGAGCACGACTTGCGACAACTGCTCGTTGTGGCGCGACTGCGCGAACTTCAGCATACCGATGCGCGGATGCCACCGGCCACCGTTGATCCAGCCGACGCGCATGCCAGGCGCCAGCGTCTTGTTGAACGAGGTGCAATGGATCACAGTGCCATCGGTGTCCCACGCCTTCAGCGAGCGGGGCGGCTGCGCGGCATCGACGAGCTCGCGGTAGGGATCGTCCTCGATCAGCGCGATGCCGGCGCGCGCGCACAGTTCGACGAGGCTCGCCTTGTGCGCGTCGGGCATCACGCTGCCGAGCGGGTTTTGCAGATTCGGCACCACCACGACCGCCTTGATGTCGGGATGCGTGTGCAGCGCGAAGGCCAGCGCCTCGATCGCGAGGCCGGTGCTCGGGCTGGTCGGAATTTCGAGCGCGCGCAGACCAAGGCTTTCGAGCGCCTGCAGCAAACCGAAGAAGCACGGCGATTCGACCGCGACCGTGTCGCCCGGCTGCGTTACCGCGCGCAACGCGAGGTTCATCGCTTCGACGCCGCCGTGCGTCATGATGATGTCGTCCGCGCCGATCTGGCTGCCGGCCTCAAGTGCGCGCCGGGCGATGATCGCGCGCAACGCCGGATCACCCTGATCGGGCCCGACGGCGGTCAGCAAGGTGGGCCGCCGGCGCAACGCGCGCACCGCGGCCTTTTGCAACGCATCGGTCGGATAGAGATCGGGCGACGCGGTCGCGCCGCCGAGATTCAGCGCGTGCGGATAGCGCTGGAATTTCGACACGAGCGCCGAAATCTCCGAGTGAATGCCGACGAACTGCGCGGCGGCGCCGGGCTGCATCGCGAGATCGGGCTCGGCGGCGCAGGGCAACGCAGCCGTCGGCGGCACGCGCACGAAATAGCCGGCGCGCGGCCGGGCGTCGATCAGCGCGGCGCGTTCCAGTTCGCGATAGCTCTCGGTCGCCGTCGCGAGGCTCACGCCGTGGCGCTGCATGAACGCGCGCATCGACGGCATGCGGTCGCCCGGGCGCAGCACGCCGTGGCCGATCGCGCGGCGGTATTGGTCGGCCAGTTGCCGGTAAAGCGGCTGGCGCTCGGATGGCCGGTCCGTCGAGGGAGCTTGCGGTGTGAAGACGGGTTCGCTCATGAGCCGATGGTGCGGATAGTTCGCGCGCCGCGACAGATACACATCGACGTGATTCGGACCGATACAGCGTGACGAAACGCACCACTGTACCGGTTCAGATTGTCGACAGCTGCGGCTGTTTTCATCCGGACGGATTCCCTAAGCTGTGTGACACGAAAACGATTTAAAGGAATCGGTCATGCCTGTGCGTCCATACCACGATCGCTTTTTACCCGGTGCAGAAGTGGATTGCACCGCGGCGTCGCATCTTGCCGCCGGTCAGATGGCCCTGCACGACTTGCGCGCGCGCAGTTCGATCATCGCGGTCGAAGGTGCATTGGAACTCGTCTTCCGCGATCATTCGCTGGGCTGGCTCGGCAACGACGCCCCGCTCACGTCGCTCACGTTGCACGAAGGCGAGCGCTTTGTGACCTCGCAACGTGGCGTCGTGTCGTTCCGCGCGACGCAGGCCGATCGCGCTGCGTTCATCGTGCTGCCTGCACGCGCTGAACACAGCGCGCGCGGTTTCGTTCTGCAAGCCGCTCGGCGTCTCGCTTGCGTCGTGCGCACACAGTGGCGGCGCGCCGCCTGAAACGTCGCTGCGCGCGCCATGCGGCCCGTTACAATGCATGACCAATCCGGTTCGTTCGAGGTGCAGGTCATGTCATTCTTTCGCGCGCTGCAGCCGGGCCTGGTCTCACGGGTGTGGCGCCTGTTCGCCGCCATCGTCGCTGTCACGCTGACACTCGCTGGCTGCGCGGGCCTGTTCGGCGCCGACCCGTTGCGCGTTAACGTGGCGGGCATCGAGCCGATCGCTGGCCAGGGCATGGAGATGCGCTTCAACGTCAAGCTGCGCGTACAGAATCCCAACGACTCCGCGGTCAGCTTCAATGGCGTGTCGCTCGATCTGGAACTGAACGGCAAGCCGTTCGCCAGCGGCGTCAGCGACCAGAGCGGCACCGTGCCGCGCTTCGGCGAAACCGTCGTCACCGTGCCGCTGACCGTGCCGGCATTCGCCGCGGTTCGTCAAGCCTTTGCGCTAGCCGGCGCCGCGCAGTCGGGACAAGTTCCGTACGTTCTGCGCGGCAAGCTCGCGGGTGGCGTGACCGGTACGACGCGATTCACCGATCAGGGGACGCTGAGCCTGCCGTCGTCGGACACGGGCTGGTAATGACGCCGGCCCACGCCGCTCAAACCACTTCGAACAAACCCGCCGCGCCCTGCCCGCCGCCGATGCACATCGTCACGACGACGAACTTCACGCCGCGCCGCTTGCCTTCGATCAGCGCATGGCCGACGAGCCGCGCTCCCGACACGCCGTACGGATGGCCCACCGCGATCGCGCCGCCGTTCACGTTCAGGCGGTCGTGCGCAATGCCGAGTTGGTCGGCGCAATAGAGCACCTGCACCGCGAACGCTTCGTTCAGCTCCCACAGGCCGATGTCCTCGACCTTGAGGCCGGCTTTCTTCAACAGCTTCGGCACCGCGAACACCGGGCCGATGCCCATTTCGTCGGGCTCGCAGCCGGCCACCGCGAAACCGCGGAAGATGCCGAGCGGCTGCAGCCCTTCGCGTTCGGCAAGCGTCGCGTTCATCACGACGCAAGCGGATGCGCCGTCCGAGAACTGGCTCGCATTGCCCGCGGTGATCACGCCGCCCGGCTGCGCGGTGCGAATCTTCGACACGCCTTCGAGCGTCGTGTCGGCACGAATGCCTTCGTCGCTGCTGACGGTCACTTCCTTCGTGTAGAGACGGCCGCTCGCCTTGTCGGCGACGCCGGCGAGCACCGTCAACGGCACGATTTCGTCCTTGAATTTACCGGCTTCGAGCGCGGCCGCCGCACGTTGCTGCGAGCGCACGCCGTATTCGTCCTGGCGTTCCTTCGAGATCGAGTAGCGCTTCGCGACGTTTTCGGCGGTCTGCAGCATCGACCAGTAAATTGCCGGCTTGTGCTCGGTGAGCCAGCCGTCGGTCATCATGTGGCGGTTCATCTCGTTCTGCACGCACGAGATCGACTCGACGCCACCCGCGACGTACACGTCGCCCTCGCCGGCGATCACGCGTTGCGACGCAAGCGCAATCGTCTGCAATCCCGACGAGCAGAAACGGTTCACGGTCATGCCCGGCACGCTGACCGGCAAGCCCGCGCGCAATGCGATCTGCCGCGCGATATTGCCGCCCGTCGCGCCTTCCGGATTCGCGCAACCCATGATCACGTCCTCGACGCGCGCCGGATCGAGCTTCGCGCGCTCGACCGCAGCCTGCGTCACGTGGCCGCCGAGCGTCGCGCCGTGCGTCATGTTGAAACCGCCGCGCCACGATTTGGCGAGGCCCGTGCGGGCGGTGGATACGATTACGGCGTCAGTCATGCGTGTCTCCAATTGCAGTGTCGAAAGTGGCGCGCCGGCTCACTGCCGTGCGTTCAAAAGCGCATCACCGCGCCGCCTCTGTCGTTTGATGCGAGCGATGCGGGGGGAAACCCGCACCGCTCAATTCGTGAGCTGAAGCCAGCCGCGCTCAGCCGTTGAACCCGCGACCTTCGGCCGCGAGCTTCGCGATGCTCGGGGCGAGCTTCCACGCGTCGCCGTTCGGCCGCGTCGCATAGCGGCGAATCGCGCGCTCGACGTTGTAGAGCCCCACCGTGTCCGCGTACAGCATCGGGCCGCCGCGATGCAAGGGGAAGCCGTAGCCGGTCAGATAGACCATGTCGATATCCGACGCCTTCGACGCGATGCCTTCCTCGAGAATCTTCGCGCCTTCGTTGACGAGCGCGAACACCAGACGCTCGACGATTTCCTCGTCGCTGATCTTGCGGCGCTCAGAGTTGGTTTCCTTCGAGTACTCGCCGATCATGTCGTTGACCACGCCCGAAGGGTATGCGGTGCGATCGCCCGCCTTGTAGTCGTACCAGCCGCCGCCGGTCTTCTGGCCGAAGCGGCCCATCTCGCACAAACGGTCGGCGATCTTCGAGTAGTGCATGTCGGGGTGTTCGAGATAGCGGCGCTTGCGGATCGCCCAGCCGATGTCGTTGCCGGCGAGGTCGCTCATGCGGAACGGACCCATCGCGAAGCCGAACTTCTCGATGGCCTTGTCTACCTGCGCTGGCAAGGCGCCCTCTTCGAGCAGGAAGAGCGCCTGACGAAGGTATTGCTCGATCATCCGGTTGCCGATAAAGCCGTCGCACACGCCCGACACCACCGCGGTCTTCCTGATCTTCTTCGCGAGCTTCATCACGGTGGCGAGCACGTCCTTCGCGGTCTCCTTGCCACGAACGACTTCGAGCAGCTTCATCACGTTGGCCGGGCTGAAGAAGTGCATGCCGACCACATCCTGCGGACGTTTCGTGAACGCGGCGATCTTGTCGACGTCGAGCGTCGACGTGTTCGACGCGAGGATCGCACCGGGCTTCGCGACTTCATCGAGCCGGCGGAACACCTGCTCCTTCACGCCCAGTTCTTCGAACACGGCTTCGACGATGATGTCGGCGTGCTTCAGGTCGTCGTAGGAGAGCGTCGAGCTCAGCAGCGCGAGGCGCTGTTCCATCACCTCGGGCTTCAGCTTGCCTTTCCCGACGGTCGCCTCGTAGTTCTTGCGGATCGTCGCGAGACCGCGGTCGAGCGCTTCCTGCTTCGTTTCCAGCAGCGTGACCGGAATGCCCGCGTTGAGGAAGTTCATCGCAATGCCGCCGCCCATCGTGCCGGCGCCGATCACGGCCACCCGATCGATGTCGCGCACCGAAGTATCCGACTGCACGTCGGGAATCTTGCTCGCCGCCCGCTCACCGAAGAACGCGTGACGCAGCGCGCGGCTCTCCGGCGTCTGCACGAGCGCGATGAAGCATTCGCGCTCGAATGCGAGGCCCTTGTCGAAGCCGTCATTCACACCGGCTTCGACCGCGTCGATGCATTTATGCGGCGCCGGGAAATTCTTCGCGATTGCCGCGACGCTGTTGCGCGCGAACTGGATGAAACCGGCCGCGTTCGGATGCTCGATCTTGCGGTCGCGCACCTTCGGATGCGGGCCGGCCTCGGCGCCGACCTTGCGCGCGAACGCGAGCGCCGCTTCGGCCAGTTCGGCGGGATTCGGGACGACTTCGTCGAACAGCCCCGACTCGGCGAGCTTTTCCGAGAGCACCGGCGCGCCCGACACGATCATGTTCAGCGACGCTTCCAGACCGATGGCGCGCGGCAGACGCTGCGTGCCGCCCGCGCCCGGCAGGATGCCGAGCTTCACTTCGGGCAGCGCGATCTGCGCGCCGGCCGCGGCGACGCGGTAATGCGCGCCGAGGGCAAGTTCAAGGCCGCCGCCCATCGCGACGCTGTGGATCGCCGCGACGACCGGCTTCGCGCTGCCTTCGACGGCCTTGATGACGGTCGCGAGCGTCGGCTCCTGGGTCGCCTTCGGCGTATTGAATTCGGTGATGTCGGCGCCGCCCGAAAAGGCCTTGCCCGCGCCCGTCAGCACGATGGCCTTGATGGCCGGATCGTTCTGCGCGCGCTCGAGCCCTTCGACGATATCCGCCCGCGTCGACAGACCGAGCCCATTGACGGGCGGATTGTTCAGCGTGAGAACGGCCACGCCGTCATGAGTTGTGTAGTCCACTGCCATCTGCGTGCCTCCGTGCGATCCATGCATCGAGGCGGCGCATGATGCGCCGCCCGTCCGGTTCATCGAGCCTGCTTATGGTCAGACTTTTTCAAGCGACGGTTCCGGGGTCAGCAGGCACAATACACCAAAAAAGAACGAACGTTCAATTTATTCCAGAGTGGGGTTTCCCCTGGGACTCGGGGGTCAGCGGACAGCTGCGGCCATCTTCGAGCGCGGACGGCAGCACGTGGTCGCGGAACAGATCGCGCAGCTTCAGCTTCTGCAGCTTGCCGGTCGCCGTGTGCGGTAGTCCGTCGACGAACACGACGTCGTCGGGGATCCACCACTTCGCGACCTTGCCGTCGTAGAACGCGAGCAGTTCGTCGCGGGTGACGTCCTGCCCCGCGCGTTTGACGACGACGAGCAACGGGCGCTCGGTCCACTTCGGATGCGCGCACGCGATGCACGCGGCTTCCGCGACCGCCGGATGCGCGAGCGCGACGTTCTCGACGTCGATCGAGCTGATCCATTCGCCGCCCGACTTGATCACGTCCTTCGAGCGATCGGTGATGTGCAGGAAGCTGTCGGGGTCGATCGTCGCGACGTCGCCGGTCGGGAACCAGCCGTCGATGAGCGGCGAGTCTTCCTTGCGGAAATACCGGTCGATGACCCACGGCCCGCGCACGTGCAGATCGCCGAACGCGACGCCATCCCAAGGCAGCTCGCGGCCATCCTCGCCGACGATCTTCATGTCGACGCCGTAGATCGCATGACCCTGCTTTTCGAGCAGTTTGCGCTGATCGGCGAGCGGCCGCTGGCTCTGCTCCCAGGTCAGCTTCGACAAGGTACCGAGCGGCGACATCTCCGTCATGCCCCATGCATGGATCACCTGCACGCCGTAGTCGTCCTCGAGTATCCGCAGCATCGCGGGCGGACAGGCGGAACCGCCGATCACCGTGCGCTCGAGCGACGAAAACCTCGCGCCCGTTTCGCGCAGGTGGTTCAGCAGACCGAGCCACACGGTCGGCACGCCGGCCGAGCACGTGACGCGTTCGCTCTCCATCAGTTCGTACAGCGACTTGCCGTCGAGATCCTTGCCGGGGAACACGAGCGTCGCGCCGGTCAGCGGCCCCGCATGCGCGAGGCCCCATGCGTTGACATGGAACATCGGCACGATGGGCAGCACCGAGTCGCGCGCCGACAGGTTCATTGCGTCGGGCAACGCCGCGCCGAACGCGTGCAGCACCGTCGAGCGATGGCTATACAGGGCGCCTTTCGGATTGCCGGTCGTGCCCGACGTATAGCAGAGATACGACGCCTGGCGCTCGTCGAGCGCGGGCCAGTCGAAGCGGCCGTCCTGCCCGTCCATCAGCGTTTCGTAGCACAGCACCGACGTTTGCATCGGCGGCCGATGCGCTTCATCGCACAGTGCGATCCAGCCGCGCACGCGCGGGCACTGCGGCGCGAGCGTGTCGACCAGCGCGGCGAACGTCGTGTCGAACAGCACGTACGCGTCGTCGGCATGATTGACGATGTAGGCGATCTGGTCGGGGAAAAGCCGCGGGTTGATCGTGTGACACACGGCGCCGAACCCGGTGGTGCCGTAATACGCTTCGAGATGCCGGTAGCCGTTCCACGCGAGCGTCGCGACGCGTTCGCCCGGTTCGACACCGAGCGCGATGAGCGCCTGCGCGAGCTGCTTCGCGCGCCGCTCGCAATCGCGGTACGTGTAGCGATGCAGGTCGCCTTCGATGCGCCGCGACACGATCCCGGTGCTGCCGAAATGCCGCGCGGCATGCGCGAGCAACGATGACACGGTGAGCGGCACGTCCATCATCTGGCCCAGCAGCGGCGTCGTCATAAGGCGGGGTCTCCTCGGCTTGTTAGTGGGTCGATGGGTTGGCGCAAGATCGTGGCGGCGTCGAGCGCAGCAGCATGGTCCGAACGATGAAGGCGGCCGCCCAGCAGCGCCGCGGGCGCGGACTTACAATATCGGCTAATCCAGAGGCGCTCAACATGTCGTTTTCCCCAAGCTTTGCAAGGCTATCCGCAGCTTTGACGGATCTTTCCAACACACTCGCCACTCCCCCAGCCAACGCGTTCGCGCGGCTCGGCGGCACGTTCCTCACGCGCCTGCCCGCCGCGCCGCTCGACGCACCCTATCTCGTCGGCTTCTCGGCCGAGACCGCCGCGCGGCTCGGGATGCCCGAGGGCATCGAGCGCGATCCGGGCTTTATCGAGCTGTTCTGCGGCAACGCGACGCGCGACTGGCCAACCGACACGCTGCCTTATGCGTCGGTGTACTCGGGGCATCAGTTCGGCGTGTGGGCTGGCCAGCTCGGCGACGGCCGCGCGCTCGGTCTGGGCGAGCTTGAACACGACGGCGAGCGCAACGAACTGCAGATCAAAGGCGCGGGCCGCACGCCCTATTCGCGCATGGGCGACGGCCGCGCGGTGCTGCGCTCGTCGATCCGCGAATATCTGTGCTCGGAGGCGATGCATCATCTCGGCATTCCGACCACGCGCGCATTGTGCGTGATCGGCTCCGACCAGCCGGTGCGGCGCGAGACGATCGAAACCGCCGCGGTGGTCACGCGCGTCGCGCCGAGCTTCGTGCGCTTCGGCCACTTCGAGCACTACTACGCGAACGATCGTGCCGACGCGTTGCGCGCACTCGCCGATCACGTCGTCGAGCGCTTCTATCCGCATTGCAAGGAGGCCGACGATCCGTATCTGGCGCTGCTCGCCGAGGCGGTGCGCTCCACCGCGGATCTGATGGTCGACTGGCAGGCGGTCGGTTTCTGTCACGGCGTGATGAATACCGACAACATGTCGATCCTGGGCCTGACGATCGACTACGGCCCGTTCGGTTTCATGGATGGCTTCGATGCCGGCCACATCTGCAATCACTCCGATACGCAGGGCCGCTACGCCTACCGGCTGCAGCCGCAAATCGCGTACTGGAACCTGTTCTGCCTCGCGCAGGGACTGCTGCCGTTGTTCGGCGAGAAGCACGACGAAAGCGTGCGCGCCGACAAGGCGGTCGAAGATGCGCAGCATGTGCTCGCCGGCTTCAAGGACCGTTTCGCGCCGGCGCTCGAAAACCGCATGCGCGCGAAGCTCGGCCTCGAACAGGCGCGCGACGGCGACGACGCGCTGGTCAACCGGCTGTTCGAAGTGATGCACGCGAACCGCGCCGATTTCACGCTGACGTTCCGCAATCTCGCGCGCCTGTCGAAACACGATGCGAGCGGCGATACGTCGGTGCGTGACCTGTTCCTCGATCGCGTCGCCTTCGACGCATGGGCGAACGACTATCGCGCGCGGCTCGCCGAAGAGTCACGCGACGACGTTGCGCGCGCCATTGCAATGAATCGCGTCAACCCCAAATTCGTACTTCGCAACCATCTGGCGGAAACGGCGATCCAACGCGCGAAGGAGAAGGATTTCTCCGAGGTGGAACGGCTCGCGGCCGTGTTGCGTCACCCGTTCGACGAGCAGCCCGAATACGCGTCGTATGCGGGCCTGCCGCCCGACTGGGCGAACTCACTGGAAGTGAGCTGTTCGTCATGACGCGCCGGCGCAGTTGAATCGCCACGGCCGTGCCTCCAGAAAACACCGGTACGAACCAGGACAAACCCGCGAGACAAACCCGAGACAGGAACCCGACCATGAGCAACCCCGACGATCTCAAGCATGACGCCCCAGCCGTACAGAAAAACGACGCCGAGTGGCGCAAGCAGCTGACCGACATGGAATACCAGGTGACGCGCCATGCGGCCACCGAGCGCCCGTTCACGGGCCGCTACAACGATCACTGGGAACGCGGCGTCTACGACTGCGTGTGCTGCGGCACGCCGCTGTTCGAATCGGACACCAAGTTCGACGCCGGCTGCGGCTGGCCGAGCTATTTCCGCCCCATCAACGGCGAGGTGATCGCCGAGAAGACCGACCGCTCACACGGCATGCTGCGCATCGAGGTGCAGTGCAAGAATTGCGGCGCGCATCTGGGCCACGTGTTCGAGGACGGACCGGCGCCGACCGGTCTGCGTTACTGCATCAATTCGGCTGCGTTACAATTCGAGCCCAAGTAACGCGGCGCGGCAGCGGGCCTGCCCGCTTCGGGCGCTGCGGCGCGAATCGCGCGCGGCGCCCTTCTCATGCGCCAGTCCCGCTCGCCAGCGGCCACCGCGCACCTTGCACGCCATCCGGGCGCGCTTCAACGTTCGACTCACTCTCCGACTTCCCGATCAGATAATGAAATTCCTGTTCGATCTGTTCCCGATCATCCTGTTCTTCGTGGCCTTCAAGATCTGGGGCATTTTCACGGCGACGGCAGTGGCGATCGTCGCCACGCTGGTGCAGATCGCGTGGGTGGCGTTCCGCCACCGCAAGGTCGACCCGATGCTGTGGGTGAGTCTCGGCGTCGTCGTGGTATTCGGCGGCGCGACGCTCGTGCTGCACAACGACACCTTTATCAAATGGAAGCCGACCGTGCTGTATTGGGCGTTTTCCGTCGCGCTGATCGTGTCGCAGCTCGGCTTCAACAAGAACCTGATCGAAGCGATGATGGGCAAGCAGATCGCGCTGCCGCACGCGATCTGGGGCAAGCTGAACCTGATCTGGGCGGTGTTTTTCGTGCTGCTCGGCCTCTTGAACCTGTTCGTTGCGTATCACTACACGACCGATCAGTGGGTCAATTTCAAGCTGTTCGGCGCGACCGGCTGCCTGCTCGTGTTCATCGTCGGACAGAGCCTGTGGCTGTCGAAGTACATGAAGGAGGAATGACATGAGCGACCTGTTCATGCATGCCACCACCGCCGAGCGCGCCGCGCTGATCGAGGCACGCCTCACGGCCGCGCTCGCGCCCGTCGAGTCGATCCGCATCACCGACGACAGCGCGCAGCACGCCGGCCATGCCGGCGCCTCGGCCGGCGGTCATTTCAGTGTCACGATCGTGGCCGTCGCGTTTGCCGGGAAGCCCCGCGTGGCGCGGCATCGCATGGTGTATGATGCGCTGGCCGATGCCATGCAGCGCGGCATTCATGCCCTTGCAATCACGGCGTATACGCCCGAAGAATTTGCTTTGTTGCCCCGCTAGGAACCTTTCGATGACCTTGAAGAAAACCCGCCTCTGGGTATTGCTGGCTGCGTTCGCGGCCGCACCTGCATTCGCACAGAACATCGCCGTGGTGAACGGTACGCCGATTCCGAAGTCGCGCGCCGATGCATTGATCCAGCAACTGGTTCACCAGGGACAGCAGGACACGCCGCAGCTGCAGCAGGCCGTGCGCGAAGAGCTCGTGAATCGCGAAATCCTGATGCAGGAAGCGCTGCGTCGCGGGCTGCCGAACCGTCCGGACATCAAGGCGCAAATCGCAGTCGCGCAGCAAACCGTGGTGCTGCGCGCGTTGATCGAAGACTTCGTGAAGACCAACCAGCCGACCGACGCCGAAGTCACCGCGCGCTACAACGCGCTCGTCAAGGATGCGGGCGGCAAGGAATATCACCTGCACCATATCCTCGTCGACAACGAGCAACAGGCGAAGGACCTGATCGCGAAGATCAAGGCCGGCGCGAGCTTCGAGAACCTGGCCAAGCAGTACTCGAAGGACCCGGGATCGGGCAAGAACGGCGGCGATCTCGACTGGTCGGACCCGAAGGCCTACGTGCCTGAATTCGCGGACGCGGCCACGCATCTGCAGAAAGGCCAGATGACCGACACGCCGGTGCATACGCAATTCGGCTGGCACATCATCCGTGTCGACGACATCCGCGCCGTCACGCCGCCGCCGCTCGAGCAGGTGCGCGCGCAGATCGTGCAGCAGATCCAGCAGGAAAAGCTGCAGGCGTTCGAAGAGAATCTGCGCAAGAACGCGAAGATTCAGTAAGGGTCGGCGGGCAGATTGTCTTCGGATAGTCCGCCTGGCTCTGAAGCCTGAATGCGACAAAGCCGCCCGTGGGCGGCTTTTTTGTTGCTGCAAGATTCGCAGCGGCGGCGTGCGTGGCTGCCGCAAACAGGAGCCGCCGCACGCGGGCGGCAGCCCCCTCGACTCATCAACCGAGCCAGCGACGCGCGTTCTGGAACGCGCGCAGCCACGGGCTCGCGTCCGTGCCGATCTCGCCCCAGCCCTGCGGATGCCAGCTCATCTGCACCGCGCGATGCACGCGCTCCATGTGCGGCATCAGCACCGTGAAGCGGCCGTCGGCCGTCGTGACCGATGTGATGCCCTCGGGCGAACCGTTCGGGTTGAACGGATATTGCTCGGTCGCCTGACCACGGTGATCGACATAGCGCATCGCGACCGCGACCTTCGACTTGTCGCCCTGCTGCGAGAAGTCCGCAAAGCCTTCGCCGTGCGCGACCGCGACCGGAATGCGCGAGCCTTCCATGCCGGCGAAAAAGAGCGACGGCGATGCCTGCACCTCGACGAGCGAGAAGCGCGCCTCGAACTTCTCCGACTTGTTGCGCGTGAACTTCGGCCATGCTTCGGCGCCGGGGATCATCGACGCGAGGCTGCTCATCATCTGGCAGCCGTTGCAGATGCCGAGCGCGAACGTGTCGCCACGACTGAAGAACGCGACGAACATGTCGGCCAGTTGCGCGTTGAAGCGGATCGTCTTCGCCCAGCCTTCGCCGGCGCCCAGCGTATCGCCGTACGAGAAGCCGCCGCACGCGACCGCACCCGCGAAATCGGCGAGGTTCGCGCGGCCCGCGAGCAGGTCGCTCATGTGCACGTCGTGCGCGTCGAAGCCGGCGCGATCGAATGCATAGGCCGTCTCCAGATGCGAGTTCACGCCCTGCTCGCGCAGGATCGCGACGCGCGGACGCGCGCCCTTGCCAACGCCCCGAAGGAAGTCCCCTTGGGGGACGAAGGGCGCGGCGACATCGTCGGCCGGATCGAAGCTCAGCACCGGCGTGATGCCCGGGTCGGCCGCGTCGAGCAGCGCGTCGTATTCGGCGTCGGCGCAGGCCGGGTTGTCGCGCAGACGCGCGATGCGCCAGCTCACTTCGCTCCACGTGCGATGCAGTTCGGCGCGCGGCGCTTCGTAAACCTTCTTCGCGTCGCGATAGATCTCGATCACGTCGCGCTCGCTGGTCTTGCCGATCACGTGCGAGCACGCCGACAGACCGTGTTCGCGCAGCGCGGCGAGCACAACGTCGCGGTCGGCCGCGCGCACTTGCACGACGGCGCCGAGCTCTTCGTTGAAGAGTGCGCGCAGCGTGCGGTCTTCGCGGCGGCCGCTGGTCTGCTTCGCCCAGTCCTTCGCGTCGCCGTAATCGGATTCGTGGTGCGCGTCGAGCAAGAGCATGTCGACGTTCAGCGACACGCCCGCGTGACCCGCGAACGCCATTTCGCAAACCGTCGCCCACAGCCCGCCGTCCGAGCGGTCGTGGTACGCGAGCAGCTTGCCGTCGCTATTGAGCGCCTGGATCGCGTTGAAGAAGCGCTTCAGATCTTCCGGATCGTCGACGTCCGGCACCGTGTCGCCGACCTGCTGCGTGACCTGCGCGAGAATGCTGCCGCCCAGACGCTGCTTGCCGCGGCCGAGATCGATCGCGATCAGCACCGACTCGCCGACTTCGCTCACGCGCTGCAGTTGCGGCGTCAGATGGCGGCGGACGTCTTCAACCGGCGCGAACGCGGAGATGATCAGCGACACCGGCGCGACCACTTCCTTCGCGACGCCGCTCTCTTCCCAGCGTGTGCGCATCGACAGCGAATCCTTGCCGACCGGAATGCCGATACCGAGCGCCGGGCACAGTTCCATGCCGATCGCCTTGACCGTGTCGTAGAGCGCGGCGTCTTCGCCAGGCGCGCCGCACGCGGCCATCCAGTTGGCCGACAGCTTGAGTTTGTCGAGCGACGCAATCGGCGCCGCCGCGATGTTGGTGATCGCCTCGCCGACCGCCATACGGCCAGAGGCCGGTGCGTTGATGACGGCGAGCGGCGTGCGCTCGGACATCGTCATCGCTTCGCCGCTGAAGCCTGCGTAGTCCATCGTCGTGATCGCGACGTCGGCCACCGGCACCTGCCACGGACCGACCATCTGATCGCGCGCGGTCGTGCCGCCGACCGAGCGGTCGCCGATCGTGATCAGAAACGACTTGCTCGCGACCGTCGGATGACGCAGCACGCTCTGCGCGACGTCTTGCAGCGCGAGGCCGGTCACGTCGACCGGTTCGAGCCTGCGCTCGGCACGCTTCACGTCGCGGTGCATACGCGGCGCCTTGCCGAGCAGCACTTCCATCGGCATGTCGACTGGCTGGTGCGCGCCTTCCTGCTGTTCGGCGTCGATCAGCTTCAGCTGACGCTCGGCGGTGGCCGTGCCGATCACCGCGAACGGGCAGCGCTCGCGCTTGCACATCGCCTCGAACACCGGCAGATCGGCCGGCGCGATCGCCAGCACGTAGCGCTCCTGCGCTTCGTTCGACCAGATTTCGCGCGGCGACAGACCGCTCTCTTCGAGTTGGATCTTGCGCAGTTCGAACAGTGCGCCCTTGCCCGCACCGTCCACCACTTCGGGGAACGCGTTCGACAGACCGCCCGCGCCGACGTCGTGAATACTGAGGATCGGGTTCTTGTCGCCGAGCTGCCAGCACGCGTTGATTACTTCCTGCGCGCGTCGCTCGATTTCCGGGTTGCCGCGCTGCACCGAGTCGAAGTCGAGCTCGGCGGTGTTGGTGCCGGTCGCCATCGAGCTCGCGGCGCCGCCGCCCATGCCGATGCGCATGCCCGGGCCGCCGATCTGGATCAGCAGCGAGCCTTCCGGCAGCTCGTGCTTGTGCGTGTGCTGGTCGGAGATATTGCCGATGCCGCCCGCGATCATGATCGGCTTGTGATAGCCGCGCACGAGACCCGCGACGTTCTGCTCGTAGGTGCGGAAGTAGCCGCCGAGGTTCGGCCGGCCGAATTCGTTGTTGAACGCGGCGGCGCCGAGCGGGCCGTCGATCATGATCTGCAACGGCGAGGCGATGCGGTCCGGGCGGCCGTACGCTTCGTGCTGGTCGGCCGGATTGCGCTGCGCGAGCGGCTGAGCGGTGTCGCGGGCGTTTTCCCACGCCTCGACGCCGTCCGGCAGTTCGAGGTTCGATACCGTGAAGCCCGCGAGGCCCGCCTTCGGACGCGCGCCGCGTCCGGTCGCGCCTTCGTCGCGGATTTCGCCACCTGCGCCGGTCGCGGCGCCCGGGAACGGCGAGATCGCGGTCGGGTGGTTGTGCGTTTCGACCTTCATCAGCGTGTGCGTGAGCTCGACGCTGCGGCCATAGTGCTCGGGCAACTCGCTCGCGCCGAGGTCGGCCGGCGTGCGCGGGAACCAGCGCTCGGCCATGCCGCCGACCATGATCGCCGAGTTGTCCGAATACGCGACGATCGTGCCCTGCGGGTTCAGCTTCTCGGTGTTGCGGATCATGTTGAACAGCGACATGTCCTGCTTCTCGCCGTCGATCGTCCAGTCCGCGTTGAAGATCTTGTGGCGGCAGTGCTCGCTGTTGGCCTGCGCGAACATCATCAGCTCGACGTCGGTCGGATTGCGGCCAAGCTTCGTGAATGCGTCCACCAGGTAGTCGATTTCGTCGTCGGCGAGCGCAAGGCCCAGTTCCGCGTTGGCGATTTCGAGCGCGGCGCGGCCGCTCGCGAGCACGTCGACGGTTTGCAGCGGCTTGGCCGGCAATTCGTCGAACAGATGCAACGCATGGTCGCGCGACGGCGCGACGCTCTCGGTCATGCGGTCGTGCAGCGCGGCGGCGACGGCCGCGCGCGCTTCGTCCGACAGCGTCTTCTTGCCGCCGAGCAGGCCGCTTTTCAGCGTCACCGAGTACTCGACGCCGCGCTCGATGCGGCGCACCCGCGTGAGCCCGCACAGATGCGCGATGTCGGTTGCCTTGCTGGCCCACGGCGACACGGTGCCAAAGCGCGGCACGACGAGGAAGGTCTCGACCGCGCCACGCTCGTTGCCTTCTTCGAACGGATCGCCGTAGTGCATCAGCGCCTCGATCTTCGCGCTGTCTTCAGCGGACAGTTCGGTCTGGGCATTGACGAAGTGCAGATACTGCCCGCGCACGCCGGTGATATTCGGGTCGATGCGCGTGAGCGTGTCGAGCAGGCGGGTTTGACGGAAATCGGAGAGGGCCGAAGCGCCGGGGAAACACGAGAAGTGGGCCATGGGACTTGACGTTGCGTCGCTCATCATTGATGCCGGGGAGCCGCGCATGCAGGCGACGTGAGGCGGAAAGGAAGTCCGGGATTATACCCCGGGAACGGGCTTCCAGCGGGCTCCGGGGTGCGTCGGCGGCGGGCAGCGCCTGCCCGCGCGAGGCGTCGCCGCGGTGCCCGTCGCGTCGCCGCGCGGGTGTTTTGACTGCTATCATTCGCGTTTCACCAGATCGGCGCACGCGGCCCGGGTTTCACCCGGCGGCGCGCCGCATGTCACAGCCAACGGGAACGCGCGCGAGCCGCCCGTCGACACATCGAATCAGAGCATGGATGTCATCGTCATTGGCGGCGGGGTAGCGGGCGTCGCCACCGCTTATCACCTGCGCGCGGCCGGCCACCGGGTATGCGTCGTCGAGCGTCACGCGACCGTCGCGCAAGGCGCCACCTACGGACAAGGCGGCAACGTGCTGCCGACGCCGCTCGACGTCTGGTTCGGCCCGACCTTCATGGCGAGCCGCTACAACGCGAAAAATGGCGTGATCAGCAAGACCGGCTTCAACGGCGCCGCGCGGCAGTTCATCAAGCAGCTCGGAGCATGGCAGGAACCCGAGGCGTTTGCGCGCCAGTACGCGCTGCTGCGGCCGCTGATCGAATCCTCGCGCGATGCGATGGCCGACGTCGAAGCCCGCTTCGGCCTCGAATTCGAACAGGCGAGCGGTCTGCTGTACCTCGTGCGCAGCGCGCACGAATGGGAGCTGAACGCAGCCGCGCTCGATCTGCTGCACCGGTTCGAGGTGCCGCATCACGTGCTGAGCCCGGCCGAATGCGCGGCGTTCGAGCATGCAGTCCCCACAGATCCTGAATTCGCCGGCGGCGTGCTGTTCGAGCACGAACGCACCGCGAACTGTCCGCTTTTGACCAAGCTCGTCAAACAGGTGCTCGATACCCAAGGCGGCGTGCAGTTCATGCCGAACTGCGAGGTGACCGGCATTCGTCTCGAAAGTCAGCGCGCGGCGGTCGAACTGGCGCCGCGCGACGGCGCGCCCCGCTCGCGCGAGATCGACGTGGTCCAGGCCGACGCGGTCGTGGTCGCCGCCGGTTACGGCAGCCTGGCGCTGCTCGAACGCGCGGGGCTCAGGCTGCCGCTGCATCCGCTGCGGCTGCATTCGCTGGTCGCGCCGATCGCGCACGAGGAATGCGCGCCGCACGTCGCGATCGTCGATGCGGTCAAGCGCATCGGCATCAGCCGCATGAACCATCGGCTGCGGATCGCGGGCGGCGCGGTACTGCAAAGCGCGAGCCAGATCGACAAGCCGCTCGGCGAAGCGCTGACCAAGGAGGCACTCGCGTTGCTCGGCCAGGCGACGCACGACTGGATTCCGGGCGCCGCGCGCATTTCGGCGGCGCTGCCGTGGGAAGGCGTGAAACTGCTGTCGCCCGATGGCTTGCCGGTGATCGGCAACGCGCTGCATCCGCGGCTGTTCATCAACGTCGGGCATGGCCCGGCCGGCTGGGGCCTCGCCTGCGGCGCGGGCAAGCTCGTCGCACAGCTGATGTCGGGACAGACGCCGACGTTGCCGCAAGACACGCTCGCTGCATTGAGGCCGGAGCGGTTCCAGTAAGGTTTCGTGCTGTTCCAGGCGGGTATGGCGGGCTGACAGCCCGCTGTCGATACCCCGCGTTCATCGCGCCGCTTCCGCCGCACGCCCCGAAACAGCCGCACGCCGTGCGCCTATCGGCACTAACATAGCGATTCCAAAGTCTGCCCGCCGCGCCGCGGGCGCACCGCCAGGTTTCGCCATGACAGACGCAGAAAACTCGCCGCTCGCCCTTTTCGATCCGCTGACCGACTCGCAGCCGCGTGCGCTGCCGCTGTTGACGCTGACCGACTTGCGGATCGCCGAATCCCAGGCCGCCGCGGCCCTGCCCGAGCACACGCTGATGGCGCGCGCCGGTCACGCGGCCGCGCGCTGGCTGCTCGAACGGATCGTCGCGGAAACGTCGGTGACGAAGTCGCAGCAGCGCGCGTGGCTGGTCGCCGGCCCCGGCAACAACGGCGGCGACGCGCTGGTCGTCGCGACGGAACTGCACAAGGCCGGCATCGCCGTCGAAGTCTGTATGCCGGTCGAAGTGAAGCCCGCCGACGCGCGCTGGGCGCTCGACACCGCGCGCGCCGCCGGCGTGCCGATCGACGCGTCGCCGCCCGCCTCGCTCGACGGCTATGGCTGGCTCGTCGACGGTATGTTCGGCATCGGTCTCGCGCGGCCGCTCGACGGCGTCTTCGCGACGCTCGCGCGGCAGCTGTCGCAGCGCACGAAGGCGCGCCCGACACAAGGCGCCGTGCTCGCGCTCGATGTTCCCAGCGGGCTCGACAGCGACACCGGCACGGTGATCGGCGGCAACGGCGCGGCGGCGGTCCATGCGACGCACACGATCACGTTCATCGGCGCGAAACCGGGGCTTTTCACCGCGCAAGGCCGCGATCTCGCCGGGCGAGTGACGGTCGCACCGATCGGGCTCGTGGCAGGGATCAACGGCGGGGGCAGCCAGGACGCAGCCACCAGCGCCTCGCGTGCGGCGATCCAGCTCAGCGCCCCCGATCTCTTCGGCCCCTTCATGCCCCCACGCAACTTCGCGACCAACAAGGGCACCTTCGGCAGCCTCGCGGTGGTCGGCGGCGACACCGGCATGTGCGGCGCGCCGATCCTCGCGGCGCGCGCGGCGCTCTACACCGGCGCGGGCAAGGTCCACGTCGCGCTGCTCGGCGAAGGCGCCCCGCCCTACGATCCTCCGCACCCCGAACTGATGCTGCATCCGATCGACACGCTGCCGCTCGATTCGATGGACGCACTCGCGATCGGCTGCGGCATGGGGCACGGCGAACGCGCGACGCGGGTACTGCACGACGTGCTGCAACTCGACGTGCCCAAGCTGTTCGATGCCGACGCGCTGAACCTGGTCGCCAAGGATCCCGCGCTCGCCGCGGAAGTCACCGCGCGCGGCGTGCAAGGCGATCCGTGCATTTTCACTCCGCATCCGCTCGAAGCGGCGCGCCTGCTTGGCAGCGATGCGGCGAGCGTGCAACGCGACCGTCTCGCGGCCGCGCGCGCGCTCGCGGCGCGTTTTGCGAGCGTCGTCGTGCTGAAGGGCGTCGGCACGATCATCGCCGCGCCCGACGGCCGCCTCGCGCTGAACCCGACCGGCAACGCCGCGCTCGCGACGGGCGGCACCGGCGACGTGCTCGGCGGCATCATCGGCGCGCTGCTCGCGCAGCATCTGCCACGCTTCGAGGCGGCGCTCGCGGGCGTCTATCTGCACGGCCTCGCCGCCGATGCGCTGACCGCGCAGGGCCACGGCCCCGCCGGGCTGACGGCCGGCGAGCTGGCACCGATGGTGCGGACCTTGTTGAACCGGCTGTTCTATTCGGCGCCGCTTGCTTGACGCGCGCGATTGCTCGGAATACGAATCGCGTTCGCGGCGCTCGTTCACACCGATGAAACATCGCGATCCCAATCATTGCGAGCGCGCGCAACGCGCTGCTGCCCGTCGCGCATCCCCGCTATACTGATTG
Organism: Paraburkholderia lebeckiae; assembly: GCF_014201005.1. Lineage (NCBI taxonomy): Bacteria > Pseudomonadati > Pseudomonadota > Betaproteobacteria > Burkholderiales > Burkholderiaceae > Paraburkholderia > Paraburkholderia lebeckiae. The sequence goes on along the minus strand of NZ_JACHDK010000002.1, from coordinate 216,663 downwards.
CCTGCGCCGCTCGTCGGGTCGATCGCGGGTCGCGGCGATACTCCAGCGGGCGCGGGCGCCGCCTCGCGTTTTCGCGAAGTTCACCCGCTTCGCGAAGTATCGTCGGCACCTGTCCCGATCCGGGCCGCGTGGCATCGCTCTGACTGCATCGCAGCATCATTCTCGGCCGCGCTTCATGCGCGCGCCTTCCTTCGTGCCCCTTGGTTAGACGGACGCTATGACCCAGAACTCGCTCCCCTCCTGGTCCTCGCTGCAGACGCATTACGACACGATTCGCGATGCGCATCTGCGCGACTGGTTCGCCCCCGAGAACGATCCCGCTCCCACGCGCGCCGAACGCTTCACGTTCGCGGGCGGCGGTCTCTCAGCCGATTTCTCGAAGCACCGCATCACCGACGAAACCCTGCAACTGCTCGTGCAACTCGCCCGCGAAGCCGGCGTCGAAAAGCGCCGCGACGCGATGTTCGCGGGCGAGGTCGTCAACCCGACCGAAGGCCGCCCCGCGCTGCACACGGCATTGCGCGCAACCGACCCGAAGGCGCCGTTCTTCGCCGAAGTGCAGGCCGAGCGCAAGAAAATGGCCGCGTTCGCCGAGCAGGTCCGCAGCGGCGCATGGACCGGCTATACCGGCAAGCGGATCCGTCATGTCGTGAACATCGGCATCGGCGGCTCGGATCTAGGGCCGAAGATGGTCGTGCACGCGTTGCATCATCTCGCGACGCCCGAGATCTCGACGCACTTCGTGTCGAACGTGGACGGCGCCGATCTGTACGACGTGATGCAGCAGATCGATCCCGAAGAGACGCTCGCGATCATCGTGTCGAAGACTTTCACGACGCTGGAGACGATGACCAACGCGCGCTCGCTGCGCGACTTTTTCATCCAGAAAGGCTGCCCGGAAAGCGCGCTGGCGAAGCACTTCGTCGGTGTGTCGGCCAATACCGCCGAAGTCGTCAAGTTCGGCATCGCGCAAGAGAACGTGTTCTCGATGTGGGACTGGGTCGGCGGACGTTACTCGCTGTGGTCGGCCGTCGGTCTGTCGATCATCATCGCGGTAGGTCCGCGACAGTTCGACGAGCTGCTCGCCGGCGCCAACGAGATGGACCAGCACTTCCGCACCGCGCCGCTCGACAGGAACCTGCCGGTGCTGCTCGGCATGATCGGCATCTGGTATCGAAACTTCTTCGGCTCGCAGAGCTATCTGGTCGCGCCGTATTCGCAGGCGCTGCATTTCCTGCCGTCGTATCTGCAGCAGCTCGAAATGGAGAGCAATGGCAAGTCCGCGCGTCTCGACGGCGCGTTCGTCGACTATGCGACTTCCGCAGTCACGTGGGGCGAGCCGGGCACGAACGGTCAGCACGCGTTTTTCCAGATGCTGCACCAGGGCCCGACGATCGTGCCGATCGATTTCATCGCGGTGCTGACGCCCGAGCATCCGCTCGCCAGCCATCATCCGAAGCTGCTCGCGAACTGCTTCGCGCAGAGCGAAGCGTTGATGCTGGGTCGCACGCTTGAAGAAGCGAAGAAAGTGGCAGGCCCCGACAAGCCGGAACTCGCACCGCACCTGACGTTCCCGGGCAACCGCCCCACCGCGACGCTGCTGCTCGACGCGTTGACCGCGCGCACGCTCGGCGCGCTGATCGCGCTTTATGAGCACAAGGTGCTGGTGCAAGCGTCGGTGTGGAACATCAACCCGTTTGATCAGTGGGGCGTCGAACTCGGCAAGATCCTCGGCAAGGTGGTCGAGGCCGATCTGGGCGCGGCGAGTGCCGACGTGAAGAAGCATGACTCGTCGACGTCGGCGCTGATCGCCCGGGCCCGGGCTGCGTTGGAGCGCTGAATGGAAGTCTGGAGCGCACGATAGCGGGCGATAACGCGCCATAAACAGAACAATGCGGGCTACGGCCCGCTTTGTTTTTGCTTCGACGACGACATGCTCGAGGTACGCGAGCGCAAGCCCGCGATCCGCCAGACCATCAAGCGAGCCGCCCCGCTTCGATCGTCACCGTCGTATCGCAACGCCGCGCGAGTTCGATGTCGTGTGTCACGAGCACAAGCGTCGCGCCGTGCGCGCGATTCATCTCGAACATCAGATCGATTACCGCGTGGCCGGTGGCCGCGTCGAGACTGCCGGTGGGTTCGTCGGCGAACAGGATCGCCGGGCGCGTGACGAACGCGCGCGCGAGCGCGACGCGCTGCTGCTCCCCGCCCGACAGCAGCTTCGGATAATGACCGGTACGCTGCCCGAGCCCAACCTGTTCGAGCAGTTCACGCGCACGCGCGGCGGCCTCGCGTGTGCCGATGCCCCCTTGCAGTTCGAGCGGCAACGTGACGTTTTCGAGCGCGGTCAGATGCGGCATCAACTGAAACGACTGGAACACGAAGCCGACCGCGCCGCTGCGCAACGCGGCGCGGCCGTCTTCGTCGAGCTCGCCGAGTTCGCGCCCGAGCAGCCGAACCGAGCCCGCGCTAGCACTGTCCAATCCCGCGAGCAAGCCGAGCAGCGTAGACTTGCCCGACCCGGATGCACCGACGATCGCGACGCTGCTGCCGGCATCGATGGCAAGATCGATGTCATCGAGAATCGTCAGTTCGCCCGCAGCATCCTTAACCCTCTTGCACAAACCCCGCACTTCAATGACTGGATCAGTTCTGTTTGGCATGGTGAAGCGTAGGTTGAAAGTGCGCGCCATCGCCCCTCGCGCCGCGGCGCTGTCTGCGGCATTCGGCGCGACCATGATGGCCGCCGCTCTGGTTTCGTTACCGTTGCGGGCTCACGCGGCGAATACGCCCGAACCCGCGAAGCCGGTGATCGTCGTGCTCGGCGACAGCATCTCCGCTGAGTACGGGCTGCCCCGCGATACGGGCTGGGTCGCGTTGATGCGTCAGCGTCTGGCCGAAGAGCGCATCGATTATAGCGTCGCCAATGCGAGCATCAGCGGCGACACGACAAGCGGCGGACGCGCGCGTCTGCCCGCGCTGATGGAACGGCTCAAGCCGAGCATCGTGATCGTCGAGCTCGGCGCCAACGACGCGTTGCGCGGCGTGCCGCTCTCGACGACCGAGGACAACCTGCGCACGATCATCGAACAGGCGCAGCAAGGCCACGCGAAGGTCGTGCTCGTCGGCATGTACGTGCCGCCCAATTACGGCCCCGACTATACGCAAAAGTTCCACGGCCTCTACGGCCAGCTGTCGAAGGAGTTCCATGTGCCGCTCGTGCCCTTTCTTCTCGCCGGCATCGCGGATAAACCGGACATGTTCCAGGCCGATCAGCTCCACCCGACGCAGCAGGCACAGCCGCTGCTACTCAACAACGTGTGGCCCGCTGTCAAGCCACTTCTTCGCACAAGTTCGCCGCACTGAAAGACCTGCTAACGACTTGTTTCCGGAACCTGGGGAACACGGATCGCCGAGCCGTTCGACAGATGGGCAATCCCTGCCACCCGGCTCATTCTTGAGCGACTTCTGAGGAGATAACGTTGAAATATTTACCGTTAATCGCTTTGACCGTTGCCATCTCGGCCTGCGCGGCTCAACCGCCGGCCGGCGTTCAGTCGGTGGGTCAAAGCCAGCAGCCGCCTCGCGCCGTCGCAACCTGCATCGCGCAGAAATGGGCGGATAGTTCGCAACAACAGGTGGTCTCGCAAAACACGCTCGCCAACGATCAGGCCATGGACGTCTACGTCCCGGGCCAGCAGCCGCCCAACGGCGCGGCCGCGGTGGTCCGTCCTTCCTATAGCGGCAAGGGCACGTGGGTCGGCTTTCGCGCCGGCGGCGCTGGCGGTGGCAACGCCACCGGCGCGATCAGCGGCTGTCTGTAAAGCTGCCACCTGGCTGTAGATAAAAAAGCCCCGCAAATGCGGGGCTTTCTTTTGCACGAGCAGGCAATGCTTACTGCGGCTTACTGATCGGCCGGCTGGGCGGCGCTGTCGAGCGTACCGTAGAACTTCACCTTCGAGCGCTCGCGCAGCGCTTTCAGATAGGCTTCGGCCTGCGACTGCGCGTCCACCTGAGCGATCTGCTGCTGCGCGACAGCGAGATGTTGCGCGTCGGTGGCCGCGGGCTGCACGATCTGGTTCACGCGATAGATCGCATAGCCGTCGTCGCCGAGATCGACACCGACGTAGGCCGGCAACTTTTGCGCATCGACCTTGTAGATTGCGCTCAGTGCGGCAGGCGGCACGCCCTGCGCGTCATTGCGCGACACCTTCAGCGCCGACGAGAAACCGGCGGTCGCTTTCGACTTCTCGAACTCGGCCAGCTTCGCGACGCCGTCCTTGTGCGCTGCTTCGTTCGCCTGCACGGCGATCACCTTCTGACGCACCGCGTCCTTCACCGCGTCGAATGCGGGCACGGCAGCGGGCTTGTAGTCGGTCACGCGCGCGGCGATCAGCGTGTTATTGCCGACGTCGATGGCCTGCGTATTGTTGTGCGCCGATACCGAGTCGTTCGCGAACACGGCTGCGAGGAACTTCGGGTTGTTCAGCGGGCTGTCGGGCGGCAGCTTCGGATCCGGCTGCGGCGTGACCGTCGCGGTCTGGATCTGCAGCTTGAATTTGTCAGCGGCCGGCTGCAGGCTCTTGGCCTTTTCATAGACGAGCGACGTGAAACCTTCTGAGCTGTCGGTGAACGCCTTGCTCGCCAGTTGCGTCTTCAGCTCCCTCGCGATCTGGTCCTTCACTTCGTCGAACGACTTCGTGACCGCCGGCTTTACATCGGTGACCTTGATGATGTGGAAACCGAAGTCGGTCTGGACGATGCCGCTGATTTCGTCCTTCTTCAGCGCGAACACCGCGTCGTCGAACGCCTGGCCGCCCGCGATCATGCCGCGGCCGAAGTAACCGAGATCGCCGCCCTTCGATGCCGAACCCGGATCCTGCGAGTTCTGCTGCGCGATCTGCGCGAACTGGTCCGGATGCGCCTTGAGCTGCGCGAGCAACTCCTCAGCCTTCTGCTTCGCTTTTGCCTTGTCGGCCGCGCTCGCGTCCTTCGGTGCCGCGATCAGGATATGGCTTGCGCGCACTTCGCCTTCGGTGCGGAAGTGGGCGATGTTGTCGTCGTAGTACTTCTTCAGGTCCGCGTCGCTCGGCTGTACCGATGCGCTCAGCGTGGCCGGCGACATCATCAGGTATTGGATCGTCGCCGTAGCGGGCGTCGCGAAGTCGTTGCGATGCGCGTCATAGTACGCTTGCAGTTGCGCATCGGTCGGCTGGATCTTCGCCGCGTAATCGTGCGGATGGAACGCGATGCCCTGCACTTCCCGCTGCTGCTGCGCGAGCTCGGTCAAGTGCTGCGCGAGCGTCTTCGACGTGAACGCGCTCGCCTCGATGCTCGCGGGCAGTTGTTGCATAGCGAGGTTGTAGCGCACGCGCTCGTCGTACTGATCGGGCGTCATGCCCTGCATCGCGAGCAGTTGCTTGTAACGGTCGAGGTCGATCGACCCGTCGGGATTCTTCAGCGACGAGATCACCGGATCGGACAGCAGCGTGCGGCGCACCGCTTCGTCCGATGCGCTCAGATGCAGACGCTGCGTTTCGTCGGCAAGCACACGCTGTTCGATCATGCCGTCGAGCATCTGGCGACGGCGCTCCGGCGTGTCGAACGACTTCATGTCGAACTTCGCGCCGAGCATCTGACGCCCGCGGTCGATCTGCTGGCGCATCGCGTCGTCGTATTCGGCACGGGTGATCTTGTGACCGTTGACACTCGCGACGTTTGCACTTTCGTCAAAGAAGCCGCGGAAGCCCTGAATACCCACGAAACCCAACCCCGGCAAAATGACGAGGATGAGCATGAACATCATCAGACGCTGGTGATTGCGGAAAAAATCGAGCATGCGTGAGGGGTGCCAAAAACAGAACGCCCGATCTTACAACAGCGGGCAACAAAAAAGGCGAACCGGAGTTCGCCTTTCGTGGATACTGGCGGAGTGGACGGGACTCGAACCCGCGACCCCCGGCGTGACAGGCCGGTATTCTAACCGACTGAACTACCACTCCTTATACTGCACTTTTGCGACTGGAAACACTGCAGCCGAATCTGAAACTGGTGGGTGCTGAGAGGCTCGAACTCCCGACCTACGCCTTGTAAGGGCGCCGCTCTACCAACTGAGCTAAGCACCCGTTTCGTGATTCAGTGCTTGATGTGTTTTCTGCCTTGCCGCCGCCCTCCCCGCGAATCGTTCATGCAGTCGGGTTAAGCAATTCCTCAAGCAGCAAGCTCATTAGTTTAGCGCATCCTTCAGAGCTTTGCCAGGCCTAAATTTAGGAACCTTTGCTGCCTTGATTTTGATCGCGGCGCCCGTGCGCGGATTGCGTCCGGTGCGCGCGGTGCGCTTGCCGACCGCGAACGTGCCAAAGCCGACCAACGTCACAGATCCGCCCTTCTTCAACGTGTTTTTGACGCCGGCGATGACTGCATCGAGCGCACGGCCCGCCGCGGCCTTCGAAATGTCGGCTTGCTGTGCGATGTGATCGATCAATTCCGTCTTGTTCATTCAAACCCCCGTGAATGTTTATTGGCAATCGTGACAGTGCTTTCCAGCACCTCCCGCCACGCGGCCGGCGCGAACGCCAGGCCGCCTCATTAGAAACGGCCGAAACCCCTGTGTCAACCGGGGTTGAGCCTGATCGGCGTATTTTAGAGGGGCGCTTTTGTCACAGTATGTTGCAGTATGTTGCAGCGGAAAGACTGGCAATGCAGCCTGGCGACGAAGCCGCGCGGGCAAAAAAAACCCGCGGCTCTTGACCGCGGGTTTTCTGCTTCAGCGAACGACACCGCTGCGAATGCTTTGGCGTCCAGCGCATTCTGATGCGCATTGAATCTTAGTGCTTGACGACGTCCGTCGCGGCATCCTTGCCCGGCTCAGCCCCAACCGGCGCCGAGGGCTTCGGTTCTTCTTCCGGTAACGCCTGCGGTACACGTTCGAGCGCAAGTTCGAGCACCTTGTCGATCCAGCGGACCGGCACGATTTCGATCGCGTTCTTCACGTTGTCCGGAATCTCCGTCAAGTCCTTGACGTTTTCTTCCGGAATCAGCACCAGCTTGATGCCACCGCGATGCGCCGCCAGCAGCTTTTCCTTCAGGCCGCCGATTGGCAGAACTTCGCCACGCAGCGTGATTTCGCCCGTCATCGCGACATCGGCGCGCACCGGAATACCGGTCAACACCGACACCAGCGCGGTCGTCATCGCGATACCAGCCGAAGGACCATCTTTCGGCGTCGCGCCTTCCGGCACGTGGATGTGAATGTCCTGCTTCTCGAACGCTTCGTCCTTGATGCCAAGACGACGCGAACGCGAACGCACGACCGAGCGCGCCGCTTCGACGGATTCCTTCATCACGTCGCCGAGCGAACCCGTGCGGATCACATTGCCCTTGCCCGGCATCACCGCGGCTTCGATGGTCAGCAGATCGCCGCCCACTTCAGTCCACGCGAGACCCGTGACCTGGCCCACCTGATTTTCCTTCGCGGCCAGACCGAAGTCGTACTTGCGCACGCCGAGGAACGTGTCGAGGTTGCTGCCGTCGACCTTCACCGCGCCTTCCGCCTTCTTCAGCAGAAGCATCTTCACGACCTTGCGGCAAATCTTCGAAATTTCACGCTCGAGCGAGCGGACGCCCGCTTCGCGCGTGTAGTAACGAATGATGTCGCGGATCGCAGTTTCCGTCACATCGACTTCGCCATCCTTGAGGCCGTTGTTCTTCTTCTGCTTCGGCAACAGATAACGCTGCGCGATGCTGACCTTCTCGTCTTCCGTATAACCGGACAGACGAATCACTTCCATCCGGTCGAGCAGCGGCGGCGGAATGTTCAGCGAGTTCGACGTCGCCACGAACATCACGTCCGACAGATCGAAGTCGACTTCGACGTAGTGGTCGGCGAACGTGTGGTTCTGTTCCGGATCGAGCACTTCCAGCAGGGCCGACGACGGATCGCCGCGGAAATCCTGACCCATCTTGTCAACTTCGTCGAGCAGGAAGAGCGGATTGCGCACGCCGACCTTGGTCAGGCTTTGCAGAATCTTGCCCGGCATCGAACCGATGTACGTGCGACGGTGGCCACGAATTTCGGCTTCGTCACGCACGCCGCCCAATGCCATGCGCACGAACTTGCGGTTCGTCGCGCGCGCGATCGACTGACCGAGCGAAGTCTTACCAACGCCCGGAGGCCCCACGAGGCACAGGATCGGCGCCTTGACCTTGTCGACACGTTGCTGGACCGCGAGATACTCGAGAATACGTTCCTTCACCTTCTCGAGACCGAAGTGGTCTTCGTCGAGCACGCGCTCCGCATTCGACAGGTCGTTGTTGACCTTGCTCTTCTTGCGCCACGGCAAGCCGATCAGCGTGTCGATGTAGTTGCGCACGACCGTCGCTTCCGCCGACATCGGCGACATCAGCTTGAGCTTCTTCAGCTCGGCGTCGGCCTTCTTCTTCGCTTCCTTCGGCATGCGGGCGGACGTGATGCGCTTCTCAAGTTCTTCGAGATCCGCGCCTTCTTCGCCTTCGCCGAGTTCCTTCTGGATCGCCTTGACCTGTTCGTTCAGGTAGTACTCGCGCTGACTCTTCTCCATCTGACGCTTCACGCGCCCACGGATACGCTTTTCGACCTGCAGGATGTCGATCTCGGCTTCGAGTTGCGCGAGCAGATGCTCGAGCCGCTCGATCACCGGGAACATCTCGAGGATGTGTTGCTTCTGGTCGAGCTTGAGCGGCAAATGCGCCGCGATCGTGTCGGCGAGACGCCCTGCCTCGTCGATACCCGACAGCGAGGTCAGGATCTCCGGCGGGATCTTCTTGTTCAGCTTCACATACTGGTCGAACTGCGACACGATCGCGCGACGCAGCGCTTCGGTTTCAGCGCTGTCGGCGTGGTCAGGTTCGAGCGGCATGACTTCGCACGAGAACTGCGTTTCCTGTTCTTCGATGGAAAGCGTCTTCGCGCGCTGCAAGCCTTCGACGAGCACCTTCACGGTACCGTCGGGCAGCTTCAGCATCTGCAGGATGTTGGCGATACACCCTACTTCGTACATGTCCTTTTCGGTCGGCTCATCTTTCGCAGCCGTCTTCTGGGCGACGAGCATGATGTGCTTGCCGCCTTCCATTGCTGCTTCGAGAGCCTTGATCGACTTCGGGCGGCCTACGAAGAGCGGAATCACCATGTGCGGGAAAACGACTACGTCGCGCAGCGGGAGCAGCGGCAGCGTAATGCGTTCCGGCGGGAGGAGTTGGGTTCCTGACATTTCATTTCCCCATGAGTGGAATCAGTTCGTTCGATAGGTGAGGCCAGCAGAAAATATTGCAAGCCTCCGCGTGTGGGAAAAGTTCAGTGACTCCGAAGGTTTAGTGACTCCATAGTTGAGAACAACCAGCCTGACCACACGATAAACGAAAAAGCCGTTCACGTCGCCATGAACGGCCTTTTTGCACAACTCGAAAGCCGATCAGTTCGAACCCGCGACCTTCGGCGCGTCTTCGTAGATCAGCAGGGGTTTGCCGTCGCCGTCGATAACGTTGTCGTCGATGATGACCTTGCTGACACCTTTCATTTGCGGAAGGTCGTACATCACCTCGAGCAACGCCTGTTCCAGAATCGAACGCAGGCCCCGCGCGCCCGTCTTGCGGCGGATCGCCTTGCGCGCCACGGCCTGCAACGCGGCCGGACGGATTTCGAGCTCGACGCGCTCCATGCTGAACAGCTTGTGATACTGCTTGACCAGCGCATTCTTCGGTTCAACGAGAATCTTCATCAGCGCCGCTTCGTCGAGCTTGCCGAGCGTGGCGACCACCGGCAGACGGCCGATCAGTTCCGGAATCAGGCCGAATTTGATCAGATCTTCCGGCTCGACTTCGCGCAGCACTTCGCCGGCGTCGCGGTCCTGCTTGCTCTTCACGCTCGCGCCGAAACCGATGCCGGTCTTCTCGGTGCGATCGACGATGACCTTCTCGAGGCCGTCGAACGCACCGCCGCAGATGAACAGGATGTTGGTTGTATCGACCTGGATGAAGTCCTGGTTCGGATGCTTACGGCCACCTTGCGGCGGCACCGACGCCATCGTGCCTTCGACCAGCTTCAGCAGAGCCTGCTGCACACCCTCGCCCGACACGTCGCGTGTAATGGACGGGTTGTCGGATTTGCGACTGATCTTGTCGATTTCGTCGATGTAGACAATGCCGCGCTGGGCCTTGTCCACCTCGTAATTACAATTCTGCAGCAGCTTCTGAATGATGTTCTCGACGTCTTCGCCGACATAGCCGGCTTCCGTCAGCGTGGTCGCGTCGGCAATGACGAACGGCACGTTCAGAAGGCGAGCGAGCGTCTGCGCAAGCAGCGTCTTGCCGGAGCCGGTCGGGCCGATCAGCAGGATGTTGCTCTTGGACAGCTCGATTTCATCCTTCTTGTCGAGATGCTTGAGGCGCTTGTAGTGGTTGTAGACCGCGACCGCGAGGATCTTTTTCGCGCGCTCCTGACCGATCACGTACTGGTCGAGAATTTCGCGGATTTCCTGCGGGGTCGGCAGATCGGACTTGGACAAGCCGGCCTCGATGCCCGCACCTGCAGCCTCGTCACGAATGATTTCGTTGCACAGATCGATACATTCATCGCAGATGAATACCGACGGGCCAGCAATCAGTTTTTTGACCTCATGCTGGCTCTTGCCGCAAAACGAGCAATACAACAGCTTTTCGCTGTTAGAACCTTTCTTGTCCGCCATAGATGTGTGAGCCTCCGGACACCGGATTACATAATACGCCGTTTGCCCCCACCACGCAGTTTGGGCGCGGCAGGGCTAGTGAGCACGATAACGGCGCTTGCCGCAGACGCCCGGACGGAAGTTGAACATTCACAACCGACCCGATGACGGTTTTGCCGCAACAGTGGGCAAAACAGCAGGGCAAAACCGTACCAGATCAGGGACGCTTGTGCGCCACCTGGTCGACGAGGCCGTACGCCTGCGCGTCATCGCCGGACATGAAATTGTCACGATCGGTGTCACGCGCGATACGTTCGACGGGCTGACCGGTGTGGTGCGCGAGCAGATGATTCAGCCGATCCTTCAGGTACAGGATTTCACGCGCCTGGATTTCAATGTCCGATGCCTGGCCGCGCGCGCCGCCGAGCGGCTGATGAATCATCACGCGCGAATTCGGCAGCGCGAAACGCTTGCCCTTCGCACCGGCCGCGAGCAGGAACGCGCCCATGCTCGCCGCAAGCCCCATGCACAGCGTCGAGACGTCCGGCTTGATGAACTGCATCGTATCGTAGATCGCCATGCCGGCAGACACGGAGCCGCCCGGACTGTTGATGTAGAAGTAGATGTCCTTGTCCGGATTCTCGCTTTCGAGAAACAGCATCTGCGCAACCACCAGATTGGCCGTCTGGTCGTTCACTTCGCCCACGAGGAACACGATGCGTTCCTTCAGCAGACGCGAATAAATATCATAGGAGCGCTCGCCCCGGCCGCTCGTTTCCACGACGATCGGCACCAGACCGAGTGCCTGCGCTTCGAGATCCCGGGACGACTGGGAGGTCAACGTGTCCAGCATTTGGGCGCGAAAGGTCATGCAATGGATCCTTGTCTGGAAATATTCTGAATGTTAGCTGCTGGACACAGGTTGGTGCGACGAGCCCGTATTCAAGTGCTGTCTTCGTGTGCGCCGCACGACCGGATCCGGTACGTCACACAGATTCATGACAGAAAAAAACGGCGTGCGGGCCGTCGGTCGCTCCGACAGCCGGCACGCCGTTCCAGCGACGCTTACGCTTGCGCCGTTGCGCTTGCCAGTTCCTCGAAGCTCACTTCCTTGTCCGTCACCTTGGCCTTGCTGAGGACGAAGTCGACGACGTTGGCTTCAACGACATACGCTTCCATCTCAGCAAGACGTTGCTGGTTGGAATAATACCAGCGGACGACTTCCTTCGGGTCTTCGTAGCTTTTCGCGAATTCATCGACTTCGGCACGGATCTGCTCCGGCTTCGCCTGCAGTTCGTTCGCCTTCACGAGCTCGGCCAGCACCAGACCCAGCTTGACGCGGCGTTCGGCCTGCTCCTTGAACATCGCGGCCGGGATCGGCGCGTCCTTCGCGTTCGGCACGCCGCGCTGTTCCAGATCCTGGCGAGCCATCACGACGAGGCGCTCCTGATCCTGCTCGATCAGCGCGTTCGGGACGTCGAGCTCCGAGATTTTGAGCAGTGCGTCCATCACCTGGTTCTTGACGATGGCTTGCGTGCGGCGTTTCGCTTCGCGCTCGAGGTTGTCCTTGATTTCAGCGCGCATCTTGGTCAGATCGCCGTCTTCGATGCCGAGCGATTTCGCGAATTCGCCGTCGACTTCCGGCAGATGCGGCCATTCGATCTTCTTCATCGTGATCGTGAATTGCGCCGTCTTGCCCGCCACTTCCTTGCCGTGGTAGTCGTCCGGGAACTTCAGATCGAATTCCTTCGCTTCGCCGACCTTCAAGCCGAGCGCCGCTTTTTCGAATTCCGGCAACATGCGGCCTTCGCCGAGGATGAAGCCGAAGTCTTCGGCGCTACCGCCCTGGAATGCTTCACCGTCGATCTTGCCGACGAAGTCGACCGTCACGCGGTCGCCGTCTTTGGCGGCCGTGTCCGCGCCGCCGTCGCCGTGCTCGCCTGCCTCGCCGCGGGCGTGGAAGTGCACGCGCTGTTTGCGCAGGATGTCCAGCGTGCGGTCGATTTCCGCTTCGCTGATGCTGGTCATGGTGCGCTCGATTTCAGCCGTGGCGACGTCGCCCAGCTTCACTTCCGGATACACCTCGAAGGTCGCGTCGAACGCGTAGCTGCCTTCCGCAGCGTCGATCTTCGGCGCGAAGCTCGGCTGACCCGCGACACGCAGGTTTTCCGTGCGGCTGATGTCGAAAAATTCCTTGCCGACCTTGTCGCTCAGCACTTCGGCTTCCACCTGGCCCGAATACTGTTGCGTCACCATCTTGAGCGGCACCTTCCCCGGGCGGAAACCCGGCATGCGCACGTTCTTCGCGAGTTGACGGATACGCGAATCCACTTCCTTCTGCACGGCATCCTTCGGCAGGGAAATCGTCACGCGGCGTTCGAGCTTGCCGAGGTTTTCAACAACGTTAGCCATGGCTTCAATCGTCCTAAAATTATTCGAGCGAATCAGTTATCTTCTCCGTGCTGCCCGTCGATGTCGCTTCGCATCGATTTGCGCCGATTGCATCGATCACGCACCTGCGCCGCGGGCTTGCAGGCCGTCGGCAGCACGGTTGAGTCCAAAGAGCCGAATATTTTAGCAAACTATTTGCGCGCCTAGCCGGGATTCGATGATTGCATCGAGTTTTCCCTGCATTCCGGGCGTTTTGAGGGCCGTTTTCGGTTAGTTTTGACACAGCGAGTGCGAGCGTCATGGCGGCGATCCCGCCTATGCCTTTCGACATATTCAGCCGACGCTCCCATGCTGATAAGCTAACGCACTCGGTCGGGCCGCCACCGCCGGTCACCAGCAGCCGGTCGCTTCATCCGCTCCAGCAACCGCTTACAACGACTCAAACGTCTCAGAGACACCATGCCGAATTCGTCGCCCTCGCCTGTCGTCGTCATCGCTCCCGATTCATTCAAAGGCTCGCTCAGCGCGGAACAAGTCGCACAGGCGATCGCATCCGGCATCCAGCGCGCACGCCCCGACGCCAGCGTGCGCATCTGTCCGATGGCCGACGGCGGCGAAGGCACGCTCGACGCAATGCTCACCAGCGGCGGCGAGCGCCGCACGCTTAGCGTGCGCGGCGCGGCCGGTCCGACGCGCGCAGCGCTGACAGGCCTGCTCACGGACGGCAGCGCCATCATCGAAACGGCGGAAATCGTCGGCATTACGGACCCCATCGGCATGGGCCTGCCGGTCGAGGCGCGCAGCACGCGCGGCATGGGCGAAGCGATTCGCGCGCTGCTCGATGCCGGCGTGCGGCGCTTTTTCGTCGCGCTCGGCGGCAGCAGTACGAACGACGGCGGCGCCGGCCTGCTGACCGGCCTCGGCTTGCAACTGTTCGACGCGCAAGGCAACGTACTCGAAGGCACACCCGAGCAGCTTGCGCGCGTGGCGCGGGTCCATGCGTCGCTGCTCGACGCGCGGCTTGCCGACACGCAGTTCGTCGGCATGTCGGACGTCGACAATCCGTTGACCGGCGAGCACGGCGCGACCGCGATCTTCGGTCCGCAAAAAGGCGTGAAGCCCGAACAGGTCGCACCGATCGACGCGGCGCTCGCGCGCTTCGCCGATCTGCTCGAAGCCGCACTGGGCCGCACGGCGCGTGACCTGCCGGGCGCGGGCGCGGCGGGCGGCCTCGGCTTCGCATTGCACATGCTCGGCGCGCAGTTCGAGCCGGGCGCGGAAACCGTCGCGCGGCAAATCGGCCTCGACGCCGCGCTCGCGGGCGCCGACTGGCTGATCACCGGTGAAGGCCGTTCCGACGTACAGACGCTGCACGGCAAGGCGCCATTCGTCGCGTGCGCGCACGCGCGCGCCGCGGGCGTGCCCGCCACGCTGCTGTCCGGCGCGGTCGACCCCGCCGCGCTGCCGCGTCTTGCCGAATACTTCAGCGGCTGCTTTTCTCCGGCGCCGGGGCCGATCACGCTCGACGTCGCAATTCGCGACGCGGCGCGCCTGCTCGCCAACGAAGCCGAGCAGCTGACGCGCCTGAAATACGGCGTGCGTTGACCCGCAAAACGGTTGCCCCCAACAATCACAGCGCCACGACCGTTCCACTCATCACGGGATGACCATGAAGGACTCCGCCAAAGCCGGGCTCGAGCAGTTCCTCACGTATCGTCTGCATGTGCTGAACAAACTGGCCGAGCGCGGCATCAGCGCGCGCTACGCGGCGAAGCTCGACGTGACGCTGCCCGAAGCGCGGGTGATTGCGTCGGTGGGATCGTTCGGACCGTTCTCGATCATGGAGTTGGCACGCCATGCCAATCTCGACAAGAGCCAGGCGAGTCGCGCGGCCGAAGCGCTGATCCGGCAGGGACTCGTGCAGCGCGAATCGAGCGCCGCGGACGGCCGCGTCGTGCTGGTCTCGCTGACGCAGGAAGGCCGCGCGCTGTATCGCAAAGTGATGCCGATCGCGCGCAAGTGGAACGGCGATATGTTCGACTGCCTCGACGAAGAAGAAAGGGCCGCGTTCGGCGCGGCGCTCGACAAGGTGATCCGTGCCATGAACGCGCGGGAGCGAAAGCGCGCGGCGAACCGCCGTGTTTGAAAAGCGCCGTTTCACGGCATTGGGCGGCGCGTGTCAAAATTGAGCCTCGGCCAACGCGCCTTCACCCTCTTTTTCATCCAGGGACGCTTCAGTGGACATCAACAAACAGATCGCGGCACTCACCGCGTCGGAACTCCAGACCGCCGGCGCGAGCCAGGCGACCGCGATCGCGGTCAGCGTCGTGCTGCGTCATCTTCGTTCGCCGGAACTGGCGAAACTGCTGTCGTCGGCATTTGAGAATCATCAGGCGGTGATGCTGCAAACGCCGTGGCCGGACCAGATGCTGCAGGCGTTCGAGTCGACGCGCCGTTTCCTCGAAGGCGCCGCGCAAGCGGAATTGCCGGGCTCGGAGGAAGCGCCGCGAACGCCGGGCGCCTGAGTCGCGCGGTCGTAATGAAAGTCAGCGGAGCAACACTGAGGCCTTTCAGAGGACCGCGCAAAAAAGAAAAAACCCCGTCGGTCCAAAGACTTGACGGGGTTTTTCTTGACTACCAACTTGACGGGGTTTTTCTTGACTACCAATAAGTGGTGCGAGGGAGGGGACTCGAACCCCTACACCCTTGCGGGCGTCAGGACCTAAACCTGGTGCGTCTACCAATTTCGCCACCCTCGCAGCCGGGTACGCCGCGATGCGTCGCGCCCGATTGTCCTGTGCACTTCCAGGCGAGCCTAACACGTGCCCGAAACGTGCCCGAAAGCGTAAGCGCGAGATTCTAACTGATTGATTCGCGCTTGTCTGCACCCGGCGGTATCTGCGCGCGCGACGCCGATGCTACAATTTTCGGCTCGTCGAGACCGGCGCCGCATCGGACGTCGGCGCCCTTCTCGCCAGTCCTTCCCCACACTCTCATCCCGTGAATTTCGACGACTATTGCCAGCAGAAAGCGGCGCCCCCAGGATCGAGCACCTACTATGCGCTTCGCCAGGCGCGCGCCGCCAGTCAGCCGCTGTTGACGGCGCTCTTCGCATTGCGTCGCGAATTCGAGGAAACGGTCAAGGAGACGAGCGATCCCGCGGTCGGCCGCACGAAGCTCGCGTGGTGGCAGAAAGAAATTGCCGCGCTGGCCACGGGCTCGCCGTCGCATCCGGTGTCCAAGGCACTCGCGGCCTATCTGCCCGACGCGCAGGCCGAATATCCGGCTCTGCAGGAACTGCTCGCGGGCTTCGAGATGGATCTCAACCAGGCACGCTATCTCGACTATCCGAACCTGCGGCGCTATGTGCATGGTGTCGGTGGCAATTTTGCGTCGCTGGTGTCGCGCGCGGCTGCAACCGGATCGGCCGACGATGCCGCGCAAGCGTCGGCGTGGGCCGCTCCGCTCGGCGAGGCGCTGATGCTCGCGCAGTTCGTCGCCGAAACCGGCAACGATGCCCGGCACGGCCGCATCTACGTTCCGATCGACGAGATGCAGCGCTACAACGTCACCGCCGCCGATCTGATCAATCGCAAATACACCGACGCTTTCACCGAGCTGATGCGGTTCGAAACGCATCGCGCGCGCGACGCGGTGCAGACCGCGCTCGCCGCGGTGCCCGCCAGCGCGCGGCGCGCGCAGCGCACGCTGCTCGCGCTCGCGGCGCTCGCATTGGCGTTGCTCGATGAAATCGAGCGCGACGGTTATCACGTGCTGCATCAACGCATCGCGTTGACGCCGATCCGCAAGCTATGGATCGCGTGGCGCGCGAAGTAGCCTGAGCGCCGGGCGCGTCGATTCGCGCCCAGTGCTCACGCCCGCAGCAACGGCAGCGGCTCGAACCGCTGCTGCAGAATCGCAGGCGCGTCCAACCCCCACCAGGGCCCGAGCACCGTCGCATAAAGCTGGCGAAAATCCACGCCGACCGGCAGGTTGCCATTCCCATCGAGCCGCGCAAGCATCGGCGGCACGCCAAACAAACCGCCCTGCACGCGCAGCGTCACCGCGATGTCATAACCGCTCGTGCGAAACTGCGCGGCGATCGGCTCGACGCGTGCCGGGTCCGGCGTGTCGAAGATGAACTCGCGCCAAAGCTTCGTCGTGACGAACGTCGCGGTCTCGGGCCGCGCGCCACACGTATGCCTGCATATCGGGATCAAGAGTCCAGCCGGTGTAGGCGCGTGCGGCCTCGACAACGTCGCGCTGCGTATAGCGCCCCTCGCCGAGCGTGAACAGCTCCATCACTTCGCGCGCGAAATTTTCATTGGGCTTGCGCGTGCGTTTGGACCCACCGTCGAGGCACAGCAGCATCGCCGGATCGCGCACCCACCACGCTCGTAAAAGTTCGTAACGCTGTCCACGCTCGTGAGTGGCGTGACATCGTGAGCCGAGGCGCCTATATGCACGAAGAAGCGCACCAAAACGCGCCGGTGCTGGCGACTCAACGGAGCAGCGGATCAGAGAGTGGACGCTGAAGATACAACAGGATTTTTCACGCGGCGATGCGCGCGCTGGGATTAACGCTTATACAACTCGCGCACGGCGTCTTCGATGTGCTGCCGTAACAGCCGACGCTCTTCGGGCGTCATATGCCCGTCGCGGCGACGTTGATCGAGATCAGGGGGAACCGCGGTGCGCAGCATCGCGTCAGAGGCAGGGTGATCGATGCTCGGGTTGTGGCGGCTGGTTCTGCCATTGCCCGAGCGGGGCGCATGCTCGCTCGCCGTTCTATCCGCGGACGGCTGCGCATGGGCGAGCGTCGGGCCCAGTGTGCCTGCGAGCGTACCGGCAACCGCCAGTGCAATCACGCTCAGGCGCACGTTTGGCCAAACCCCTCCCTTCATGTTGTTCCCTTCGTGGCGCGGCAACCGGCTACCTCAGATGCGTATACAAACCCCGGTAACAGCCGGGTGCGAGAGTTTTGTCGAGTGAAGTATCCACCGAACAGCCGCATTCAGTAAAGCAGTCTAAACGCGCATACTTTACGTCGCTCCACGCCGCGGGTAAATTTTGTAACCGACTGTAACCCCAGAAATGGTGTAACCGCGCACCACTTTCTAATCGCGCTAAGATGCCGACCATGGAAACCAAAAACCCTTCGAAAATCCTCGTCGTCGACGACGATCCACGCCTGCGCGATCTTCTGCGCCGCTACCTCGGCGAACAAGGCTTCAACGTCTACGTCGCCGAAAATGCGCCGTCAATGAACAAGCTCTGGGTGCGAGAGCGCTTCGATCTGCTGGTGCTCGATCTGATGCTGCCCGGTGAGGACGGCCTGTCGATCTGCCGGCGACTGCGCGGCAGCAACGACCGCACGCCGATCATCATGCTGACGGCCAAGGGTGAGGATGTCGATCGCATCGTCGGCCTCGAGATGGGTGCCGACGACTATCTGCCCAAGCCGTTCAATCCGCGCGAACTGGTCGCGCGCATTCACGCGGTGCTGCGTCGCCAGTCGCCGTCCGAATTGCCGGGCGCGCCGTCCGAGACCACCGAGGTCTTCGAGTTCGGCGAGTTCGCGCTGAATCTCGCCACCCGCACGCTGACCAAGGCCGGCCAGGAAATTCCGCTCACCACCGGTGAGTTCTCGGTGCTGAAGGTATTCGCGCGTCATCCGCGTCAGCCGCTGTCGCGCGAAAAGCTGATGGAACTCGCACGCGGCCGCGAATACGAAGTCTTCGACCGCAGCCTCGACGTGCAGATCTCGCGTCTGCGCAAGCTGATCGAGCCGGATCCGGGCAGCCCGCGCTTCATTCAGACCGTGTGGGGCCTCGGCTACGTGTTCATCCCCGACGGTGCAGCCTGAGTTTGTGCTCCGTTTTCGTTTCTGTGTCACATAAGAAGGGCCCATGCGGATCGACCGGCGCCTCCTGACGCTCGCGTTCGGCGGCCTTTTCTGGCGGACCTTTCTGCTGATCGCGCTGTTGATCGCAGTCAGCCTCGCCGCGTGGTTCCAGAGCTTTCGCGTGATCGAGCGTGAGCCGCGCGCGCAACGCGTGGCTCTGCAACTCGTCGCGATCGTCAAGCTAACGCGCACCGCGCTCCTCTATTCCGATCCCGACCTGCGGCGCGCGCTGCTGCAGGATCTGGAGAGCAATGAAGGGGTGCGCGTGTACCCGCGCGAAGCCACCGACAAATACAAACTCCAGCCCGACGAATCGTTGAATCGCCTGATCGAGCACGACATCCGCGGCCGTCTCGGCGACGACACCATCATCGCGCAGAGCGTCAACGATATCAACGGCGTATGGATCAGCTTCAAGATCGACGACGACGATTACTGGGTCGCGCTCGACCGCGATCAGCTCGACAACGCCACCGGCCTGCAATGGGCCGGCTGGGGCGTGTTCGCGCTAGCGCTGTCGCTGTTCGGAGCGGCGTTCATCACGAGTCTGGTAAACCGGCCGTTCGCGCGTCTGGCGATGGCCGCGCGCCGGGTCGGCTCGGGGCAATCGCCCGAGCCGCTGCCCGAGCGCGGCATGGGTGTGGCCGCCGAAACCAATCGAAGCTTCAACCAGATGGTGCGCGACCTCGAACAGCTCGAGGCGGACCGCGCGCTGATGCTCGCGGGCATCTCGCACGATCTGCGCACGCCGCTCGCACGGCTGCGGCTCGAGACCGAAATGAGCCCGTCCGATCAGGCCACCAAGGACGCGATGGTCGACGACATCGAGCAGATGGACATGATCATCGGCCGCTTCCTCGACTACGCGCGTCCCGTGCAGCGTGTGCCGGAACCGGTGGACCTCTCGGTGATCGCGAGCGAACTCGCCGCACGCATGCAAAGCGAGGACAGCATGCGGCTGATCACGCGGCTCGCTCCGTCGGCGGTGATCGAGGCCGATGAAACCGACATGCGTCGCGTGGTCGGCAATCTGCTCGAGAACGCGCGCAAATATGGCCTCAGCGACGGCGACGGTGTGCCACACGTGATTCTCGAAACGCGCGTGTCGCACTCGCGCGTCGAACTCTCGGTGGTCGACGAAGGTCCCGGCATTCCCGAAGACCAGCTCGCGCTCGTCACGCGGCCGTTCTATCGCGTGAATTCGGCGCGCACCCAGGCCAACGGCACGGGCCTCGGCATGGCGATCGTGCAGCGGCTCGTCGCCCGTTATCGCGGCGCGCTGCGGCTGCGCAACCGCTCGCCCGGACCAGGGCTTGAAGTGACGATCGAGTTTCCACTCGCGAAAAGCGCGTGAGCCGACGACGCGCGGCACCGCGCGCCGTCGCCATTCGAAACATGCCGCTTGTTGCGACTACCGAAGGAGCCTTTGCATGAAAACCGTTGGCGATAAACTCGAAGCGTTCACCGTCATTGCCGCCAAGCCGGGCTTCAACCATCACGAAGAACACGGCGTCTCGGCGTTCGAATACATCACCGAGCAGTCGTTTCCAGGCAAATGGAAAATCATTTATTTCTATCCGAAGGATTTTTCGTTGGTCTGCCCGACGGAAATCGTCGATTTCAGCAAGCTCGTCAAGGAGTTCGAGGACCGCGAGGCCGTGCTGCTCGGCGGCAGCGTCGACAATGAATACGTGAAGCTCGCATGGCGCCGCGAGTACAAGGAGCTCGACAGGCTCAACCACTACTCGTTCGGCGACGTGAAAGGCGAGCTGATCGACCAGCTCGGCGTGCGCGACAAGGAAGCGGGCGTCGCGCTGCGCGCGACCTATATCGTCGATCCGGACAACACGATCCAGCACGTGTCGGTCAACAATCTGTACGTGGGACGTAATCCCGAAGAAGTGCTGCGCATCCTCGACGGCCTGCAAACGGACGAGCTGTGTCCGAGCAATCGGGCGATTGGCGGCGCGACGCTGTAAGCGGCACCGCCCGTCACCCAAACAAAAATCCCGTTCAGCTCCTGACCAACAACACCGCGGCCTGCGCCTCGATGCCCTCGCCGCGGCCGAGATAACCGAGCTTCTCGTTCGTCTTCGCCTTGACGTTCACGCGCTCGATCGGCAGACCGAGGTCCGCCGCGATATTGGCGCGCATCCCGTCGATATGCGGTGCGAGCTTCGGCGCCTGCGCGATCACGCTGCTGTCGACGTTGCCGATCGCAAAGCCGGCCGCCTTCACGCGCGCCACGCATTCGCGCAGCAGCACGCGGCTGTCGGCGCCGGCGAACTTCGCGTCGGTATCCGAGAAGTGGCGGCCGATATCGCCCAACGCGGCCGCGCCAAACAGCGCGTCGGTGATCGCGTGAAGCAGCACATCCGCGTCCGAGTGACCGAGCAACCCGCGCTCGTACGGAATCGTCACGCCGCCGATGATCAGCGCGCGCCCCGGCACCAGCGCATGCACGTCGTAGCCTTGCCCAATTCTGAAATCCATGTGCGTCACGTCCTCAAGTGCTGAAGGTTTTAAAGCCTCTTTAAAGCCTTTCTAAATCTTTCCAATGTGCCAGGCGCGGTATCACGAACCGGCGGGGCGGCTCAGAATCGCCTCGGCCAGATCGAAATCTTCCGGATACGTGACCTTGAAGTTACGCAGGCTGCCTTGCACGAGCTTCGGTGCGTGGCCCGACCATTCGATCGCGCTCGCCTCGTCGGTCAGATTGTGGCCGTCGGCCTGCGCGCGCAGGATCGCCTCGCGCAGCATGCCGATGCGGAACATCTGCGGCGTCTGCGCCTGCCACAAGCCGTCACGCGCTTCGGTATGGGCGATGCGGTCATCGGCCGACGCGCGGTCGATACGCTTCAAGGTATCGGCGACCGGCAACGCCATGATGCCGCCGACCGCATCGTCCTTGAGCGAACCGATCAGCGTACGGATCAGCGCCGGCGTGATGCCCGGCCGGGCCGCGTCGTGCACGAGCACCCAGTCGTCGTCGTGGGCACCGAACTCGGCGAGCGCGTGCAGACCGTTGAGCACCGACGCCTGGCGCGACGCGCCGCCCACGCGACGCACCGCGAAGCGCAGATTGCCGAAGCGGCGGGCGTCGAAGTGCTGGTCGTCGGGCGCGATGACGACTAGCGTCTGCGTGAATTCGCTGCACGCGTCGAACGCGGCGAGCGAGTAATGCAGCATGTCGCGGCCGGCGACAGTGCGATATTGCTTGGGCATCGCGGCGCCGGAACGGCTGCCGGTGCCCGCGCACGGGATCAGGGCAAAGAGACGGGAAGTCACGAGTGCGGATGCCGCCAGGTCAAAGTAAAGGACGGATTTTATAATACGTCCTTCGCATCCACGCCCGTACACGCGTAAACTTGGCCGTCGCGTGAGCCCCGAGCCGCCCTTTTTTTCCTTTATGCCAGACATCGCCGCATCCTCGCAGTCCTCCCCGCCCGTCGCGCTCGTCAAGGCCGGCCAGCGTTTCGCCTTCGACGGCACGCGCGGTTCGTCCGACGCCCTGCTGATCGCCCGCTACCATCTCGCGTATCGCGAGAAGATGCCGCTGCTTGCTGTGGTCTGCGAAAGCGCGGTCGACGCGCAGCGGCTGTCGCAGGAAATCGGCTTCTTCGCGCCGGACGCGCGCGTGCGCCTCCTGCCCGACTGGGAGACGCTGCCGTACGACACGTTTTCACCGCACCAGGACCTCGTGTCCGAGCGACTCGCGACGCTGCACGATCTCGGCGAAGGCCGCTGCGACATCCTGCTCGTGCCGGCCACGACGGCCTTGTACCGGATGCCGCCTGCATCGTTTCTGGCCGCCTACACGTTCTCCTTCTCGCAAGGCGAGCGGCTCGACGAAGCGAAGCTGAAGGCGCAGCTGACGCTCGCCGGCTACGAGCACGTGAGCCAGGTGGTGCGTCCCGGCGAATATTGCGTGCGCGGCTCGCTGCTCGATCTGTTCCCGATGGGCTCGCCGCTGCCCTACCGGATCGACCTGTTCGACGACCAGGTCGACTCGATCCGCGCGTTCGACCCCGACACGCAGCGCAGCGTCTATCCGGTCAAGGACGTGCGCCTGCTGCCGGGCCGCGAATTCCCGTTCGACGAGGCCGCTCGCACCGCATTCCGCAGCCGCTGGCGCGAGACTTTCGAGGGCGATCCGAGCCGCGCGTCGATCTATAAAGACATCGGCAACGGCGTGCCGTCGGCGGGCATCGAATACTATCTACCGCTGTTCTTCGAGGAGACGGCCACCCTCTTCCATTACTTGCCCGACGGTTCGCAACTCGCGTTCGTCGGCGATCTGGACGCGGCGATCCGGCGCTTCACCAATGACACGAAGCAGCGCTTCAATTTCCTGTCGCACGACCGCGACCGGCCGATTCTCGAACCGCAGAAACTGTTCCTGTCGGATGAGGATTTCTTCACGTTCGCGAAACCGTTCGCACGGCTCGTGCTGCCCACCAACGGCGACGGCGCCTGGTCGATCGCGCTGCCGAACCTCGCGATCGATCGTCACGCCGACGATCCCGTCTCGGCGCTGCGCGCGTATCTGACCACGACGCCGAACCGCGTGCTGTTCGCCGCCGAATCGGCGGGCCGCCGCGAGACGCTGCTGCAACTGCTCGCCGACAACCAGCTGAGGCCCGCCTCGGCCGACAGCTTCGCCGACTGGCTCAAGAGCGACGCGCGTTTCTCGCTCGGCGTCGCGCCTCTCGCGAACGGCTTCGCGCTGCCGGGCGACGGCATCGCGATCATCACCGAAACCGAGCTGTACGGGCCGCTCGCGCGCCGCGCGGGACGCCGCCGCCAGGAACAGGCGAGCAACGTCGATTCGATGGTGCGCGATCTGTCCGAGCTGAAGCTCGGCGACCCGGTCGTGCATTCGCAGCACGGTATCGGCCGCTACATGGGTCTCGCGACGATGGATCTCGGCGAAGGCGAAACCGAGTTCCTGCACCTCGAATACGCGGGCGACAGCAAGCTCTACGTGCCGGTCGCGCAATTGCACGTGATCTCGCGCTATAGCGGCGCCGATCCGGAAAGCGCGCCGCTGCATTCGCTCGGCTCGGGCCAGTGGGAAAAGGCCAAGCGCAAGGCCGCGCAGCAGATCCGCGACACCGCCGCCGAGCTGCTCAACCTGTACGCCCGCCGTGCCGCCCGCGAGGGCCACGCGTTCGCGCTCGAACCGAAGGACTACGTGAAGTTCGCCGAGAGCTTCGGTTTCGAGGAAACGCCGGACCAGGCCGCCGCGATCGCTGCCGTGATCGGCGACATGACGAGCGGCAAGCCGATGGACCGGCTCGTGTGCGGCGACGTCGGCTTCGGCAAGACCGAGGTCGCATTGCGCGCGGCGTTCATCGCGGTGATGGGCGGCAAGCAGGTCGCGCTGTTGGCGCCAACCACGCTGCTCGCCGAACAGCACACGCAAACCTTCAGCGATCGCTTCTCCGACTGGCCGGTGCGCATCGCCGAGCTATCGCGCTTCAAGTCGACCAAGGAAGTGAACGCGGCGATCCGGCAGATCAACGAAGGCGCGGTCGACATCGTGATCGGCACACACAAGCTGCTGTCGTCCGACGTGCAGTTCAAGCGGCTCGGGCTCGTGATCATCGACGAAGAGCATCGCTTCGGCGTGCGTCAGAAGGAGGCGCTGAAAGCGCTGCGCGCGGAAGTCGACGTGCTGACGCTGACCGCGACGCCGATTCCCCGTACGCTCGGCATGGCGCTCGAAGGTCTGCGCGATTTTTCGGTGATCGCAACGGCGCCGCAAAAGCGCCTCGCGATCAAGACCTTCGTGCGGCGCGAGGAAACCAGCGTGATTCGCGAAGCAATGCTGCGCGAGTTGAAGCGCGGCGGCCAGGTCTACTTCCTGCACAACGAAGTCGAGACGATCCAGAATCGCCGGCAGATGCTCGAAGAGCTGGTGCCCGAAGCGCGCATCGCGGTCGCGCATGGACAGATGCACGAGCGGGAACTGGAGCGGGTGATGCGCGACTTCGTCGCGCAACGCGCGAACGTGCTGCTGTGCACGACGATCATCGAAACCGGCATCGACGTGCCGAGCGCGAACACGATCCTGATCCACCGCTCCGACAAGTTCGGCCTCGCGCAATTGCATCAGCTGCGTGGCCGCGTCGGCCGCTCGCATCACCAGGCGTACTCGTATCTGCTCGTGCACGATCCGCAGGGGCTCACCAAGCAGGCGCAACGGCGGCTCGAAGCGATCCAGCAGATGGAGGAACTCGGCTCGGGCTTTTATCTCGCGATGCACGACCTCGAAATTCGCGGCACCGGCGAGGTGCTCGGTGACAAGCAGTCGGGCGAGATTCACGAGATCGGCTTCCAGCTTTATACCGACATGCTCAACGACGCGGTGAAGGCGCTCAAGAACGGCAAGGAGCCAGACCTCACCGCGCCGCTCGCCGCGACCACCGAGATCAACCTGCATTCGCCGGCGATCCTGCCGTCGGACTATTGCGGCGACGTGCAGGAACGTCTGTCGCTGTACAAGCGCCTCGCGAACTGCGAACACAACGATTCGATCGACGGCATCCAGGAAGAGCTGATCGACCGCTTCGGCAAGCTGCCGCCGCAGGCGCATGCGCTGGTGGAGACGCATCGACTGCGGCTCGCCGCGAAGCCGCTCGGCATTTCGAAGATCGATGCCGGTGAAGCGGTGATCGGCCTGCAGTTCATCCCCAATCCGCCCGTCGACGCGATGCGGATCATCGAGATGGTGCAGAAGCACAAGCACATCAAGCTCGCGGGTCAGGACAAGCTGCGTATCGAAACGCGCAGCCCGGATCTCGCGGTGCGCGTCGCGACCGTCAAGGAGACCTTGCGCGCGCTCGGTTCGCCGAGCCGCGGCACGGCGATGGCGCCTGCTCGCTGAGCGCGGCACGCTGCGCGCACAGGCTCGTGAAAGCCGCAAAAAACGGGGGGACGTCCCCCGTTTTTTGCATCGATGCTGCGCTGCGCCAACGCGAGCCCGGCTTTTTGGACATCCTGACGAAAATGCAATTTGGGATATGATCGATAGACACAAAACGCTGGAGTCATGTCATGTCTCACGTCGCTGAAACAGCGCAATCGTTGCAGTCGTCCGCCTCCTCCACGTCCCCCGCTTCTCCGATATCTCTGCCCTGGGTCACGCGTCTCGTGTCGATGGACACGGTGAGCCGCAATCCAAACCTCGGCCTGATCGAAACCGTGCGCGACGAGCTGCGCGCGGTCGGTATCGAAGCAACGCTGACGCATGGCAAGGGCGGCAAATGGGCGAACCTGTTCGCGACCATTCCCGCGCACGACGGCGAAACGAACGGCGGCGTCGTGCTGTCGGGCCACACCGACGTCGTGCCGGTGGACGGCCAGCAATGGGACAGCGATCCGTTCAAGCCGGAGATTCGCGGTGACAAGCTCTATGGCCGCGGCACCTGCGACATGAAGGGCTTCATCGGCGTGGCGCTCGCGCTCGTGCCGGACATGCAGCGCACGAAGCTCGCGAAGCCGATCCACTTCGCGCTGTCGTTCGACGAGGAAGTTGGCTGCGTCGGCGCGCCGCTTCTGATCGCCGATCTGATGAAGCGCGGCGTGAAGCCGGACGGCTGCATCGTCGGCGAGCCGACCAGCATGCGCCCGATCATCGCGCACAAAGGCATCAACGCGTATCAGTGTTGCGTACGCGGCCAGGCCGCGCATTCGTCGCTGACGCCGAAGGGCTTGAACGCGATCGAGTACGCGGCTCGCCTGATCTGCTACATCCGCGACATGGCCGACCAGTTCCGCGCGCAAGGCCCCTTCGACGAACTGTACGACGTGCCGTTCAGCACCGCGCAGACCAGCACGATCACGGGCGGCAACGCAATCAACACGGTGCCGGCCGAATGCCAGTTCCAGTTCGAGTTCCGCAATCTGCCGACGCTCGATCCCGAGCAGATCTTCGCGCGCATCGACAGCTACGCGCGCGAAACGCTGCTGCCGAAAATGCTGCGCGAGCATCCGTCGGCCGCGATCGAGATCACGAAGATCGCCGCGGCGCCCGGACTCGATTCGTCTGAACAGGCCGCGATCACGCAGCTCGTACGCGCGTTGACGGCCGACCAGGACAAGCGCAAGGTCGCATACGGCACCGAGGCCGGCCTGTTTTCGAACGCGGGGATTCCGAGCATCGTCTGCGGCCCCGGCGACATCCAGCAGGCGCATAAGGCGAACGAATTCGTCGAGCTCGCGCAGCTCGTCGCGTGCGAGCGCTTCTTGCGCAAGTTCATCCACAGCATGTCGGTCGAGGCCGCTTAGCCCGTTTCGTTGCAGCGGCGCGCAGTCGCAGTGAACCTGCGCGCCGAGCCACGGGTCTCAGCGACATCGACGACTCCGGAGCGACCGCCATGTCCAGCGCCATGCCGCAGCACACGGATCACACGATCGACGGTGAGCCGATCCCCACGCTCGACGACATCGCCGCGCAGCACTTCACGTTGACGCCGTGGGTCGCGCGCACGCCGGTGTTCGACCGGCTCGACTTCTCGTCGCTGCGCGGCACCGTCGTCAATTTCAAGTTCGAGCTGCTGCAGGCGGGCGGCAGCTTCAAGGCACGCGGCGCCTTCACGAACCTGCTCGCGCTCGACGACGCGCAGAAGAGCGCGGGTGTCACCTGCGTGTCGGGTGGCAATCACGCGGTGGCGGTCGCCTATGCGGCGATGCGGCTCGGCGTCAGCGCTAAGGTCGTGCTGTTCAGCGCGGCGAATCCGGCCCGCGTCGCGTTGTGCCGCGAGTACGGCGCCGACATCGTCTATGCGGAAGATCTGGCCGAAGCGTTCGAACTGGTGCGCCGCGTCGAGGCCGAGGAAGGCCGCTATTTCGTGCATCCGTTTAACGGCTATCGCACGGTGCTCGGCTCGGCGACGCTCGGCTACGAATGGGCCACGCAAACGCCCGACCTCGAAGCGGTGATCGTGCCGATCGGCGGCGGCGGACTCGCGGCCGGGGTCTCAACCGCGCTGCGGCTCGCGAATCCGAACATGCACGTGTACGGCGTCGAACCCGAAGGCTCGGACGTGATGAGCAAGAGTTTTGCCGCCAACCATACGGTCAGAATGGGCCACATGCACAGCATCGCCGATTCGCTGATGTCGCCGCATACCGAGCAATACAGCTACGAGCTGTGCCGCCGCCATGTCGATCGGATCGTCACCGTGTCCGACGACCAGTTGCGCGAGGCGATGCTGATCCTGTTCAATCAGCTGAAGCTCGCGGTCGAGCCGGCTTGCGCGGCCGCCACGGCCGCATTGCTCGGACCGCTGCGCGAACCATTGCAGGGCAAACGCGCGGGCGTGCTGCTGTGCGGCGCCAATATCGACCCAGTCAGTTTTGCCGCGCATCTGGAGCGCGCGCGCCATAGCGAGTCACAGTTTCCTCATTAGCGACGCGCAGCAAATGCGCTTGTCGCCTTGCGGCTAAAGCACTAGCCTATCCGCTTCAGGTTGGTATGATTCGGCTATTCATATCAGGGAGGTGTATGTATGAGCATGATCCAGGAATTTAAAGAATTTGCCCTCAAAGGCAATGTGATGGATCTGGCGGTCGGTGTGATTATCGGCGGCGCGTTTTCCACCATTGTCAATTCCGTGGTTAAAGACCTGATCATGCCGGTTGTCGGGGTCGCTACCGGCGGCCTCGATTTCTCCAATCTGTTCGTTCGCCTGGGCCATATTCCGGCCACTTACAAAGGCAACCCCGAATCATATAAAGACCTGCAGACGGCTGGCGTGGCGGTGTTCGGTTACGGTTCGTTCATTACCGCGACGATCAACTTCCTCATTCTCGCGTTCATCATCTTTCTGATGGTCAAGTTCATCAACAAACTGCGCAAGGAGCCGCAACCTGCACCGGCGGAGCCGCCGCCGACGCCGGAAGACGTGCTGCTGCTGCGCGATATCCGCGATTCGCTGAAGAACCAGCAGCGTTAATCGTCGAATCGAGCTCGGGTTGGGCGGCCTGAGCCAGTGAAATCAAAAGGCCTGTTGCGATCGGCGTCGCAACAGGCCTTTGTATTTTCACGCCGCTTTCAGCGCGCTGCCCTTTATCGAACCTTACTCATCCTTTCGCCACTTCAACTGCGCGGCGTTTTCGATCATCGCTTCGAGCTGGCCGAAATTGACCGGCTTCGTCAAATGCGATGTAAAGCCCGCGCTCAAACAGCGGCGCACGTCCTCGTCGGTGCCGAAGCCGGTCAGAGCGACGGCTGGCACGTCGGAATGTTCGCGAAACGCCATGACGAAATCAAGACCGGTGCCATCTGGCAATCCGACATCGCTGACAACCAGATCGAAGCTGTGCAATTGCGTCGCCGCAAGCGCATCGTCGACGCGCCCGACCACCGTCACCTGATGACCCAAGCCGCGCATCAATTGGGCCATGACGTCGGCGGTGTCGGCATGGTCCTCGATCAGCAGCACGGACAGCGAACTCGCCGGCTGCACGCTGCTCGGCACGATGACCGGCGGCGCAGTGGCCGGCGCGGCGGCGGTCGGCAGCGTGATCGTGAAGGTCGCGCCGCAATGCGGACCGGGACTCTGCGCGGTCACAGTGCCGCCGTGCGCGTCCGTCAAAGCCTTCGTGATCGCGAGACCGAGACCCAGGCCGCCGAACTGCCGCGTCATGCTTTGGTCGCCCTGCTCAAACGCATTGAACAGCTTGCCGATTTGCTCCGGCTCGATGCCGATGCCGGTGTCTTCGACCGAGATCTGCACCTGCATGCGTTCGTCGCGTGTGCGCACATAGATATGGCCGCCGTCCGGCGTGAACTTCGCGGCATTGCGAATCAGGTTCCACAGCATCTGTTGCAGCCGCGCGCGATCGGCGAGCACATAGTGATGCGTCGCGTGCTTCTCGACATGCACGTCCTGCTGCTTGACCTGGATTTCGCTGCGAAAGAGTTCGAGCACGCTGTCGATCACGTCGTGTACGTCGACGGTCTCCAGCGACAGCCGCAGCTTGCCGTTCGCGACGCGCGTCAGATCGAGCAGATCGTCGATCAGTCGCGCCTCCAGTTCGACGTTGCGGCGGATCATGCGCACGCTCGCACACGCCTGCTCCGGCAGTTCCGGGATCGTCTCGAGCACGCTCGCTCCCGCGAGCACCGGCGTGAGCGGAGTGCGCAATTCGTGCGACAGCATCGCGAGAAAACGGTCCTTCGCGCGATTCGCTTCTTCGGCGGCCTGGCGCGCGGCCTGCTCGGACTCGAGCAGTCGCTCGCGCTCCTCGATCGCCTCGCGCTGCGAGTGGATGTCGGTGCAGCTACCGAACCATTTGCTGACGTTGCCATCGGCATCGCGCATCGCGACCACGCGCACGTCGAACCAGCGGTACTCGCCGTCGTGGCGGCGAATCCGCATCTCGTGCCGATAGTCGCCGCTGCGGCCCGCGACGGTCTTCAGCCAGCTTTGCCGGATCTGCTCGCGATCGTCGCGATGCACGGCGTCGAGCCACGCGAGACCATGCGAGCCATGTTCGGGCAAGCCGGTGTAGTCGTACCACTGCTTCGACAGGAAGTCGCAATCGCCGGCCGCGTCGCAGGTCAGCACGAGATGCGGCAACGTCTCCGACAGCGTGCGGTAATGGAGCTCGCGATCGCGCAGCAGTAGCGCTTCGTCGGACGCGCGTTGCAGCCGCACCTGCGACAACACGCGCTCCACGGCCTCTGGCAGATAGTCGAGATAGTCGCCGGACTTCGGCACCACGTCGGACACGCCCGCGCGCAGCGCTTCGATCACGCGCGACTCGTCGGTGAAGCCGGTCACGAGGATCGCCGGAATGCGCACGCCCTCCGCGCGCAGACGCCGGAAGAAATCGAGCCCGGTCTCCGGCCCGCGCAGCTGATAATCGAGCACGAGCAGATCGGGGCTGCCGCTCGCGACCCGCTCGCGGGCCGCCTCGACGCCGGCGCAGATCGTCACCCGGCAGCCGGCGCGTTCGAGCGACTTGCGCGCGAGCCGCAAGATGCCCTCGTCGTCATCGACGACGAGCACATAGGCGGCGCGCGGCGTGGACACTTCTTCGATCATGCAGGTGCTCTCCGGCTCGGTACGGTGCTCATCTTGTCATGAACGGCTTTCGGACAGCTTCAGGGCGGCGCGAGCCGATGCCCCGGAGGCAGTTTGACCACTTGCAGGAAAAAGCCGAGAGGCGCACGGCCTCGGTGAATGCATCGTATTCGACCGGCTTGCAGATATAGACGTTGCAACCGAGTTCGTAGCAGCGCGCGATTTCGCGCGGTTCCTCGGTCGTGGTCAGCACGATCATGGGCACGGCGGCGGTCTCGGGGGCTTCCTTCAGACGTCGCAACACCTCGAAGCCGTCGACGCGCGGCATCTTCAGATCGAGCAGCACGACGAAATTCGCCAGATTCCGCTCGACGAGCGTCGCGTGGCCGTCGTCGTCTTCGATCAGAACGATGCTGACCGCTTGCGCGTAATTCATAGGCTCTCCGTGCCAACGATTCGTCATCCATGCCGCCGGGAGGATGGCAGCGGCAGTGCCCGCGCCGGCATGCGCGGCGCTCAGAGGCGCCCCGGCTGCTCGGGCAGCACCACGAAAAAGGTCGATCCGGCGCCTTCGGCCGATTCGACCCAGACGCGCCCGCCGTGCCGCTCGACCGCGCGCCGCACCACCGCGAGGCCGATCCCCTCGCCGCTTGCGACGTCCCCGTGCAGACGCTGGAACGCCCGAAACACCTTCGACACATACACGGCCGGAATACCGAGCCCATTATCGCGGACGTAATAGGTGCGCATACGGACCACGCGCGGCTCGCTTTCGTCGACGGGTTCGGGCGCGAGCGCGCCGACCTCGATGCGCCCGCGGCGCGCCGGATCGAGGAAAGTCAGCGCATTGCCGATCAGGTTGCCGAAGATCTGCTCGACCGCCGCCGGATCGCCCCATGCGGGCGGCAGCTCGCGCACCGTGACGCTCGCGGCGCGCCGGTCGATCGTGCCTTGCAGCCCATCGACGACTCGCGCCACCGCGCGCCCGACGCTGACCCGCTGCCACTGGTATTCGAGCCGTCCCGCGCGCGAGATGCGCAACAGCGCGTCGATGATCGCCGCCGCGCGCGCGACCGCGGTGCGCAAATAGTGCAACGACTCGCGCACGTCGCCATCGAGGATCTGCGTCATGCGTCGTGCTTCGTTCTCCGGCAGACGAGCCTGTCCGACGAGCACGTCGAGTTCGTCGCACGATACGTGCAGCTCTTTCGAAAACCCCTGCAGATTGACGAGCGGCGAGCGCAGATCGTGCGACACGCTGTAGATGAACATCTCGTTGTCCTGCGTTTCCAGGCGCAATTCCTCATTGACGGCCGCCAGTTCGCGCGCGCGTGCTTCGAGCTCCGTCTTCAGCGCCTCCTGCCCGGCTTCCGCCTCGCGCAGACGCGCATCGGTCTGATGCAACACCGTGTCGAGCGCGGCGATTTCGTCGCTGCCCGACAACGGCGCCGCGAGCGGCCGGCCGCTGCCGAGCCGCTCGGCGTTATCGGTCAGCACTTCGAGGCGTTGGCCGATGCCGCGCGCGAACACGAAGGCGGTGACCGCCCAGATCAACATCGAGCCGAACACCGCGGCGATCAGCGCGCGCTGCTGAAGCTCGCGCCGCTCGCCGAGCGCGCTCGAGCGCTCGACGTCGAGCTCCGACGCCGCCGCGCCGAACTGGGCCAACTCGTCGCGGAACACGGCGATCTGCTCCGGCAACTCGCCGGTTTCGAGCGCGATATAGGGGCGTAGACTGCGCCCCTCGTGCAACGCCTGCGAGATCGCGACACTCTGTTCGCGATACGCGTCGATCGCGCGCCGCATGCTGCGTACGCGCTCGGCCTGGGCCGGCGTTTCGGCGACGAGCACATCGAGCTTCGCGAGCCGGTCATTCAGGTCGACCCACACCGCATGGCGGTCGATCAGCGAGGCGCTGCCCGTCACCATCGCCGTGCGCACGCGCGCGGCCTGACGCAGCAGCGGATCGACGATGGCCGACGACTCGTAGAGGATCTGCTTGCTGTTGTCGACCCATCGCGCGGCCTGCGCGGTCCGCTGCTGGGTATCGAAGACGACCCCGAGCAGCGCGAGTTCGACCACGCTCGGTATCGCGATCAGCAGCAGACCTTTGGTGAATAGTTTCATGGTTCCGTCAGGGCGTTCAGGCTGTGGTTCAGGCTGTCACTCGAACGGCTGGGCTCGCGCGCACCCGTCGCGCCCTGCAAGGCGGGCGCCAGCGCGGCTGGACGGGCCATTATCGACGTGAATCGGAGATATTTCAACGACGCGCCAGCAAGCGCTCGACCACACAAAAATGACTTTTTTATTGGGATGGGATGTTTTTTCCGCGCCGCCTGCGTCTATGATGGAGACAAGGTGTGCTGGGATGCGAATGCGCGCGGCGAGGCGGTTCGGCATGATTCGTGCGGGAGGCGGTGGGGCGATGCGGTAGCGTCGAATCATCGTGAATCCGGCCTTGTCGTATGCTATAAAAGATCGACGTGCGGCGCGCGAAAGCCGGGAGTGGTCGCATGAAGACGCAGCGATTCTTGCAATTCTTTTTCAGGCGAATTTTTATGTCCTTCCCGAAAAAGCGTAGACGCGCGAAGGTGGACGGCGACGAGTCGTTCCTCGCGGTTCTGCGGCATTTCAAGCCGTTCGGTCAACTCGACACCAAGATTGCGCGGGCTCGCGCGCAGGACGAACCGGTGCTCTATGCACACGTGCTGCCCGGACTCGACGTGCTTCTATGCAGTGTGCGCGGCGCACAGCCGCCCTACCCCGCACCAGCCGAATTGCGGCGGCGCTGCATCGAATCCATTACCAACGCGCTGGAGCAGCCGCTCGATGGTCTCGAGAACGGCGGCTACTGGTACGAGGCCGACGGCTTCGGCTTCCTCGTGTTCGCGAGCCGTGCGCGCGGCAAGATTCTGACGGAGTTCGGCGCGACACGAATCGGTACTCGCCGCGGCGTGCGTCGCCAGGATGCGTCGGGCGATGCCACACCGCGCTCGCTCAGATAGGCCGATCAGATGCCCTGAAGTTCAGGGCTGCTGACGGGGTCTCTCAGTCGTCATTCATCCGCAGTTTCGACAGCTGATGTCGTCACGCGTCGCTGGCGTCTTCGTCAGAGCGGTGCTACTTTCATCGACGCGCTCGCGTGCGGGCGGCACGCTGATCAGCCGCAGAAAGATCAGGCACAGGCCACCGCCGAGGCTCCAGCTCACCCAGTCCAAAGGCCAACCCGACAACATCAGCTGCCCTTGTATTCAGCCGCGCTCGCCGGCGACGGCGTCGCTCGCTTACGATCCACCGTGGCTGGCGACGACGCGCCGCCCGAAGACTTGTTGACCGGCGCTCCCTCGAGTGACATCGGCGCCTTCGGCTGTTGCTTGACGCCCGGCGGCGGCGCCTTTGGCATCTGCCGCACTTGCGCGAGCAATTGCGCGCACGGCAGCGGCTTGTTGTTGCTCGGCGCAAGCAGCGGGATCAGCGCCGCGAACGGATTGATCAGCCCGAGCCCGACCACCGCGCCGCCGCGCAACGCGAGCGCGGCCGCATTGACGCCGACGTGCGGATCCTTGAAGGTGCCCTTCACGTACAGCGGCGAACGCAGCGAAAAAACCCGGAAGCCCTTCGTATGCGGATGCACGCCCAGGTCCATCGTTTCGTCGCGCAGATTGATGTGACCGTCGATGTTGATCACCGCGTCGTCGGTATCGAGCGCGAACACGCGCGCTTCGAGCACGCCGTCGGTCGCGACGAAGTCGGTGGCCGCGCAGTTGATCTTCACGTCGCGCGTGCCGAACAGCTTTTCATAGACGACGTTCGCGACGTTGAGCCCGGCCGCCTCCATCAGCAGACGGCTCACGGTGCCGTCGGTCACGAGCGCCTTCAACTCGCCGTTCGAAGTCGCCGCGAGCGCCGCCGGCGAATTACCGGTCGCGGACAGCGACGCATCGCCGTTGATCTCGCCGAGCGCGTTCTGCATAGTCTTGAAGCTCGGGAACAATTGCTTCAGCTTGATATGCCGCGCCGACATCGCGAAGCGGCCCTTCAGCGGCGCCGCGCTGCCATCGAGATGAATGTCCGACGCGAGCGAGCCGCCCGCGACGCCGAACTTCAGCGGCACGAGCGACAGCACGCCGTCGGTCATCACGACGTGCGTGTACAGATCCGTGATCGGCAGGTTCGAGTTCTTGATGATGCGCCGGCCGGTGAACTTGACGTCGGCGTCGATCGCCTTCCAGCGGTCGGTGCGGAACTCCTCGACCGGCAGTGCGCGGTTGCTCGGCTGCGCGGCGGCGTCGCCGCGCCTCGCCTTGCTCGCGTTCGAATCGGCGCCGATCACCGGCGCGAGATCCGAGAACTGCAACAGATGCGACTCGATTTCGCCCTGCAGCAGGGGACGTGGCTCGCGCCCGGTATAGGTCAACGAACCGTTCAGATCGCTGCCGCCGACCCGGCCTGTAAAGTTTTCATACGTGAACACGTTGCCGCTCGCCTTGAACTGACCGATCAGATGGCCCTCGGTCGCGTACGGCGGGGTCTCGGGCAAGGTCACGCCGGTCAACGAATACAGGCGCGCCATGCTGTTGCCCTGCAGCCAGAGACGCAGATCGAGCGCCGCGAGATGCGCCGGATCGGTGACCGTGCCGACGAAGGCGATATGCAGATCGCCGGCTTTGACATCGGCTTGCACTGGGAACGGCCGGTTCGCGTCTTGCAGCGCGAGCACGCCGCCGAGCTTGCCGCTGCCCGACACCGGCGTGCGGTTGTAGGTGCCCTTGACGGTCCAGCCGATCGCATAAAGCGGCGTCGCGGGCCTGGCGCCAGGTGCGGTGCCGCTCGCCCCCGAGACAGCCGCGGCCGGGCTGGCGCTCCCGCTGGTGGTTTCGGCTGGGGCGGCGGCGCCGCTCGTCGCGAGCACGCCGGAACTCACGCCCACGCCCGACGTTGCGGACGCGCCCGATGCGCCCGATGCCTGCGCTGCCGCTTCATAAGCCGCCGCAGCGGAAGCCGCCTTCGCCTCCGAGGCCGCCTGTGCCTCGGCCTGGGCGGCGAGTTGGCGCGCGCCCGCGCGGCCGACTGCCTGAGCCGACGCGCTGCGCGAGGCCGCTTCCTGCTGCTTCAGCGCGTCGCCGATCGGGATCGGCTGCCCGAGCGTATCGACGACCATCTGCACCTCGACCTTCTTCTGCTGATCCGACAGCGCGATGTTGCCCTTCGCGAACGCGATGTCGTGCAGATCGAGCTTCCACTCGGTGGGTCCGCTCGACGACGGCAGCTTGAAGGTCCAGTTATTGCGCCCGTCGACAAGACGTTCCAGATCGACCGACGGATTCACGAGGTTGATCGCCGGAATCACGATGTCGTGCGCGAGCAGCGGCAGCACCTCGACCTCGAAGTCGATTTCGTCGAGCGTCGCGAACTGCAGCTGTTTGGTCCAGTCGGGATTGCCGATCGCAATGTTGGCCGCCGAAAAGCGCGGCCAGGGCACCCAGCCGCGCCAGCCGGTTTCGCCGACCGCATGACGCCAGCCCACCTTCAGGTCGCCGTTGATTGCGAACGGCCGGCCGATCGCCTGGCTGACTTTGTCGTCGATGTAAGGCCGCGCGCGGTTCCAGTCGAAGGTCAGGATGAAGATGACGAGCGCGAAGATCAGGATCACGAGCGCCGCAAGCAGCCATGCAAGGATTTTTCCGACCCGTCGTCCGGTGCCGCTCGACACTGCCATTGAAAAGCTCCGCGTGTTGTTCTGCGTTGTGCACGGTGCAGCAGTTATCGTGCCTGGGGCGCGAGCGTGAATCGCCGCGTCGGTCGTGCGCTGTTGCGCCTCGTCGTTTTATCATGGCGCACGCTTTGTCGACAGTCCCACCGGCACACCCTCCCCACGACGTTCCAACCATGACCGATGTTCCCTTCGTCCTCGCCGACGGCATCGTGCGGCGCGATGCGCAGCGCGGCCTGACGCTGTTGCAGCCGACCACCTTCGCCCTGCGCGCCGGCGAGCGCGTCGCGATTACCGGACCGTCCGGCTCCGGCAAGAGCGTGTTTCTGCGCGCGCTCGCGCTGCTCGATCCGGTCGATGCGGGGCGCATCCTGTGGCATGGCGCGCCGCTCGAGCGTGCGCGGATTCCGCGCTACCGGCGCGCAATCGCGTATATCCGGCAGCGGCCCGCGCTGATCGACGGCAGCGTCGAAGACAATCTGCGCTATCCGTTTGAGCTGCGGGCATATCGCGACGCGCGCTTCGATCGCGCGCGCGCGGCCCGGCTCGCGATGCAGGCCGGCCGCGGCGAGGACTTTCTCGGCAAACGCGCAAGCGAACTATCGGGTGGCGAAGCGCAGATCGCCGCGCTGATCCGCGTGCTGCAACTCGCGCCCGAAGTGCTGTTGCTCGACGAGCCGACCGCATCGCTCGACCCGGCGTCGTCGCGCGCGATCGAAGCGCTCGTGCAGGCGTGGTTCGGTGCCGCGCCGGGCGCTCACGCATCGATGTGGGTGTCGCATGATCTCGAGCAGGCAACACGCATGAGCGAACGGCATCTGACGATGCGCGCCGGCGTACTGGCCGAACACACTCCCGTGCGGCGCGATGCTGACCAACGCGCTCCCGCGGACCAGCGTCGGGAGCCCCGCCAATGAGCCTGCAGAATCTGAGCTTGTGGGACGTCGCGATCGCGACGCTGCTGATCGTCGTGAATGGCGCGGTGTCCGTCGCGCTGAAGCTCGATCTCGAGCGCAAGCT
The DNA here is from genome assembly GCF_014201005.1 of Paraburkholderia lebeckiae. Classification (NCBI taxonomy): domain Bacteria; kingdom Pseudomonadati; phylum Pseudomonadota; class Betaproteobacteria; order Burkholderiales; family Burkholderiaceae; genus Paraburkholderia; species Paraburkholderia lebeckiae. The sequence goes on along the minus strand of NZ_JACHDK010000002.1, from coordinate 178,896 downwards.
CGCATGGGCGGCGGTGCGCACCGTGGTCCAGTTGCTCGCGATCGGCTATGTGCTCGGCTGGGTGTTCAGTTTCGCTCGCTGGTACGTGGTGCTGCCGCTGATGATCGTGATGACGCTGATCGCCGGTTTCGCCGGCGCGCAGCGCGGCAGCCACACCTATGCCGGACAACGCGCCGACAGCGTGCTGTCGATCTGGCTCAGCTCGTGGCTCGTAGCCGCAGTGGGACTGTTCGTCGTGATCCGCATCCATCCGTGGTACGCGCCGCAATATGCGATTCCGATTCTCGGCATGATCCTCGGCAACACGCTGACCGGTGTATCGCTCGGCATCGAGCGGATGACCGAGGAGCTGACCGCGCGGCGCGACCGCGTCGACATGGCGCTCGCGCTCGGCGCGACTCGCTGGGAGGCCGCTCAGGCGCCGGCGCGCCAGGCGGTGCGCGCGGGCATGATGCCGACGTTGAACCAGATGGCGGTGGTCGGCGTCGTCAGTTTGCCGGGCATGATGACCGGTCAGGTGCTGGCCGGGCAGTCGCCATTGCAGGCGGTGCGCTATCAGATCGTCATCATGTTTCTGATCGCGGCGGCGTCAGCGCTGGGGACCGTGGGCGCGGTGCTGCTCACGTACCGGCGGCTCTTTTCGGCCGAGCATCAGTTCTTGCCGACGCGGCTCGTCGAGCGTGAGGCACGCAAAGGATGACGTACAAGGATGACGCGCTAGCGCGCGCTCGAACCTTCACCGCTTCGCGGTGACGGCGATCTCCGTGCCGTCGGTCAGCGTCAGCGTTTTCGTCGTGCCGTTGACCGGCATCGTGAAACGCACGATCTGACTCACGCGCACATCGTTCGGACACTTGAGCGTCTTGCCGCCGCTCGTCACGGTTTTCACGCCATGCGGCGTCTGCGCCTGGAAGCTCAGCTGTACGGCCGCGGTGCCGTCGCTCGACACCACCGGCGCGAAGCGGATCTGCGTCTGGCGGATCATTGCGCCATTCTCGTCGACCGGCAGCGACGCATAGTCCGGGCATGCGTCCGAGCCGGGCACCGGACCGCCGGGCGGCACGGTCTTCCACGTGAAGTCGTCCGATTCGCCCGAGCGGATCGTGCGGGTCTCCTGGGAATTGCCGAACTGTTTGGACGTGACGCGAACGGTGTAGCGGATCGGACCGTCGAGCGCGGCCTTGTTGGTCACCGTGATCGGCGTGGCTGCGCGAGCAGCCGGCACGAGCGCGCAGGCGAGAGAAGCGACAACGGAAACGGCGGAGAGTTTGAAGCTGAAGCTCATACTGTCACCTCCTTGTTGTGCCGCTGCGCGCTCGCGTCGACGCGACTGCCTGTGCACTGTTCACGCACTGCCGAGGGCCGGCCGGTTCATACCGGCTTGCCTCGCCGCAAGACACGCAACCGTTTTGGCATGCTGCGTCGTCAGTCTAACGCCAAGCGCGCTGCCGCGCGTGCCGTGTCGGCTCGGGTGTTAACCCGCTTGCGGCGACGCGCTTTCTGCGCGTCGATTTCATCTCAGAAGCCGGTCAGCACCAGCTTGCCGATCGCGCGTCCTGCTTCGAGCAACCCATGCGCGCGACGCAGATTCTTCGCGTTGATGCGGCCGAGGTCCTCGCCGAGCGTCGTGCGCAACGTGCCCGCATCGACGAGCCGCGCGATCTCGGTCAGCAGCTTGTGCTGCTCGATCATGTCGGTCGTGCCGAACATCGAGCGGGTGAACATGAACTCCCAGTGAAACGCGGCGCTCTTCGCCTTCAGCAATTCGACGGGCACGGCGGCGCTGTTCTCGACGATCGTGCAGACGCCGCCTTGCGGCTTGATCAGTTGCGCGGCGGCCGGGAAATTACGGTCGGTGTCGTTGAAGATCAGTACGTAGTCGACCTGCTCGATGCCGATCTCCTTCATCTGCGCGGGCACATCGCCGAAATGATCGACGACGTGATCCGCGCCGAACTCCCGGGCCCATTTCGCCGATTCGGGCCGCGACGCGGTCGCGATCACCTGCAGCTTGCCGAGCTGCTTCGCGAGCTGGATGCCGATCGAGCCGACCCCGCCCGCGCCGCCGAAAATCAGCACCGTCCGGCCTGCGTCGGCGCCCTGAGGCGATACGCCGAGGCGATCGAACAATGCTTCCCACGCAGTGATCGCGGTCAGTGGCAGCGCGGCTGCGTGCGTGAAATCGAGCGACGCCGGCTTGTGCCCGACGATCCGTTCGTCCACCAGATGAAACTCGCTGTTGGCCCCCGGCCGCGTAATGCTGCCCGCATAGAACACCGGATCGCCGACCTTGAACAGCGTGACCTCGGGCCCGGCCGCGACGACGGTGCCTGCCGCATCCCAGCCGAGCACGCGCGGCGTCTTCTCGAGCGTGTCTTTCGGCGCGCGCACCTTGGTGTCGACCGGGTTCACGGAAATGGCTTCGACCTTGACCAGCAGATCGCGGCCGGTCGCTTCGGGTTTCGGGATCTCGACGTCGACGAGCGCTTCGGCGTGATCGATGGGCAGATAACGGTAGAGTCCGACGGCTTTCATGGCTGCTCCTTGTGGGTTCGGTTGATGTGACGCATGACTCGTATCGTACGATGATTCTTATTCTGATAAAACAGGCATAATCGCTGAAACATTTTTTGGTTTTTCAGAATAATGGACGATTCAAGCCGGGCCGTCCGGTCCGTGCCGAACGAACGCGAACGGCTCGATCTGCTCGACGTCGCGTTGTTCGTGCGTGCCGCGCTGCTCGCCAACGTGTCGGCGGCCGGGCGCGAGTTCGGATTATCGGCGGCGGTCGCAAGCGCACGGATCGCACAACTCGAAAAGATCCTCGGCGCGCGTTTGTTGCATCGGACCACGCGCCGCATCAGCCTCACCCAGGACGGTGAAGTGTTCATGACGCGCGCCGAGGCGCTGCTCGACGCGGCCGCCGCGGCGCGCGCATCGGTCGGCCGCGCGCAGGCCGCACCGCAGGGACGGCTGCGCGTGTCGATGCCGTCGTCGTTCGGGCGTCAGCATGTGTCGCCGGTGATCAGCGAGTTTCTGCGCCGCTATCCGGGTGTCAGCGTCGATCTGCGCCTGACCGATCAGGTGGTCGATCTGGTCGACGCGGGAATCGATGTCGCGATTCGCGTCGGCGTGCTGAAGGATTCGTCGCTGGTCGCGCGGCGGCTCGCGGTCAACCGCCGCGTGCTGTGCGCGGCCCCCGCCTATCTGGCCGCGCGCGGCACGCCGCATCATCCGTCGGATCTCGCGCGGCACGAGTGCATCATCCTGTCGGAGCAGCGCGACTGGCGCTTCGTGACGCCCGCCGGTCCGCTCGACGTGCGCGTGAGCGGCCGCCTCGTCACCGACAACGGCGAGGTGATTCGCGACGCGCTGCTCGCGGGCTTCGGCATCGCGCTGAAATCGACGTGGGACGTGGCGCCCCATCTGCGCAGCGGCAAACTCGTCAGCGTGCTCGATAGCTATCCTCTCGCGGACGACGTCGCGATCTGGGCCGTGTACCCAAGCCGCGCGTTCGTGCCGCCGAAGACGCTCGCCTTCATCGACTTCGTCACTGCGCATTTCGGCGATCCGCCGTACTGGGATCGCGAGCCGGTTGGCCTGGCGGGCGCGTAGGCGGCGCGATGCCCGCTACGCCGCGTCAGCGCTTGCCGCCCTTTGCGCCGCCCTGCTTGCGGTCCGAGTTCACATCGGCATGCGCGTCGTTCTGCGTGCGTTGCTGATACTCGCCGCCGCCGCGGCGGTCGGTATCCTGCTGCCCATGCTCGATGTCGTCATGAGCCTGCTTGCCGACATGGCGCGGCTCGTCCTCGTGCTGCGACTCGGGATGCTGGTCGGCTTCATGCGGCAGCGGCGCCGCGGCTTCCTGCAACGACTTCGGATCCTTGTTCGCGTGCGGGTCGGCTTGCGGGTCGCCATCGGTCGATTGCGGCAGGGTCTTCATTGCATCGCTCCTTCGCGAAGCGCGTTCGCGCGCAAAGTACGCGCGGCGCAATCGCGGGTTGGATTCCGCTCCCGGGACGAGCGCTCATCACCCGACGCCCAGACGTTTTTTCATCGCCGCGGTGATGCGCTGAGGCGTCTTTGCGTAGTCGGCCCACGGGTCGTTTCCGAGGCCGTCCACGCGCTCGTGGACGTTGCGGATGCTCCATTGATCGCCGCTCGTCGTGCTCTCCAGTTCGTCCCACGCGAGCGGTACCGACACCCCGAGCCCCGGCCGCGCGCGCGCCGAGAATGCGGCCACCGTGCTCGAGCCACGGTTGTTGCGCAGATAGTCGATGAAAATCTTTTTCTTGCGATTCTGCGCGCCCATCTTCGCGCTGAAGTACTGCGGCAGCGTCGTCGCCATGTGCTGCGCGACCGCCTGCGAGAAATCCTTCACTTCGTCCCAGCCGGCCTGCTTCGCGAGCGGCACGACCACGTGCAAGCCCTTGCCGCCGCTCGTCTTGCAGAACGACTTCAGGCCCAGTTCGTCGAGCAGCGAGCGGGTCAGTTGTGCGGCCTCGACCATGCGTTCCCAGCCGAGCGACGGGTCCGGGTCGAGATCGAACACCATGCGATCGGGCTTTTCGATATTCGACGCGACCGCATTCCACGTATGAAATTCGACGGTGCCCATCTGCGCGGCGCCGACCAGCGCGGCGAGCGTGTCGATCGTGATCAGCGGAGGATGGCCCGGATCGAGTCCCTCGTGCTGCGTGACGTGCGGAATCGACAGCTTCTGGCTGTGCTTCTGGAAGAACAGCTCACCGCCGATATCCTCGGGCGCGCGCACCAGCGCGACGGGCCGCTCGCGCAGATGCGGCAGCATCCATTCGGCGATTGATTCGTAGTACTGCACCAGTTCGAGCTTGCTTGCGCCGCTGTCTTTGTCGATCACGCGATCGGGATGCGAGATGCGCACGCCGGCGATTTCGCTCTGTGCGCGCGAGCGTGTTGCCGTGGTTCGGGCGGGCGCGCTTTGCTTGGCGGCGGGCCTGGCGGCACTGGCGGTCTTGCTGGTTGCGCGCTTTTTCGGCGCGTCTGTTCGTGGCGTATCGGTGGTGGCGGTTTCGGTTTGCTGTTGCACGTCGGCTCCTTGTCGGACGGTTTCCCTGACGATCTGGCGCGCCGGCTTGTCGTCGCGCAGGCTGACGAACGACGCCTGGCGCACGATGCCGTCGCCCGTCCATTCGGCGAAGTTGCATTCGGCAACGAGCACCGGCTCGACCCAATGCACGGGCGTGCGGCTGCGCTCGCGCGGTGTGCTCGCGAACGGCATGCGCTTGCTCGCGTGCGCGTCGAGCGCCCGTTTGACCGAGCGCAGCAGCGCGGCGTCGAAGCCCGTGCCGACGCGGCCCGCGTACTGCAGCCGGCCGTCGGCGTCGTAGACGCCGAGCAGCAGCGCGCCGAACGCCGCGCGGCTGCCGCCCGGCTCCGAATAGCCGCCGATCACGAACTCCTGGCGGCGCCGGCACTTCAGCTTGATCCACGACGGCGAGCGGCCCGACACATAGCTGCTGTCGCGCCGCTTGCCGATGATGCCTTCGAGCGCCATGTCGCACGCGCTCTTGAGCAACTCGTCGGCGCTGAACGCGAAGTCGTTCGAAAAGCGCAGCACGCGATCATCGACGCCTTCGAGCAGTGCCCGCAAAATCGCGCGGCGCTGTTCGAGCGGCACGTCGCGCAGGTCGTAGCCGTTCAGAAACGGCAGATCGAACAGATAGATCACGATGTCCTGCGGGCGATGCGCGTCGAACGCGTTTTGCAGCAACTGGAAGTTGGGCACGTCGCGTTCATCGAGCACGACCGCTTCGCCGTCGAGCCACGCGTTTTGCACGTCGAGTCCCGCGAACGCCTCGATCTGCTTGCTGAACTTTGCGGTCCAGTCGTTGCCATTGCGCGTGAGAATGCTGACGACGCCGCCCTTCGCCTTCGACGCATGGTCGATGCGCGCGAGCACGCGGTAGCCGTCGAACTTGATTTCGTAGAGCCAGTCATCGCCTGGCGGCGCGCTGTCGACGAGCGTCGCCAGCTCCGGCTTCAGGCTCGCGGGCAAGGCGGCTTTGACCGCGCCTTCGATCGATGGCGATGCGGCGAGTTCGCGTAGCGACTGCGCGCTGCGCGTCGCGACGATGTCGGGGCGTTTTGGATCGGCTGCGCGGCGCAAGGATGCGGATTTCGCCTGCTTGCCTGCGCTCGTGGCCTTGCCGTTGCGCGAGGTTTTCGTCTCCGCTTTCGATTGCTTTGTTTTCTTGCCTTTCGAAGCTCCGTCGGCCAGCACGCTGCCCGGCAGCTTCTTCAGCACGTCGTAGGCGCTTTCGTCGCGCGCTTCTTCGTCGCGCTCCTTGATCAGCAGCCATTGCTCCTTGTCGCCGCTGCCGCGCATGTGGCTCCGTACGAGCGTCCAGCTGCCATGCAGCTTCTCGCCGTGCAGATGAAACTTGAGCTTGCCGGCCGCGTACGACCGCGCGGCTTCGGCCGCGCCGCCCGCCGGCTCCCACGTGCCGCGATCCCACACGATCACGGTACCCGCGCCGTAGTTGCCGGGCGGAATCTCGCCCTCGAAGGTACCGTATTCGACCGGATGATCCTCGACGTGCACCGCGAGCCGCTTGACCGACGGGTCGAGGCTCGGCCCCTTCGGAACCGCCCACGACAGCAGCGCGCCGTTCAGTTCGAGCCGGAAGTCGTAGTGCAGACGCCGCGCGTCGTGCTCCTGGATCACGTAGGAGAGCGTATCGGGCGCGGCAGGCGTCGCGCGCTTGCCGGTCTTGCTCGCGGCGCGCTTGCGGGTCGTCGCGCCGGCCGGCTCCGGCGTATCCTCGAAGCGGCGCTTGCGATGATAGTGCTCGAGTCGGTCGTTCATGGCGATGACTCCGGTGCGTTTGGTGCGCTGGGCGGCTCGGCCGCGCGCTCAGGCCGCCGCGCGCCGTTTGCGGGACGTTGCGGTGGTTTTCGAGGTCGCGCGCCCGCTGCCGCCGCTACCGCTGCGACTGCGCGCCGTGCTTGCCGCGCGCGGCTTTTTGCGCGCGGGCGCGGCCGCCTCTTCATCGGACTCGGCCTCGCTATCGCTCTGATCCTCGTCCCCGTCGGCGGCGCGCTTGCGGCCTGTGGCGGCCTGCTTGCCCTTGCCGCGGCCAAGACTGCGGCGCAGCAGATCGGACAGGTCGAGAATGTCGGCGGACTTGCGCGACTCGTGCGGCGCTTCGACCTCGACGACCTCCTCGGTCTTGCCCGCCTTGATCTTGCGCTCGACGAGCGCCATGATGTCGTCGCGAAAAGTATCGTGATACTTCATCGGGTCCCACGTCTCGCTCATGTCGTCGATCAGCTTTTTCGCCATGTCGAGTTCTTTCGCCGACACGCCGGCGGCCTTCATGCCTTCGGGCGGCACGTTGAATTCGTCGAAATTGCGCACCTCGTCGGCCCAGCGCAGTGTGTTCAGCGCGAGCATCGGACCGAGCGGAATCAGCGCCGCCAGATGCTGCTTGTTGTGCAGCACGACACTCGCGACGCCGATCTTGCCCGACGCCGTCATCGCCTCGCGCAATAGCGCATAGACCTTTTCACCCTTGCGGTCGGGCGTCAGGAAATACGGCGTATCGAGATAGAGAAACGAGATGTCGGGGGCGTCGACGAACGCGAGGATGTCGACCGTCTGCGTCGACTCCGGGTTCGCCGAGCGGATTTCGTCGTCCGACAGGACGACGTAGCGATCCTTCTCGTACTCGAAGCCGCGCACGATGTTGTCGCGGGTCACGTCCTTGCCGGTACGCTTGTTGAACTGCTTGTAACCGATCGGATCGATCGTGCGCTTGTCGAGCAGATTGAAGCCGACCTTCTCCGACTGCGTCGCCGGATAAAGCTGCACCGGTACGTGGACGAGCCCGAAACTGATTGCGCCCTTCCAGATCATGTGTGCCATCGCGCGCTCCCCTGTCCCATGGCCCTGAGATATCACGCGAAGCAGCAAGCGTGCCCGCATTTCGGCGCGCTCGACACTGCTGCCACGCGCAAAGCAGGAGCGGGTCGAACCAGCGGCGTGCTGTCATGGGGTTGTAAGTCTTGCGACGAGGCGGCAAAACCTACGGCATTCCTGGTGCGCGCGGTCCACGCGGCGCCCGCATCAAGGCTCGAGCAGGACCGGTACCGACGCAAACCCGCGAAACCGCACGCGACCGCCCCGCGTCGGCTCACCGTCGACGCGATACGCCGGAAAGCGCTGCACGAAGCGCCCGATCGCAATCCGCGCCTCCAGCCGCGCCAGCGACAGACCCACGCACTGATGAATCCCGAACCCGAACGCGAGATGCCGGTTCGGGTCGCGGCGGATATCGAAGCGGTCCGGCTCGGCGAACTGCTCGGGATCGCGATTGGCCGCGCCGATGCACAGCGTGACCGGTGTGCCGCGCGCGAGCGCGACGCCGCCGATCTCGGTATCGACGGTGGCCATGCGATTGCCGAGCTGGTTCGAACTCTCGAAGCGCAAGCACTCCTCGACCGCGGTGCCGATCAACTCCGGCTCGCGCAGCAGCGCGGCACGCTCGTCAGGCCACTCGCTCAGCGTGACGAGCCCGTTGCCGATCAGGTTGGTGGTCGTTTCGTGCCCGGCGTTCAGGATGAAAATGCAGTTCTGCAGCAGTTCGGCTTCAGATAGGTGCTCGTCCGGCCCCTCTCCCTGGATCAACCGCGTCAGCACGTCGTGCTGCGGATCGCCCGGCTCGCGGCGGCGTCGTGCGACGAGGCCGCGCAGATGGTCGACGAATTCGCTGACCGCGCGAATGCCGCGCTCGAACTGCGCGTCGGTCAGCGACGGCTCGAGCGCGCCCAGTATCGCGAGCGACCAGTCGCGCAGCGGCGCGCGTTCATCGTGCGGCACGTCGAGCAGATTGCCGATGACCTCGACCGGAATCGCCGACGCGAATTCGTCGATCAGATCGATACGTCCGCGCTGCGCGGCCGCATCGAGCAGGCCGTCGACGAGCCTGATCAGCGCGGGCTCCATCGCCGCGATCGCGCGCGCGGTCAGCGCGCCGGCGATCAGCTTGCGCACACGCGTATGGCGCGGCGGATCGTTGAACACGAGACTCGTGGTGTGATGCGCATAGAGGAGAGAGTCGCCGTATTTCGGGCGGAACTCGACGGTCTTGTCGGAGCTGAAGGTCTTGGGGTCGCGGTAGACCGCCTGCACGTCGCGAAAGCGCGTCAGGAACAGCGAGCCGTCGGGCATGCGCCGGATTGGCTCATAGCTGCGCAGTGCGTGATAGACCGGATAGGGATCGGCGTAGAACGCCGGGCTCAGATGACGCAGATCGAAGTCGCGGGCAAGGGAGGATGCCTCGCTGGCGGTTGCCGGGGTCATGCGTTGTCTCCGTGGGGCGTCTTGTTGCGCCCGTGTGGGGTGGTGGGTTCGTGTGACCGTATTCATTCGGTCTGTTCCGTTACGGCGATGCGCCGAACGCCGGCTTGAGCCAACGCGACGACTGCATCACATGATTCGATGCGCCAGTATGAACCGCACGCCGCCGGAGCGCACGGCAAGTCCGGCACAGCCGCCTGCGACGGGCCAACGCACAGAACCGATACAATAGCGGGATTTTCCGCGCGCCACGCGCCTCTTTCTTTCCGCGCCACCGGTCGTCCATGAACCTCGTGATTCAAAGCGTCGCCCCCCTTTCCGCCGACCACCACAAAACGCTCGTCGCGCTCGCACGCGGCTCGCACGCCGCCGTCATCGACGAGCACGCGATCCGCATCGCCGACGCGAACCTCGCGCAACGCGCCGACGTCGAAGCGTATTGCTATGCGCATCAACTTGACTACGCGTTTGTCGAAACCGGCCGCCTGTTGAGCGACTTCGGCCTCGTCGCAATGGACATGGATTCGACGCTGATCACGATCGAGTGCATCGACGAAATCGCCGATTTCTGCGGGCTCAAAGCCGAAGTCGCGGCGATCACCGAGGCTGCGATGCGCGGCGAGATCAAGGACTTCAACGAGAGCCTGATTCGTCGGGTCGCGCTGCTGAAAGGGCTCGACGCCAGCGCGCTCGAGCGCGTGTACGAGGAGCGGCTGCGGTTGTCGCCGGGCGCCGAACGCATGCTGGCCGGCGCGAAACAGGCGGGCCTGAAAACGCTGCTCGTGTCGGGCGGCTTCACGTTCTTCACCGCGAAGCTGAAGACGCGCCTTGGGCTCGATTTCACGCGCGCGAACACGCTTGAGATCATCGACGGCAAGCTGACCGGCAATGTGATGGGCGAGATCGTCAATGCCGAGGTGAAAGCGCGCATGCTGCGCGAAACCTGCGCGACGCTCGGCATCGAACCGTCGCGCGCAATTGCGATCGGCGACGGCTCGAACGACCTGAAAATGATGGCCGAAGCCGGACTCTCCGTTGCATTCCGGGCGAAGCCGGTGGTGCGGGAAGCAGCCAGCGTGTCGTTCAATTTCGTTGGACTGGACGGTTTGCTGCGGTTGGTTTGAGGCTGGCGCTTGAGGGATCCGTTATCGCTCGCGTCGGCACAACGTAGCGTCGCGCCGCGGCATCGAACATTCGGCCGAACGGTCGGGTCTGCCTGATACTCAGGGCAACAAAAAAGCCCGCTGGGAAGAGATCCCGGCGGGCTTCTCGAACAACGTGTCGAACAGGGCTAACGCGTGTTAAGCCAGCCTGGCCAGGCTCTGCTCGATATCCGCACGCAGGTCCGCCTCGTCTTCCAGACCGATATAGAAGCGCACCAACGTGCCGCGATGCGGCCACTGCGCCGCAGCGCGCATCGACGCGATGTCGTACGGCATCGCGAGGCTATGCGCGCCGCCCCAGCTCCAGCCGAGCGAAAACAGTTCGAGTGACTCGCAAAACGTGTCGATCTGCGCCGCGCTGTACCGCTCGTCGAACACCACCGAGAACAGTCCGCCCGCGCCGCTGAAATCGCGCTTGTACACTTCGTGACCCGGACAGTCGGCGAGCGCCGGATGCAACACCGCGACGATTTCCCGCCGGCTCTTCAACCACGTCGCGAGCGACAGCGCCGCGCGATCGTGCTGCGCGAAACGCAACTGCATGCTCGGCAGGCTGCGCAGGATCAGTGAGCAGTCGTCCGAGGACACGCCGATGCCCATGCGCATGCGCGCCGCCTTCAGCTTCACATGCACGTCGCGGTCGACCGTGATCGTCGCGCCCATCAGCACGTCGCCGCCGCCCGACTGGTATTTGGTCAGCGCCTGCACCGAGATGTCGACGCCGTGGTCGAACGGCCGGAACGCGAGGCCTGCGGACCACGTGTTGTCGATCGCGGTGACGACCTTGCGCGCGCGCGCCTCCGCCGTGATGGCCGGTACGTCGGGCACTTCCATCGTCACCGAGCCGGGCGCCTCGATCCAGATCAGGCGCGTGTTCGGCTGGATCAGACTGGCGATGCCCGCGCCGATCAGCGGATCGTAGTAGCGCGCCGTGATACCGAAATCGCGCGCGAGCCAGTCGCCGTGGTCGCGGTTCGGCGAGTACACGTTATCGGGAATCAGCACGTCGTCGCCGGTCTTCACGAGGCCGAAGTAGACGTTCGAGATCGACGACAACCCCGACGGTTGCAGCAGCGCATGATTGCCGCCCTCGATCGCGGCGAGGCGTTGAGCGAGCGCGATCTGCGTCGGCGTCGCATGCAGGCCGTAGCGCCATTGCGCGTCGTTTTTCCAGTCGAGCGCGCGCATCGCGGCGAGGTCGGGAAACACCACCGTCGACGCGCGCGTGACGGGCGTCGAGAACGATTCGAAGCCCGGCGTGATCTGGTCCTCGGCACGCACGATGCGGGTCTGCAAGCCATGTTTGAATTTGGATTCAGTCATGTGAAGCTCGGTGAAAAACATAGTGAAGCGAACCTGAAGCAACGGCCGCACTGCGCGATTCCGGATGCCCGGCGCGCGTGCGCATCAGTAGCCCGTTTGCAGGTTGCTGACGCCGCCCACTGGGTGCCCGCCGGCAGCGGATGCCGGCGCGGGAGCCGCCGCTGCGCCGTTGGCCGCGGCCGGTTGCGGTGAGGGGGCTGCAGGCCTCGCCGCCGCACCGCCGGCCGAACCGGCCACCGGCACCGCCTGCCCTGCCGCCAGCGGCTTCAGGTTGAATTCCTGCGGGTTCGAATCGTCGACGTTCATGCGGTCGCCTTCGAGCGAGCCGTCCGCCGCGAACTTGCCGACCCAGTTGCCGGTGATATGCGTGCCGTCGTTCGATTCCTCGACTTCGAGCGTATCGCCGTCGCGATCGCCGGCGATCAGAATCACCTCGCCGCTATCGGTGTACTGATACTCGCCGTGCACGCCAGATGGATCGTCGGTCTTGGGCCCGAGCCGCAGCACGATCGGCCGCGCGCCGAGCGTGCCCGCGTAGCGCGGAAACTTCGCGAACTCGGGGCTCGGTTTCAGCGGCAGCTGGATCGGCGGCGGCGCGGCCAGTGCCTTGACCGCATCGCTTTCCGCCCACGCCTGCGACGGCAGCCACAGCACCGTGCCGGCGCACAGCAGTGCGGCAGCGCTCGCCACCACGCCGGCGCGCCGGCGCAAGGCGCGCGTTGCCGTGCGGGTTGCCGAACCCTTCGTCACTTTCGCTTCCTGCATCCTGTCTATCCTTGTTACTGGTTCCTGCTCGCTACCTATGCCGCGCCGGGCTTCCGTGCGCGATCAGAGACGCTCGAAAACCGCCGCGATGCCCTGCCCCCCGCCGATGCACATCGTGACGAGTGCATAACGCCCGCCGATGCGCTGCAGCTCATACAGCGCCTTGACGGTAATCAGCGCGCCGGTCGCGCCGATCGGATGGCCGAGCGAAATGCCCGAGCCATTCGGATTGACCTTGGCCGGATCGAAGCCGAGTTCCTTGCTGACCGCGCAGGCCTGCGCGGCGAATGCCTCGTTGGCCTCGATCACGTCGAGATCGGCGACCGTCAGACCCGCCCGCTCGAGCGCCTTGCGGCTCGCCGGCACCGGCCCGATGCCCATGTACGCCGGATCGACGCCCGCATGCGCGTACGACACGAGCCGCGCCAGCGGCTTCACGCCGCGCCGCTCGGCGACGCTACGCTCCATCAGTACGACGGCCGCGGCCGCGTCGTTGATGCCCGAGGCGTTGCCCGCCGTCACCGTGCCGTTTTCCTTCGCGAACACCGGCTTCAACTTCGCGAAGTCGTCCGCCGTTGCGTTCAGCCTCGCGTGCTCGTCCGTGTCGAACACGACGTCGCCCTTCTTCGACGCAATCGTGATCGGCAGAATCTGTTCCTTGAAGTAGCCGCTCGTGATCGCGTGGGCCGCGCGGCGGTGCGACTCGAGCGCGAGCGCGTCCTGGGCGTCGCGCGAGATCTCGTACTTGCGCGCGACGTTCTCGGCGGTCACGCCCATGTGGATCGACTGGAAAGGATCGTTGAGCGCGCCGACCATCATGTCGACGAGACGCGCGTCGCCCATGCGCTGTCCGAAGCGCGCGGCCGGCATCGAGTACGGCGCGCGGCTCATGTTTTCCGCGCCACCGCCGATCGCAATGTCGGCGTCGCCGAGCAGCACGCTCTGCGCGGCCGAAACGATGGCCTGCAAGCCCGAGCCGCACAGCCGGTTGACGGTCAGCGCGGGCGTATGCTGCGCGACCCCGCCGTTGATCGCCGCGACGCGCGCGAGATACATGTCCTTCGGCTCGGTGTGCACGACGTTGCCGAACACGACGTGGCCGACTTCGTCGCCCGACACGCTCGCGCGCTCGAGCACTTCGCGCACGACACGCGCGCCGAGGTCGGTCGGCGCGAAATCCTTCAGGCTGCCGCCGAACGTGCCGATTGCCGTGCGCACACCGCTCACCACCACTACGTCCCGTTGCATCGCTTGTCCCTCCTGTTGTCTCTCCAGTCTGCCTGGATGATTGCGCCAGCGCGGGCCATGCTGCGCCGCGCAGCTTACGTGATATCTACCCCGCCAGCAGCCGCTCGACGGTCTCGCGCGACGGAATCGGCGCGACCGCGCCATAACCTTGCGTGGACAGCGCGGCGGCAACGTTCGCGTAGCGCGCGGCGGCAAATGGATCATCGCCCGCGACGATGCGCGCGACGAATGCGCCGCCGAAACAGTCGCCGGCGCCGGTTGCATCGACCGCATCGACGACGTGACCCGGCACGACGCGTCGCTCGTTAGGTGTCGCGATATACGAGCCGTCCTTGCCGAGCTTCAGCGCGACCACGCCCGGTCCGTGCGACAGCAGAAAATCGACGATCTCGTCACGGCCGGTCAGCCCCGTCAGTTCGGTGACGTCGTCCCAGCTCGGCAGGCAGATGTCGGTCTGGCGGATCGCCTCGAGCATCACCGCGCGCGCCCGCGCGAGCGGCCACAGCTTAAGACGCAGATTGGTGTCGAAGCTCACGCGCGCGCCGTTCGCGCGCGCATGCGCGATCGCTTCGAGCGCGGCGTCGCAGGCGCTCACGCTGATCGCGAGACTGATGCCGGACAGATGGACGACCTTCGCCGCCGCGAGCGCGTCGCGCGGCAGATCGGCGGGTGCATAGCGGCTCGCCGCCGAGCCCGCGCGCAGATAGTCGAACGCGTGGCCGTTGGGGCCGTGAGACACGAAGTAGACGCCGGTCGAGGCCTGCGGATCGACGCGCACGAACGACGTGTCGACCTGCTCGCGCTCCCACAGATCGACCAGCAGGCGTCCGAAATGATCGGCGCCGACTGCCGACACGAAACCGGTCCTCGCACCCTGGCGCGCGGCCGCGATGCAGAAGTTCGACGTGTCGCCGCCGAAGCCTTGCAGATAGTTCGGCTGGTCCTTCGCCGACTGGTTGAATTCGATCATCGCCTCGCCGAGCGCGAGGATGTCCGGTGTTTGAGCTTCAGGCCGTGCGGCCGCGCTGTGCGTCATCGCCTAGACCTCACCCCACAAATCGTGGCCGTCCGCGCCGGTGATCTTCACCGACACGAAATCGCCGACCTTGTAGCGCTTCGACGCCTTGGCGGACGGCGCGATATAGACGACGCCGTCGATCTCCGGCGCATCCGCCGCGGTGCGGCCGATGCCGCCGTCCGCGTTGATTTCGTCGACGAGCACCTTCAGCGTCTTGCCGACCTTCCTCGCGATGCGCTTGGCCGACACCTGTTCGGCCACTTCCATGAAGCGCGCGCGACGTTCCTCACGCACTTCGTCGGGCAGCGCGCCGTCGAGTTCATTCGCGCTCGCGCCTTCGACTGGCGAATACGCGAAACAGCCGACGCGATCGAGCTCCGCCTCGCGGATGAAGTCGAGCAGCGTCTCGAACTGCTCTTCGGTCTCGCCCGGAAAGCCGGCGATGAACGTGCTGCGAATCGTCAGATCGGGGCAGATCTCGCGCCAGGCCTTGACGCGCTCCATCACCTTCTCGGCGTTGGCCGGGCGCTTCATGCGCTTCAGCACTTCGGGATGCGCGTGCTGGAACGGCACGTCGAGATACGGCAGCACGTGGCCCTTGTACGGACCCGCGGCCATCATCGGAATCACTTCGTCGACGCTCGGATACGGATACACGTAATGCAGGCGCACCCACGCGCCGTATTGCGCGGCAAGTTCGCCGAGCGCGGCGACCAGATCCGTCATGCGCGTCTTGATCGGCTTGCCGTTCCAGAAACCGGTGCGGTATTTGACGTCGACGCCATATGCGCTCGTGTCCTGCGAGATCACGAGCAGTTCCTTCACGCCGGACTTGAAAAGGTTCTCCGCTTCGAGCATCACTTCCGCGACCGGGCGCGACACCAGATCGCCGCGCATCGACGGGATGATGCAGAACGTGCAGCGGTGATTGCAGCCTTCGGAAATCTTCAGGTACGCGTAGTGGCGCGGCGTGAGCTTGACGCCCGCGGCGGGCACCAGATCGACGAACGGATCGTGCGGCTTCGGCAGATGGCTGTGCACCGCCTGCATCACCTCGCCGAGTGCGTGCGGGCCGGTCACCGCGAGCACCTTCGGATGCACTTCCTCGATCAGCCCCGAGCCACTCGCACTCTTCTTCGCGCCGAGGCAACCGGTGACGATCACCTTGCCGTTTTCATTGAGCGCTTCGCCGATCGCGTCGAGGCTTTCCTGCACGGCTTCGTCGATGAAGCCGCAGGTGTTGACGACCACGAGGTCCGCGCCGTCATAGGTGCCGGAGATTTCGTAGCCTTCGGCGCGCAGCTGGGTGATGATCTGCTCGGAGTCGACGAGGGCCTTGGGACAGCCGAGAGAGACGAAGCCGACTTTCGGCGTGGCGCCCGGTACGGCCGGAGCGTTCGAGGGGGTGGAAGACATGGGGAACCGCTTGAAGACGTTAAACCGTGAATTGTAGCGGTTCGCCACTGCCACCGCTCGTAAGTCTTTGAATTCTAGTCTTCAAACGGGGATGGGTTCGGCAGGACCGGGTTGATCCAGCTCGCTATTTTCTTCGTCGCTGGAAACGTGCTGACGCGTCGGCGCCGACGCGGCTCCGGCCGCCAGCGCCTGGCCGATTACCGTAAGAATTTCGTCAGAGTCCTGCACTCGCCGGATCGCCGCATGCAGTTCGGCGGCTTGCGGCCAGGTCCGCTGCAGGTAGCTGAGCCACTTCTTGACGCGGCCGTGCTCATGGGTCAGCGTGCCATGCGCCCGCAGCTTGTTCATGTAGCCGACGATCGAACCCAGCACCTGCTGCCATTCGTCGGCAGACGGACACGGGTCGATGAGGCCGCGGATTCGCTGCGCGAGGAACGGATCCGACACGGCGCCGCGCCCGATCATCACGTCCGCGCAGCCGCTGACCGAGCGGCAACGCTGCCAGTCCGCCACCGTCCAGACTTCGCCGTTCGCGATGACTGGCACGTCGACGGCGTCGTCGATGCGCGCGATCCACTCCCAGTGCGCAGGCGGCCGATAGCGGTCGTCGCGCGTGCGCGCATGCACGACGAGCGAGGCCGCGCCGCCGTCCGCGAGCGCCTGCGCGCATTCGATCGCCCGCGACGTGTCGGACACGCCGAGGCGCATTTTTGCCGTCACCGCGATATCGGCAGGCACCGCGGCGCGCACGGCCGAGACGATCTGGTTCAGCAACTTCGGGTTCGCGAGCAGCATCGCGCCGCCGCCGTGCTGATTGACGACCTTGGCGGGACAGCCGAAGTTCAGGTCGATACCGTAGGGCGACAGCATGGCCGCGTACGCGGCATTGCGTGCCATCCACTCGGGATCGCTGCCGAGCAGTTGGATCACCATCGGCGTGCCGCTGGCGGTCACGCTCGCGTGCAGGATTTCGGGCGCCTCGCGCTCGTAGACGCGCGTCGGCAGCAGCGAGCCTGTGATGCGGATGAACTCGGACACGCAGCCGTCGAAAGCGCCCGCGCTCGTCAGCACGTCGCGCAGCACATAGTCCGCAAGCCCTTCCATCGGGGCGAGAAACAGCCGACTCATGAGCGGTGTGGGTGAACGGCGGGTCAGAGCAGAATGATCCGCGCGGCCTTCGCAACGGAAGACGCTGACGCGATCAGGAAAACGGTCTGAAACATGGGATGGGTCCAGCGGAAGAAAAACGGTAACGGCGCAAGCAGCGATGTGCCGGCAGTGGACGCAACGGTCATTGAACCGCAGCCGGAATCCGTTCCGACGGAAAAGCGTCCCCACGCGCGGGCCGCCATTGTAGCGCGTCGGCGGCTTCGCACTCCCGCGAGCCATGCAGGAGGATCGGCGACGGAGGCTGAATGTCAACGGTACGCCGACGACCGGTCGCTGGCCCAGCCCGTACTCGAGGCGCGCGATCTCGTTGCGGCAATGAAGGTCGGCTTCGCGTCCACAGGCAACCCCAAAGCCCTCGTCGACCGGAGCAGACCTCGCCGCCATTCACTCCTTCACTTCTTCTCCGTCTCCGGATTGTCCTGCGGCGTGGCCGGCGCATTGCTCGCATTGTTCGCATTGACCGCGCCGCCCGGCGTAAACGGGAACGTGGCGAACATGGTCTTCGCCTGATTCTGCATCTGCTCCTGCATCTGCACGAACATGTTCTTCGATTGCTCGATGTAGCTGGTCATCATGCCCTGCATCATGGGCGCCTGCATGTTCATGAACTGCGACCAGACTTCGGGGTTCATCGCCTTGCCTTCATAGAGATTCTTCGACTGGTCGGCAAGCTTCGCCTGAATGTCGATGAAGGCCTGGATGTTCTTTTCCAGATACGTGCCCATCATGCCCTGCATCGCATGACCGTAGAACCGGATGATCTGCGACAGCATCGACGACGAGAACATCGGCAGGCCGCCGCTCTCTTCTTCAAGAATGATCTGCAGCAGGATCGAGCGCGTCAGGTCCTCGTTGCTTTTGGCATCGATCACCTTGAAATCTTCCTGATCGAGCACGAGTTGCTTCACATCAGTCAGCGTGATGTAGGTACTCGTCTCGGTGTCGTAGAGCCGACGATTCGGATATTTCTTGATCAGTCGTTCGGCCGTTTTCTTTGTAGTAGTAGTCATGTAACGCCTTTAAGCTCGAGTTAAGCAAACGCGGAAACGGCGTCCGGGCTGTGCAACGGGATCCATTGCGCAGCCGGGACGCCGGCGAAACCATCTGAGCCGAAGCGCGCCGCCTTCCGGTCCGGCGCGCCGATGGCTCAGCCCATATGCAAGCCGCCGTTCAGCGAAAAATCGGCGCCCGTGGCGAAGCCCGATTCTTCCGACGCAAGCCACGCGACGATCGAGCCGATTTCGCCCGGCTGACCGAGGCGGCGCACCGGAATCGTCGCGACGATTTTTTCCAGCACGTCCGGGCGGATCGCCTTGACCATGTCGGTGCCGATGTAGCCCGGCGACACGGTGTTGACCGTCACGCCCTTGGTCGCGACTTCCTGCGCGAGTGACATCGTAAAGCCATGAATGCCGGCCTTCGCGGTCGAATAATTGGTCTGGCCGAACTGGCCCTTCTGGCCGTTCACCGACGAAATGTTGATCACCCGGCCAAAGCCACGCTCGACCATGCCGTCGATCACCTGCTTGGTGACGTTGAACAGGCTGGTCAGATTGGTGTCGATCACCGCCGTCCAGTCTTCGTGCGTCATCTTGCGGAACACGACGTCGCGCGTGATGCCGGCATTGTTGACCAGCACGTCGATCTCGCCGACTTCGGCCTTGACCTTGTCGAATGCGTCCTTGGTCGATTGCCAGTCACCGACGTTACCCTCGGAGGCGACGAAGTCGTAGCCGAGTACCTTCTGCTCGTCGAGCCACTTCGCACGGCGCGGCGAATTCGGGCCGCAGCCGGCGATCACCCTGAAGCCTTCCTTGTGCAGACGCTGGCAGATGCTGGTGCCGATGCCGCCCATGCCGCCCGTTACGTACGCAATTCGCTGTGTCATAAACCACACTCCGTTATCGTTGTCGAGGCGCCTGCCGGCGGCCTCGTGCCTCGCCTGATGCTGGTTCGCGTTGCCGCCGGGCGACCGTCTGGCAACGCGCACTGTCGACACGAGTCGCCTGTTGCAACGCGCCGCACCGCCAGTTGGCGTGCGGCGCGGCCAGATGCCTGTGCCGGCGAAGACCGCGCGCGACCGGTCGCGAATGCGCGCGGCGTACCCAGCGTACTTTAAACGCGCTCGACCGCCAGCGCGACACCCATGCCGCCGCCGATACACAGTGACGCCAGACCCTTCTTCGCATCGCGCTTCTGCATTTCGTGCAGCAGCGTGACGAGAATCCGGCAACCGGACGCGCCGATCGGGTGGCCGATCGCGATCGCGCCGCCGTTCACGTTGATCTTCGACGTGTCCCAGCCCATCTGCTTGTGCACGGCGAGCGCCTGCGCGGCGAACGCTTCGTTGACTTCCATCAGGTCGAGGTCGGCCGGCGTCCAGCCCGCGCGCTCGAGGCAACGGCGCGAAGCCGGTACCGGGCCCATACCCATCACCTTCGGATCGACACCCGCGTTCGCGTATGCCTTGATGCGCGCGAGCGGCGTGAGGCCGAGCGCTTCCGCTTTTTTCAGCGACATCACGAGCACCGCGGCTGCGCCGTCGTTCAGACCCGATGCGTTGGCCGCCGTGACCGTGCCTTCCTTCGAGAACGCCGGCTTCAGGCTCGCGAGCGATTCGGCCGTCACGCCATGACGCACGAATTCGTCGGTGGCGAAGCGCAGCGGCTCGCCCTTGCGCTGCGGAATCTCGACCGGCACGATTTCGTCGTTGAAGCGCCCCGCCTTCTGCGCGGCTTCGGCCTTGTTCTGCGACAGCGCCGCGAACGCGTCCTGCTGCTCGCGCGTGATGCCGTGTTCTTTCGCGACGTTCTCGGCCGTCACGCCCATGTGGTACTGGTTGTAGACGTCCCACAGGCCGTCGACGATCATCGAGTCGATCAGCTTCGCGTCGCCCATGCGGAAACCGTCGCGCGAACCCGGCAGCACGTGCGGCGCGGCGCTCATGTTTTCCTGGCCGCCTGCCACGACGATGTCCGCGTCACCGGCGATGATCGCGTTGGCCGCGAGCATCACGGCCTTCAGACCTGAGCCGCAGACCTTGTTGATCGTCATGCCCGGCACGGCCGACGGCAAACCCGCCTTGATCAGCGCCTGACGCGCGGGGTTCTGACCGGAGCCCGCCGTCAGCACCTGGCCCAGAATAACTTCACTCACCTGTTCCGGCTTCACGCCTGCCCGTTCGAGCACGGCGCGCACCGCGAGCGCGCCGAGTTCAGGTGCGGCAATCTTCGCCAGCGACCCACCAAACTTGCCCACTGCAGTACGAGCGGCCGATACGATCACAACATCAGTCATTTCCATATCCTCCGGGCATCCCGGCCAACCGCGCCGCAGCCCGTTACGTTAAAAATTGCGTTGCAACTTGCGTTGCTCTCACGCCTTCATCAACCAGACGCTCATTCACCTGCCAAACACCTATGCACCGGCCGACTGCGCGCTATGCCGACGTCGACAGCAATGTCGTAAGCGCATCGAGCCTGTGCGTGAACCTACTCCCGTTGCCGCACGTAGCGGCCCGGCGCCGGCTCGATGACCGGGAATTCGTCGGAGCCCAAATTGGCGCGCGGCTTCACTTTCTTGCCGCCGTACTGATCGAGCCAGTCGGTCCATTCCGGCCACCAGCTGCCGGGTACTTCGGTCGCCGCGTCGAACCATTCGTCCGCGCTTTCGGGCAGCGTCTTCGCGTCGGTATCGAGCTTCCAGAAGCTGCGCTTCTTCTTCGCGGGCGGATTGATCACGCCGGCGATATGGCCCGACGCGCCGAGCACGAACTTCAGCGGCCCGGTGAGCAGAGGCGCCGACGCATACGCGGTTTGCCACGGCACGATATGGTCTTCGCGTGATCCGTAAATGAAGGTCGGCACGTCGATCTTCGAGAGATCGATCGGCTCGCCGCAGGTGGTCAGCGCACCGGGCTCGCGCAGCTTGTTCTCGAGATACGTGTTGCGCAGATACCAGACGTACATCGGCCCTGGCAGACTGGTCGAGTCGCTGTTCCAGTACAGCAGGTCGAACGGTACCGGCGTGCGGCCCTTCAGGTAACTGTCGACGACGTAGTTCCATACGAGGTCGTTCGGGCGCAGGAACGAGAACGTGTTCGCGAACTCGACGCCGCGCATCAGTCCCGGCGGCGCGCCGTTCTTGCCGCCGATGCTCTGCTCGCGCATCTGCACGTGCGCCTCGTCGACGAACACGTCGAGCACGCCCGTGTCGGAGAAGTCGAGCATCGCGGTGAGCAGTGTCATTGACGCGGCCGGATGTTCGCCGCGCGCCGCAGCCACCGCGAGCGCGGTGGCGAGCATCGTGCCGCCGACGCAAAAGCCGAGCGTATTGATCTGCTCGCGGCCGCTGATCTTGCGCACGGTGTCGATCGAGGTGAGCACACCCTCGCCGATATAGTCGTCCCACGTCTTGTGCGCGATGGACTGATCCGCGTTGCGCCACGAAATCAGGAACACCTGATGGCCCGAATCAAGCCCGTGCGCGACGAGTGAGTTTTCGGGCTGCAGGTCGAGAATGTAGTACTTGTTGATGCACGGCGGCACGATCAGGAGCGGCCGCTCGCGCACGGTCGCCGTGCGCGGCTTGTACTGGATCAGCTGCAGCAGATCGTTCTCGAACACGACCGAGCCTTCGGTGTTCGCGAGGTTCTCGCCGACCGCAAAACGCGATTCGTCGGTTTGGGAAATCTTGCCGCGCTGCATGTCGGCGAGCAGGTTCATCACGCCCTGGCGCAAGCTCTCGCCTTTGCTGTCGAGCAGCGTTTTCTGCGCTTCGGGATTCAGCGCGAAGAAGTTGCTCGGCGAGGCCGCCGCGGTCCACTGCTGGACCGCGAAGCGAATGCGTTCGCGGGTTTTCGGCTGGGTGTCGAGCGCGTCGACCAGCTGCTGCAGATAGCGCGCGTTCAGCAGATACCACGCGGCGGTGAACGCGTAGGCGGGCGCCGCGCTCCAGGCGTCCGCGCTAAAGCGCCGGTCCTTGAGCTCGGGCGCCTTGATCGCCGACGTGGTGGCCTGCTGGATCAGCTCCATCGCCTCGCGCGAATAGTCGGTCTGCAGCTTCTGCAAACGCTCGGGCGGAATCGCGGCGGTGGGAATGCTCAGCCCCGGCAACGACGGCAACGCACCGGCGGCCAGCTTGCTGAAGTCGGGCATGCCGGGAAACGCCGGTATTTGCGGGAAGCCCGCCGTTATCTGCGCGAAGTCCGGTATCTGCGGCATTGAGGGCATCTGAAATGACGTGCCATTGGGCTGCGCGCCGAACGAACGCCAGGCGTTCATCCAGGCGTCGAGAAATTGCTGCATGCCTGCGGCTGACGATGCGCCGCTAGTACCGGCCTGCTGCGTCTGCTCCTTCGAGGAGTCGGTGCTGGGGGAAGCTGAGGAATGAGATGCTGCCATACCTGCTTTTGACCGGTAAGTCCTTGCGGACGGGTTGAGAGGCAGCTCCGTGCGCACGTGGCGATTGCTCGCGACTTCGTCACGCCCTGTCCCATGAACGACGAGGAGCTTGGGAGGAACATTCTTGCTCCCCATCACAAGGCATGTCAATGCTTGCTCCCGATTTTGCCGCAGTGCGATAGTTTTTTAATTATCGTTTTCCCTGTATGGCAAATCGCGCTTTAACGAATCAAATGATGCCTGCCGGGGTAAATCAAAAAACTCCTACGGCGCATGGCACTTAAGCATATTTATTCGTTCGCTCGCCCACACAGCCGGCGGGCGATTCGCGCTATCGGCGGGCCTTCCGGCAGCGCAACAAAAGATGCGTGTGAAGGCCGGCCAACGGGCCCTCAGCGACGGGCCGGCAGTGGGATTCGCGATTAACGAACCGGCGCGCATTCACGCGAAATAAAACAACCGTTCGATTCTAAAAGTATGACAAGATGCGCCCGCGCGCCATCCCGAATTAATCGGCAATTGATTGCGCCTGGTCGTCGATCCAGATCAACGCGGCCATGCGTCCGGTCTCGCGATCACGGCGATACGAATAAAAACGCTCGCGCAACGTGACCGTGCACAGATCGCCGCCGCTGATGCGCGTAAGGCCGAGCCGCTGCAGCCGCAGGCGCGCCAGCGCCGGCAGATCGGCGAGATATTTGCCGGCATTCCCGGGATGCGCGACGAACGCCTTCGCGGTCGCGTCGAGTTGTGCATCGTCGGCAACGGTCATGAAGGCGTCACGCACGTCTGCGCCGACTTCGAATGCGGTGGGCCCGATCGACGGTCCGAGGTACGCATGCAGCTCGCTCGCGCGCACATCCGCCAGCGCCGCGACCCGCGCGGCAGTCTGCTCGACGATGCCCGCCGCGAGTCCGCGCCACCCGGCATGCGCGGCGCCGACCGCGCGCCCCGCTTCGTCGCACAACAGCACCGGCATGCAATCGGCGACCATGACGACGCACGCGATGCCCGCGCGATCGGTGACGCTCGCGTCGGCGCGCGCCGGCGCACCATGCTCGCGCGCGCGCGCGATCGCATCCTCGGCGCGGACGACGCCGGCGCCATGGATCTGCTCGAGCCACGCGGCCTCGCGAACACCGGTAAGCGCGACGAGCCGTGCGCGATTGCGCGCGACCGCGGCGGGATCGTCGCCGGTCTTCATGCCCAGATTCAGCCCGCCGGGCTGGGCGGCGCCGTCGCGCCAGCGGCCGAACGGCGCGTCGCTGACGCCGCCGTCGCGGGTGGTCACGAGCGCGCGCACGCGCGGCGACACGTTCCATGCGGGTTGCACGACGTCGGCAAAACCCAGCTCCGGCAGATTGGTGCTCATGCGTGATCGTCCTCGTCGTGGTCGCTGTCTTCATCGTACGCGCCGTTGTCGAACGACGCATCGTAGTCCTCGTCCTCGCCATACGCATCGTCGAACTCGCCCGCGTCGTCGCGACCCAGACCGAGCGCGGCCGACAACGCCTCGATGTCGGCCGGCAGGTCGGCGCGCCACTGCATCGAGCGGCCGGTCTTCGGATGAATCAGGCCGAGCCGCCACGCGTGCAGCGCCTGGCGCGCGAAGCCGTCTGGCAGCGGCGTGACCGAGCGCTTGCCGCGCGCGCGTCCGTACACGGGATCGCCGAGCAACGGATGACCGATGTGCGCGCAATGCACGCGAATCTGATGCGTGCGCCCCGTCTCCAGATCGCAGTGAATCGCCGTGACCGGCTGACGCTGCCAGATCGCCGAGGACACGCGCCGGAAATGCGTGCGCGCCGGCTTGCCGGCCGCGCCCGTCACCACGGCCATGCGCGTGCGCTCGCGCGGATCGCGGCCGATCGGCGCGTCGATCGTGCCTTCGTCGGGCAGGTTGCCCCACACGAGCGCGAGGTAGCGGCGCTTGACCGTGCGCGCCTGCAACTGGCGCACGAGGTCGGTCTGCGCCTCGAGCGTGCGCGCGACCACCATCAGCCCCGAGGTCTCCTTGTCGAGCCGATGCACGATGCCCGCACGCGGCAGACCCGCCGCGGACTCGCCATAGCGGTAGAGCAGCCCGTTCAGCACGGTGCCGCTCCAGTTGCCAGCCGCCGGATGCACGACCATGCCGGCCGGCTTGTTGATGACGACGAGCGTGTCGTCCTCGTAGACGATGTCGAGCGGCACCGGCTCGGGCGTGAAGGCGAGCTGCTCGGGCAGCAGATCGGGCACGAGCTCGATCGTCGCGCCAAGCGGCACCGGCTGGCGGATCTTCGCCGCCTTGCCGTCGACGCGCACCCGCTGCGCCTCGATCCAGCTTTGCAGACGGCTGCGCGAGAACTCCGGGAATACTTTGGCCAGCACCTTGTCGAGGCGCTCGCCGGCCAGTTCGTCGGGTACCACGACGCTGCGCGGCGCTTCGTCGGCCGCGCGCACGGGCACGGGTGCCGCCGCGGCCGCAGAGCCTTGCGGGCTGCTTGCGGCGAGCGCGTCGCTGGAGAAATCGTCGTCGAAGGGATCGACGCCCAACGCGTCGGCCAGGTCGGCGCTTACGCTATAATCTTCGTTGCTATTCCCGGCGCCTGCGGCGCCTGGAGTATTTGAGCGGGTCATTGAATCTGGGTCACCTGGACGTAAAGCTAGACTGGAAAATGCGAGCCTTGAACACCATCACTGAAGCGGCGATCAATTTGGCGGCCATCAAGAAGGCGGCCCGGAAAGTGGCCGGATACATTGCGTGCGCCGCGGCCGTCGTCGCTGTTGCGGCTTGCCACGGCCTGCCGGAGAAGACCGACGAAACGGCAGCGTGGAACAACAACAAATTATATACGGAGGCGAACGACGCCCTGACCGGTGGCGACTGGGGCAAGTGCGCGAAGTATTTCGAGCTGCTCGAGGGCCGCGACCCGTTCGGCCACTTCGCCCAGCAGGCGCAGATCAACGTTGCGTACTGCAACTGGAAAGACAACGAAAACGCCGCCGCCGACCAGGCCATCGACCGCTTCATCCAGCTGCACCCGGATCATCCGGACATCGCCTACGCGTATTACCTGAAGGGCATGATCCACTTCAACGACGACCTCGGTCTGTTCGGCCGCTTCTCGGGCCAGGATATGAGCGAGCGCGATCCGAAGTCGCTGCGCGAGTCGTATGACGCGTTCAAGGTCGTGGTGGACCGCTTCCCGAACAGCAAGTACGCGCCGGACGCCGCCCAGCGCATGCGCTACATCGTGAATGCGCTCGCATCGCACGAAGTTCACGCCGCGGACTACTACTATCGCCGCGGCGCCTATGTCGCCGCGATCAACCGTGCGCAGCTCGCATTGCGCGAGTACAAGAACGCGCCGGCCATCGAAGACGCGCTGCACATCATGATCCTGTCGTACGAGAAGCTGAACAACCAGCAACTCGCCGACGACACTCGTCGCGTGCTGGCCGGCACCTTCCCCGACAGCCCGTATGTGACCGGCCGCGCACGGCCCGGCACGGCGAAGTCGTGGTGGCAGTTCTGACGCCTCACGCGCCGACGGCACACTGACCTTCGTCTGAAAACGAAAACGCCACGACCTCGGTCGTGGCGTTTTCGTTTATGCGCGCCGCGAGACTCAATCGCGCTCGAACAGCGCAATCGATTCCACGTGCGACGTATGCGGGAACATATTGACGACGCCCGCGCCCACCAGCCGATAGCCGGCCTCATGCACGAGCAGCCCGGCATCGCGCGCGAGCGTGGCCGGCGCGCACGACACATAGACGATGCGCTTCGGCAGCGGCCCGTTGCCGCTCTGCGCGATCTCCGCGAGCGCCTTCGCGATCGCGAGCGCGCCTTCGCGCGGCGGATCGACGAGGAACTTGTCGAACTGGCCGAGCGCGCGCAAGTCGTCGGCGGTGACTTCGAACAGGTTGCGGCACGCGAACGACGTGTGCCCGGCGACACCATTCAGCTCCGCATTCGCGAGCGCGCGCTGGGTCAGCACTTCGCTACCCTCGATGCCGACCACTTCCCGCGAGATTCGCGCGAGCGGCAGCGTGAAGTTGCCGATCCCGCAGAACAGGTCGAGCACGCGGTCGGTGCGTGCCGGCGCCAGCAGGCGCAACGCGCGGCTCACCAGCACGCGGTTGATCGCGTGATTGACCTGGGTGAAATCAGTCGGCTTGAACGGCATACGGATGCCGTATTCGGGCAGCGTGTAGTCGAGCTGCACGTCGAGAGGATAAAGCGGCGTGACCGTGTCGGGACCTCCCGGCTGGATCCAGAACTGCACCTTGTGCTCGTCCGCGAACTCGCGCAGCACCTGCTCGTCCCCGGCCGTCAGCGGTTCGAGGTTGCGCACGACGAGCGCCGTGACCGACGAGCCGACCGCGAGCTCGAGCTGCGGCATGCGGTCGTAGATAGACAGCTTGCGGACCATGAAACGCAGCGGCATCAGCATCGCCGACACATGCGGCGGCAGCACCTCGCAGGTCTTCATGTCGGCGATATAGCTGCTCTTTTTCTCGTGAAAGCCGATGCGCATGCCGCCGCGCTCCGGCAGGTAGCGCACCGCGAGCCGCGCGCGATAGCGATAACCCCAGGACGGTCCGTCAATCGGCCGGAACACCGTTTCGGGGCGCAGCTTCGCCAGATGCTGCAGGTTGTCCTCGAGCACGCGCTGCTTGACCGCCACCTGCGCGCGCATGTCGAGATGCTGCATCGAGCAGCCGCCGCAGATGTTGAAGTACGTGCATTTCGGCGTCGTGCGGATCACGCTTTCGCGGAATACCTGGACGACTTCGGCCTGCTCGAATTTCGGCTTGCTGCGATGCGTCGAATAACTGACGAGTTCACCCGGCAGCGCACCTTCGACGAACACGACCTTGCCTGGCGTACCGTCTTCGCTCGTGGTGCGGCCTACGCCGCGCGCTTCCATATCGAGCGAAACGATTTCGATGAGCGGTTCGTTGCCAGTAATGACGGGCGCCGGCGCCGGGGCGTGCGCTCTGGCATGCTTCGATGAGCGCCGCGGCGAGCGACGTTGGGGGGCAGTTCGGGACACCTGCGGACTTCCTGACAAACGATGGGGGAAAGGCGAGATTGTAGACGAAGCGCCGGGCCTGCCTGCGATGCGGTGCGGACCACACGTGGAGCGAGTGCGGATCGCGGCCCCTCGGCGGAGGCTCTGCTCGCGCGCGCTTACTGCTCGAACGCCGCCAGATACTCGGCCCACTGCGGTGCGCTTTCCAGCGCGAGTGCGTTCTTCACGAGGTTGATCTCGTCAGCATACTCCGACGGCGAAAAGCCACCGCGCATCAGTTGGAAGCGGCAATACAGCAGGTACGTATTGACGACGTCGGTCTCGCAGTAATTGCGGATTTCCTCGATGCGCCCTTGCTGGAACGCCTGCCACACCTGACTGCCGTCCATGCCCATCTTGCCCGGAAAGCCGCACATCTTCGCGAGCGCGTCGAGCGGCGCGTTCGCGCGCGCCTGGTACATCGCGAGCACGTCCATCAGATCGGTGTGTCGCGCGTGGTAGCGGCTGATGTAATTGTTCCACTTGAAGTCGCGGTCGTCCTCGCCGAGATCCCAGAACCGGTAGGCGGGGATGCCGTTGACGAGCGCGCGGTAGTTGAGCACCGGCAGATCGAAACCGCCGCCGTTCCACGACACAAGTTGCGGCGTGTACTTTTCGATCACGCGATAGAACGACTGCACGAGCGTCGCCTCGCCGTCCTCGGGCGTACCGAGCGAGCGCACGCGAAAACCGTTGTCGTCACGGAACACGCAGGAAATCGCCGCGACCCGCTGGAGGTGATGCGGCAGAAAATCGCTGCCAGTTTTTTCGCGGCGTGCGGCGAACGCGTGCCCGGCGACGTCGGCGTCGCTCATCGACGCGGGCAAATCTTCAAGCCGGCGGATGCCGGCGACATCGGGAATCGTCTCGATGTCGAAAACAAGAATCGGTGTCATCAGGTCAGAGAACGGCGTCTTTGCGGACACCGTTTGAGGCGAAGAAGCGCTTCAGTCGCACCAGCGCTTCCTGTTGGATCTGGCGCACACGCTCGCGCGTGAGGCCCATTTCGTCGGCCAGCTCCTCGAGCGTGGCGGGCTCGATGTGATTCAGACCGAAGCGCCGCTCGATCACATGGCGGTGCTTGTCCGACAAACGCGCGAGCCATGCGCGTGTCAGTGTTTCGAGCTCGCGATGCTGCACTTCGGCGTCTGGCGACTGGCTCTGGTCGTCCGACAGCAGATCGAGCAGGCTGCTCGCCGGATCGAGATCGAGCGGCGCATCGAGCGATGCGGTGTGCTCGTTCAGCGCGAGGATGTCGGTGACTTCGTCGGTGGTCTTGCCGGTCAGATAAGCGATGTCGTCGATGCTCGCGTCGCGGCGCTCGGCCGCCTCCCCCGAATTCATTGAGTTCTTTTCCAGATGGCGCTTCGCGCGCAACACCTGGTTGAGCTCACGAATCACATGCACGGGCAATCGCACCGTACGCGCCTGGTTCATGATCGCGCGCTCGATGCTCTGGCGGATCCACCACGTCGCGTAGGTTGAGAAACGGAAGCCGCGCGTCGGATCGAATTTTTCGATTGCGTGCATGAGGCCGAGGTTGCCCTCCTCGATCAGATCGAGCAGCGGCACGCCGCGATTCAGATAACCCTTGGCAATGCTGACGACCAGCCGCAGATTGCGCTCGATCATCACCTGCCGCGCTTCGAACTCGCCGGCCTTGGCAAGGCGCGAATATTTCTGCTCTTCCTCGACGGTGAGCAACGGCTTCACGCTGATGCGATTCAGATAATGCTGGATCGTGTCGGCCGTGAGTTCGGCCTGCAGCAGTGCGCGGAAATCGTCGGCGTCGGGCGGCGCCTCGCCGGTGGTTTCGCGCGCGTCAGCGCTCTCGCTGTCGTCGAGGCCGCTCTGGCGTTCGTCGAGATCGCGCTCCTCCGCGACCTCTTCTTCCACTTCCGAAGCGCCGCTTTCGTCCACTGCGGCAGACGTGACTTCGCTGATCGTCTCAGACTCGGCTTGCGGCGGGCGGCGCTTCGATTTCGGCATGGTCGTATCGCTTATTGCGAGGGCAAATACTTCAGTGGGTCGACTGGTTTACCCTGTCGGCGAACTTCGAAATGCAACATCACACGGTCGGAATCGCTATTGCCCATCTCTGCGATCTTCTGCCCTTTCGTAACCGCGTCCCCCTCTTTTACCATCAAAGCGCGGTTGTGTGCATACGCAGTGAGATAAGTTGCATCATGCTTGATGATAATGAGATTGCCGTAACCACGCAGCCCATTTCCGGCATAGACGACGCGACCATCGGCTGACGCTTTAACCGGCTCGCCCGCGGAGCCGCCGATATTGACGCCCTTGTTGGTCGAGTCGTTGAACGTGTTGAGCAGCGGACCGCGCACCGGCCATGCAAATGCTACGTTGCCCGCCGCTGCGCTGCCGATGTCGGCGCTCGCCGCAGAGGGATTGGCCGGAGGCGCAGCTACCGCACCATTCGCGAGCGTACCGGTCGTCGCGCCGCCGTAAAGCGGCGGCATCGCGGCGCCGACCGCGGCCGGCGCGTTGTTGTTCAGCGGTGCGCTTTGGACCGCGCCCGTGCTGCCGATCGGCGCGGTCGACACGCCCGGCGTCATGGCCGCGGTATTCGCGCCCGGCGGCACGACGCGCAGCAGCTGGTCGACTTCGATCTGATTCGGGTTGGTCAGGTTGTTCCACGTCGAGATGTCGCGGTAATTCTGGCCGTTTTCGAGCGCAATGCGGTACAGCGTATCGCCCGGCTTCACGCGATAGTAGCCCGGCGGCGGCGGGCCGAGCGGCACCGCCGGTTGCGCCGCGCCCTGCGCGGTGGCGAGCGTGCCGCCGCCGGAGCGATCGACGACGGGCGCCTGGTCGAGCCGGGATGCACAGGCCGTCATCAACAGGGACAAGGCGAGCACGCACACGCTGCGCTGGGTTACGGTCAGGGGGGTATTCGGGGTGGTTCTCTGCATCGCGCGCAACATACTCATCGGTGTCAAATCACTCCGGATTTTAAGGGTACAAAGAAAACGCGATCAAGCCGCGACTCGCGCCACTGCGCGGGGCCGAGGCGCTCGACCAGCGTCAGCACCTGGCTCTGTCCTTCCTGTGAGCCGACCGGCGCAACCAGACGTCCGCCGATCGCGAGCTGCTCGAGCAACGCCTGCGGAACGTCGAGCCCAGCAGCCGCGATCACGATCGCGTCGAACGGCGCCGCCGACGGCAAACCGAGCCGCCCGTCGCCGTAATGCAGCCGGATATTCGGAATGCGCAGCGGACGCAGATTCGTCTTCGCGCGCTCGGACAGCGGCTTGATGCGCTCGATCGAATAAACCTCGCGTGCGACCCGGCTCAGCACCGCCGCCTGATATCCGCAACCGGTGCCGATTTCGAGCACGGTGTTCAACGCGCGCCCGGCCGCCGCGAGTTCGATCATTCGCGCGACCACCGACGGCTTCGAGATAGTCTGGTGATGACCGATCGGCAGCGCGGCATCTTCGTACGCCTGGGCCGCAAGACCCGGATCGACGAACATGTGGCGCGGCACCGCCGCCATCGCGTTCAGCACACGCTGATCGCTGACGCCATTGGCTCGCAGGCGTTCGACCATGCGTTCGCGAACCCGTTCCGAGGTCAGCGCCAAGGCGTTGTTCATCGCACCGCTGGTCGCGCCGCCGAATGCGCCGCCCATTGCACCGGCCAACGCGGCGTTCGGCGCGGGTTTCGCGCTTTGCTGCAGTTGCGACTGAAGTGGCGATGGTGTCGCGCGCGCGCTGTGGCCAGACGCATGCGTCGAGGTTTTGCCTGGCTTGACCGACGACTTCGGTGCTTGCTTGACAGGCTGTCCCGCCAATGCACCGGCGAACGCGTTCGCTGTTGTCTTCGCGACTGGAGCGGCCTGCGGCTTTGGCGGCATCGCACCGGTCGCCGCCGTTGACGTACCCAACGAAGCGCTTTGCGTCTTCGCCTGGGGAATCACCTGGGGTCGCGTCGCCGGCGCAGATTGCGCAGCAACCGAGGTCCTCGCTTGCGCCCGTGCGGCCGCGCCGCCCTGCGTCGGCTTCGCCGACTGCTGCCGTGCGTTCAACGCCGCGCTCGCCGCGAGCGCCGCCGCGCGCATCTCACCTGGACGTCCCTCGGGCCGGCGCGGTTCGCGCACCAGGTCCTCGAGCCCTAGCGGAAAGCGCTTCGCGCGCTCGCCGGTCATGAACTGCCGCTCCCGGCGCGCAGCCAGTCGCGCGCCGCGGGCAGCATTTGCGTGTAGGTCAGATCGAGCTGCAGCGGCGTGATCGACACGGCGCCGTTGGCCACTGCATGGAAGTCCGTGCCTTCGCTCGCGTCGCGCGCCTGGCCCGAGGCGCCGATCCAATAGATCGGTTCGCCGCGCGGATTGGTCTGGCGGATCACCGGCTGCGACGGATGACGTTTGCCGAGTCGCGTGATCTGCCAGCCGCGCAGTTCGTCATACGGCAGGTTAGGAATATTGACGTTCAGCAGCGGATGTCCCGGCAACGGCCGCGCGAGATAATGCGCGACGATTTCGGCGGCAACGCGGGCTGCGTCTTCGAGATGCGCCCAGTCTTTGTCGACGAGCGAGAACGCGATGGCCGGCACCCCGAACATGATGCCTTCGGTAGCGGCTGCGACGGTGCCGGAATACAGCGTGTCGTCGCCCATGTTCTGGCCGTTGTTGATACCCGACACGACGAGGTCCGGTGTATGGTCGAGCATGCCGGTCAGTGCGATGTGCACCGAGTCGGTCGGCGTGCCGTTCACGTAGTAGAAACCGTTCGCCGAACGCAGGACCGACAGCGGCCGCCACAGCGTCAGGGAATTCGACGCGGCGCTGCAGTTCTGTTCGGGAGCCATCACGGTGATGTTGGCGATCGGCTTCAGCGCTTCGTAAAGCGCGGCGAGGCCCGGCGCCAGATAACCGTCGTCGTTGCTGAGTAGGATTCGCATGCGCCGATTGTAACCGAGGAAAGATGGCACGCGAACGACACGGACGGCGTGTCTGCGTGGTGTGCACAAGCGTCGTGCGAGCCAGTATTTTCCAGGTGCGCGGATCCTTGTATCGAACGCAAAGATGCTGCTTCGCACTGAACGCGCGGCCGTACGCGCTCGTCAATGAGTCGGCATCCTGTGCGTGCTTCACGCTGTGCAATGCAATACGGCTTGCGTGATGAAGCGCACGCGACGCATCAAAAGCGCGCTGCACGTCGTAACCCGCAGCGCAATAAATCGCACGGTCGTGCGCTTTACTTTACACTCGAAAACAGTGCGAACCCTGAACGATACGGAGACACGATGCGCGCGATTCGCTGCAAGCAGTACGGGCCGCCCGAGAGCCTGGTCGTCGACAACCTGGCGGATCTCGAAGCGCCGCCTGGCCACGTCGTGATCGACGTGAAGGCCGCGGCCGTCAATTTTCCCGACGTGCTGATCATCGAGAACAAATACCAGTTCAAGCCGCCGCTGCCGTTCACGCCCGGTTCGGAAGCCGCGGGCATCGTGCGCGCGGTGGGCGAAGGCGTCACGCAGTTCACGCCTGGTTCGCGCGTGGCCGCGTTCACCGGCTCCGGCGGTTTTGCCGAGCAGGCGCTTGCGCCCGCCGCGGCCTGCGTGCCGCTCGACGATGACGTGTCGTTCGAACTCGCGGCCGCGTTCACGCTCGCGTATGGCACCTCGCATCATGCGGTGGTCGATCGCGGCGCGCTGCAGCCTGGCGAGACGATGCTCGTGCTCGGCGCGGCCGGCGGAGTCGGGCTGGCGGCGGTCGAAATCGGCAAGGCGCTTGGCGCGCGCGTGATCGCGGCGGCATCGAGCGACGAAAAGCTCGCGACCTGCGTGAAGCACGGCGCGGACGCGACGATCAACTACAACACCGAGGATCTGCGCGAGCGCATCAAGGCGCTCACCGACCGCAAAGGTCCGGACGTGATCTACGACCCGGTCGGCGGCGTGTATGCGGAGCCGGCGTTTCGCAGCATCGGCTGGAGGGGGCGTTATCTGGTGGTCGGCTTTGCGAATGGCGAGATTCCAAGGCTGCCGCTGAACCTGATGTTGCTCAAGGGCGCAAGCGTGATCGGCGTGTTCTGGGGCGACTTCGCGAAGCGTGAGCCGCAGCGCAATCGCGCGGCATTCGAGCAGATGACCGGCTGGATTCGTGAAGGCAAGCTCAAGCCCTACGTGTCCGCCCGCTACTCGCTCGACGACACCGGCCGCGCGTTGCGCGACATGGCCGAGCGCCGCGTGATCGGCAAGGTGGTCATCACGCCGTAGCACAACCAGTAAAGCAGCCTCAAAAACGGCGCGGCGGCCGACTGCGATTTCGGCCGCCGCGCCGCTTGCGATCCGCGGTCACAGCTTCTCGGTATCCCCGGTGCGCGGCTGCCACTTCATCAAACGCCGCTCCGCGGTCCCGACGATCGCATCGAGAATCAGCGCGAACGCGGTCAACACCAGAATCCCCGCGAACACCGTGTTGATATCGAAGGTGCCCTCGGCCTGCAGGATCAGATAGCCGACGCCGCGCGCCGAGCCCAGATACTCGCCCACCACCGAGCCGACGAACGCAAGCCCCACCGACGTATGCAGGCTCGAAAACACCCAGCTCATCGCGCTCGGCAGATAGACGAAACGCAGCAGCTGCTTACGGTTCGCGCCGAGCATGCGCGCGTTCGCGAGCACGATCGGACTCACTTCCTTCACGCCCTGGTAGACGTTGAAGAACACGATGAAGAACACCAGCGTGACGCCGAGTGCGACCTTCGACCAGATGCCGAGGCCAAACCACACGCCGAAGATCGGCGCGAGAATCACGCGCGGCATCGAGTTCGCGGCCTTCACGTACGGATCGAACAGCGCGCTCGCGGTCGGCGCGAGCGCGAGCCACAGGCCGACGCCGAGCCCGATCGTGGTGCCAAAGACGAACGCGAGCACGGTCTCGACGAGCGTGATCCACAGATGCAGATAGATCTCGCCGCCCGTGAACCATTCCCAGATCCGCTGCAGTACTTTCTGCGGCTCGCCAAAGAAAAACGCCGCCTTGTTCGGATCGTCGAAATAGAACGGCGGTATCAGCGTCGGGCTCGTCAGCACGTACCACAGCACGAAGCACAGCACGAGCAGCAGCCACTGCCAGATCACCAGATTCGCCCGGCTCGGGCGCAACGTCTTCCACATGACTTGGTTTGCCTTGGACGATTATTGAACACGTCTTCTTTTCGATGTGCAGGCGGGGATGCGCGGCACATTCAAACAGCGGTCAGTTGCTGCTGATAACCCTTGAGCACCTCATCGCGCAGCACACCCCAGAGCTGCGCATGCAACTCGACGAAGCGCGGATGCGAACGGATTTCGGCGACATCGCGCGGCCGCGGCAGATCGATCCGGAACTCGCCGATCGGATGCGTCGCAGGCCCGGCCGACAGTACCACCACGCGATCCGACATCGCGATCGCTTCGTCGAGATCGTGCGTTATGAACAGCACGGCCTTGCGCTTCGCGGCCCAGAGATCGAGCAACTCGTTTTCCATCAGCTGCCGCGTTTGAATATCCAGCGCGGAAAACGGCTCGTCCATGAGGATGATGTCGGGGTCGAGGATCAGCGTCTGCGCCATCGCAACGCGCTTGCGCATGCCGCCCGACAGCTGATGCGGATAGCGGTCGCCGAAGCCGCCGAGACCGACACGCTTCAACCACTCTTCAGCCTTCGCGCGCGCTTCCGAGGCCGGCACGCGGTGAAACGACAGGCCGGCCATCACGTTGTCGAGCGCCGAGCGCCACGGCATCAGCGCATCTGCCTGGAACATATAGCCCGCACGGCGATTCAGGCCACTGAGCTTTTCGCCGAACACGCTGACGCCGCCCGTCGACGGTTGGAGCAGCCCCGCGCCGATGTTCAGCAGCGTGGACTTGCCGCAGCCAGTCGGCCCGACGACCGACACGAACTCGCCGGGCTCGATACGCAGCGTCGTGTCCTTGACCGCTGTGTAGCGCTGTGCGCGGTTGTCACGCGCGGCGAACGTGCAGGTGATGTTTTCGAGCGCCAGGGCAGCAACGGTCATCGTACGGCTCGCTTCGGGAATCGGGTTTGCGGGGAGTTGTCGCGGCGACGCTGGGGCGACGGGTGTGAACGCGGCGAATCGCCTTGCCCACGTCCCATTCGATGCGCCTGTGTGCGCGCCGCGTCGTTTAGGCCTTGACGGTCGCGAGCGCCTTCTTCACGAAGTCGTTGGTCCACGTCTTCGACAGATCGATCTGCGCGTTCTGGATCACCGGATCGAACGCTTTCAGCGTCTTCAGCGACGTCGCGGGACCGTCGGCGGGCATCAGGCCGTCGGGCGACATCGCTTCGCGCACGTGCTGCCACGCGTCGAGATAGAGCGCGCGGTCGCCAAGCAGATAGCTCTCCGGCACCGTGTTGATCAGTTCGCTGCCGCTCGCGTTCTGCAGCCACTTGAGCGCGCGCACCATCGCATTGGTGAGCGCCTGCGTGGTGTTCGGGTTCTTCGTGATGAACGACTGCGACGCGTACAGGCAGCCCGCCGGCATGTCGCCGCCGAACACGATGTGCGTATCGGTGAGCGTGCGGGTGTCCGACACGACGCGCACGTCGCCGGCGCGCTCGAGGCGCGTGACGACCGGATCGAGATTGGCGATCGCGTCGATCTGCCCGGACTGCAGCGCGGCGATCGCGCCGGCACCGGCGCCCACGCCGATGAACGCGACGTCCTTCGGACTGAGCCCCGCTTTCGCGAGGACGAAGCTCGCCATGATCGACGTCGACGAACCCGGCGCGGTCACGCCGATCTTCTTGCCCTTCAGATCGGCGATCGACTTGTAATTCGGCATCGTCTTCTTCGACACCGCGAGCACGATCTGCGGCGCGCGGCCCTGCAGCACGAATTCGCGGAACATCTGTTTTTGCGCCTGCAACAGCAGCGTGTGTTCGAACGCGCCGGAGACCACGTCGGCGCTTCCGCCGACTGCCGCCTTCAACGCCTGCGAGCCGCCCGCGAAGTCGGAAATCTCGACTTCGAGCCCCTCGTCCTTGAAGTAGTTGCGGCGCTCGGCGATCGTCAGCGGCAGGTAGTAGAACAGGTTCTTGCCGCCGACCGCGATGGCGACCTTGGTGGTCTCGGGCTTGCCCTGTGCGAAAGCGAACGGCGTGGCCGCGAGCGAGGCGCCCGCGAGCGCCGCACCGCCGGCGAGGAAGGTTCTGCGTTGCATGGTCCGTTGTCTCCAGATTTTTTGTAGTCCGGCTTTTTGACCGCCCGGGTGCGCGTTGCGCAAGCGCTTGGGCACGGTGTGGGGCTGCCGGTCGCGCGGCGCGAATCGTGCGTCAGCGCCGCGCTTTACGCGCCTTTCTCCATGCGTTGCGCTGTGCGCATCAGACGATCTGTTGCGCCCGCAACCGCGCGATGCCGTCAGCATCATAACCTAGCGATTGCAGGACTTCATCGGTATGTTCACCCAGTTCTGGCCCCAGCCAGCGCGTCTCACCGGGCGTCGCCGACAGCTTCGGCGTAATCGTGGGCAGCGTGATTTCCTTGCCGTCCTGCCACTTGAACCGCTGGATCATCTGCCGCGCGATGAACTGCGGATCGGTGAACATGTCGGCGACGCTGTAGATGCGGCCCACCGGCACGTCGGCCGCGTTCAGCACCGCGAGCGCTTCGTCGATCGTGCGCGTGGACAGCCACGCGCCGATCGCGGCGTCGATTTCCCGCGTGCGCGGCACGCGGCCATCGTTATGCGCGAGCGTCGGATCGTTCGCGAGATCGTCGCGTTCGATCGCGATCATCAGGCGCCTGAAGATCGGATCGCTATTGCCGCCGATCACGATGCTGCCGTCGCGGCACGGATACGTATTCGACGGCACGATGCCCGGCAGGGACGCGCCGGTACGCTCGCGCACCATGCCGTAGACGCCGTATTCGGGCACCACGCTTTCCATCATGTTGAAGACGGCCTCGTACAGCGCGACGTCGACGACCTGCCCTTTGCCGCCGTTCACCTGCTTGTGATGCAGCGCCATCAGCGCGCCGATCACACCGTGCAGCGCGGCGATCGAATCGCCGATCGAAATGCCGATGCGCGGCGGCGGCAGATCCGGATAGCCGGTGATATGGCGCAGACCGCCCATCGACTCGGCGATCGCGCCGAAGCCGGGCCGGTCGCGATACGGGCCCGTCTGGCCATAGCCCGACAGACGCACCATCACGAGGCCGGGGTTCTCGGCGGACAGCACGTCGTAGCCGAGCCCGAGCTTTTCGAGCAGACCGGGCCGGAAATTCTCGACGACGATATCAGCCTCTTTCGCCAGTCGCCGCACGATCTCCTTGCCCTCTTCGGCCTTCAGGTTGATCGTGACGGACTTCTTGTTGCGCGCCTGCACGGCCCACCACAGCGACGTACCGCCGACTTCCGGGTACAGCTTGCGCCATTTGCGAAGCGGGTCGCCGCCTTTGGGGTCTTCGATCTTGATGACGTCGGCGCCGAATTCGCCGAGAAAACGCGCGGCGAACGGCCCGGCAATCAGCGTGCCGAGTTCCAGCACCTTGACGCCGGCGAGCGGACCGCACGCGTCATGCGGTGCAGCGCTCGCGCCTGATTCGGGGGTGGCGCTCATGAGTCTC
Source organism: Paraburkholderia lebeckiae (assembly GCF_014201005.1). Lineage (NCBI taxonomy): Bacteria > Pseudomonadati > Pseudomonadota > Betaproteobacteria > Burkholderiales > Burkholderiaceae > Paraburkholderia > Paraburkholderia lebeckiae. The sequence continues at coordinate 140,387 of NZ_JACHDK010000002.1, read as the reverse complement.
CCTGGTTCTGCATCGTTGTGTACCCAGTCTCTCTGCCTTGCAACGACTTGCGACGATGCGTGCCTGGACGGATATGGCGGCCAACGAAAGCCGCCTGGCTACATCGAACGACGGTCGAGCATCGCGCGCGCGATCGTGCCCGCGTCGACATACTCGAGCTCGCCGCCCACGGGCACGCCGCGCGCGAGACGCGTCACGGCAAGGCCGCGCGCCTTCAGCGTCTGTCCGAGGTAATGCGCGGTGGCCTCGCCCTCGTTGGTGAAATTGGTGGCCAGCACGACTTCCTTGACGACGCCATCCGACGCGCGCTTCACGAGCCGGTCGAAATGGATTTCCTTCGGTCCGATGCCGTCGAGCGGACTCAACCGTCCCATCAGAACGAAATAGAGCCCGCGATAGGTCATCGTCTGTTCGAGCATGATCTGGTCGGCCGGCGTTTCGACGACGCACAGCAGCGACGGATCGCGCTCCTCATCGAGGCAGACCTCGCAGATCTGCGCTTCGGTAAACGTGTTGCACTTTTCGCAGTGACGCAGATGCTCGGTCGCGAACAACAGCGAGCGCCCGAGCTTTTCGGCGCCCTCGCGATCGTGCTGCATCAGGTGATACGCCATGCGCTGCGCGGACTTCGGCCCGACACCGGGCAGCGCGCGCAGCGCTTCGACGAGCGCCGACAGGGCGGAAGGTTGTTTCATGCGGATCGGCGTCGACGTGGGTGGTGCCCGGGTGGGCGAATCGGGATGCGGGGGTGTTGCTCGAACCGGGCCGCGCTTTCACGCCGTGACGACGCTTTCACGCGCGGCTGTGCAGGTTCGATGTTTCCAGCCTGCACGCGGCGCGCGGCGGCGAGCGTCTGCGTTCGCACCGCGGCAATGAACCGCCGCGGCGCTCACCCGCTTCAGCCCTTTCTCAATCAGAACAGGTTCAGAACGGCAGCTTGAAACCCGGCGGCAGCGGCAGGCCGGCGGTCATGCCGCCCATCTTTTCCTGCGCGGTCGCCTCGGCCTTGCGCACGGCGTCGTTGAACGCGGCGGCGACGAGATCTTCCAGCATGTCCTTGTCGTCGGCGAGCAGGCTCGGGTCGATCGACACGCGGCGCACGTCGTTCTTGCAGGTCATCGTCACCTTGACGAGACCGGCACCCGACTGCCCCTCGACTTCGATCAGCGCGAGTTGCTCCTGCATCTTCTTCATGTTTTCCTGCATCTGCTGGGCTTGCTTCATCAGCCCGGCGAGTTGGCCTTTCATCATGGACGTGCTCCTTCTAGATAGCGTGAAATCTGGCATTCCGGCGCCGCGCTGCGACGACGCCGCGAACGATGGATCAGTGGGCCGGCGACGCGCCGTTCGAGGCGGCGTCCGGGGTAATCGGGCGGACCGAGCCCGGCACGATGCTCGCGCCGAACTCGCGAATCAGCGACTGCACGAACGGATCGGCGCTGATCTCGCGCTCGGCTTCCTGCTGGCGCTGCGCGCGCAGCTTCGCGTCGTGCGCGGCGGCGGTACGGCGCGCCGGGCCGACTTCGACCTGCACGTCGACGTTCTGGCCGAGCCGCTCTACGAGCGCTGCCTTCAGTTTAGCGACCTGCGACGCTTCTGCGTATTGCGGCACCGGCACATTGAGCTTCAGCGTGCTGCCGTCGAGCGCCATCAGTTCGCTGTTGAACGCAAGCTGATGCGAGATGCCCTTCAGCGGCAGATCGACGGCGAGCGCCGGCCAGTCGCCGGTGAAACCTAGCGGATCGAGCGACACGGCAGGCGGCAGCGGGCGCGTATCGGCGACCGGCGCAGGCGCGGCGGCGTGCACGGCCGGGCCGTCCATGCGGACGTCGTCGGGGCCGCGGTCGAATACCGGCACGAAATTGTCGTCTGGCGGAATGAAGTACGCGTCGTCAGCGGCCGACAACGGCATGTAGTCGTCGGGCGGCATGTCGTCCCATGGTGGGATCGACGGGCTGTTCTGCTGCGCATTGCTGCTCGCGCCGCTGTTTGCGTCGCGAGCTGGCGCCGCCTGCGCGGCGGTGTCCTGCGACACGCGGCGTGGCGCACCGGGCGTCGGCACCGGCACGACCACACGCGGCGCGGCGGGGTTCGGTGCGGCCGGCTTCGCGGACACGGCCGTGTTAGCGCGGCCACGGTCGGATGATACTTTCATGCCGGCGTTGCGCAGCACGTCGAGCGCGGCGCTGGCGCCGCCCGCGCGGCGCGGCGCGGAGTCGGCTGCGGCCGCCGGTGCCGCCGTTGAGGCGGGCGCCGCCAATTCCGGCCGCGCTTCCAGTTCGGGTGACGTGGCCTCTTCCGCGCGACCAGGCGCGGCAGTTACAAGCGCGCTCGGTGCGGACGAAGGTGCGATGTCGGAAACTTCGTTCGAGACCGGCGCGGTCGAGCTGGCAATCGTGGCGACGGCATTCGCGGGCGCGTCTTCCCACGGCGCCAGCGGGGGCGCCGTAGTGGCAGGCGCGTCTGTCACGCGGGCGACTTCGGCATTGGGCGATTGCGGTGCTGCTTCAGACTGCGCGGAGTCGGCTGCGGGCTTCGCGGTCGGCTTTGCAGTCGGCGCGATCGATTTCATCGCGTCGCCCTGCTCCTCGCCGGCAACGCCTACCTGAGGTCCGCGAACGTGTGCAGCAGCTGCCATGGCCGTCGCGGACGAAGGTGACAGCGCGCGCAGCGCGGCAACCGTCGGTGCACCAGCACGCTTCGCACCGGCGGCGGCGCCCGCACCGTTCTGCGTGCCAGCGGCTCCCGCCACTCCGCCACCGCCGCCTGTCGGAGCCGGCTCGAACGCGAGCATGCGCAGCAGCGTCATCGTGAAGCCCGCGTATTCGTCGGGCGCGAGGCCCAATTCGCTTCGGCCGATCGTCGCGATCTGATAGAACAGTTGCACCTGCTCGGCGCTCAACGCGTCGGCGAAACGGCGCAAGTCGGCCGCCTCCGGCCATTCGTCGAGCACCGACGAAGGCGCGAACTGCGCCCACGCGATCCGATGCAGCAGGCTCGCCAGATCTTGCAGCGCCGTCGAGAACGACAGGCTGCGCAAGGCCATCTCGTCGGCGACCGCCAGCACCGCCGCGCCGTCGCCCTGCGCGAGCGCGTCGAGCAGGCGGATCAGATAGCTTTGATCGAGCGCGCCGAGCATGCCGCGCACCGCGTCTTCACTGACCTGGTTCGCCGAATAGGCGATCGCCTGATCGGTCAGCGATAGCGCGTCGCGCATCGAACCGTCGGCCGCGCGCGCGAGCAGGCGCAACGCCTGCGCCTCGTGAGGCACGTTCTCTTCGCCGAGAATGCGTTCGAGATGCGACACGATATGGCCGGCCGGCATCTGCTTCAGGTTGAACTGCAGACAGCGCGACAGCACGGTGACCGGAATCTTCTGCGGGTCGGTGGTCGCGAGGATGAACTTGACATGTGGCGGCGGCTCTTCGAGCGTCTTCAGCATCGCGTTGAACGCGTGGTTCGTCAGCATGTGCACTTCGTCGATCATGTAGACCTTGAAGCGCGCATCGACGGGCGCGTACACCGCGCGCTCGAGCAGCGCGGCCATTTCATCGACGCCACGATTACTCGCCGCGTCCATTTCGACGTAATCGACAAAGCGCCCTTCGTCGATCTCGCGACACGCACGGCATACGCCGCAAGGCGTCGACGTCACGCCGGTCTCGCAATTGAGCGCCTTCGCGAAGATGCGCGACAGCGTGGTCTTGCCGACGCCGCGCGTACCTGTAAACAAATAGGCATGGTGCAGACGGCCGCCGTCGAGCGCATGGGTGAGCGCGCGCACCACGTGCTCCTGTCCGACGAGCGAAGCGAAATCCTTCGGCCGCCATTTGCGTGCGAGAACTTGATAGGTCATGCGGAAATTGTATCAGTAACAATGGCGCGCAAAACCGATTCGGGAAGACGCGTGAAATGCGCGAAACGGCCACGACGACGCTCCATCCGAACACGGCGAACGATCAATACAGAAGCTGGGAATGACTGTGGAGAAACTGCGGACAAGCCGTGAAAACGGCCGCGGAGAAAAAAGCAAGGAAAGGTGACGAGCCCGACCCTCGGCACTGGTGGAAAACGGCTGTGGCTGCTTCGTTCCCGACCTGACCAGATTGACCATCCCTCCATGCGAGGAGGCCCGTCACGAAAGATTCTATCATTGCCGCGCGCATTGTGCGACTGTTGACGCGAGCAAAACGCGAACGACGCTTCGCTTCGAACGACTTCGCACTGTTTGCGCCCGCTTCCTGCACGCCGCCCGACGCCCTGCCAGCCACCGCGGCGACGCCCGCCACGCGCGGCACTTGAGTTCGCGGCGCGCGCCACCATCTAGATTGCAACGCGGTATCCGTGAGCCGCAGAAACCGGCCGACGCTGCGGCGGCGGCCTATTAGCCCCACTGTCCTGATGAGTACTATCGCCATCGGCAACGCATAGCGAATTAAGCTACACTGCCAGTTGAAAGACCCGCATACGCGACTCTTTCTGCGCATTCCGTGAAGATCCGGCGTTTTTCAGATCGTTTTTTCTGATTTTCACAGGCAGGCGCGGCAAGGCTCTGGATGCGGCAAAGCGAACGGAGTTTTCCCAGTTTTTGACGTATCGTGGCGAGCAATTCAGGCGGGCCTCGAACCGACAGAGGTATTCATAAATGAGCGAACAAATCAAGCATATTAGCGACGCATCGTTCGAACAGGACGTCGTGAAATCCGATAAACCCGTGCTGCTCGATTTCTGGGCCGAATGGTGCGGTCCGTGCAAGATGATCGCGCCGATCCTCGACGAAGTCGCGAAGGATTACGCCGATCGCCTGCAAGTCGCGAAGATCAATGTCGACGAGCATCAGTCCACGCCGGTCAAGTTTGGCGTGCGCGGCATCCCCACACTGATCCTGTTCAAGAACGGCGCCGTTGCCGCTCAGAAGGTCGGCGCTCTGTCGAAGTCGCAACTCACCGCGTTCCTCGACGGCAACCTGTAAAGCAGCAGTACGCCGCGGCGTTCGCGGGTCCATCGCGCGCCGCAGGCAGTTCGAGAATCGGGCGCATCAGTGGAGCAAACCGCCGCGCGCGCCGGTCAAGCGTGTTGTCAGCCGGCAACACGCTTTGCAACAAAGATGCCACGCCGCCGCACTGGCTTAAATTGGCGTGTGCTATGCTAGAATCCACAAAACGTCGAAAAGACGTGTAAGTCTTTGAGCGGTTCCGCTCACCCTCCTCCCAGATTTCATTTCGTCGCACCTTCTCCTGCGGGTTCTCCGTATGCATTTATCCGAGCTTAAGACTTTGCACGTGTCCCAATTGATCGAGATGGCCAATGGCCTCGAGATCGAAAGCGCGAACCGCCTGCGCAAGCAGGAATTGATGTTCGCCATTCTAAAAAAACGAGCCAAAGCGGGCGACACGATCTTCGGCGACGGCACCCTCGAAGTGCTGCCGGACGGTTTCGGCTTCCTGCGTTCGCCGGAAACCTCCTACCTCGCCAGCACGGATGACATCTACATCAGCCCGTCGCAAATCCGCCGCTTCAACCTGCATACTGGCGACACGATCGAAGGCGAAGTGCGCACGCCGAAAGACGGCGAGCGCTATTTCGCGCTGGTGAAGGTGGACAAGGTCAACGGCCAGCCGCCGGAGGCCTCCAAGCACAAGATCATGTTCGAAAACCTGACGCCGCTGCACCCGAACAAGGTGCTGCTGCTCGAACGTGAAATGCGTGGCGAAGAGAACGTGACCGGCCGCATCATCGACATGATCGCGCCGATCGGTAAGGGTCAGCGCGGCCTGCTCGTCGCGTCGCCAAAGTCGGGCAAGACCGTGATGCTTCAGCACATCGCGCACGCGATCAAGCAGAACCATCCCGACGTCGTGCTGTTCGTGCTGCTGATCGACGAGCGCCCGGAGGAAGTGACGGAAATGCAGCGTTCGGTGGCCGGCGAAGTGATCGCCTCCACGTTCGACGAACCCGCTGCGCGTCACGTGCAGGTCGCCGAAATGGTGATCGAGAAGGCCAAGCGCCTCGTCGAAATGAAGAACGACGTCGTGATTCTGCTCGACTCGATCACGCGTCTCGCGCGCGCTTACAACACGGTGGTACCGGCCTCGGGCAAGGTGCTGACGGGCGGTGTCGACGCGAACGCGCTGCAGCGCCCGAAGCGGTTCTTCGGCGCGGCGCGCAACATCGAGGAAGGCGGATCGCTCACCATCATCGGCACGGCGCTGATCGAAACCGGCAGCCGCATGGACGATGTGATCTACGAAGAGTTCAAGGGCACCGGCAACATGGAAGTGCACCTCGAGCGCCGTCTCGCCGAGAAGCGCGTCTATCCGTCAATCAACCTGAACAAGTCGGGCACGCGCCGCGAAGAGCTGCTGATCAAGCCCGAAGCGCTGCAGAAAATCTGGGTACTGCGCAAGTTCATTCACGACATGGACGAAGTCGAGTCGATGGAATTCCTGCTCGACAAGATCCGTCAGACGAAGAGCAATTCCGAGTTCTTCGACATGATGCGTCGTGGCGGCGGCAGCTAACGCGCGACCTTCGTGCTGGCCGTATTAGTCGGCAACTGCAATGCATGAAAAACCGCTCGCAAACTGCGAGCGGTTTTTTTCGTCCATCGTCCGCAGAGACAATGCGCCGCCTCAACATGTACGTGAACGTACACACGGTTTCTCGAAGGGGCCTCGGCTATCCGGTCGAAAACACCGGGCGGCACGTCGGCACCACATCGCTGATTTCGGCGAGCGCGCTGTTCGTCTATCTGCGTTTTGCGAAGCTGCTGCTGCGCAAGAAGTGGATCATCGTGCCGGGCTTCGCGGTGGCCGCGTTCGCCGCCGGGTGGATGACGCGCATGTCGCCGGACCGAGGAGTTCACGCACGGCTACCGGCTGAAAAACATCGTCCGGCAGTTGACCATCTTCTTCTCGACCGCCTCGGTGATCATCGTCGAGCAGCACCGGCTCGCGCTGCATCAAAGTCGCCTCGCGGAGTCCGTGAATCCGTACAATCCGGTCTACCAGAACACGATCGCGTCGATCAGCCGGTCGATTGCGCAGCAGGCCAGTTTGCTCGCGTCGCTCGACGGTTTCTATTTTCTGATCGGCGTCGCGATATGCGGCGGCCTGTTCGCCGCGAGGCAAAAACAGATCGACTGAAGGTGGGCTCCAAGCATGCTGTCGAAACTCACGAACTGGCTGGGCACACGGCGTCGCGAGCGCGCGCTGCGCGACTACGCGATCGACGATTCCTTGTGGCAGGCGACACTCGCCGGCCTACCCTTTCTCACGCATCTGGAAGCGCCCGATCTCACGCGGCTGCGCGAGATGACGAGTCTCTTCCTCGCGCAGAAGGAGTTCTCGACCGCGCACGAGCTCGAGCTGACCGATGCGATGACGGTCGGCATCGCCGCGCAGGCGTGCCTGCCGGTGCTGAACCTGAGCCTCGATCTGTATCGCGGCTGGGTCGGCGTAATCGTCTATCCGGGCGAGTTCGTGATCCGCAAGACCGTTGAGGACGAAGATGGCGTCGTGCACGAGATCGAACACGACGCCAGCGGCGAGGCGTGGGAAGGCGGCCCGGTGGTGCTGTCGTGGGAAGACGCGCAGATGACCGATGGCAGCGACGCATACAACGTCGTGATCCACGAGTTCGCGCACAAGATCGACATGCTCAACGGCGAAGCGGATGGCCACCCGCCGCTGATGCGCCGCTGGCACGCGCCGCTCGATGCGCAGGCATGGGCCGATGTGTTCGACCATGCATACGATCACTTCTGTGCGAAAGTCGACGTGGTGCCCGAGCGACGCTGGGCGCGTTTCGAACGCGAGTCGCTGGTCGATCCGTATGCGGCGGACCATCCGTCGGAATTTTTTGCCGTGTGCAGCGAGGCGCTGTTCGTCAAGCCCCAAGCGTTCGAGGCGGAGTATCCGGAACTGTACCGACTGCTCGCGCGCTACTACCGGCAAGATCCAGCGCGCGTCGGATTGACGTTCACGCCGGTTTGAGACGCCGCGAACGGGCGCCGCTTGCGCCGCAATAGAATCCGCTGGCAGCAAAATCGCCAAACGACTGATTTTCTGGCATAATCGCGGTTTTTCGACCGTAGGCAAGTGGCTCGCGCCTGAAGGCAGTCCAATTCGAGGCTGCACGCGGGTTGGCTACCGCCAGATTAAAGGAAAGACCATGAAAGAAGGCATTCACCCGAATTACCGCGAAGTCCTGTTCGTCGATATGTCGAACGACTTCAGGTTCGTGACGCGCTCGACCATCCAGACGCGCGAAACCGCGGAATTCAACGGCAAGACCTACCCGCTCGCGAAGGTCGAAGTGTCGTCGGAATCGCACCCGTTCTACACCGGCCAGCAAAAGATCATGGACACGGCCGGCCGCGTCGAGAAGTTCAACAAGAAGTTCGGCGCACGTGCTTCGGGCAAGGCAGTAAAGTAATACCGCAACGGTGCCGGCTTCCCGCCGGCAACGGAGCAAACAGAAAGGGCAGCGCGAGCTGCCCTTTTTTGTCGCCTGCGCTTGTGCGCCCGCTGGGTCGCACGCCGCGCGAAGCCTTCAGCCGGAAGGAGCACGCCGCGCTTTCACGACACTGTGTTACAGCTTGTCCATTGACGTTGCCGGGCGTTACCGGCCGTGACGTGCATCGCACGGCACGACTACAATGCCGGATGCTCGAAACGGGCCCTCGCGCCCTGACCTGCCAGGCCGCTCCGGTTGCATCGCTTATCCAGACTCCACACACCGCATGAGACCTGTCGTTCGCCTCACCGCCTCTGCGACCAGTGCGTTGCCGCGCTGGCTGCTGCTGGCCATCTGTATCGTCTACGCCTCGTTCGGCCTGTTCGGCCGCGATCCGTGGAAGAACGAGGACGCAGCCGGCTTTGGTGTGATGTGGACGATGGCGAACGGCGGCGCGCACGACTGGCTGCTGCCTAATCTGGTCGGCAAATATCTGACCGAGGACGGCCCGCTCGGCTACTGGCTCGGCGCGAGCGCGATCCGCGTCCTCGCACCGTGGGTCGACGCGAGCAACGCGTCGCGCGTGTTCACGGGCCTGCTGTTCTGCGCGGGCTGCGCGTTCGTCTGGTACGCGGCGTATCTGCTCGGCCGGCGCGCCGAAGTGCAGCCGTTCAAATATGCATTCGGCGGCGAGCCGGAACCGCGCGACTATGGCCGCACGCTCGCCGATGGCGCACTGCTGATCCTGCTCGCGTGCTTCGGCCTCGCCGAGCGCGGTCACGAGACCACGCCGCAGCTCGTGCAGTTCGTCTGCATCGCGATGCTCGTGTACGGCCTCGTGCGCATGATCGACAAGCCGATTCAGGGCGCGCTGACCTGGGGTCTCGCGATCGGCCTCGTCACACTCGCGAGCAGTCCGGTGCTGGTCGGCGCGCTGCTGCTCGGCACGCTCGCGATGACGCTGATCGTGCGCGAAACGCGATCGCGCTGGCTGCTGCTCGCGGGTCTGCCCGTGGCGCTCGTGCTCGCGGTGTCGTGGCCGATCATCGCGCTCGCCGCGTTCCCGGACGACGCTGTCTGGTATCTGAACCAGTGGCTGCACGTGAGCCTGAGCTCGTTCGCGGGCCCGCCCGGCTCGGTCGCCGCGTATGCGCTGAAAAACCTGCCGCTCTTCACATGGCCAGCCTGGCCGCTCGCGCTGTGGTCGTGGTTCAGCTGGCAGGGACTGCGGCGCGCGCCGCACGTGGCGATTCCGCTGTCGGTGATCGGGCCGCTGTTCGTGCTCGTCGTGCTGCAAAGCCATCAGTCGAACCGACTCTACATGCTGCTGCTGCCGCCGCTCGCGGTGCTCGCCACTTTCGCGTTGCCGACGCTCAAGCGCGGCGCGATCAACGCGATCGACTGGTTCGCGCTGCTGAGCTTCACGATCCTCGGCAGCTTCGTGTGGCTCGTGTATGTGGCAGGCCTGACCGGCTTTCCGCACCCGCTCGCGCGCAATCTCGCGCGACTCGCGCCCGGCTTCGTGCCGCAGTTCAAGATTCTGTCGTTCGTGTGCGCGGTCGCGGTGACCGTGTGCTGGTTCCTGCTGGTGCGCTGGCGCCTCGCTCGTCATCCGAAGGTGCTGTGGCGCAGCGTCGTGCTGTCGAGCGCCGGCACCACGCTGATGTGGGTGTTGCTGATGACGCTGTGGCTGCCGGTCGTCAACTACAGCCGGACCTATCGCGACGTCGCGCAGCAGATCGCCAACCACTTGCCCGATGACTACACGTGCATCGCGCCGGTACGCCTCGGCAATGCGCAGATCGCGACGTTCGCGTATTTCGGCGACATGCACTTCTCGTTCGACCAGGACTGCGACGTGATCCTGCGTCAGGACTCGCAGGACTACGGCGACCCTAGCGCGATGCCCGACTACATCTGGAAGCTCGTATGGGAAGGTCGCCGCGCGGCGGACCGCGACGAGCGCTTCCGCCTGTACGTGCGCATCGACCGTCCCAAGCCGCCGCCCGGCAAGCGCCGCAACTGGCACAAGAAGCTCGACTGACCATGTTCGCCGACGTACGGAAAATTGCCGCGCTCGCGTGGCCCGTATTGATCGGCCAGTTGGCCATCATCGCGTTCGGCGTGATCGACACGGCGATGGTCGGGCGCTACTCGGCCGTCGATCTGGCCGCGCTCGGCCTCGGCTCGTCGATCTACGTCTCGGTCTATATCGGCCTGACCGGCATCCTGACCGCGCTGCAGCCGATCACCGCGCAGCTGTACGGCGCGCGTCGCTACGTCGAGATCGGCGAAGAGGTCCGCCAGTCATGGTGGCTTGCCGCCGCGCTGACCGTGATCGGCTTTCTGATCCTGTTCTTCCCCGGACCGCTGCTGGCGTTGTCGCGCGTGCCCGACGCGCTGCACGAGCGCACGCTCGCGTACCTGCGGATTCTCGCGTTCGGGCTGCCCGCCGGCCTCGCCTTCCGGGTCTACGGCTCCGTTGCCAATGCGCTCGCCAAACCGCGGCTCGTGATGTTCCTGCAGATCGCCGCGCTGCTGCTGAAAATTCCGCTCAATACCTGGTTCATTTTCGGCGGCCTCGGCGTGCCCGCGCTGGGCGGTCCGGGCTGCGCGCTCGCGAGCACGCTGCTCAACTGGGCACTCGCGGCGCTCGGCATGCTGCTGCTCGCGTGCGTCGACGATTTCAAGGCACTCGGCATCTTCACGCACTTCTGCTGGCCGGTCTGGAAGCGCCAGGCCGCGCAACTGCGGCTCGGTATTCCAATGGGGCTGTCGTATCTGATCGAGGTCACGTCGTACACGTTCATGGCGCTTTTCATCGCGCGCTTCGGCACGACGACGCTCGCCGGACATCAGATCGCCGGCAACGTCGGCGCGGTGCTCTATATGACGCCGCTGTCGATCGGCATCGCGTCGTCGACGCTGGTCGCGCAGGCGCTCGGCGCGCATCGGCCGCAGGCGGCGCGCACGCTGTCGCGTCACGGCATCGCGATGGCGGTTGCGATCGCGTGCTGCTATGGCGCGCTCGTGCTCGTGCTGCGGCCGTACATTGTCGACGGCTATACGACGAACGCGCAGGTCGCGGCGAAGGCGTTGCCGCTGGTGCTGATCGTCGCCTGCTACCACCTGTTCGACGCGTTGCAGATCTCGACCGCGTTCGTGCTGCGCGCCTACAAGGTCGCGGTCGTGCCGACCATCATCTATGCGGTGGCGCTGTGGGGAGTCGGGCTCGGCGGCGGCTATGCGCTCGGCTTCGATACGACCGGCCTCACGCCGCCCTGGCTGACCGGCGCGCGCGGCTTCTGGGTCGCGAATTCCGCAAGTCTCGCGATTGCCGGGCTCGGCTTGCTCGTGTACTGGCGATTCGTGAGCCAGCGCTATTTGCGCGAGGCTGCGGCGGCGCGGGTCGATCCGGTTGTTTGAAGGGATGGGGGGTTGGGAAGGCCACGAATAGCACCGACCGGACCGTCAGTTGCACCCAAGCCGGGGTGAGAGACGACCTGTTCTGCATCCGCCTTTCCGTTCCCCACGCAGCTCAGCCCGCTCACGCCGCGTATGCGGCCTCCCCCTCCCGATCCTTGGCCTCGAAAATTTCCCGCGCCGCGAACAGCGCATTGAGCGCGGCCGGAAAGCCCGCATAAAGCGCCATCTGCATGAACACCTCGACGATCTGCTCGCGCGTGCAGCCGACGTTCAGCGCCGCCTCGATATGTACCTTCAGCTGCGGCTGGGCGCAGCCGAGGGTCGCGAGCGACGCGATCGCCGCAATCTCACGCGTGCGCAGATCGAGCTGCGGCCGGCTGTAGATGTCGCCGAAGCCGAATTCAATCAACAGGCGTCCGAATTCCGGCGCGACTGGCGCGAGCGCGGCGATTACCTGCTCGCCCGCCGAACCGTCGATTTCCCTGAGCTTGTCCCAGCCCCGCGCGTAGCGGTCGTTGTGTGCGTAGTCCATTGCGAGTCCTTATCGGGGTGTGAGGGCGACGAGGTTTCGTCGTCCTGTCGTGCCGGATCGGGCTCAAGCGCGCCGCTCGTGGCCGCCTCGTAGTACGCGATCTTGTCGTCGATCGCGCCGAGGTTGCTCTGCAGATCGGCGATCCGCGCGAGCAGCGCGGTGCGATGCGCAACCAGCAGGTCGCGGCGTGCGCGCATCGTCGGATGGCCTTGCGCGCGCAGCGCGGCGATCTGCTGCATGCCGGAGATCGACATGCCCGTTGCCTTCAGACGCATCACGAAGCGCAACCAGTCGAGATCGGCCGGCGAGTACAGCCGGTGCCCCGTCTGCGTGCGTCCGACCGGCCGGATCAAGCCGGCCTGCTCGTAATAGCGCAGCGTGTGCGTGGACACGCCGATCGTTTCGGCAACCTGACCGATGGTGAGCGCGGTTGAGTGTTTCGACATGACGGACTCAGGTTAGGACTTCGAGTGCACTCTAAGTCAAGCGTCGGATGCTGTCATTCCTTTGCGTTGCTCATTCTTTATCGCAGACGAGTTATCGCGACCGATATCGAACGATAAATTCACCGGCACTGCATGCCGCTAAAAGCTTTAAATATTGTGTGGCGGATTTACTTGTCATCAATCGAACGGTATAAATCGTCCGCTATCTCAAATCGGTCCTGCGATTTGTCCTATGCTTAAACGCAGCGCCCGCTGACAGGATAGGTCGTCCGTTCCCGGCTAACTTTTTGCCCTCAATGGAGTGCTTGCCATGCTGAAGAAGCTTTTCATGCTTTGCGTCGCTGTGGCTTTGTCGCTGTCGGCCGGATTTGCCGCGGCCGTGGAAGTGAATACCGCCGATCAGGCCGCGCTCGAATCGGTCAAGGGCATCGGCCCCGTGCATGCGAAAGCGATCCTCGACGAACGCGCCAAAAACGGCCCGTTCAAGAACGCCGACGATCTCGCCGCGCGTGTGAAGGGCATCGGCCAGAAATCGGTCGAGAACCTCGAAGCGGCCGGACTGACGATCAACGGCTCGTCGGCAGCGCCGACCGGTGCGAAGACGTCCACCAAGTCGGCCACGAAGACCACACCGGCGGCTCCCGCGGCAACCACCGCCGCCGCGCCCGCTGCCACGACGGCAGCGCCGGCCGCTCCTGCCCCTGCCTCGGCCGCGAAGCCGTCGAAGTCGAAGAAGAACAAGGCCGCAGCATCCGACGCGGCAGCCGCTTCGGCTCCGGCCGCCGCGGCAGCCAGCGCACCAGCCGACGCGTCCGGCACCAAGGCTTCGAAGAAGAAAGCGAAGAAGAGCAAGGCGGCATCCGCCGCGGCTGCGTCCGGCGCTTGAGGCCGGCGGGGCTGCCGCCCTTGCGTTTTACCGCGACGCGCAACCGCGCGTCGTCGTCACCCGCCCGGCCGTCATGCACGCGCCGGCATTCAAGAGAGACCGTCATGAGCCTACTCGACACCATCGGTTCCCTGCTTGGCAAATCGCCAGAAGGCGGCGGCCAGCAAGCGCTGATCGCCGCCGCGCTCGAATTCGTCAACACGCAGCCTGGTGGCCTGAACGGCCTGATCCAGCGCTTCCAGGAAAAGGGCCTCGGCGACGTCGTGTCGTCGTGGGTCGGCAATGGCGAAAACCAGCCCATCGCACCCGACGCGCTGCATAACGTGCTGGGCTCGGAAGCCGTGACCGGCCTCGCCGCGAAGGCCGGGGTCCAGCCGGATCAGGTGACGGGTCTGCTATCGCAGATCCTGCCGCACGTCGTCAACGCGGCCACGCCGGAAGGCGAAGTGCCGGCCGATGGCAAGCTGAACGCGACCACGGTGCTCGGCGCGCTCGGCGGCTTGTCGGCGCTGCTCGGCAACAAGGGCAACGCTTAAGCACGCTGTGCGCCATGCGCTGGCGGCGGCTTAGGCTGCCGGTCGACGCCGACGCCAACGCCAACGCCAACGCCCGGTTTGAAATCGGCGGGCAAAAGAAAACCGGCAACGAAGTCACCTTCGTTGCCGGTTTCTTAACGTTGGCGGGAACGGCTCGACTGCCGTCCTCCCGTCGTGTCATCAAGCCAAAGCGTTCAGTGCACGACGCGCTCGAACAGCACCTCGCCGTCGTCCACTTCGACCGGAATCACATCCTTCGGACCGAACTTGCCGGCCAGAATCAGCTTCGCGATCGGGTTCTCGATCTCCTGCTGGATCGCGCGCTTCAGCGGCCGCGCACCGAACAGCGGGTCGTAGCCGACCTTGCCGATGTGCTCGAGCGCCGCGTCCGATACCACCAGCTGCATGTCGAGCTTCGCGAGCCGCTCGTGCAGACGCTGCAACTGGATCCGCGCGATCGACTGGATGTTCGAGCGATCGAGCGCATGGAACACGACGACGTCGTCGATCCGGTTCAGGAACTCGGGACGGAAGTGCAGCTTCACCTCTTCCCACACGGCGTCCTTCACGGCTTCCTGCGGCTCGCCGACCATCGCCTGGATCACCTGCGAACCGAGGTTCGAGGTCATCACGATCACCGTGTTCTTGAAGTCGACGGTGCGGCCCTGGCCATCGGTCATGCGGCCGTCGTCGAGCACCTGCAGCAGCACGTTGAATACGTCCGGATGCGCCTTCTCGATTTCGTCGAGCAGGATCACGCTATACGGCTTGCGGCGCACGGCCTCGGTCAGATAACCGCCCTCCTCGTAGCCGACGTAACCCGGCGGCGCGCCGATCAGACGCGCGACGCTGTGCTTCTCCATGAACTCGCTCATGTCGATACGGATGAGATGCTCTTCCGAATCGAACAGGAACGACGCCAACGCCTTGCACAGCTCGGTCTTGCCGACGCCGGTCGGCCCGAGGAACAGGAACGAGCCATACGGACGGTTCGGGTCCGACAGACCCGCGCGCGAGCGGCGAATCGCATCGGCGACCGCGTTGATCGCCTCGTCCTGGCCGACCACGCGCTCATGCAGCTTCGACTCGATCTGCAGCAGCTTTTCGCGCTCGCCCTGCATCATGCGCGACACCGGAATACCGGTGGACCGCGACACGACCTCGGCGATCTCTTCCGCGCCGACCTGCGTGCGCAACAGACGCGGACGCTTCGGACTGTTCTGCTCCTCGGCTTCGGCGCGCGTGACTTCCTTCAGCTGCGCCTCGAGACCCGGCAGCTTGCCGTACTGCAATTCGGCCACCTTCTCGAGCTTGCCCTCACGCTGCAGACGCACGATTTCCGCACGCGTCTTCTCGATCTCTTCCTTCAGCTGCGCGCTGCCCTGCACCGCCGCTTTTTCCGCGGTCCAGATTTCATCGAGGTCCGAATATTCGCGGTTGAGCCGCTCGATTTCCTCTTCGATCAGTTGCAGACGCTTCTGCGACGCCTCGTCCTTCTCCTTCTTCACCGCTTCGCGTTCGATCTTCAGCTGGATCAGACGACGGTCGAGCCGATCCATCTCCTCCGGCTTGGAGTCGATTTCCATCTTGATCTTCGACGCGGCTTCATCGATCAGATCGATCGCCTTGTCGGGCAGGAAGCGGTCCGTGATGTAGCGATGCGACAGCTCGGCGGCCGCGACGATCGCCGGGTCCGTGATGTCGACGCCGTGGTGCAGCTCATAGCGCTCCTGCAGACCGCGCAGGATCGCGATGGTCGCCTCGACCGACGGTTCGTCCACCAGCACCTTCTGGAAGCGGCGCTCGAGCGCGGCATCCTTTTCGATGTACTTGCGGTATTCGTCGAGCGTGGTCGCGCCGACGCAATGCAGCTCGCCGCGCGAGAGCGCCGGCTTCAGCATGTTGCCCGCGTCCATCGCGCCTTCGGCCTTGCCGGCGCCGACCATCGTGTGAATCTCGTCGATGAAGACGATGGTTTGCCCTTCGTCCTTCGCGATGTCGTTGAGCACCGCCTTCAGGCGCTCTTCGAACTCGCCGCGATATTTGGCGCCCGCGAGCAGCGCGGCCATGTCGAGCGACAGCACGCGCTTGTTCTTCAGCGTTTCCGGCACCTCGCCGTTGACGATGCGCTGCGCGAGCCCCTCGACGATCGCGGTCTTGCCGACGCCCGGCTCGCCGATCAGCACCGGGTTGTTCTTGGTGCGGCGCTGCAGGATCTGAATGGAACGGCGGATTTCGTCGTCGCGGCCGATCACGGGGTCGAGCTTGCCTGCGCGGGCGCGCTCGGTCAGGTCGATCGTGTATTTCTTCAGCGCTTCGCGCTGGCTTTCGGCGTCCTGGCTATGCACCTGCGAGCCGCCGCGCACCGCGGCGATCGCGGTTTCGAGCGCCTTGCGGGACAACCCGTGCTCGCGCGCGAGACGGCCGGCCTCGCCTTTGTCGTCGGCGACCGCGAGCAGGAACATTTCGCTCGCGATGAACGTGTCGTTGAGCTTCTGCGCTTCCTTGTCCGCCTGGTTCAACAGACCGGTCAGTTCGCGGCCGATCTGCACGTTGCCGTCGGTGCCCTGCACTTGCGGCAACCGCGTGACTGCGTCGTTCAGCGCGGTTTGTAGAGGTTGTACGTGCACACCGGCGCGCGACAGCAGCGAGCGAGCGGAGCCGTCGTGCTGCGCGACGAGTGCCGCGAGCACGTGGACGGGTTCGATGTACTGATTGTCGTGGCCAACCGCCAGACTCTGGGCGTCCGCGAGCGCTTCCTGGAATTTAGTGGTGAGTTTGTCGATTCTCATCAAGAGACCTCCAATTTCGATTACCACCAAAATGAGGCGTTTTATTAGGGTTTCAAGCGCTTTTTTGGCCTCGGTCGCAACTATTTAACATTTGAGCGCAAGAACTGCCGCGATCCTTCCCCAGTGGCGCGGCCGGGCGGGTTTGCGCACCCGGGAGCCGGCCGGATGTTCTAGTTCTTGTGGCCCAGCGTCGCCGGACTGCCGCCGCGCGTGCTATCCGATGCCACCGGAATCGGCAGCGGCGCCATCTGAATCGTGGAGCCTAACCCAAGCAACGCCGCGAGCGGACTTTTCGGTTGCGCGACTTCGCCGATCGTAAAACGATCGAGCTCGGCGAGAAAAGCGAGGTTCGCCGCCTGCAACGCGCCACGGAGCCGGCATTGCGTCGTGATGACGCAAGGCCGCTGTTGGCCCTGGCGGTCCGGCAGACAGCCGACCAGCGCAAAGTCGCTTTCCGTGACCCGCACCACGTCGCCAACGGTCAGCGACAGCGATTGCGCGCCGAGCCGCAAGCCGCCGTTGCGGCCGCGCACGGTCTCGACCCAGCCGAGCTCGCCCAGCTGCTGCACGACCTTCATCAGATGGTTTTTCGAGATGCCGTAGGCTTGCGAAATGTCCTGAATCGTCGATAATCCGTCGCCCCGCACCGCGAGGTACAGCAGCACGCGCAGCGCGTAATCCGTATAGTCGGTAAGTCTCATAGGTCCTGGTATAGCTTGAAAGGCTGCGAGCAAGTGCCTTGAACGTCCCGATAACCGTGTCGACGCGAGGGTTGCCGGGAACGAGCGCTACGCCCTAACATGACTGGCTGGCTGGCGTCGCTCCCCGAATCGCGCTGCAAAACTGTTTCGGATAGCAATAGTAGCTTTTTCCGCATCAACCGTTTGTCAGAAAAACGGGGGGGCAAGGTTCAGTTCAGCCGACATCGGCAACCGCAATTTTCTGGAATCCGCATGAATCCGTCTTTCCCCGTCGCGCCGCCGGTCGAACGCGCGGCCGAACCCACCGACGCCAATATCCGCGACCTCGTCTATGGCTTTTACGATCGCGTGCGTGCCGACCCGCTGCTCGGTCCGGTCTTCGACGCGAAGCTCGCGGGCCGCTGGGACGACCATCTGCCGAAGATGTGCACATTCTGGAGCAGCCTCGTGCTCGGCGCGAAGCAGTATCGCGGCAACGTGCAGCAGGCGCATCAGCCGCTCGAAGGCATCGAGCCGCAGCATTTCAGCCGCTGGCTGTATCTGTTCCTCGATACGGTCGAATCGCGCTATCAGCCGGCCGCGGCGGTCCGTTTCATGGAGCCGGCGCTGCGGATTGCGCAGAGTCTGCAACTGAGCCGTTTCGGCTGGGATTACAAGATCCCGCCGGAGCAACAGGCGCTGCTCGAGCGGGTGGCGCCGAAGCGTCGGCCGCGAGATGGCGACGTTGACGACGATGGCGAGCATCCGTCACGGCCGGCTGGGGAGCCGTTCCCGGTGCCGATCATCGGACGCTCGCGGGACGAGTGAAGGTCGGCCGGCGCCGACGCCCCTCACACAAAGACGCCGCGTGCGCCGTCGCAACTCCGCGGCCCGCGACGCGTTTACTCCGGAGTCCGATTTCCCGATTCGATTCCCCAGCGCGCGAGCGCGGCATCGTCGGTCACGCGCGCGTCGACCCAGCGCTCGCCCGCGTCGGTTTTCTCCTTCTTCCAGAATGGCGCTTCGGTCTTCAGATAGTCCATCACGAATTCACACGACGCAAACGCGTCGCCGCGATGCGCGGCCGTCGTCGCAACGAGCACGATCTGATCGAGCGGATACAGCTTGCCGACGCGATGCACGATCAGCACCTCGATGCCCGGCCAGCGTTCGCGCGCACGCTCGACGATCGCCTCGAGCGACTTCTCCGTCATGCCCGGATAATGCTCGAGCTCCATCGTCTCGACCGCGCTGCCCTCGTTGAGATCGCGCACGGTGCCGACGAAGCACGCGACCGCGCCGATGCTCGGATTGCGCGCGCGCAGCGCGGCCACCTCGGCGCTGAGGTCGAAGTCTTCGGTCTGGACGCGAACGGGCATGGACGGCTCCTGAGGGCTTTTGTCGCTGGCGTGAACGTGATGTGCGAGAGCGCGGCTCAGCCGCCGGTGACGGGCGGAAAGAACGCGACCTCGCAGCCCTCGGTGATGCGGGTGCTCGCGCCGGTCATCACGTGGTTGCAGGCCGTGCGCAGCGCGCGGCCTTCGGCGAGCGTCTCGGCCCAGATGCCGCCACGCACGCGCAGCCACGCGCGCACATCGCCGACGGTCGCGATGCCGTCGGGCACCTCGACGCTTTCGTGGGACGTATTGAGCGCTTCACGCACGCTCGCAAAGTATCGGAGTTCAATCTTCATCGGGATACCGCCGGTCCAAGCCGCGCGTGCCGCGGACGAGCGGCCTCAGTTCAACAGTTCGGAAAACGGAATGAAGCGCACGGTTTCGCCGGCGCTGATCGCGTGGTTCGGCGGATTGTCGATCAGACCGTCGCCCCACACGGTCGACGTCAACACGGCCGAACTCTGATTGGCAAACAGATCGAGCCCTCCCGCCACATTGACGCGCGCGCGCAGGAACTCGTTGCGGCGATCGGCCTTGCCCTGCGTGAAGTCCGCGCGCAGCGACAGCGCGCGCGGCGCGACCGCCTGCACGCCGGCCAGCCGCAGTACGAACGGACGCACGAACAGCAGGAACGTCACGAAGCTCGACACCGGATTGCCGGGCAGGCCGATGAAAAACGTTTCGGCCGGCTCGCCCCCATTTGCACCACCCGCACCACGCCGCACCGCGCCGAACGCGAGCGGCTTGCCCGGCTTCATGGCGATCTGCCACATCGACAGACGCCCTTCGGCCTCCACCGCTGGCTTCACGTGATCCTCCTCGCCGACCGACACGCCGCCGCAGGTGAGAATCAGATCGTGCGCCTCGGCGGCTTCGCGCAGCGTCGCGCGGGTCGCGTCGAGTTGATCGGCGACGATGCCATAGTCGGTCACGTCGCAGCCGAGCTTCTCGAGCAGGCCGCGCAGCGTGAAGCGATTCGAGTTGTAGATCGCGCCGGGCTTCAGCGGCTCGCCGGGCATCGTCAGTTCGTCGCCGGTGAAGAATACGGCGACCTTCACGCGGCGGCGCACCTCGAGCCGCGCGCATCCGACCGACGCGGCAAGTCCCAACGCCTGCGGCGTGAGCCGCGTGCCGGCCGGCAGGATCACCGAGCCCGCGCGAATATCGGCGCCCTGTGCGGTGATCCACTCGCCCGCCTGCGGACGATGCACGATCGTCACCTCGTCGCCAGCCACCTCGGTCTGCTCCTGCATCACGACCGCGTCCGCGCCGGCGGGCACCGTCGCGCCGGTGAAGATGCGTGCCGCGCTGTTGGGCGCGAGCGGCGTCGGCGCATGGCCGGCCGGAATGCGTTGCGAGACCGGCAGGCGGCTGCCGTGCGCGAGATCGGCGATGCGGACCGCGTAGCCGTCCATCGCGCTCGTGTTCATCGGCGGCACATCGAGCGGCGACGTGACGTCGGTGGCGAGCACGCGATTCAGCGCGTCGAGCGTCGGCAGCGTTTCGATACCGTCGAGCGCGCGCGCGGCGTCGAGCAGGATCGCCAGCGCATCGGCAGTGGCGAGCATCGGGGCGCGGGGCGTGGGTGTGGACATCTGGAGGGTGGAAGCCGCAGGTTAAAAGAACATTGTAGCGGCCGATGCCGTTAGCCTGGGAGGCCGGGCGTTATGGGGAGCTTTTTGTGTTTTTCGATGCGTGGCCGCGGAGGGTGCGGCCAGCGTTTTCTCGTAGTGCGGGAGTGGGCGTCGATCAACGTGAATCGACGCGGCATCCCGCGTGAGCCGTAAAACGGCTCACGCGGCCCGCGCGCCCTTATTCGCCGGTATTCGCGACGATGAAGTCCTTCACCCGCTGCGCATCCGCGGGCACGACCTCGAAGCGCTGCGGCAACGACTCGAGCCCCGAGAACGCCGCCGGCCGCTCCGGTTCGCGCAGCAGCGCCTCGCGGATCGTCTCGCCGAACTTGATCGGCTGCGCGGTCTCGAGCACGATCATCGGAATGCCGGGCTGCAGATGCTCGCGCGCGACCTTCACGCCGTCGGCCGTGTGCGTGTCGATCATCGTGTCGTAACGCTGGAACACGTCGCGGATCGTGTCGACGCGGGTGTCGTGGCTGCTGCTGCCCGACACGAAACCGAACTCCCTTACGCGCGCGAAGTCGCCACTTGCCGCGAGATCGAAACCGCCCTTCTCCTCGACGTCGCGGAACAGTTGCAGCACGCGCGCCGGATCGCGGCCGAGCAGGTCGTACACGAAGCGCTCGAAGTTCGATGCCTTCGAGATGTCCATGCTCGGGCTGCTCGTGTGATACGTTTCGGCCGCCTTGCGTACACGGTAGATACCAGTGCGGAAGAACTCGTCGAGCACGTCGTTCTCGTTGGTCGCGACGACGAGCTTCTCGATCGGCAGACCCATCATGCGGGCGATATGACCCGCGCACACGTTGCCGAAGTTGCCCGACGGCACCGTGAACGACACGCGCTCGTCGTTCGACTTCGTCGCGGCAAAGTAGCCCTTGAAGTAGTAGACAACCTGTGCGACGACTCGCGCCCAGTTGATCGAGTTGACCGTGCCGATCTTGTACTTCGCCTTGAACGCGTGATCGTTCGAGACCGCCTTCACGATGTCCTGCGCGTCGTCGAACACGCCTTCCACCGCGAGGTTGAAGATGTTCGGGTCTTGCAGGCTGTACATCTGCGCGGTCTGGAACGCACTCATCTTTTTGTGGGGCGACAGCATGAACACGCGGATGCCCTTCTTGCCGCGCATCGCGTATTCAGCGGCGCTGCCGGTGTCGCCCGACGTCGCGCCGAGAATGTTCAGCGTTTCGCCATGCTTCGCGAGCGCGTACTCGAACAGGTTGCCGATCAGCTGCATTGCCATGTCCTTGAACGCGAGCGTCGGACCGTTCGACAGTTCGAGCAGCGAAAGCGGCGCGCCGGCTTCGACGCCGAGCGTCTTCAGCGGCGTGATCTGCGCGGCGCTTTCGTCGTCGCGCACGTTGCAGTAGGTCGCGGCCGTATAGGTCTTGCGCGTCAGCGCGCGCAGGTCGTCGGCGGGAATGTCGTCGCAGAACTTCGACAGGATCTCGAAGGCGAGATCCGCGTATGGCAGCGTGCGCCAGCGCGCGAGTTCGTCCGCGGCGACGCGCGGATAGTCGGCCGGCAGATACAGGCCGCCGTCTTTCGCGAGACCGCCGAGCAGGATGTCGGAGAAGGTATGGCGCTCGCCGGCCCCGGCGCCGCGCGTGGAGAGGTAGTTCATAGTTCGGCCTAGTTCAGCGCTTCCATGCGCAGCTTCGTGACTTGCGAGACGACGGTCTGCAGCGCCTCGATCGACCTGATCGCGGCATTGACCTGTTTTTCGACCGTCTCGTGCGTGATCAGCAGAATGTCGGTTTCGCCCTTGCCGTTCGCGTCGACGAGCTCCGATTCCTTTTGCAGCAGCGCGTCGATCGAAATGCCGGTGTCCGCCAGAATGCGCGTGATGTCGGCGAGCACGCCGGTCACGTCGGCGACGCGCAGGCGCAGGTAGTAGCCGCTCGTGACTTCTTCGATCGGCAGGATCGGGGTGTTCGACAGGCTGTCCGGCTGGAATGCCAGATGCGGCACGCGGTGCTCGGGGTCGGCCGTGTGCAGACGCGTAACGTCGACGAGATCGGCGACCACGGCGGAAGCCGTCGGCTCGGCGCCCGCGCCCTTGCCGTAGTACAGCGTCGTGCCGACCGCATCGCCGTGAACGACGACCGCGTTCATCGCGCCTTCCACGTTGGCGAGCAGACGCTTTTCCGGAATCAGTGTGGGGTGCACGCGCAGCTCGATGCCCTTGTCGGTGCGTCGCGTGATGCCGAGCAGCTTGATGCGGTAGCCGAGTTCCTCGGCGTATTTGATGTCGATCGCGGCGAGCTTGCTGATGCCTTCGACGTACGCGCGGTCGAACTGCACCGGCACGCCGAACGCGATCGCGCTCATGATCGTCGCTTTGTGCGCCGCGTCGACGCCCTCGATGTCGAAGGTCGGGTCGGCTTCCGCGTAGCCGAGCTCCTGCGCGGCCTTCAGCGCGGTCGCGAAATCGAGCCCACGGTCACGCATCTCCGACAGGATGTAGTTCGTCGTGCCGTTGATGATGCCCGCGATGTACTGGATGCGGTTCGCCGTCAGCCCTTCGCGCAGTGCCTTGATGATCGGAATGCCACCCGCCACCGCCGCCTCGAACGCGACCATGACGCCGTTCGCGCGCGCCGCCTCGAAAATCTCCGTGCCATGCACGGCGAGCAGCGCCTTGTTGGCGGTGACCACGTGCTTGCCGTTGTTGATCGCGCGCAGCACGAGGTCGCGCGCGATGCCGGTGCCGCCGATCATTTCCGCGACGATCGCGATCGAGGGATCGCCGACGACCGCGTTGAAGTCATCGGTCAGCGCCACGCTGCCGGCTTCGCCGCCGAGCGCCGCGGTCGCCTTGGCCGGGTTGCGCACGGCAATGCGCGCAATCTCGATGCCGCGACCCGCGCGACGTTTGATTTCTTCCTGATTGCGGCGCAGTACCGTGAAGGTGCCGCAGCCTACCGTGCCGAAGCCCAGCAGTCCAACTTTGATTGGTTCCATGCAGCGTGTGTTTCTAGTAGAGGTTTGAAAAGGGTGTCGGGGGGTGGCACGAGCGGCGCGCCTCATTTGCCACATCACGCGCCACATCGTACGCGAGGCCGGCTCAGGCTGTGTGACGCTTGCGGTAGCCGTCGAGGAAGCGCGCGATCCGGTTGATCGAATCCGCGAGGTCGTCGACGTTCGGCAGGAACACGACGCGGAAGTGATCCGGCGTCTTCCAGTTGAAGCCGGTGCCCTGCACGAGCAGCACGCGCTCTTCGAGCAGCAGGTCGAGGATGAACTGCTGATCGTTCTGGATCGGATACACCTTCGGGTCGAGGCGCGGGAACATGTACAGCGCCGCTTCCGGCTTCACGCAGCTCACGCCGGGGATCGCCGTGAGCATGTCGTAGGCGAGCTCGCGCTGTTTGTACAGGCGCCCGCCCGGCACGATCAGGTCGTTGATGCTCTGATAGCCGCCGAGCGCGGTCTGGATCGCGTACTGGCCGGGCACGTTCGGGCACAGCCGCATCGACGCGAGGATGCCGAGCCCCTCCAGATAGTCTTTCGCGAGCCGGCGGTTCTCGCCGATCAGGCCCGAAATGGCCATCCAGCCGGCGCGATAGCCGCACGAGCGGTAGCTCTTCGACAAGCTGTTGAACGTGACGGTCAGCACGTCTTCGGACAGCGACGCCATCGACGTGTGCGTCTTGCCGTCGTAGACGATCTTGTCGTAGACCTCGTCGGCGAAGATCACGAGGCCGTGCTGGCGCGCGATCTCGATCAGGCCGAGCAGCAGTTCGTCCGAGTACAGCGCGCCGGTCGGGTTGTTCGGGTTGATCACGACCAGCGCGCGCGTGTTCGGCGTGATTTTCGCGCGGATGTCATCGAGGTCGGGCATCCAGCTATTCGACTCGTCGCAGATGTAGTGCACCGGCGTGCCGCCCGCGAGGCTCACGCCGGCGGTCCACAGCGGGTAATCGGGCGCGGGCAGCAGCACTTCGTCGCCGTCGTTGACGAGGCCCTGGAGCGCCATCACGATCAGCTCGGACGCGCCGTTGCCGATGTAGACGTCGTCCAGCTCGACGCCGTGCACGCCCTTTTGCTGCGTGTAGTGCATGATCGCCTTGCGCGCGGCGAATACGCCCTTCGAGTCGGAGTAGCCCGACGAGCTAGGCAGGTTCAGGATCATGTCCTGAATGATCTCGTCCGGCGCCTCGAAGCCGAACGGCGCCAGATTGCCGATGTTCAGCTTGATGATGCGGTGACCCTCTTCTTCGAGCCGCTTCGCATGTTCGAGGACGGGCCCGCGAATGTCGTAGCAGACATTCAACAACTTGTTTGATTTGAGAATCGGTTTCACGGCGGGCACTTCATCCTGGTTGATGGCTGGGGCAAACCTTGGGCAAACGGGGCCTGGCTGACGACGCCGGGCTGCTCTGATTCGCCGCTACGGGGAATTCGGACGCGGCGGCGCCAGCGACGGCGGCCAGCCGCGAAATGGGGT
Organism: Paraburkholderia lebeckiae; assembly: GCF_014201005.1. NCBI lineage: Bacteria > Pseudomonadati > Pseudomonadota > Betaproteobacteria > Burkholderiales > Burkholderiaceae > Paraburkholderia > Paraburkholderia lebeckiae. The sequence goes on along the minus strand of NZ_JACHDK010000002.1, from coordinate 115,145 downwards.
CGAACTGTCGAGCGGCCGCGGCTTTCCGGGTTCCGGCGTGGGAAAAACGCAGCGAAAGCGGGCGATGCCAACCCAGGTAGCCGGTGGGCCACGCCGATGCGCCCAGCGCGGCTTGTGGCGGCACTTGAGCGAGGGGCGCCGCAAGGCGGCTAAAAAGTTATAATTTAGCGGATTTTGGCCGACTTCCGCAATGCACCACCCGCATCGGCAAGCCTTTTCGGCCTTCTCGTGTGCCACACGCGTCGAACCGCGCGGCCTGTGCGACGTGCAGTCAGGCCGGCAACACGCATGACGTCTCACGACGACTTCGGAAAACCAATTTGAAATTACATCAGGATTCCAGCGGCGCGCTCAATACCGTTACCGGCTACGGCGCCGACTACGTCGAAATCAATCTGGTGCGTCACGCGGGCAGTATTCTCGTGCTGCCGGACGCGCCGGTCATTCCCTGGCCCGTCTCGTCGTTCGAGCAGTTGGGCGCCGAGCATTTCGCGATGCTGGTCGACGCGGCGCCCGAAGTGGTCGTGTTCGGCAGCGGCGAGCGGCTGCGCTTTCCGCACCCGCGCCTGACCGCCGCGCTGAGCGCGAAACGCATCGGCGTAGAAACGATGGACTTCAAGGCCGCCTGCCGCACCTACAACATTCTGATGGCCGAGGGCCGCAAGGTCGCGGCCGCGTTGCTGATCGAGGCCTGAGCGTGCCCGGCGCCGGTGCATCCCGCGCCGGCGCGCCCGGCCGGCCCGGTTCTGCCCCCCGCGTCGCGCCCGTGCGCGCGCCGTCGATAACAAGAAGGGTTGATATTTCATGAACGATACGCCGTCGAGGCTACCGCTCAACCGCACCGCGATCCTGTTGCTGGTGCTGGTTCTCGCCGTGATCTGGTTCGTGCCGCTCGGCTGGCGCCATCTGCTGCCGAGCGACGAAGGCCGCTACGCCGAAATGGCGCGCGAAATGTTCCTGACCGGCGACTGGATCACGCCGCGCTACAACGCCTACAAGTACTTCGAGAAGCCGCCGCTGCAAACGTGGGCGAACGCGCTGACGTTCGCGTGGTTCGGCATCGGCGAATGGCAGGCGCGCCTCTACACCGCGCTGACGGGCTTCGCCGGCGTGCTGCTGATCGGCTTTACCGGCGCCCGCGTGTTCAACGCCGCGACTGGCGTGTTCGCGGCACTCGTGCTCGCCTGTTCGCCGTACTGGAACCTGATGGGCCACTTCAATACGCTCGACATGGGCCTGTCGCTCTGGATGGCGCTCACGCTGTGCGCGCTGCTGCTCGCCCAGCGCCCGAACCTGCGGCCCCCATGCGTGCGCGGCTGGATGTGGGTGTGCTGGGCGTCGATGGCGCTGGCGGTGCTCTCCAAGGGCCTGGTCGGGATGATCCTGCCGGGCGCGGTGCTGGTGCTGTATACGCTGATCGCGCGCGACTGGGCGCTGTGGAAGCGTCTGCATCTGGTGAGCGGGCTGATCGTGTTTTTCGCGATCGTGACGCCGTGGTTCGTCCTCGTGCAGCAGCGCAATCCGGAATTCCTGAACTTCTTCTTCGTCGTTCAGCAGTTCAAGCGCTATCTGACGCCCGAGCAGAATCGCCCCGGTGCGTTCTACTACTTCGTGCCAGTGCTGCTGGTGGGCTTCCTGCCATGGCTGTCGGTAACCGTGCAAAGCGTGCGCCACGCGTGGCGCCAGCCGCGTCAGCCGAACGGCTTCGCGCCGGTCACGCTGATGCTCACGTGGATCGTCTTCATTTTCCTGTTCTTCAGCGCGTCGCACTCGAAGCTGCTGTCCTACACGCTGCCGATCGCGCCGCCGATCGCGATGCTGATCGGCATGTATCTGCCGCTCGTCACGCGCGAGCAGCTGCGCCGGCATCTGGCGGGCTACGCGCTGTTTTTCGTGGTCGCCGCGTTCGCGGCGCTGTTCCTGCCGCGCTTCGGCACGGCGCGCAATCCAGCCGAGCTGTATGCCGAATACCGCGTGTGGGTGCTCGCCGCGCTAGCCGTCGCGTTCGTGCTCACGCTGTTCGCGCTGTGGTTGAACCGCCGCGGCCAGGGCGGCGTGGGCGCCAACGCGCGAGTCGGTCTCGGCAGCCTCGCCGCGTTCGGCGCGGGCTGGCTGCTGCTCGGCACCATCGCGGGCACCGGCCACGACGTGTTCGGGCGCCTGAGCTCCGGCGCGCCGCTCGCGCCCGCGATCAAGGCCGAACTCGCGAAGCTGCCGCCCGACACGCCGTTCTACTCGGTCGGCGTACTCGACCACACGCTGCCGTTCTACATCGGCCACACGATGATCATGGTCGCGCACCCGGACGAGCTCGCATTCGGCGTGTCCGTCGAGCCGCAAAAATGGATGCCGACGGTCGACGCGTGGATCGAGCGCTGGAAGGCCGATCGCTACGCGCTCGCGCTGATCCCGCCGCCGACCTACGACCGCCTCGTCAAGCAAGGCGTGCCGATGCAGGTGATCGCGCGCGATCCGCGCCGCGTGGTGGTGATGAAGCCCCTCGCCGACGCGGCTCCCGCCGCCGCCCCGGCCGCAGCGGCGGCGGCAGCACCCGCTACCCCCGCTAACGCCGCCTCGGCAGTCGTCGAAGTGAGGCCCGCGGCATCGGCCACGCCGGCCCCCGTCTCCACGCCCGCGGCAAAGCCCTAACCCTTTCGAGAACCAGACCGTTCGATGAACCCGATTTCCCTGTTCTGCATCCTGGCCGGCGTCACGCTGAATGCCGGCGCGCAGCTGCTGCTCAAGGCCGGCACGAATGCCGTTGGACACTTCGAATTCACCCGTGCGAACATCCTGCCCATCGGCTTCAAGCTGGCAACCCAGCCGCCGATCATCGGCGGACTCGCCTGCTACGTGATCAGCGTGGCGGTGTGGATCATCGGGCTCTCGCGCGTGGACGTGTCGATCGCCTATCCGATGCTGTCACTTGGCTACGTCGTCAACGCGATTGCCGCGTGGTACCTGTTCGGCGAAGTGATGTCGGTGCAGAAGCTGATCGGCATCGGCATCATTCTCGTCGGCGTCGTCGTGCTCGCGCGCAGCTAGGCGCGGTGCCCCCCGTAGGAACCCGCGCGGCACACGCGCCGCCTAAGCCTGACGTAAGGTAGGCCGCGGTAAGCTGAGCGGTTGCGTTTTTTAAGCCGCGGCCTTGGGTTTGCGGGTAGTTTGTGGTTTACTTCGCGCCCATCGTACTTCGCGCCTGTCGGGCCGCGCCCCTTTCAATCGAGCGATGCATTCAATGAGCCAGTCACAAGTCCCGTTTTTGCCGTTTGTCAAACCCGAGATCGACGAGGAAACGATCCAGGGCGTCGCCGAAGTGCTGCGTTCCGGCTGGATCACCACCGGCCCGCAGAACCAGAAGTTCGAGGCCGCGCTGTCCGAGTACTGCGGCGGCCGCCCGGTGCGCACCTTCAATTCCGGTACCGCGACGCTCGAAATCGGCCTGCGCATCGCCGGCGTCGGTCCCGGCGACGAAGTGATCACGACGCCGGCCACCTGGGTGTCGACCAGCAACGTGATCCTCGAAACCGGCGCGACGCCAGTGTTCGCCGACATCGACCCGATCGCGCGCAACATCGATCTCGACCTGCTCGAAAAAGCGATCACGCCGCGCACCAAGGCGTTGCTGCCAGTGTTCCTGTCGGGCCTGCCGGTCGACATGGACCGTCTGTACGGGATTGCCCGCGCGCACGAGCTGCGTGTGATCGAAGACGCCGCGCAGGCATTCGGCTCCACCTGGAACGGCGAGCGCATCGGCAAGCTCGGCGACATCGTGTCGTTCAGCTTCCACGCGAACAAGAACCTGACCTCGGTCGAAGGCGGCGCGCTGGTGCTGAACAACGAGGAAGAAGCGGTGCTCGCGCAGAAGTACCGCCTGCAAGGCATCACGCGCACCGGCTTCGACGGCATGGACTGCGACGTGCTCGGCGGCAAATACAACCTGACCGACGTCGCCGCGCGTGTCGGCCTCGGCCAGCTGCCGCATCTCGAGCGCTTCATCGCGCAGCGCAAGAAGCTCGTGCGCGCGTACTTCGCGCAACTCGAAGGCGGCGCGGCCGTTAAGCTCGGCGTCGGCCTGCCGCCCGCGGACTTCGAAAACAGCAACTGGCACATGTTCCAGATCACGCTGCCGCTCGAAAAACTGTCGATCGACCGCGCCGGCTTCATGGGCGAGCTGAAGGAGCGCGGCATCGGCTCGGGCGTGCACTACCCGGCGCTGCACCTGTTTTCCCTGTACCGCGCGCGCGGCTTCAAGGAAGGCATGTTCCCGCACGCTGAGCGCTTCGGCGCCACCACCGTCACGCTGCCACTCTTCACGCTGATGAACGAAGGCGACGTCGAGCGCGTGTGCCGCGCGGTCAACGAAATTTGCGAACACTACGGAAAATAAGCGGACATGACTTATTCGGAACATCGCGCCGTCGCACCGGAAGTGTCGATCATCATTCCGGTGTACAACGAGGAAGCCGGACTGGCCGCGCTGTTCGCGCGCCTCTATCCGGCGCTCGACGCGCTCGGCACCGGTTATGAAGTGATCTTCATCAACGACGGCAGCCGCGACAAATCCGCGGCGCTGCTCGCCGGGCAGTTCCGCGCGCGCCCCGACACTACGCGCGTGATCCTGCTGAACGGCAACTACGGCCAGCACATGGCGATTCTCGCGGGCTTCGAGCAGTCACGCGGCGACATCGTGATCACCCTCGACGCCGACCTGCAGAATCCGCCCGAGGAAATCGGCAAGCTCGTCGCGAAGATGCGCGAAGGTTTCGACTACGTCGGCACGATCCGTCGGCAGCGCCAGGACAGCCTGTGGCGCCGCAAGGCGTCGCGCGCGATGAATCATCTGCGCGAGCGCATCACGCGCATCAAGATGACCGACCAGGGCTGCATGCTGCGCGCCTACAGCCGCCATATCGTCGATACGATCAACCGCTGCGGCGAAATCAACACGTTCATTCCGGCACTCGCGTACACGTTCGCGCAGAATCCGGTGGAAATCGAGGTCGCGCACGAGGAACGCTTCGCCGGTGAGTCGAAGTACTCGCTGTACTCGCTGATCCGTCTGAATTTCGACCTCGTCACCGGCTTCTCGGTGGTGCCGCTGCAATGGCTGTCGTTCATCGGCGTGATCCTGTCGCTAGGATCCGCGGCGCTGTTCGTCCTGCTGCTGATTCGCCGTTTCATCATCGGCGCGGAAGTGCAAGGTGTGTTCACGCTGTTCGCCATCACCTTCTTCCTGCTCGGCGTGATCATCTTCGCGCTCGGCCTGCTCGGTGAATACATCGGCCGGATCTATCAGCAGGTGCGTGCGCGGCCGCGTTATCTGGTGCAGACCATTCTCGAGGAACGCGACGGCGGGGCCGTCGCCGAAGCGCCGCGTCAGAGCGTCGTGCAAGGCGTGCAGCCGGTGCCGGTCGCCGACCAGGGACACCATCCATGAAGCCACGCGCCGTCGTATTCGCGTATCACAACGTCGGCGTGCGCTGCCTGCAGGTGCTGCTCGCGCGCGGCGTCGAGGTCGCGCTCGTCGTGACCCACGAAGACAACCCGAGCGAGAACATCTGGTTCGGCAGCGTCGCTTCGGTGGCAGCCGAGCACGGCATTGCCGTCGTCACGCCGGCCGATCCGAAGAGCCCCGAACTGCGCGCCGCGGTAAGCGCCGCGCGGCCGGACTTCATCTTCTCGTTCTACTACCGCCACATGTTGCCGCTCGACCTGCTCGCAATCTCCGCACGGGGCGCTTACAACATGCACGGCTCGCTGTTACCGAAGTATCGTGGCCGCGTGCCGACCAACTGGGCGGTGCTCAACGGCGAAAGCGAAACCGGCGCAACGCTGCACGAAATGGCCGCGAAGCCCGACGCCGGCGCGATCATTGCGCAAACCCCGGTGCCAATCCTGCCCGACGACACCGCCGCGCAGGTCTTCGACAAGGTCACCGTCGCCGCCGAGCAAACTCTGTGGCGCGTGCTGCCGGCGCTGCTCGCGGGCGAGGCGCCGCATCTGCCAAACGATCTCGCGCATGGCAGTTACTACGGCGGGCGCAAACCGGAAGACGGCCGCATCGACTGGAATCAGTCCGCGCAACAGGTCTACAACCTGATCCGCGCGGTCGCGCCGCCGTATCCGGGCGCTTTCACCGAGCTGAACGGGCGCCGTTTCGTCGTCGCGCGCGCGCGTCTGGCCGCGCCCGGCGCGCTCCGCTCGGATTTGCCCCGGGGCCTGCACGTAAGCGATAATGCCGTTTTCGCGATCTGCGGCGACGGCCGCGCGATCAACATCCACGAATTGCGGCACCAGCACGACGGCGGCGAGTCTGCCGTCAGTCCGGCGGAATTCGCCCAGCTCATCCAATCTCATTCATGAAAAAAGTCCTGATTCTGGGTGTCAATGGCTTCATCGGCCATCACCTGTCCAAACGCATTCTCGAAACGACCGACTGGGAAGTGTTCGGGATGGACATGCAGACCGAACGTCTCGGCGACCTCGTCAATCATGAGCGGATGCATTTCTTCGAAGGCGACATCACCATCAACAAGGAGTGGGTCGAGTACCACATCAAGAAGTGCGATGTGATCCTGCCGCTCGTCGCGATCGCCACGCCCGCAACGTATGTGAAGCAGCCGCTGCGCGTGTTCGAACTCGACTTCGAGGCGAACCTGCCGATCGTGCGTTCAGCCGTCAAGTACGGCAAGCATCTGGTGTTTCCGTCGACCTCCGAGGTCTACGGCATGTGCACGGACGAGCAGTTCGATCCGGAAGAATCGCAGCTGTCGTACGGCCCGATCAACAAGCCGCGCTGGATCTACGCGTGCTCGAAGCAGCTGATGGACCGCGTGATCTGGGGCTACGGCATGGAAGGCCTGAACTTCACGCTGTTCCGTCCGTTCAACTGGATCGGCCCGGGCCTCGACTCGATCTACACGCCGAAGGAAGGTAGCTCGCGCGTGGTCACGCAGTTCCTCGGCCACATCGTGCGCGGCGAGAACATCAGCCTCGTCGATGGCGGCGCGCAGAAGCGCGCGTTCACGGACATCGACGACGGCATCAGCGCGCTGATGAAGATCATCGAGAACAAGAACGGCGTCGCCACCGGCAAGATCTACAACATCGGCAACCCGACCAACAACTTCTCGGTGCGTGAGCTCGCGCACAAGATGCTGGCACTCGCGGCCGAATTCCCCGAATACGCGGACTTGGCCAAGAAAGTGCAACTGGTCGAAACGTCGTCGGGCGCGTACTACGGCAACGGCTATCAGGACGTGCAGAACCGCGTGCCGAAGATCGACAATACGAAGCAGGAACTCGGCTGGGCACCCACGTCGACTTTCGACGAAGCGCTGCGCAAGATTTTCGAAGCGTATCGCGGCCACGTCGCGGAAGCCCGCGCGCTCGTCGAACAGCAATAAGGGCGCGTCCTTGGCTCGCATCGTCCTGAAGATCGACGTCGACACGCTGCGCGGCACCCGCGAAGGCGTGCCGAATCTCGCGCGCATCTTCGACCGCTTCAAGGCGCGCGCCACCTTCCTGTTCAGCCTCGGGCCCGACCACACCGGCTGGGCGATGCGCCGCGTGCTGCGGCCGGGCTTTCTGAAGAAGGTGTCGCGCACGTCGGTGGTCGAGCATTACGGCGTCAGGCAGTTGATGTACGGCGTGCTGCTGCCCGCTCCGGACATCGGCGCGAAGGCCGCGGCCGAGATGCGAGCGATCCACGAAGCCGGCTTCGAGTGCGGCATCCATACGTGGGATCACGTGTACTGGCAGGACAACGTGCGCGCCAAAGATCGCGCGTGGACCGTCGCGCAGATGCAGCGGAGCCACGCGCGGTTCATCGAGATATTCGGCGCGCCGCCCGTCACGCACGGCGCCGCGGGCTGGCAGATGAACGGCCACGCGTTCGAGCAGATCGACGCGTGGGGCATGCGCTACGCTTCCGACGGCCGCGGACACTCGCCATATCTGCCGGTGGTCGACGGCAGGACGCTGAAGCACGTGCAGATACCGACCACGCTCCCGACGCTCGACGAAGTGCTCGGTGTCGATGGTGTCGATACGCACAACGTCGCCGCGTGGATGCTGAAACAAACTGAAAAAAATCCGCACGACCAGGTGTTCACGCTGCACGCCGAACTCGAAGGACAGAAACTCGCGCCGGTTTTCGAACAGTTGCTCGAAGGCTGGCGCGCCCAGGGCCACACGTTCGCGACGATGGGCGATTACTACGCCACGCTAGACCGCGACACGCTGCCATCGTACCCTGTCGCGTGGGGCGAGATTGCGGGGCGCTCCGGCGAACTGATCGTCCAGCCCTGAAGGCTCGCGACGCGGGGGTCATTAGAAGGCGGGCCGCTAATTGCCTGCCTGTTGCCCGCCTGTTACCCGCTTCCTGCCGGGCCTGACGATCGGACAACCGCGCGCCGACCGTATTGCCGAACAACAACAACCTCGACGACAGACCGGCCGACGCCGCGGCACCTAGCGACGCCGGCCCCAACAACCGGAGAACCTCGTGTCCATCGCAGTCGACCAACCCATCCCCGACTTCACCGCCGCCGCGACGGGCGGCGAAATCACGCTGTCAAAACTGCGGGGCAAGAAGGTGGTGCTGTATTTCTATCCGAAGGACAACACGCCGGGCTGCACGACCGAAGGGCTGCAGTTCCGCGATCTGTATCCGAAGTTCAAGAAAGCCGGCGCGGAAGTGATCGGCGTGTCGCGCGACAGCCTGCGTTCGCATGACAACTTCAAGGCTAAGCTCGAACTACCCTTCCCGCTGATTTCCGACCCGGAAGAAACGCTGTGCGCCCTCTTCGCCGTCATCAAAATGAAGAAAATGTATGGCAAAGAGGTACGGGGAATCGAGCGCTCCACGTTCCTCATCGACGCCGATGGCGTGCTGCGCCAGGAGTGGCGCGGCGTCAAGGTGCCGGGCCACGTCGACGATATTCTGGAGGCTGTACAAGCGCTTTGATGCGCGTTATATTGGCCCGCAATGAGTGCCTGTCCACCCCACATTGTTCTCCGCTGCGCCAGCCCTGACGGCCGCCTGACCGGATCCACCGGTGCCGTTCGGAGCGTGAGGCGCAACGTGAGCATCATCGTCGAGCCGCTTGCCCCGAATGCCGGGGCGGCGGCTTTTTTAATTGCGCGCGACCGTTCGTTCATTGGTTCACGCGCTTCCGTCAAGGAGCCTATCGAAAACCAGGCGAACCGGCATCTCTAGACCGAATGCGCGCCTCCTCGCGCAAACTCGATGTCCCATGAGGGCATCGTCAGAATGCGACGGGCGGCGCACGATATGTGACCCGATCATTTCGAGGGAAACCATGCCTTTGCCTACTCCCCCCAGCAAGCTCGGCAATCTTTTGTCGCCTGACGAATACAAGGCCAAAGCCGTCACGCCCGCGCGCTCCACCGCGAAAAAACAGGCGCGTGAAGGGGAATCCGCAGAGTCGGCCGATTACGGCCGCGCCAATGTCGCCACGCCGATGGCGCACGCTGCCAACGCCGCCACCACGTTGTGGCCCGTGCCCGCCGTCGAGTCGCCGCCCGCCGCGCAACCGGCGCCGGCACTCGGGCGCAAGACCAGACAGACCGCCGCGCTGTTGCAGCCGGTTCCGTCCGAGCGCCCCCAGCTCGAAGCCGACGCGGCCGAAGCGCAGCCGGTCGTCGCACGCGCGCCCGCCACGAAGCAGCCCACGGCCGAAACAGCCGCCGCGCCCGCCGCAGCGAGCCCTGCCGCCACGCGCAGGAAACGCGGCACGAGCGCCACGCCCGCCGAGGCGCAGAAGCTTTTCGTGCTCGACACCAACGTGCTGATGCACGATCCGAGCTGCCTGTTCCGCTTCGAGGAGCACGACGTCTATCTGCCGATGATGACGTTGGAAGAGCTCGACGACCACAAGAAGGGAATGTCGGAAGTCGCGCGTAACGCGCGTCAGGTGAGCCGCACGCTCGACGCGCTCGTCGCGAACGCGGGCGACATGGCCGACGGCATTTCGCTCGCGCGTCTGGGCAGCCGCGAGGCGTCCGGGCGGCTGTACTTCCAGACCCGGCTGACCGCGATCGAGCCGGTCGAGGGTCTGCCCGAGGGCAAGGCCGACAACCAGATCCTCGGCGTCGTGCGCGCGCTGCAGCGCGATCGCGCGGATCGCCAGGTCGTGCTGGTGTCGAAAGACATCAACATGCGCATCAAGGCGCATGCGCTCGGTCTGCCGGCCGAAGACTACTTCAACGACCAGGTGCTCGAGGACAGCGACCTGCTGTTCACGGGCATCCGCGCGCTGCCGCAAGACTTCTGGACCAGGCACGCGAAGGGCATGGAAAGCTGGCAGGACACGAAAACCGGCACCACGTACTACCGCGTGACGGGTCCGCTGTGCGCGTCGATGCTGGTCAACGAGTTCGTTTATCTGGAGCCGCAGAACGGCGAGCCCGCGTTTCATGCGCTGGTGCGCGAACTGAACGGCAAGACCGCGCTACTGCAAACGCTGCGTGACTATGGCCACCACAAGAACAACGTGTGGGGCATCACGGCGCGCAATCGCGAGCAGAACTTCGCGTTGAACCTGCTGATGAATCCGGACATCGACTTCGTCACGCTGCTCGGCCAGGCCGGCACCGGCAAGACGCTGGTCGCACTCGCGGCGGGTCTCGCGCAGGTGCTCGACGACAAGCGCTACAACGAGATCATCGTGACGCGCGCGACGGTGCCGGTCGGCGAAGACATCGGCTTTCTGCCGGGCACCGAAGAGGAAAAGATGCAGCCGTGGATGGGTGCGTTCGACGACAACCTCGAAGTCCTGCAGAAAACCGACGACGCCGCCGGCGAATGGGGCCGCGCCGCGACCCAGGAGCTGATCCGCTCGCGCCTGAAGATCAAGAGCATGAACTTCATGCGCGGCCGCACGTTCGTCGACAAGTATCTGATCATCGACGAGGCGCAGAACCTGACGCCGAAGCAGATGAAGACGCTCGTCACGCGTGCGGGTCCGGGCACGAAGATCATCTGCCTTGGCAACATCGCGCAGATCGATACGCCTTACCTGACCGAGGGCAGTTCGGGCCTGACCTATGTGGTCGATCGCTTCAAGGGCTGGGCGCACAGCGGACACGTGACGCTCGCGCGCGGCGAGCGCTCGCGCCTCGCTGACTACGCGTCGGAGATTCTCTAGAGGTTCGCCGGTTTTTTTTCCGGCGTTTGATCGCAGGCCGCGTCCGGTTCGTTCCGGACGCGGCTTTTTTATTGCACCGGCGTTCCCCGCGGGCAACACTTAGCGCACAAACTTCAAGTAATTTATCAACAATTCTTGCCGCAGCCTTGTTGGACGGCTACCATCCCGACATCGTCAGTGAGTAAACGGGTGCTTACCGCCCGTGCCGTCTTCATGCGCCCACTCGCCTTATCGCTGCTGCCCGTCCTGCTGCTCGCCGCTTGTGCCGGCGCGCCGCAGAAGACGTCACGCGGGTCAGGCGGCAGCGTCGTCGCGAACGGCGCCTATCGCGCGCCGCCGCCCGGCTTTCCCCACTTCGTCGATCACAGCATCGGCCGCGAGGAAATCTCCATTCAGGCGATGAGTCTCGTCGGCGTGCCCTACCGTTGGGGCGGGAATACGCCCGACAGCGGCTTCGATTGCAGCGGTCTTGTGCGGTACGTCGTGCTGCGCGCGGCGTCGGTGAACCTGCCACGCACGACGGCCGAGATGAGCGGGCGCGGCGAGTCGGTCGAACCGGACGAAATCGCGCCAGGCGATCTGATCTTTTTCAACACGACGGGGCGCGCGCATTCGCACGTCGGCATCTACGTGGGCAAGCTGCGCTTCGTCAACGCGCCATCGACGGGCGGCACCGTGCGGCTCGACTATCTGACCAATCCCTACTGGGCGAAGCGCTTCGACGGCATCCGCCGGATGGCGGGACCGGCGGCGACGCCGGCGCCGTTCGATACGCCGAGCTATCAGGCTGCGGTGCCGCAAACCGAGCGAGGCGCTGCGGTCGCGGCCACCGGCACGGCAACAACCGTGGCAGCTCCGGCAGCGTCGATCTACGCGGGCCCGACGGCGCTGTCCAGCGCGCCGTCGATGGCAACGGCCCGGCCGGTCGCGAGCGCGACGCCGGCGACCGGTGCAGGCGGCGGCACGCCCGTCGTGCAAGCCGATCAATTCGAGCCGCCGCCGGGCCTCGGCGCCGCGCAGCTGCAGGCACGTTCAGCGGGCGCCGTGGCAGCGACGGTCCCCGCGGCTCAGGCGAGCACGAATGAAAGCGGCGCTCGTTCGCCCGCTCAACCGATGCAGTCCGCGACGACCGCCCGCACCCTTGCCCAACCTTCACCCGACCCGATCGACGCCGCCGCCGATGCATTCGAACCGCCGCCACCCGCCTCCATCGCGGAACGTCAGGCCCGGCAGATGCAGCAGACCGAAGGCAGTGGATCCATGCAGCTCATGCGTGCGTCGACGGCTTCCCACGGCGTGCCCGGACCCACGCAAAGCAGCGACGACCCGATCGCCCGTTTCGCGAACGGCAACTTCTGACGCCCTGATCTGCTATCGTCATCGATATTCTTTCGACGGCGGGTAACGACCATGGAACTCGGGCTCAGAAATAAGGTGGTGCTCATCACCGGCGGCAGCAAAGGCATCGGTTTCGCCTGTGCGCGCGCCTTCGCCCAGGAAGGCGCGAGGGTGGCGATCGTGTCGCGCGACCCCGCCAACCTTGCGCGCGCCTACGAACAGCTGAAACAGGAAGGATTCCACGTGCACCGCACGCGCGCCGACCTGCACGAAGCGCACAGCGCCGCCGATATCGTCGAGGAAGTCAGCACCGCCGTGGGCCCGATCGACGTACTGATCAACAGTGCCGGCGCCGCGCGCCGGTACGACCCCGAGACGCTCGATGCCGACGCATTCCGCGCGACGATGGAAGCGAAGTATTTCCCGTATATCTATCCGCAGCAGGAAGTGCTGCGCCGTATGGCCGAGCGCGCGAAAGCCAACGGCGGTGCCGAGCCGGGCACGATCGTCAACATCATCGGCATGGGCGGCAAGGTCGCGAGCGACATCCATATCGCAGGCGGCGCGGCCAACGCGGCGCTGATGCTCGCGACCGTCGGCCTCGCGCACTACTACGCGCGCTATGGCATCCGCATCAATGCGATCAATCCGGGCTCGACGCTGACCGAGCGCGTCGAGGAAGCGGTCCGGCTGGAAGCGGCGCAGCAAGGCATCGGCAATGACGAAGCGCTGGCGCGCGGCCAGGCCCGGATGCCGCTCGGGCGCTATGCAAAGCCGGAGGAAATCGCCGACGTTGCGCTGTTCCTCGCGAGCCGCCGCGCGAGCTATGTGACGGGCGCGATCATTCCGATGGATGGTGCGAACGCGCCGCTGATCTGAACGCGTCGTGCAACGCGCTTTTTAGTCGAACTGCGTAGGGACGCCGGTGCGATGCCTTGGGCGGCATGTAGCCGAAGCCCGCGCGTGCTCTACTCAGCCAAACTCAGCCGAACCCGGTAGCGCAGGCCTGCATCGCATGGTGGTTACAGGAAGTGGTGACCCAGCCACCAGGCCCCGCCTGACAGCACCGCGGAAGCCGGGATCGTCAGAATCCAGGCCCAGACGATGTTGCCGGCGACACCCCAGCGCACTGCGCTCAGCTTCTGCGTCGCGCCGACTCCGACGATCGCGCCGGTAATCGTATGCGTAGTAGAGACGGGAATGCCGAGCGCCGAGGCGGTAAAGAGCGTGATCGCTCCGCCCGCCTCCGCGCAGAAGCCGCCGACCGGCTTCAACTTCGTGATTTTCTGGCCCATCGTGCGCACGATGCGCCAGCCACCGAACAGCGTACCGAGACCCATCGACAGATAGCAGCCGCCGATCACCCACAGCGGCGGCGCGTCCGCCTTCATCGACGCGAAGCCGGTGGCGATCAGTAGCATCCAGATGATGCCGATGGTTTTCTGCGCGTCGTTGCCGCCGTGACCCAGGCTGTACAGGCCAGCAGAGAGCAATTGCAGACGCCTGAAGCGCCCGTCGACCTTGCTAGGCGGCGTGCGGAAGTACAGCCACGACACCAGCAGCATGAAAAACGAGCCGAGCACGAAGCCGAGCAGCGGTGAAATGAAGATGAACGCGACGGTCTTCATCAGGCCGTCCCAGTTCAGCGATTCCCAGCCCGACTTCGCGAGCGCCGCACCCACGAGGCCGCCGATCAGCGCGTGCGACGAGCTGGACGGAATGCCGTAGACCCAGGTGATCACGTTCCACGCGATCGCGCCGACCAACGCGCCGAAGATCACGTAGTGGTCGACGATGTCCGGGTCGATCGTGCCCTTGCCGACGGTCGTGGCCACCTTCAGGTGAAACACGAAATACGCGATGACGTTGAACGCCGCCGCGAACGCCACCGCCTGCTGTGGCTTCAGCACGCCGGTCGACACGACCGTGGCGATCGAATTCGCCGCGTCGTGAAAACCGTTCATGAAGTCGAACACCAAAGCAATGGCAACCAGGCCGGTGACGACCCAGATAGCGAGTTGTATCGATTGCATTATGCGTTTTCCAGCACGATGCCTTCGATGATGTTCGCCACATCCTCACACTTGTCCGTGATCGTTTCGAGCAACTCGTAGATCGCCTTCAGCTTGATCAGGACCTTGACGTCGTCTTCCTCGCGGAACAGCTTCGACATCGCCGCGCGCAGCACGCGGTCGGCTTCCGATTCAAGCCGGTCGATGTCCTCGCAGGCCTTCAGGATCTGGCTCGCCTGCTTCATGTCCGACAGCAGGCTGACCGCGAACTGCACGCGCTCGCAGGTCGCCGTGCAGATATGCGCGAGCTGGCTCGCCTCCGACGTGACCGCTTGCACGTCGTACAGCGAGATCGCGGTGGCGACGTCCTCCATCAGATCGAGGATGTCGTCCATCGTCGTGATCAGCTTGTGGATCTCGTCACGGTCGAGCGGCGTGATGAAAGTCTTGTGCAGCAGGTCGATGGCTTCGTGCGTGAGCTTGTCGGCCGCTTTCTCGGCCTTTTGTACGTTCTGCTTGTGGGTTTCGGCGTCCTGCAGATTGTCGATCAGGAGCTCGAGTTCGCGGCTTGCCGAGATGATGCACGTTGCGTGCGAATTGAAGATTTCAAAGAACTTGCCCTCGGTGGGCATGAATCGACCGAACATTGGGATCCTGGAAATGGGTCACGTTATGGCTGACATAAAACCGCCATATTGTACCGTTCCGTCATCATTGCCGCATTCGTGACAGCGCCGTTACAACAGCCCACGGCGCTTTGCGTCACTCGCCGCCGTAGAAGTTCTGCGTGCCCGCAAAGTTGTCGAACTTCGTGTACTGGCCGTGGAAAGTGAGCCGAACGGGACCGATCGGACCGTTCCGCTGCTTGCCGATGATGATCTCCGCGGTGCCCTTGTCGGGGCTGTCCGGGTTGTACACTTCGTCGCGATAGATGAACAGGATCACGTCGGCGTCCTGTTCGATAGCGCCCGATTCGCGCAGGTCCGACATGATTGGCCGCTTGTTGGGCCGCTGCTCGAGGCCGCGGTTCAGCTGCGACAACGCGATCACCGGCACGTCGAGCTCCTTCGCGAGGCTCTTCAGCGAACGCGAGATTTCCGAGATTTCGGTCGCGCGGTTTTCGCCCGACGACGAGCCGCTCATCAGCTGCAGATAGTCGATGATGATCAGCCCGAGCTTGCCGCACTGGCGCGATAGCCGGCGCGCGCGCGAGCGCAGTTCCATCGGGTTCAGACCGCCGGTTTCGTCGATGAAGATCTGCGCCTCGCTCATTTTCTGCACCGCGTGCGTGAGCTTCGGCCAATCCTCGTCGGTCAGGCGCCCGGTTCTCATGCGATGCTGGTCGAGCCGGCCGACCGAGCCCAGCATACGCATCGTGAGCTGCGTGCCCGGCATTTCCATCGAGAACACCGCGACGGGTAGTCCGTACTCGACCGCGACGTATTCGCCGACGTTCATCGAAAACGCCGTCTTACCCATCGACGGACGGCCCGCGACGATGATCAGCTCGCCGCCGTGCATGCCCGAGGTCATACGATCCAGATCGACGAAGCCGGTCGGCGTGCCGGTCACGTCGCTCGGATTGGCGGTGTGATAGAGCGTGTCGATCCGCTCGACCACCTGGGTCAGCAGCGGCCCGATCTCGAGAAAGCCCTGGGTGCCACGCGCGCCGTCTTCGGCGATCGAGAACACCTTCGATTCCGCTTCGTCCAGCAATTGCCGGACTTCCTTGCCTTGCGGGTTGAACGCGTCGGCGGAGATTTCATCGGCGACGGACACGAGCCGGCGCAGCACCGCACGGTCGCGCACGATTTCCGCATAGCGGCGGATGTTGGCCGCGCTCGGTGTGTTCTGCGCGAGCGCGTTCAGGTAAGCGAGGCCGCCGACATCTTCCGCCTTGCCCGAAGTGCCGAGCGCTTCGTAGACGGTGACCACGTCGGCCGGCCGCGTGGCCGCAATCAGCTTGCCGATGTGCTCGAAGATGATGCGGTGGTCGTAGCGGTAGAAGTCGCTTTGCGCGAGGAAGTCGGCGATGCGGTCCCACGCCGCGTTATCGAGCAGCAGGCCGCCCAGCACCGATTGCTCGGCTTCGATCGAATGCGGCGGGACTTTCAGCGACTCGAGTTGGGGATCTTTGGACGGTGCGTTCATGGGGAGGAATTATCGGGCAATCCGGCGACGGCTGCGAGCGGAAAAAACGCAAATACGGGGATATACGAGAGATAGTCGGGCACAAAAAAAGCAGGGGCCGGTTTCCCGGCCCCTGCTCTTCACCAGCAATACGCTGGCTGATCCTGCCTGATGCTTAGACGCGGTCGGCTTAGACGCGGTCGGCTTAGACGCGGTCGGCTTAGACGCGGTCGGCTTAGACGTGCTCGCCGATCACGGCCACCGTCACATCGACGAGAACGTCGGTGTGCAGCGAAACCTGAACCTGGTGCTCGCCAACCATCTTCAGCGGGCCTTCCGGCAGACGCACTTGCGCCTTTTCCACTGCGAAGCCTTGCTTGCCGAGCGCTTCGGCGATGTCGGCGTTGGTCACCGAGCCGAACAGACGGCCGTCGACGCCAGCCTTCTGATTGACCTGAACGGTCTGGCCTGCCAGCTTTTCGCCTTGAGCCTGAGCGGCTGCCAGCTTTTCAGCGGCGTGCTTTTCCAGTTCTGCGCGGCGCACTTCGAATTCAGCCAGCGCGTCCTTCGTTGCACGGCGAGCTTTCTTGTTCGGGATCAGGAAGTTACGTGCGTAACCGTCCTTGACCTTCACGATGTCGCCGAGGTTACCCAGGTTGACGACTTTTTCCAGAAGAATGATTTGCATTCGGATGCTCCTTATCGCGTCGTCGGGTTAGGCCTTGTGCTGGTCGGTGTACGGCACCAGCGCGAGGAAACGTGCGCGCTTGATAGCCGTGTCCAGCTGGCGTTGATAATGCGCCTTGGTACCCGTGAGACGTGCCGGCGTGATCTTGCCGTTCTCGCCGATGAAGTCCTTCAGCGTTTCGATGTCTTTGTAGTCGATGTACTCGACGTCAGCAGCCGTGAAACGGCAGAACTTCTTGCGCTTGAAGAGCGGGTTCTGTTGCTGACGACGCTTGTCGAATTTCTTACCAGTCGGGCGGGGCATGATTAGTCCTTTCCAATGTCCTGCAATGCTGTGATGTGAAATACCAGAGTTCGCGCGTTACGGTGCTTTTTAGCCAGAAAACCTGTGAAGAGCGTTTCGACGCCCATCTGACAGTTTTCGAGCTTACCGCTCGCTTCGCCCGCGGCGACCGCCTGCATGGTCAGTTCGACCTGACGGGCAATGCCCGCCTCGACGACTTCCGTGCGGTGGTGCAACGTGCAGCTTGCAATCGGAACGCCGGCGGGTGTGTACCGCACCTGTTCGCGTTCGACGACGCTCGCCGTAAGTTGCAGCCGGTTCATGTACCTGTTTATGTCTTCGTGTACGTGAGCGGAGCGACGCTGCGTGTCTGGCAGCTTAAATAACGAGTCTTAAGCCTGCGCTTCGGTCGGCTGAGCTGCTGCCGACTTCTTGGCTTCTTCGCGCTGCACTTCCTTCATCATTGGCGACGGGCCGGTTTCGGCCTTCTTCATCTTGACGATGAGGTGACGCAGAACGGCGTCGTTGAACTTGAACGCGTGTTCCAGCTCGTCGAGCGTGGTCTGGTCGCACTCGATGTTCATGCAGACGTAGTGAGCCTTCGCGAGTTTCTCGATCATGTAGGCCAGTTGGCGACGGCCCCAGTCTTCGACGCGGTGGACTTGACCACCGTGCGACGTGATCGTGCTCTTGTAACGCTCGATCATGGCGGGCACCTGCTCGCTTTGATCGGGATGCACGATAAAGACGATTTCGTAATGACGCATTACACACTCCTTGTGCTGACTTTTGGATAGAAGCCGCCCGGGCGTCGAAACCGGTGCGGCAAGTGAGAAGCCGAAGAGTGTAACCCGAATGGGGACGGGTTGCAAGGAATTCCGCCGATTCGGCGGCGGAATCGGATGTGTTTTCAAGAGCTTAGGTGGTGGGTCGCGGAAGTCGGGCCGTTCTTGTCCCTCAACCCGCTTCCGTGCGCTGGCTGCCGCTCTGCAAACGCGCTCTGAGCGCCGCTTCGAGACCACTGAGCGCATCGGGTGCGGCGTCCGTGATCGCCCACCAGGTCATGCCCGCCGCGTCCCAATGTGCGATCGAATAGCCGTCGTGGGCGAGCGATGCCGGCGCCGCGCCGTCAATGCCACGCGTTGTGGACTGCGGAAATACATACACGTCGATCACGTGCTTGCCGTAGCGGTACACGAGCACCGCGACACGCTGATGCGCGAGGTAGTCGAGCCGGCCACCCTCCAGCGCGAAGCCGGCCGCCGCGAGGTCCTCGACCGGCGGCGAGTAGTCGAGTCGACCGTTGAACCATGGCTTGACCGTGTGACGGTCGGTCGAAATTACGTCGATGTCGCGGCCGGAAACCTGCGCGCGCACATGGCTTTCGATGAGTTCGTCGGTGAATGGCGCGAATTCGGCGGGACGGCGCAGCGTCAGCGTCAGGACAGCGGTGGCCACACACAGCGCGATCACGAGCACCGCGAGACCGCCGCGCGCGACCACGCGGTTGGCGCCGCCGGCGGCATGCGGTCCGTTGAAGCCGATTAGCCGGCCGCGTGAATCGCCCGAGCGACCCGGACCGCTGAAGCCTCTGAGCCACCGGTCGAGCCACGCGGGTCGCCGCGCCCAGCGACGCTGACGCTGAGGTTCGTACGTCGCCACGTCCGTCATCCCGGCGCTAGCGCTGCCGGTAGACTCCTCCTCTGAATCTTCAGGCGCCGCCGCCGTGGCCAACCCCGCAGTTCCTCCCTCGACCGCGCCGGGCAAGCCCGCCACGATCCGCGCCCGCAACGACTGCGGCGCCCGATGATACGGCGCCGCGCGCAGCGCGCCGCTCAGCGCGCGCAGGTTGTCGCTCGCGCGCCGGCAGTCGTCGCAGCTCTCGATATGCTGCTGGACCCGGCGCGCATCGGGTGCCGGCAGTTCGTGATCGGCATTCGCCTCGAGGAGCGGCCGAGCTTCGTTACAGTCCATCCGGCGTCTCCTGAGCGGGGTCGGCGACAGCGCCGGGAATGTTGAGGGGCCGGCCGTCGGCAAACGCCCGGAGCTGTGTCACTGTTGCGGTGGCGGGCACGACCGCCGCCGATACCGGGCGACCATCGCCGGAACTTCGTGCGGGCTGCGGGCAGGACGCAGGCGGCGCGGCGGGCGCTGACCGCGCGAGTCGGTCGGACTGCGCGGCCTGATCCGACGGCGCTCCCGTCGACCCGCGCGGGCCACCCTGCCCGCCTTTGCGCCCCCCGCCAACCGACTCCCCCCCGCCTCGCTGCTGCGCCATCAACACCTCCGCCAGCTTGCGCCGCCCACGCGCGAGCCGCGACATCACCGTACCGATCGGCACGTCGGCCACCACCGCGATCTCCCGATATCCCATCTCCTCGAGCTCGCGCAAGATCAGCACCTCGCGATACTCGACCGGCAAACGCGCCAACGCGTCGTGTACCTGGCGTGCATCCTCGTCGCGGATCAGCAGCGTCTGCGGATCGTCGCCGCCCGCGCTCCATCCGTCGAGTGTCGCGTCGTCCATCGTTTCGTCGAATTCGAGCATGTCGTGCGACGGCGCGCGACGGCGCCATTCCGTGTACCAGGTGCGGCGCACGATCGCGAGCAGCCACGGCCGCGCAGAGTCGCCGCGAAACGTATCGAAGAAGCGGAACGCGCGCATGAATGCTTCCTGCACGACGTCCTCGGCATCGTTCGGATTGCCGCACAGCCAGCGCGCGAGGTTGTACGCGGCGTCGAGATGCGGCAACGCCAGCTGCTGGAAGCGGCGGCTTTTCGCTGCATCGGCATCGGCGTCTGAATCGGTCTGGACCACGTGGGCCCCTCCAAGGGCATGGCGGCTGCGTCGTGCGGGTCGCTGCGGTTGCGCGCCCCGCGAGGTGTCGTTCCTGACGTGTCTTTCACAGCAGAACTGGCCATAGACCGAGTTTATTCCCGACTCAGGCGAGCATTCGCAGGAAAGATCGCGATCGCCTGCGCGCGCCGCTCGCCAGCTAGTACGACGGCCTGTTCCAGTAGTCGTCGCTCGCGTACACGTCTTTCAGATAGTCGATGAAATAGCGCACGCGCGCCGGCACGAAGCGCTGCTGCGGATAGACCGCAAGGATGTCGTAATCGGGCAGCGCATATTCGTCGAGCACGGTTTCCAGCTCGCCTCGCGCGAGCTGCCGCTGGATTTCCCACGTCGAACGCCAGCCGAGTCCGAGCCCCTCCGAAACCCAGCGATGCAGCAGTTCGCCATCGTTGCAGTCGAGCGAGCCGCCCACCCGCACCGTCGCGAGCTTGCCGTTGCGGCGGAAATACCAGCCGCGGTTCTGCCCGCCTTGCAGATTGAACGCGAGACAGTTGTGGGCCGGCAGATCCTCGAGCGTCTTCGGCTTGCCGTGACGGCGAAAATAGTCGGGCGTACCGCACACCACGCGCCGGTTCGACGCCAGCTTCACCGCGATGAAGTTCGGATCGACCGCGCCGCCGATGCGGATCGACAGATCGTAGCCCTCGCGCACCAGATCGACGACCCGGTCGGTCAGATTGAACGACATCTGCAACTCGGGTTTGTCACGTAAAAACGCGGGCGCGAGCGGCGCGACGTGCTTACGCCCGAACGCGGCGGGCGCCGACACGATCAGATGGCCGTTCACCGCGCGGCGCCCGGCGCTCAGTTCGTTTTCCGCCTGATCCCATTCGCTGAGAAGCCCGCGGCAGCGTTCGAGAAACGCGGCGCCGTCCTCGCTGACGACGAGCCGCCGTGTCGTGCGATACATCAGCTTCACGCCGAGGCGCTTCTCGAGCGCATCGATGCGCCGCCCGAGAATCACCGGCGACACGCCTTCCTCAAGCGCCGCCGCCGCGAGACTGCCCGCATCGGCGACCCGCACGAAGGTTTCGATCTGTTTGAAGCGGTCCATGTTCGTCTCCCACCTGTCTCTTGCCGGGCTGATGCCGGCCGTGCGCCGGGCTTCACGTCATTCCATACTTTTTGTTTCGGAATAAGCGACCCGGACTGATCTTATCAAACCTTTGGCGCAGGCCTACAGTGTCCCTCAACCGACGTAATTCCCGACCTAGAGGAGACATTCATGGCCAAAATGAGAGCCGTCGACGCCGCTGTTCTGGTGCTCGAAAAAGAAGGCATCGATACCGCGTTCGGCGTGCCGGGCGCCGCGATCAACCCGTTCTACTCGGCGATGCGCAAAGCCGGCGGCATCAGCCACGTGCTCGCGCGCCATGTGGAGGGCGCATCGCACATGGCCGAGGGCTACACGCGTGCTCAGCCGGGCAACATCGGCGTGTGCATCGGCACCTCGGGCCCCGCCGGCACCGACATGATCACCGGTTTGTACTCCGCGCAGGCCGACTCGATTCCTATTCTGGCTATCACAGGCCAGGCGCCGCGCGCGCGTCTGTACAAGGAAGACTTCCAGGCCGTCGATATCGAATCGATCGCCAAGCCCGTCACCAAGTGGGCCGTGACCGTGCGCGAGCCGGCGCTGGTGCCGCGCGTGTTTCAGCAGGCGTTCCATCTGATGCGCTCGGGCCGCCCGGGCCCGGTGCTGGTCGATCTGCCGATCGACGTGCAGCTCGCCGAAATCGAATTCGACATCGACACGTACGAGCCGCTGCCGGTCTACAAGCCGAAGGCGACCCGCAAGCAGATCGAGGCCGCGCTGACGCTGCTCAACGATGCCGACAGGCCGCTGATCGTGTCGGGCGGCGGTGTGCTGAACGCCGTGGCCGAGGACCTGCTCGTGAAGTTCGCCGAAACGCTCGGCGTGCCGGTGATCCCGACGCTGATGTCGTGGGGCGCGATTCCCGACGACCATCCGCTGATGGTCGGCATGGTCGGTCTGCAGACCTCGCATCGCTACGGTAACGCGACGATGCTCGCGTCCGACTTCGTGCTCGGCATCGGCAACCGCTGGGCCAACCGTCACACCGGCAGCGTCGATGTCTATACGAAGGGCCGCAAGTTCGTGCACGTCGATATCGAACCGACGCAGATCGGCCGCGTGTTCGGCCCGGATCTCGGCATCGTGTCGGACGCGAAGGCCGCGCTCGAACTGTTCGTCGAAGTCGCCAGCGAATGGAAGGCCGCGGGCAAGCTGAAGGATCGCGGCGCGTGGGTTGCCGATTGCCAGCAACGCAAGCGCACGATGCTGCGCAAGACGCACTTCGACAACGTGCCGATGAAGCCGCAGCGCGTCTACGAAGAGATGAACCAGGTGTTCGGCCGCGACACGTGCTACGTGAGCACGATCGGCCTGTCGCAGATCGCCGCCGCGCAATTCCTGCACGTGTACAAGGCGCGCAACTGGATCAACTGCGGTCAGGCGGGCCCGCTCGGCTGGACGATTCCGGCGGCGCTCGGCGTGCGCGCGGCCGACCCGCAACGGCCGATCGTCGCGCTGTCGGGCGACTACGACTTCCAGTTCATGATCGAAGAGCTCGCGGCCGGCGCGCAATTCAAGCTGCCGTACGTGCATGTCGTCGTGAACAACTCGTACCTCGGCCTGATTCGCCAGGCGCAGCGCGCGTTCGAAATGGACTACTGCGTGCAGCTCGGCTTCGAAAACATCAACTCGCCGGAGATGAACGGCTATGGCGTCGATCACGTCGCGGTGGCCGAAGGTCTGGGTTGCAAGGCGATTCGCGTGTTCAAGCCGGAGGAGCTGAAGCCGGCGCTGCAAAAAGCGCAGTCGATGCTCGCCGAATTCAACGTGCCGGTGATCGTCGAAGTGATTCTCGAACGCGTGACCAATATCTCGATGGGCACCGAGATCGACGCGATCAACGAGTTCGAGGAACTCGCGGAAAAGCGCGAGGACGCGCCGACGGCGATCAGCCTGCTCGATTGAGCGTTGCGTCTTCGCGGTATTCGCAGCATTCAGCGCGCTCGATACGCGAGGGCCGAGTTCATGCTCTGCGCCCTCGCCTCATCACGACCAGCGCGCCATTCCCTGACCGACCTGAGAGACAAAAGCACCATGCCTAAATTCGCAGCGAACCTGACGATGCTGTTCAACGAAGTGCCGTTCCTCGACCGTTTCGCGGCAGCGGCCAACGCCGGCTTTCATGCCGTCGAATTCCTGTTTCCCTATCCGTATTCGATCGCCGAATTGAGCGAACGTCTGCAACAGAACCGCCTCAAGCTGGTGCTGCACAACCTGCCGGCCGGCAACTGGGAAGCCGGCGAACGCGGCATCGCGTGCCTGCCCGATCGGGTCGCCGAGTTTCAGGAAGGCGTGGGCCGCGCGATCGAATACGCAAGCGCGTTGAAGGTGCCGCAACTGAACTGCCTCGTCGGCATTCCGCGCGCGAACGTCGACGCCCACACCGCCCGCGCAACGATCGTCGACAACCTGCGCTTTGCCGCGCGCGAGCTCAAGAAGGCCGGCATCCGGCTGCTCGTCGAGCCATGCAACTCGTACGACATTCCGGGCTTCGCGCTGAACCGTTCCCGCGATGGACTCGCCGTGATTCGCGAGGTCGGCTCGGACAATCTGTTCCTGCAGTACGACATCTATCACATGCAGCGGATGGAAGGCGAACTCGCGGCGACGATCGAAAAGAACCTCGCGCAGATCGCGCATATCCAGCTCGCGGACAACCCCGGGCGGCACGAACCGGGCACCGGCGAAATCAACTATCCGTATCTGTTCGCGCTGCTCGACTCGCTCAGCTTCGACGGCTACGTCGGTTGCGAATACAAGCCGCGCACGACGACCGATGCCGGCCTCGGCTGGGTGCAAAGTATGGCAGGTCAGGCGCGCGGCGCGGCACACGCGGCGGCTTGAGGGTCCTCAGGGATCGTCACGGCTCCCTGAAGGTCCTCAACGCACGTCCCCTAATAACCCTGGAGATTCACACACATGGCAAAGATCGGCTTCATCGGACTCGGCATCATGGGCGCGCACATGGCGCGCAACCTCATCAAGGGCGGACACGCGCTGTTCGTGAACGGCGCGTATCCGGTGCCGGACGACATCGCGAAGAGCACGAGCGTAGTCGCCAGTTCGACCGCGGTCGCGCAGGCCGCCGACATCGTCATCATCATGGTGCCGGACACACCTGACGTCGCCAACGTGCTGTTCGCCGACGACGGCGTCGCCGCCGGCCTCACCAAAGGCAAGCTCGTCATCGACATGAGCTCGATCTCACCGCTCGACACCCAGGCGTTCGCGAAGAAGATCAACGCGCTCGGCGTCGACTATCTCGATGCGCCGGTGTCGGGCGGCGAAATCGGCGCGCGGGATGCGTCGCTGACGATCATGGTCGGCGGTCCCGAGAAAGCCTTTGCGCTGGCCAGGCCGTTGTTCGAACTGATGGGCAAGAACATCTCGCTGATCGGCGACAACGGCGCGGGTCAGACCTGCAAGGTCGCGAACCAGATCATCGTCGCGCTGAACATCGAAGCGGTCGCGGAAGCGCTGCTGTTCGCGTCGCGTTCGGGCGCCGACCCAGAGCGCGTGCGGCGCGCGCTGATGGGAGGCTTCGCGTCGTCGCGGATTCTCGAAGTGCATGGCGAGCGCATGACGAAGCGCACGTTCAATCCGGGTTTCCGGATCGAGTTGCATCAGAAGGACTTGAATCTCGCGCTCGATGGCGCGCGTAAGCTCGGCATCGCGCTGCCGCATACCGCGAGCGCGCAGCAACTGTTCAGCGTCTGCGCCGCGAACGGCGGCAAGGCGTGGGATCATTCGGCGATGGTGCGCGCGCTCGAAATCATGGCGAATCATGAAGTCGCTCAGGCGCCGGACAGTGAAGAAGCGAAGGCGGCTTGAGGTCTTCACGCTTCCTCTGCAGTTCAGCTCGCCGTTGATTCCGCCGGTTGCCGCTTCGGCATCGGCGACGTCACGGTGAACACAGGTGGGGCGCCCGTTCGTTGCACGGCAGCTTGGATTGCCGGCGCGGCGCAACGGGCAAATCGCGCCGCTCTGGGCTGAGAGCGGCAAGTGGGGTCCGCAGCGGCACCCGTCGGTGACGGGGAAGCCTTGGTCGGTCAGACGTCGTCGTCGGGTGTCCGGCTGTCGGATTCGCCAATCAATACGTATCGAACACCTTCTGCAACGCCGCCGGCGCAGTGTGGCCCGCGGCCAGCGCCAGCATCAGCAGCACCCTCGCCTTGTACGGATTCAGCGAACCCGCGCTGACGAAACCGAGCGCATCGTCGGCCGCCGCGCCGTTGCGCATCACATGCCCCGAACCCACGCGCGACGAGCGCACCACCGCCACGCCGCGCAACGCGGCATCCGCCAGTGCCTGCTGCAACGACTGGTGGATCGAGCCATTGCCCGTACCCGCCACGACGATGCCGCGCACATCCGCGGCGACCAGCGCATCGATGGCGACCCGCGACACGCCCGCATAGCTCGTGACGATCTCCACCTGCGGCCACGCCGCATCGATTGCGAATTCGCTCGCGACCGTATGCGCGCGCACCACGCTGCGCTGGAATTCGACGCGGCCATCCTGCACCCAGCCGAGCGCGCCGATTTCGGGCGACTGGAAAGCATCGACCGCATAGGTGCTCGTTTTCACGACGTCGCGCGCGCTGTGAATCCGGTTGTTGAACGCAACCAGCACGCCCTGACCGCGTGCCGCCGCGTGCGCAGCGACCGTCACCGCGTTTAGCAGGTTCAGCGGACCGTCGGCGGAGAGCGCCGACGCTGGGCGCATCGCCGCGGTCAGCACGACCGGCTTGTCCGACTTGACGGTCAGATGCAGCAGATAGGCGGTTTCTTCGAGCGTATCGGTACCGTGCGTGACCACCAGGCCGTCGACGTCGTCCGTCGCGAGCAGCGCGTTGATGCGTTGCGCGAGTGTGGTCCACAGCGGCAGCGACATGTCCTTGCTGTCGACGCTGGCGATCTGCTCGGGCGCGATTCGCGCGACCGTAGACAACGCCGGCACCGCCGCGAGCAGCTGATCGACGCCGACGACGCCCGCCTGATAGCCCGACGTATTGGCCGCATCCGGGGCGGAGCCGGCGATCGTGCCGCCGGTCGCGAGCACCGCGATGCGCGGCAGCGTCGGCGCGGTGCTATGGCCGGGGGAAATCGGCGGAGAGGGAGAAGTCGAGGTATTCATGGCGGCGATTGTAAGCGATGCGCTTCGCGTCGCCATGCGTGGAAGACCGGACGCGGGTTCGGCTTGCGCGAGCGTGCGCAACGCGCGAGCGGGCTCAAATCTCATGCGGTGCCCAATTGCACTCATCACCACAAGTATTGACGACGGGTGCAAGTCCCACCCTAAGCTGCTCGCGGCTCTAAGCCGCCTCGCGCAACTGCGCCGCGATGTCTGCCTCGCTCAACTGCGGCGCGAACATCTCGATCAACCGATAGGCGTACGCGCGCAGGAACGCGCCCTTGCGCAAGCCGACACGCGTCGTGCTCGCCTCGAACAGATGCTGCGTGTCGAGCGCGACGAGTTCGCTGTCGCGCTTCGGGTCGTAGGCCATTGCCGCGACCACGCCGATGCCCATGCCGAGTTCGACGTAGGTCTTGATCACGTCGGCGTCGATCGCGGTCAGCACGACGTCGGGCAACGCACCCGCTTTCGCGAACGCCTGATCGATATGCGAGCGGCCGGTGAAGTCCTGGTCGTAGGTGATGATCGGGAATTCGGCGATCTCGTCGAGCGTCAGATTCGCTCGGCCGACGAGCGGATGATCCTTCGGCACCACCACGACGTGATGCCACGAATAGCACGGGAACGTGACGATGTCGGGAAAACGGTCGAGCGCCTCGGTCGAGATGCCGATATCCGCCTCGCCGTTGATGATCATCTGCGCGATCTGCTGCGGGCTGCCCTGGCGCAGCGCCAGATGCACTTTCGGGAACACCGACGTGAACTGCCGAACCACCTTCGGCAATGCGTAGCGTGCCTGCGTGTGGGTGGTCGCGACGACGAGGTGGCCGCTGTCCTGATCCGCGTACTGACGCGCGACGCGGCGCAGATTCTCCGCATCGAGCAGCATCCGCTCGATCAACTGATGCACGGCCTTGCCCGGTTCGGTGAGCCCGGTCAGACGCTTGCCGCGGCGGATGAAGATGTCGACCCCGAGTTCGTCCTCGAGATCCTTGATCTGCTTCGATACGCCCGACTGCGACGTGTAGAGCACGTTCGCCACTTCGGTCAGGTTCATGTTCTGCCGCACGGCTTCGCGCACGAAGCGCAATTGCTGGAAATTCATCGTTGTGTCTCCGGTTCTGCCAGAGTTGAGTTTTATTGGAGCCGCAAATGCCAGGCGATCCACGCGGTACGGCTGATACGTTCTCGCTTGTCATCAGCGCCGCGCAGCGGCGCCGCCACCTCACTGCGCCGGAAACACCCGCAGCGCGCGCGGCACCGCGGTCACGCCGTCGCCGACCGCGAGTTGCAGATCACGCCACGTTTCGCGATCGAGTTCGGCTTCGAGCAGATTGCCCTCGCGACCCGAGAGCTCGACGCGCACCGAACCGCCGAGCGTCACCACGCGCCGCACGTCGACGACAATGCCCTCGCGATGCCCCGCCGCCTGCGGATACAACTGCAGATCGTGCGGCCGCACATAGGCGAACGCCGGGCCCCTAAAACCCTCCGCGATCGCGACCGGCAGCGCCGCGCCATCGACGACGAAGCCTTGCGCATCGACGCTGCCGTGCAGGCGGTTCGCCGCGCCGAGAAACTCGTAGACGAACGGCGTCTGCGGATGGTCGTACACCTCCTGTGGGCTCCCTACCTGCTCGACATGCCCGCGATTGAGCACGACGATACGATCCGCCACTTCGAGCGCTTCTTCCTGATCGTGCGTGACGAAGATCGTCGAAATATGCAGATCGTCGTGCAGGCGACGCAACCAGCTGCGCAGTTCCTTGCGCACCTTCGCGTCGAGCGCGCCGAACGGCTCGTCGAGCAACAGCACCTTCGGCTCCACGGCCAACGCACGTGCGAGCGCGATGCGCTGGCGCTGGCCGCCGGACAGCTCCGACGGATAGCGCTGTGCGAGCCAGTCGAGCTGCACGAGCTTCAGCAACTCATGCACCTTCTCACGAATCACCTGCTCGGACGGACGTTCCTTGCGCGGCTTCACGCGCAGCCCGAACGCGACGTTTTCGAACACCGTCATATGACGGAACAGCGCGTAGTGCTGGAACACGAAACCCACCTCGCGCTCACGCGCGCCGACCGCCGCGACATCCTGGCCTTGCAGTTCGACCTGGCCGCCATCCGCGTATTCGAGGCCGGCGATCACACGCAGCAACGTCGTCTTGCCGCAACCGGACGGCCCGAGCAGCGCGACGAGTTCGCCCGGCGGAAAGTCGAGCGACACGTTGTCGAGCGCGACGAAATCGCCGAAGCGCTTTTGCAGGTTACGAACGGTGATACCCATTTACAGCTCTCCTTGCTTGAGCGGATGTCGCTGCGACGCAGGCGTGGCGTTGACGAAAAACGAATGAGAAGCGGACTGCGCGCTATTGGCCTGCGAAGCGCCGGACGGCGACACGGGCCCCGCATACGCAGGCACTTCGCGCGCCGCCGACAGTTCCGCCGACATCTGACGCTCGGCCAACAGCTTGAGCCCCAGCGTAACCAGCGCCAGCAGCGCGAGCAGCGAGGCCACGGCGAACGCGGCCGAGAAGTTGTACTCGTTGTAGAGGATTTCGACGTGCAACGGCATCGTGTCGGTCTGCCCGCGAATATGGCCCGACACGACCGACACCGCGCCGAACTCGCCCATTGCGCGCGCATTGCACAGAATCACGCCGTACAGCAGACCCCACTTGACGTTCGGCAGCGTGACGCGACGGAACGTCTGCCAGCCCGATGCGCCGAGCACGTGCGCGGCTTCTTCCTCGTCGTTGCCCTGCGCCTGCATCAGCGGAATCAGCTCGCGCGCGACGAACGGGAACGTGACGAAGATCGTCGCGAGCACGATGCCCGGCACCGCGAAGATGATCTGCACGTTGTGATCTTCGAGCCACGGGCCGAACCAGCCCTGCGCGCCGAACATCAGCACGTAGATCAGACCGGAGATCACCGGCGACACCGAAAACGGCAGATCGATCAACGTGGTCAGCAGCGCCTTGCCACGGAATTCGAACTTCGCGATACACCACGACGCCGCAAGGCCGAACACGAGGTTCAGCGGCACCGCGATTGCCGCGGTGAGCAGCGTCAGTTTGATCGCCGACAGCGCATCCGGATCGGCGAGCGCTTCGAAGTAAAAACGCAGCCCCTTGTTCAGCGCCTGGTAGAACACCGCGGCGAGCGGGACGACCAGAAACAGCGCGAGAAACAGCAGTGCGAGGCCGATCAGCAGCCAGCGCACGACCGCCGGCTCGCTGACCGGATCGGGGCGACGCGCCACGCTCGCCGGGTTGGTCGGAACGCGGCTCATTGCACACCTCCACCGATAGCGGCGACGCTCGTGGCCACTGGCGCCGATCCCGTATTGCCGCGGCTCGTGCGCCGCTGCAGATACCACTGCAGCGTGTTGATCGACAGCAGCATCAGGAACGACACGACCAGCATCACGACCGCGAGCGCCGTCGCGCCCGCATAGTCGTATTGCTCGAGCTTCGTGATGATCAGGAGCGACGTGATCTCCGACTTCATCGGCACATTGCCTGCGATGAAGATCACCGAGCCGTATTCGCCGAGCGCGCGCGCAAAGGCGAGCGCGAAGCCGGTCAGCAGCGCCGGGAACACGGCCGGCAGCACGACGCGGCGAAACGTGAGCCAGCGCGACGCGCCGAGACACGCGGCCGCCTCCTCCTGCTCGCGCTCGAACTCATCGAGCACCGGTTGCACGGTGCGCACGACGAACGGCAGGCCGATGAACGTCAGCGCGACCAGCACACCCGCCGGCGTGAACGCGATCTTGATGCCGAGCGGCGCGAGAAACTGGCCGATCCAGCCGTTGCCCGCATACACGGCCGCGAGCGAAATGCCCGCCACCGAGGTGGGCAGCGCGAACGGCAGATCGACGACCGCATCGACGATCCGCTTGAACGGAAACGTGTAGCGCACCAGCACCCACGCGACGAGAAAGCCGAACACCGCGTTGATCAGCGCGCCGCCTAGCGCCGAGAAAAACGTCAGCCGATACGACGCGAGCACACGCGGCGACGTGACCGCGCGCACGAACTGATCCCAGTCGAGCGTCGCGGTTTTCAGAAAGGTCGCCGCCAATGGAACCAGCACCACGAGGCTCAGATAAGCCACCGTGATGCCGAGTGTCAGGCCAAAACCGGGCAATGCGCTCGGCTTGCGGAAGGTCAACGTGGTCATGCTGGATACCCGTTCATGGTTGATGCTCGCGCGGTTGTTCGTTTTGCCGTGTTGCCGTACTGCGGTACTGCCGCACTCTGCTTGCCACCGGACCCCGGTTAGCCGAAAGCGCGCCCATCAGGCGCGCCCTTTTGCCCCTGCCTGTGATTCAGGCGGTGGTTCTTACTGCGGCTGATAAATCGAATCGAACACGCCGCCGTCCGCGAAATGGGTCTTCTGCGCGTTGGTCCAACCGCCGAACGAATCGTCGATCGTGTACAGCTTCAGTTTCGGAAACTTCGCGGTCAGATCGGCGGGCACCTTGCTGGAACGCGGACGATAGAAATTGCGCGCGGCGATCTCCTGACCTTGCTCGCTATACAGGAAGTTCAGATACGCCTCGGCCAGCTTGCGCGTGCCGTGTTTGTCGACGACCTTGTCGACCACCGCAACCGGCGGCTCGGCCAGAATGCTCACCGACGGCACCACGATCTCGAACTTGTCCGGACCAAACTCCTTCAGCGACAGGAACGCCTCGTTTTCCCACGCGATCAGCACGTCGCCGATACCGCGCTGCACGAAGCTCGTGGTCGCGCCGCGCGCGCCCGAATCGAGCACGCCGGCGTTCCTGTACAGCTTGCCGACGAACTCCCTGGCCTTCTGGTCGTTGCCGCCCGGTCGATGCTCGGCGTACGCCCACGCGGCCAGGTAGTTCCAGCGCGCGCCGCCCGAGGTCTTCGGATTCGGCGTCACGATCGACACGCCCGGCTTCACCAGATCGTCCCAATCCTTGATGTGCTTCGGGTTGCCCTTGCGCACCAGAAACACGATCGTCGACGTGTACGGCGATGCGTTGTCCGGCAGACGCTTTTGCCAGTTCTTGTCGACGAGCCCCTTGTTCGCGAGCGCGTCGATGTCATAGGCGAGCGCAAGCGTCACGACGTCGGCCTGCAGCCCGTCGAGCACCGAGCGAGCCTGCGCGCCCGAGCCGCCGTGCGACTGCTTGAAGGTGACGGCTTCGCCGGTCCTGGCCTTCCATTCCTTGCCGAATGCCTGATTGATGTCCTGATACAGCTCGCGCGTCGGATCGTAGGACACGTTCAACAGCGTGGTGTCGGCGTGCGCGACGCCGCTTACGCCCAACATGCCGAGCGCACCCGCCGCGCCGACGGCGAGCGCCGCGATCAGTTTTCTGGTTCGAGCCGCGAGCCCCGTATGCCGATGGTTCATTTCAATTTTTCTCCGCGTGATGTCCGCTGGTGAGCGTCTGGTGTTGTTCTGCGTCGCGGTCACGTGCACATGAGCGCCAACCGGAGGCCAGTCTATCGAAGCGCTTTCATCATTAAAAATAATGTTTCTTCATTTTTTAATACTCAAAAGTGGTAACGACAGATGCGCCGGCTGCTGGGACGCCGAAAACGCCGTCGTGTCGCCGATCAACGACGTCTCAGCGCGCCCCTTGCGCCGAACTTAAAGTAAAGCTTGAAATGCGCCGAATACTGTATAAAAATACAGTCACCTGTTCATACATACAGTGGCCATGACAAAACTCACCGCACGACAGCAGCAGGTTTTCGATCTGATCCGCCGCGCGATCGAACGCACCGGCTTTCCGCCCACCCGCGCGGAAATTGCCGCCGAACTCGGGTTCAGCTCGGCCAATTCCGCGGAAGAGCATCTGCGCGCGCTGGCGCGCAAGGGCGTGATCGAACTCGCGGCCGGCGCGTCGCGCGGCATCCGCCTGCTGTCTGGGCAGGAGGACGCGCCGTATCAGTTCACCCTGCCGCATGCGGGCCTGATGCAGTTGTCGTTGCCGCTGATCGGCCGGGTCGCGGCGGGTAGCCCGATCCTCGCGCAGGAACATATCTCGCAGCACTACGCGTGTGACCCGGCGCTGTTCTCGAGCAAGCCCGACTACCTGCTGAAGGTGCGCGGCCTGTCGATGCGCGACGCGGGCATTCTCGACGGCGACCTGCTCGCGGTGCAAAAGCGCACCGAAGCGAAGGACGGCCAGATCATCATTGCGCGGCTTGGCGACGACGTGACGGTCAAGCGTCTGAAGCGCCGGCCGAACGGCATCGAACTGATCGCCGAAAACCCCGATTACGACAACATCTTCGTGGAAACCGGCAGCGCCGATTTCGCGCTCGAAGGAATCGCGGTCGGGCTGATCCGTCCCAGCGAGTTCTGATCTTTCGCTGTCGCCAGAACGCTTGCGCCGGTTTGTCCGACCCGAGCCGCATTTACGCCCGAATTTACGCCCGCATCTACGCCGCATCGCCTGGAGAGACTCATGGAACGCCTTGCCCGCCTGTTGCCCTTTCGCCAGTTCGGCCGTCTGCGCCATCTGCGCAAGCTCACGCCCTGCGCACTAATCGAGGCGCCCGCTGCGCGCACGCCGTCGCTCTTCGACGCGACTGCCGAAGCTTCCGGTCTGCCGTCGTCGTTGCCGGCGTTCGCGCGCGTGTCGCTGAATTCGGCGCTGAACATCGCCGAGCCCGCGCGTCGCGCGCCGGTGCGGGTCTATCATGGACCGTCGCGACTGATCATGGTCGGCACGGTCGACGCCGTATGCCGTATGATCGATCGCTGCATAGCCGACGAAGCCAACGTGCACGGCGCGGTGTTCGAAGCCTGAGCGAATCCTGAGTACGCATGCAACAAGCACTTCGGATGTTCAGAGATTCGCGTGGGATGGGATCGTTCCGACCTCGCCGTGGTCGACGTTAGATCATCACTGACGTGGAGTCCCATTCGATGACAATTCGGAAACGCACACAGGGCAGCGCCACCCGGCCGCTGCTGATCACGCTGATCGTGGTGATCGTGATTGCCGCGCTGGGCTTTATTTATGCGTCACCGTATCTCGCGGTGAACAATCTCAAACGCGCCGCAGATGCGCGCGACGTGCAAACTGTCAATCAATACGTGGACTTTCCCGCGCTACGCGATAGCCTGAAGCAACAGGTGGGCGCCATGCTGACACGCCGACTCGAGGCGGATGCCGGCAACAAGATGGCCACGATCGGCGCGGTGATCGGCGTGACGCTGATCGGCCCGCTCGTCGATGCCTATGCGACACCCGACGGCGTCGCGGCGCTGCTGAACGGCATGCCGCCGCGTGGCACGCCGGGCGAGCAACCGTCCGCGCCGCCAGCCGCGGGCGGCGAAGCGCCGGCCGCACCAGCCGCGGGCGACACCACCACCCAGGCAAGCGCACCGCCGCCCGGGCGTCAAAGCACGGCCGGCTATCGCAGTCTCAACGAGTTTGTCGTCACGTACCGGCGTGGCGAAGGTAACGCGAACTATTCGGCAATCTTGCGTCGCGAAGGTCTAGTCACGTGGAAGCTCGCGGCGATCGATCTGAACGAGTGAGATCGAAGCCTGGCCGGATGAGATGCGTGGCTGGCCATCGGGGCCGGCCACGCGACAGGGTCTATTCACATTCTGGGCTAGATGACAGGGCGCGCGGCTTCGCGTCCCTCACTAGCCTATTACGCCGCAGCTGCCTGCTGCTGCTCCTGCGCGGACGAGCACGCCACCAGAATGCTGCACGACACGCGGTCGAGCAGCGGCGTGTTGCCCGCCCCCATCCACCACCGCGACAAACCAGTCCGGCAGCGATGACCCACCACCACGAGGTCGACCTGCAACTCGTTGGCAAGATTGGCGATCTCGTCGATCGGATGACCGAATGCGAAATGCCCTTGCGCGCTCACGCCGCGTTCGGTCAGCCAGTTCACGCCCTCCTGCAAAATCTCGCGGGCTGTTTTTTCAAAGCTGCCGCAGGCGACGTCCGTCAGCAGGCCCGCGCTTTGGGCAATGCTAGAACGCATGTCGACCACCGACAGCAGATGCGTTTCCGCCTTCAGTTCCAACGCCAGATCGGCACCGCAACGCAGGGCTTTGCGGCCTTCGCGCGAGCCGTCGTAGCACAACAGAATTTTCTGGTAGCTCGCCATCTGTTTTCTCCATTCGCGCGGAAAGCGCGGTCTGAATCAATCATGGTGCGCCGCAATTCAGCTTGCAAGGGATGGAAAACGCTAAGTGCATACTCGGTGCATGCCGATCCAGTCTGCACAAGCGTTGGGCGACCCGACGCAGCGTTTGCACACGGATGCCGCAATGCAAAACTTCGTTTGCGAACGCTGCGTCGACACACTGCGGGCCTGTTGACGTGCCAGTCGTGCCACCGCCAATCAGCGGCGCCAATCGACACCGACGAGCACATCGCACCCCACGCATGACGCGTTCCCGGACACCCGCTCGCATCAGCGATCCGATACCTGGAGCAAGCGGCTTCGCGTGCGCAATGCGTGCATCGCAGCTATGTTGTGTGTCTTGCGCGTACCTTGTGTCTTTTCCCGGAGCCTTGCTCGAACCATGCCCACCGCCCCCATCGAATTCCATCAGGTCAGGAAAAGCTACGGCGAAAAAACGGTCGTCGACGGATTGTCGTTTCATGTGAACACCGGCGAATGCTTCGGGCTGCTCGGCCCCAACGGCGCCGGTAAGACCACGACATTGCGCATGCTGCTCGGCATTGCGGCGCCCGACGCCGGCGCGATCCGGCTGTGCGACGAGCCGATCCCGGGCCGCGCGCGCCTCGCACGCTCGCGCGTCGGCGTGGTGCCGCAGTTCGACAACCTCGATCCCGATTTCACGGCGCGCGAAAATCTGCTCGTATTCGGTCGCTACTTCGGTCTGAGCGCCGCGCAGTGTCGCGCGGCGGTGCCGGGTCTGCTCGAATTCGCCCGCCTCGAGAACAAGGCGGACGCGCGCGTGAGCGAACTGTCGGGCGGCATGAAGCGGCGCCTCACGCTCGCGCGCGCACTGATCAACGATCCCGACGTGCTGATCATGGACGAGCCGACCACCGGTCTCGATCCGCAAGCGCGCCATCTGATCTGGGAGCGGCTGCGCTCGCTGCTCGCGCGCGGCAAGACCATCCTGCTGACCACGCACTTCATGGAAGAAGCCGAACGGCTCTGTCATCGACTGTGCGTGATCGAGGAAGGCCGCAAGATCGCCGAAGGGGCGCCGCGCGAGTTGATCGAATCCGAGATCGGCTGCGACGTGATCGAGATCTACGGCCCCGATCCGTTTGCGTTGCGCGACGAACTCGCGCCGCTCGCCGAGCGCACCGAGATCAGCGGCGAGACGCTGTTCTGTTACGTGAACGACGCGCAGCCCGTGCATATGCGCCTCAAGCAGCGCGCCGATTTGCGCTATCTGCATCGGCCGGCGAATCTCGAGGATGTGTTTCTGCGGCTCACCGGTCGCGAGATGCAGGACTGAACCCATAGCGAGACACTTGATGGACGCACGTACTTACGAAACCCACGACGGCACGCCATCGGCGCAAGAGCCGTTCGGTGCCTTCCCCGCCAACGCCACGAACTGGATCGCGGTATGGCGCCGCAACTACCTGGTGTGGAAAAAGCTCGCGATCGCGTCGATGTTCGGCAACCTCGCCGATCCGATGATCTATCTGTTCGGTCTCGGCCTCGGGCTCGGGCTGATGGTCGGGCACGTCGACGGCGTGTCGTATATCTCGTTCCTCGCGGCGGGCACGGTGGCGTCGAGCGTGATGATGTCGGCGAGCTTCGAGTCGATGTATTCGGGCTTTTCGCGCATGCACGTGCAGCGCACGTGGGAAGCGATCATGCATACGCCGCTCACGCTCGGCGATATCGTGCTCGGCGAGGTGGTGTGGGCCGCCAGCAAATCGGTGTTGTCGGGTGTGGCGATCATGCTGGTGGCGGGCGCGCTCGGCTATGCGAGTTTTCCGTCGATGCTGCTCGCGCTGCCGGTCATCGTGCTGGCCGGTCTCGCGTTCGCGAGCCTCGCGATGATCGTGACGGCGCTCGCGCCGTCATACGACTTTTTCATGTTCTATCAGACGCTCGTGCTCACGCCGATGCTGCTGCTCTCCGGCGTGTTCTTTCCGATCTCGCAACTGCCCGGCGCCGCGCAAGCGGTGACTGCCGCGCTGCCGCTCGCCAATGCGGTCGATCTGATGCGCCCGGCGATGCTCGGTCGGCCGATGGAGTACGCCGCGCTGCATGTGAGCGTGCTGGCCGCTTATGCGATCGGCGGCTTCATCGTGTCGGCGATCCTGTTTCGGCGTCGCATGATGAAGTAAGCCGAATGCGCGGGCGGCGCGTTGCGCCTGCACCCGCGCAAGACGACGCCGCGTCGGTCGTCGCATGGCGTGTTTGCTATCGTTGCGCGCGCTCAGTCCTCGTCATCGGTCCACGGAATGTCGACGTCGGAGATGAACGCGACCGTCGCGAACGGGCCGCCCTCGTGACGCCCGATCTTGCCATCGGCGCGCTGCCACTCCACCCGGAACACGGTGGCCGGATCATCCGCGATCAGCCGCACCGTGCGCAATTCGTCGGGATCGGCGTCCTCGACCGGACCGTCGAGCGAGATCAGCAGCGCCTGTGGCCATATACCATCGGCGGGATCGTAGATCTTGTCGCCGTCGTGAATCAGCGTGAAGGCTTCCACGCCGATGGTCGCCGACGCATCGACGATCATCTTGGCGAGCGCACGCAACAACGCGGTCGCTCGCGCCGAGTTCGCCTGACGGATCGCGAGATCACCGCGCGTGAGAGCCTGCTCGAGTTTTGGATTGGTTTTCTGTTGCGCCATGGCTGTGTTGGTCCTATCGCTCTGTTGTGGGCAACGCGCCATCGGGACGACGCGCCGCGTTTCTATTTGGGTCCATCTGTTGCCGCCTGTGTGCATTGCAGCATCGCGGGCTGGGCGGCAGGTCCGCGGTTCGACTGCCATTGTTCCGCGTTTCCCCTGATCGTGGCGCGCACCATCAGGGTCGTTTTCTCAGGGCCGTCCTTGCCGTCCACCACAGTTTAGGTCGTGATTCGGATTCCGGGAGAACATTTGCCGCTTGGTGCGTTGCATGTGACGCATTTCATGCATCGGCTCGCGGACGCCGCGGCGTACGTTTACCGCGTCCGCCGGCGACCTTCGACGCCTGCGCCCCAGCCGGCTTCGCATCCGCGATCCGCGCGATCAAATGGTCGCGAAACGTGCGCACCGACGAGGGCAACTCGCGCCCCGCCATCGTCTGCACCTGGATGCTGCGCTGGCGCATCTGCGGGTCGGTGAGCGGAATCACGACGAAGCCGTCGTCGGCATAGCGGTCGCGCACCGACAGCAGCCCCGTGAACATGATCGCTCCGGACCGCTGCGCGTAGCGATAACTCGCGCCGCTGTTGTTGCAGATCAGGTCCGGCTCGAGGAGGATGCCTTCGAGCGCGCACGTGATGTCGATCAACTGGCGAATCGTGGTGCCCGTCTCTGACAACACGAGCGGATAGCGACTCACCTCGGCGAGCGACAGTTTCGCGCGCGCCGCGAGCGGGTGATCGGCGCGCAGCAGCACGAACACCGGCGCGCGTTCGGTGTGCTCGACCTTCACGCCCTTCTCTGGCGCGAGGCTGAACGACAGCGCGATATCGACGTCGCCGTCGCGCACGTGGCGAGTGGCGTCGGCCGGCGACATCACGGTCAGCGTGAAATCGATGCCGGGGTGCTCGGCGCGGAAATCCGCAATCGCGGCAGGCAGGAAGTCGACCGCAAAGCCCTCGGCGGTCGCGATCTTGATCCGGCTGCCGTGCAAGCTCGCGAGGCCGCTAATCTCTTTCATCACGTGCTCGGCTTCGAGCAGGCTGCGTTGCGCGTACGCAAGCAGCCGCTCACCGGCCTCGGACAGCGCCATGCCGCGCGGACGCCGCTCGAACAGCGTCACGCCGAGCCCGCTTTCGAGCCGCGCGATTTGTCGGCTGATCGCCGATACCGCGACGTGCAGCCGTTCCGACGCGTCGCTCAGCGAGCCGCTGCGCGCGACTTCGACGAAATAACGCAACGCGATGCCATGCAGTGAACGTGCCATCCTGGACGCCTCGATCGAATCTGTTGCAACGGTGCCATGGGTGGGCGGGTGCCGCGGTTCGAGCCGACGCGCGACGCTTTGCTTTTCCGGCAAGGCAAGCTTCGAAACATGATCATTGTGACAAAAATGGCGCGCTTCTAGAATCGGTTGCAATGACGTTGCAGGCGATTCGCCTGAACGCCGCGCCGAGCATCGAGCCATCGAGCCTGGCGGCCCTCAGCCCCTTCACCCATCCCCCGCATCGGAGACATCGACATGAGCCGCAACCAGGCCATCGAGCTCGCCACCCGGCATTTCGAATCCGGCGCTTTTCTCGCCGATCTGAACCGCCGCGTCGGATTTCGCACCGAAAGCCAGGAAAGCGATCGCGGCGCGCTGCTGCTGTCCTATCTGACCGACGAAATCCAGCCCGAAGCGGAGCGCCTCGGCTTCAGCACGCGCATCGTCGATAACCCGGTCGACGGCTTCGGTCCGTTCCTGATCGCCAACCGTCACGAAGGCGATCATCTGCCGACCGTGCTGATCTACGGCCACGGCGACGTCGTGCGCGGCTACGACAGCCAGTGGCGCGCGCCGCTGACGCCGTGGGCGGTGACCGTGGAAGGCGAGCGCTGGTTCGGTCGCGGTACCGCCGACAACAAAGGCCAGCACTCGATCAACCTCGCCGCGCTCGCGAGCACACTCGCCGCGCGCGACGGCAAACTCGGCTTCAACACGAAGCTGTTGATCGAGATGGGCGAGGAAACCGGCTCACCGGGGCTCGACGCGATCTGCCATGCGCATCGCGACGAACTGGCCGCCGACGTGCTGATCGCCTCCGACGGTCCGCGTCTCGCAGCGCGTCGTCCGACCGTGTTTCTCGGCTCGCGCGGCGCGGTCAATTTCAGACTATCGCTGAACCTGCGCGACGGCGCGCATCACTCGGGCAACTGGGGCGGCTTGCTGCGCAATCCGGCGACGGTGCTCGCCAACGCGCTCGCGAGTCTCGTCGATGCGCGCGGCGTGATTGCAGTCGACGGCCTGCGTCCGCCGCCGATCCCCGAGGCCGTGCGCCGCGCACTTGCCGACATCACGGTGGGCAACGGTCCGGGCGACCCCACCGTCGATGATAACTGGGGCGAGCCGGGTCTTTCCGCGCCCGAGCGCGTGTTCGGCTGGAACAGCTTCGAAGTGCTGGCCTTCAAGGCGGGCAATCCGGAGAACCCGGTCAACGCGATTCCGCCGTCGGCGTTCGCGGTCTGCCAGTTGCGTTTCGTGGTCGGCACCGATTGGGAAAACCTCGGCGAGCACCTGCGCGCGCATCTCGATGCGCACGGTTTTCAGCTGGTCGAAATCGACGTCGAACGCGGCGCGCCAGCCACGCGGCTGGATCCCGACGATCCGTGGGTCACGTGGGCGATCGCGTCGCTCGAAGCGACCACCGGCAAGAAGACCGCGCTGCTGCCGAATCTCGGCGGCACGCTGCCGAACGAGGTATTCGCCGACACGCTCGGTCTGCCGACGATCTGGGTGCCGCATTCTTATCCGGCCTGCTCGCAGCATGCGCCGAACGAGCACCTTCTGGCTCCGGTGGTGCGCGAGGGACTGCAGATGATGGCGGGACTGTTCTGGGATCTCGGCGAGAATTCGCCGCTTGCGGCGAAGCGCGAGACGGTGGATACGGCAAAGGCCGCGGGTTGAGTTTGGCCGATGCCGAGTGACTCGCTGCGCCTTCCGCGGCGGCCCCGGCAATCGACCGGGGCCACCGCGGCAAGCGCGTCGCGCTTACCTCGACATCAAGGCGCCGGATTCGGCTGCAGCTCGTGCAGCCTGTCGATTTCCGCCAGCACTTCCGGCGACAGCTTCACGTCCACGCTGGCGATGTTTTCCTTCAATTGCTCGAGCGAGGTCGCGCCGATCAGATTGCTGGTCACGAACGGCCGGCGATTGACGAACGCGAGCGCGAATTGCGCGGGGGTCATGCCGTGGCGCTTCGCGAGCTCGACGTAACGCGTGGTCGCTTGCACGGCTTGCGGCTTGCTATAGCGCTGGAAGCGCTCGAACAGCGTGATGCGCGCGCCGGCAGGACGCGCGCCGCCTTCGTACTTGCCCGACAGCCAGCCGAACGCGAGCGGTGAATACGCGAGCAGACCGATGTTGTCGCGATGCGCGTACTCGGACAGACCCACTTCGTACGTGCGGTTCAACAGGCTGTACGGATTCTGGATGCTGACGATGCGCGGCAAGCCGAGCCTTTCGGCCGCGCGCAGAAACTGCGCGACGCCCCACGGCGTTTCGTTCGACACGCCGATATGGCGCACCTTGCCTGCCTTCACGAAATCGGCGAGCACCGTCAGCGTTTCCTCGATCGGCACCGTGTACGCGTCGTCGACCCACGGATACGACGGGCGGCCGAACGTCATCGTGCTGCGATCCGGCCAGTGCAGCTGATACAGGTCGACGTAGTCCGTTTGCAGACGTTTGAGGCTGTCGTTGAGCGCCTCGGTCAGGTTCTTGCGATCGAACTGGTTGCCCTCGCCGCGAATATGACGCGGATTGTGCGGCTGACGCGCGGGGCCCGCGATCTTGGTGGCGAGCACGATCTTCTCGCGCGCGCTCTTGTGCTGCGCGAGCCACGTGCCGATGTAGCGCTCCGTCGAGCCTTGCGTTTCGGCGCGCGGCGGCACCGGATACATTTCCGCGGTGTCGATCAGGTTCACGCCGTGATCGAGCGCGTAGTCGATCTGCGCGTGCGCTTCCTGCTCGGTGTTCTGCTCGCCCCACGTCATCGTGCCGAGACCAATCAGGCTAACCTGCACGTCGGAGTCGCCGAGTCTGCGGTATTCCATCTAACTTGTCCTGTTGAAGATGTGAACGGAAAGCGCAGACGTTACCACGCCGGCGCATTACCTGCAGCAAGGCTAGAATGCGGGGCCATGCGTTGCAGCGCGCCGCCTGGTGCTTGCGCGTTGCGCGCTTTGCGCTCTCGATGCGCGTTTCATCATGACTTCGTTGCCATGAATCACGAACACCTCGAATTGCTGGTCACGCGCGTGATGCCCTACGGGAAATATAAAGGCCGCGTGATCGCCGACCTGCCCGGCCACTATCTGAACTGGTTCGCGAGCCAGGGCTTTCCGCCCGGCGAGATCGGCCGTCTGCTCGCGTTGATGCACGAGATCGATCACAACGGCTTGAAACCGCTGCTCGGCCCCTTGCGCAAACCGAAGCCCCTGGAGCGTTGAGACCGTCGCCGTGAAAGCGTTGCCAAGCCGGCTGAAAGTCGCGGCGCAGGCAAGCTGCAAGCAATGTAGGACAGTACAAATTCATACAGGTTTTTTCTTGCGGATCACGTTTGCGTGGCCTTTAATCGGCATAGGTCGTCGCGCTGTGAAACGTCGAGAGTGAAGCGGATCAGTCGTCATTCACTGAACAATTTCGATGTGTTCCGGCGCTGTCCGATCCCCCGCCTTCGTGACTGCCTGCATGTCCATGTCGCAATTCAGCCTGTCGGCGTTGCTCGAATTCATCGGCCACGATCTGTCGCCGGTGCGCGCGGTCATCCTGTTCTTCGTGATCGGCTACGTCGTGGTCGGACTGCCCGTGCATTTTCGCCAGGGCGCGGCCTCGCGCGACATCTGGGGCACGGCCGCCGGCGTGACGATGGCCGCGATCTACGCGGCGTTCACTGCCGGCGTGTACCCGTGGCTGCATCACGTGTCAGTAATCGCGCGTTGAGCGTCGGCCGCCGTCAGGTCGGGTCCGAGACCTTCCCATAGCGGTTCAGGCAATTCGCCTCGCGGCTGCCAGCGCCGCACCGACGTTCGATACAACGGTCGG
Organism: Paraburkholderia lebeckiae; assembly: GCF_014201005.1. NCBI lineage: Bacteria > Pseudomonadati > Pseudomonadota > Betaproteobacteria > Burkholderiales > Burkholderiaceae > Paraburkholderia > Paraburkholderia lebeckiae. Next base: position 72,524 of record NZ_JACHDK010000002.1, on the reverse strand, counting down.
CGCACCTGTGCCGAACTCGCGGTGCTGACACGCCGCATCTTCTCGCGAAATGCGAGGCAACGTTCGTCTCACTCGACCCCGCAATGCGCGTGCATGCGACGCACGTTCGCTTCGCTATCGTCGACCAGCTCCTAGCGCGACGGCGGTCGGGCGGCGGCGTCGCGGGCGAATGGGTTGTTCGCTTTCGTCGAGCAGAAGCGCGGATTTCCGCGCGGGCACGCGAATCGCTTCCGACTCAAACGACGAATCATCCGATGGAAGTTAGCAGCCACGCCCTTCAGTAATGTTTCAGATCGTTAACGAAGTTTCACCGCAGCGCCGCTCGGTAATACGCGAGAAGTTTAGCGAAACGGTCGAGCGTCGCGGCAACGGCTCGCGTGGTCGAAGCCCCGAGCGCGCACCGCCGCGCCGGCGCCGGTAACGCTCGGACACAAACGCGGCTGAACTCCGTTGCGCGCGGTTTTTCTGAGGATTACGTGAAGGAGAAAATCGTGACCAGGCTCATTGCATCGATGACGCTGCTCGCGGCCGCGGCAGCGAGCATCACTGGATGCGTCGTCGCTCCGCCAGCGGACTACGGCTACGCGCAACCCTACTATCCCTACGCGTATGGACCGCCTTACTACGGACCGGCGTACGGCTCGGTTGGTATCTATGGCGGTTTCGGAGGGCGGTGCTGCTATTACGGACATGGGTATTGGCACGGGCGCGGCGGATGGCATGGCGGAGGCTGGCACGGCGGGCACGGCGGCTGGCATGGCGGGGACGGCGGATGGCACGGTGGCGGATACGGCGGCATGCACGGCGGCGGCAGCTCATGGAGCAGTGGTGGCGGGATGGGGGGCCATGGGCATTGAAGCATTGACGCATTGACGAACCGGCGCCCGCCTCTGTCGCGATATGGCTCCAGCGCCCGGCGGTTTCTGGCCTTGCGGTAAAATTGATGTTTTGATTCAAGCCGCTTGGCCGCTCCATGTCTTTACCTCGCACTCCCAGCCCCCGCCGCGTGTCCGTTGCCCCGATGATGGAGTGGACGGATCGTCATTGCCGCTCGCTGCATCGAATGATTTCGGGCCGTACCTGGCTTTACACGGAAATGGTGACGACCGGCGCGCTGCTGCACGGCGACGTGCCGCGTCATCTCGCATTCACGCCCGACGAAGCGCCAGTCGCGCTGCAACTCGGCGGCAGCGAGCCCGACGATCTCGCGCGTTCGGCCAAGCTCGGCGAGCAATGGGGCTATGACGAAATCAACCTGAATTGCGGCTGCCCATCCGAGCGCGTGCAACGCGGCGCGTTCGGCGCATGCCTGATGAACGAGCCGCAACTCGTCGCCGATTGCGTGAAGGCGATGCGCGACGTCGTATCGGTGCCAGTCACGGTCAAGCACCGCATCGGCGTCGATACGGTCGAGGAATACGGCTTCGTCCGCGATTTTGTCGGCACGATCGCGCTAGCCGGCTGTGAGGTCTTTATCGTTCATGCGCGCAACGCGATCCTGAAGGGCCTGAGCCCGAAGGAAAACCGCGAGATTCCACCGCTCAAGTACGACTACGCGTATCAGTTGAAGCGCGATTTTCCGCAGCTGGAAATCATCATCAATGGCGGTATCAAGACGCTCGACGAAGTCGACGCGCATCTTCAGCACGTCGACGGCGTGATGCTCGGGCGCGAGGCGTATCACAACCCCTACCTGCTCGCCGATGTCGACGCGCGCTTCTACGGCTCCGCGCAGGCGCCGCTGACGCGCGAGCAGGTCGAAGCGAAACTGATCGAGTATTGCGCGACCGAAATGGCGCGCGGCACCTATCTCGGCGCGATCACGCGCCATGCGCTTGGGCTGTATCGCGGCGAAGCGGGTGCGCGTGGTTGGCGTCGAGTTTTGTCCGACAGCAAGCGACTTGCGGCCCGTGATCTGACCATCTTCGACGAAGCAAGACAGCATCTGCGCGAGCCCCTCGAACTTTTTGAATAAAGGACTAGGCAAACCACAATCTAGTCCCCTATAATCTCGTTTCTTCGTCGGCGCGACAGGTTTTTAGAGCAAGTCAAGCGGACGTTAGTGGTGGCTGTAGCTCAGTTGGTAGAGTCCAGGATTGTGATTCCTGTCGTCGTGGGTTCGAGTCCCATCAGCCACCCCAAAGAATCCATTAGAATCAATCGCCTATCGAATTCCTCAGATTTCATCAGTGAAATTCGGAACGGAGCGAGGATTTCCGAATAAGGCCCGCCATCGAGCGGGCTTTTTTGCGTCCCGATTTGGGCGAAGAGCGACACGCTCTCGCACTGGAGTTCGGCTGGCGCCCGAGTCTTGACCGAGTTGCCTATCGATAAGTGATGGGAGGACTGGAACCCCTGGATTCCTTGTAGCCACGGGCTCTAATGAACGATGCTGGCAAATCATCTGGCTGGAGTATCGCCGCATAGCAGTCCTCGCGGAAATCGTATCGATAGGTGCCGTCCCGCACAGGGGCGAAGGGATAGGTGTCTGATGACACCCATTCGAGGTGGGATCGGTGTCGCGGATGACACCTACAGTGGCCTGATTCAACGCTATGCGGTTTTGGTGTCGGCGACAAAAGGCTACGTAGGTGGGAATGAATACCCGGCAATAGCGACTAAGACAATGAGCCACTGCCAATGCCATGTAGAAAAGGAACTCATCGTCAAACTCCATAAAAACCAGCGCATGACAGGTGAGTTGAAGACGCGACCGTGGCTTGCACGATAGAACGATTAATCCATTTAGCTTACAACTCAAACAATAACGTCACCTTTATGAGGCGCGGCATGTCGCAATTGCCAACCGCGCGCCAGCTAGATATGTGCCAGTACTCGTCAGACCTAGCTATACTGCATACTCATACAGTAATGCGCACCCCATGTCCCACACCACTATCCGGACGCCGTGCAGACCTGACGCGCGTTTTGGTATCCTGCCAAAAATGATCATTTCATTCACGTAAATATTCGACGGCTCTTTTTTTGCGGGTCGCGAGAAAATATTTCCGGAATTGTTCGAGAAATCCCCAAGGATCTTCCCGAGATATACGGTACCGTTTGCATAGCAATTCCACCACAAACACTTGACGCCAAGGCAATTGATAAAATAGCTCAAGCTTCAACCGGCGGATTCGAAAAACTGGATAATGTCGGAATTCGCGACATAACTGAGGGAGAGTGTTTCGCGCGAATCTCTATTGCGTTATGTTGCTCCGCGAGGAGGCGGGAAAGCAGAACGCTATTTCTGGCGCCAACGCGGCCGACAATCATTCCTTTGGGTCATCGCAATCCACCAAGGCCGCGAGGTCCCCAGTGTCGAAAAAACAGTCCCGCAAGAATCTCTCGTCTGACTCGTCGTCCATTGCTCCTACTGAGCTATTCCTGCGGAATACATAACGCATATATGCCCCCTCCGTGCGCCAGCGTAATCACGCTCACGCGCCGCACGCAAAGAGGACTTCTACATGCATGCGATGGAGGGCACGCCCGCCACGCGTCCCTCTGAACTTGTTAGGACTGTCGCTGATTGGGCGGGCTCACGTGTCCTCTCTATGCACGTCAAAAGCGCTATCCTCGATCTACAACGCGTAGCATGCCCGTTCTTCTGCTCATCACGTGGATTTCTGGATCGAAGCAAAGAGAATAATGGAGTGAGATGCGATGGCATATCTGCTTGAATCGAATCCGGCTCCGAGCGCACCTGGCAATCCGCTGAACTGGAGCCGCGCGGACAAAGACGCCGTCGGAACGGCGTACTCGCTGTCGAGCCAGGTCTGGTACACGACAGCAGGCGGCATCCTCACGGAAATCTACTTCCCGGATGTCGACACCCCTCAGGTACGAGACTTCCAGCTGATCATTACCGACGGGTCGACCTTCTATCACGACGCGCAGAAGGACTTCGACCATCGATGCGAATGGCCGGAGCCGCCCGCCCTATCCTTCCGGCTCACATCCCAGGCGAAAGGGCAGCCCTACACCGTCGTGCAGGACGTGATCGCCGAGAAGGGTTCGGCCTGCGTGCTGGTTCGCACGACACTGCAGGGGGATCAGGATTTCCTTAACAAACTGCACGTCTACGCGTTGTTGGCGCCTCACATGGCGGGATACGGCGCTGGCAACACCGCGCATCGCGTCAGCACCGCAAATGGCGATCGCCTGGTCGCGACGCGCGACCATTACTGGCTGGCGCTGGGCGCCGACTGCGGCTTCGGCACGACGAGTTGCGGCTTCGTGGGAGTGAACGATGGCTGGACCGACATCATCGCAAACAGGCGCTTGCCGGTCTGGAACTACGACGCAGCAAAGGACGGATACGTCGCCGTGACGGCAGAGATCAACCGCGCAGGGCAAAATCAATTCGTTCTCGCACTGGCGTTCTGCGTCGACGAACCGACACCGATTACGCAGAGCACGCCCAACAAGGCGTTGACCGCCGTATCCGAGGCGCTGGCCTACCCCTTCGACGGACCCGCCGACCCATACAGCCACAAGCAAGCGTTCAACCAGGGCTGGAACGACGCTGTTCGTGACCCGTTCGAGCCCAAGGCGAACATTACGGGCGATGGCAATGCGCTCTTCAACATGAGCCGCAACGTGTTGCTCGCGCATGAGGACAAGACGGCCGACGGCGCACTGGTGGCTTCATTGAGCATCCCGTGGGGACAGACGATGCGGGACCTCGCTGCCGGCTACCACATGGTCTGGCCGCGTGACATGTGCCAAAGCGCACTCGCGCTGCTGGCCTCGGGTGCGCAGGATGCGCCGCTGCGTGGACTGATGTTTCTCGCGGCATCGCAATTGGCGGATGGCAGCTTTCCGCAAAAGTTTTTCATCGACGGCGAGCCGTGGCCCGGCAATGCCTCGCAGCTTGACGAATATTCCTTTCCAATCATCCTGGCCTACCACTTGAGCGAGGCCGGTCTGCTGCGTCAATTCGATCCCACCGGAATGGTGCTGGCCGCGGCAGGCGCATTGATCAAGAACGGCCCCATGACTCAGCAGGAACGATGGGAAGAACTCGAAGGCTATTCGCCTTCGACACTGGCATCGAACATCGCGGCGCTGGTCTGTGCGGCCGCGAAATGGGCGGACGCCAAAACCGCCCAGTTCCTGCTCGAATACGCGGACTTTCTGGAATCGCATCTCGAGACATGGTGCGTCACCACGCAAGGCACACTGGTTCCAGACATTGCGCAGCACTACATTCGAATCTTGCCGACGCACATCAATGGCGTCTTCGATTTTCCAGAAGATCCAAACACCGCCAAGGTAAGCGTCTGGAGGAACGAGTACGACGCAAACACCATCGTAGACGCAGGCTTTCTCGAGCTGGTGCGCTATGGCATTCGCGCCGCGAATGATCCGATCATCGTCAACTCGATCAAGGTAGTCGATGCAGTAATCAGAAAAAATCTGCCACAGGGACTGGGCTTTTATCGATACAACCATGACGGTTACGGCCAGGGCAATCTCGGTGAGGACTGGTACGACGGCTCTTCCTTCGGGGTTGGGCGCCCCTGGCCGCTGCTTGCTGGCGAACGCGGCCATTATGAATTGGCCGCCGGTGGCGATCCTATACCCTACATCCGCGCTCTCGAGGCGTTCGCAGGAACGCGCGGTCTGCTTCCCGAGCAAGTGTGGGATCTGCCCGATCTGCCCAACACGCCCTTCGTGACCGGCGGGCCGACGGGCTCAGCCACGCCGCTCGCGTGGGCCCACGCCGAATACATAAAGCTCGTTCGCTCCGCTTCTGATGGTCACGTCTTCGACCGCCTCGATGTCGTCGCCGGCCGTTATCAGCCTCGGCTTGCCCAGGCCCCGCGCGCCCGCAGCACCATCGAAATCTGGAACTTCAACCGCCCGCTGCCGTCGATTCCTGCCGCCACGACACTTCGGATCCCTTTGGCTGCGCCTTTCCGCCTGCGCTGGTCGATCGACGACTGGGCCTCGTCGGAGGACAGCGAAGCCACCACAACGGCGGTCGGCATCTACTACGTCGACCTGGTCACGCAAGCAGCCCAGGCCGGTTCATCGCTTGCATTCACCTTTTTCTGGACCTTGAGTCAGACGTGGCAAGGGCAGAATTTTTCCGTCGCCCTCCAATCCTAAGCGATGAGTCGACAAAGGCAGACCATTGCTTCTGCCGTGAAGAAACGGGCGACTTCATCTGGCTTGCGATGGGCACCGCGTCGCTCATGTAGTGGGACACCCAGTGGGGAAAGGCGAATGGTCATCCCTCGCAATTTGACCGTTTGAATACCGCTGTCGTTGGGTCGATTGGCGCGCGGCCCCGGGAAAACCTTGACGGACCGCCTCAGGGCGTGAAGCCGTTACTCGGATCGCGACGTCGGCGACGACCGCTTTCCAGTTCCGAACGGACATCCGTCCGCACCACGTCTGTCGTACGGGCGCTAGCGGCCATCAGGCACTCGCCCAGAAGCACCAACTGAATCTCGGTCAGATCACCAGCACGCGTTTAGCGATGCGCGTGGCCGCCGTGACTTTGTCGTGACGCGCCGCCATTTAAACTTAACGAGATCCTTGAAGATCAACTGAGCCCAGGCATTCCCCCTGGCCTGGACGAGCGAGCCGCCATCCTTGAGCGGTCCTAGCGCAATCGGCGCGAAACCGTGGTATTCGGCCAAAGCTGCGACTGGTGCCACCGCATTGTCGTCATCGCTCGACAAAAACACGACGCGGTTGCCGCCGTTCACGTTCGGATCAGCAGCCAGAACGGCAGCGGGCAGATGGTTAAAGCCCTTGACGACCCTGGCGCCGGTAAACGCTTTGGCGACAACTGCGGACGACGGCTGACCTTGCAGGTCTTCAATGGGAACTCCGAAAACATTGGTCGTGTCGATGATCGTCTTGTCCTGCCAGGTTGTGATCCCGCTGCGCGCGATGCGCCACGCGAGCCACAGTAGACACGCGGAACCGAGCGCCCTCATCGCCGTTTGCAGCGAGGGCAGCGCGAGCAGCCATGACAATACTCCGCCTGACAATCACTGAAATTAATCCCCTTTATTGATGGGGATTCCATATTTATCGATACAAACCGGATCATCTTCGTCAAGTTGCAGCCCCCTGCACGCCTTTCGGCGCGATTTCAGATGGCCGAGAAGCCGCCGTCAACAGACAACTCAACCCCATTCACAAAGCTCGAATCATCTGAAGCAAGAAACAGCGCGGCCGCCGCAATTTCCTCAGGACGACCCATCTTTCCCCGCGAGATCAGGGATTCGAACATCCGCTTCGCCTCCTCGTCGAGAACCTGGTCCTGCATCGGTGTGGCGATCGGCCCCGGACTCAGCACGTTCACCCGGATATTTCTGCCCTTCAGTTCGTTGAGCCAAGTACGTGCAAATGAGGGCAACGCCGCCTTGCTCGCCGAATACACGCCGAAACCAGGAAAACCTTTCACTGAAGCAACTGACCCGGTCATGAAGATCGATCCGCCATCGTTGAACAACGGCAACGCCTTCTGAACCGTAAACAGCGTGCCGCGCGTATTCAGGCCGAATTCCGCATCGAAGTGCTGCTCGGTAATCTCGCCCAGTGGGACGGCTTTGCCCGTGCCAGCGCTCGCGTACAGGATGTCGATCTTGCCCTTTTCCCGCCAGACTGTATCGAACAGGCGGTCGAGGTCGTCGAGATTGGCCTCGTCGAGCGCCTGCTGCCTCCGGCCCGTGATGAAAACATAGGCGCCTTCTTCAACGAACCGCTTGGCGCTCGGCCCGTGGCGCGAATGAGGGTTGGTCGACGAGCCAGCCGAGCGCCGACATCAGGGCGAACAAAAAACGGTCGAGCAACGATGTCGAGAAGGAAACGTAACGGAGTGCAACGAATCGTTGCAGTGCGTCGGATGGCGTCCGCTTTGCCCATTGTTCGTGCCGTGTAGGCACTGTGTAGGCATCCTGTCGCCGTGGGTTCGAGTCCATTAGCCACCCCAAGGAATTCAAGCGAACGGCGTTGTGAGCAATCACAACGCCGTTTTTGTCTTGCTGACGGGCCTTCTGCGTTTTCCACGATGTATGTGCGGTTTTCCACCCCGCATCGCCCCTTCCCCGCGTTCTCCCGCCTCTCAAAAACCGCTTGGCCAACAGGGCCGGATCACCGGTTCGCCTTGCGGCGCGCACGTCTGAACGATTGTTTCTTCCGCGGGAATAGTAATTTCAGATTATGGGCACAAATTTTCGATAGTAGGGGTATACACTGCATTCCATCGACGTTGCAGACACCTGGTTCACTGGCTCCTGCAACATCTTCCTGAAATGCAGTCGAAACGTTATCGGAGTCCTACCATGAAGACCAAGTTTATCGCCGCCCTGCTGATTGCCGCTTCTGCCTCGATCGCCGCTCCCGCTTTCGCCAGCGGCTATGGTCCGGCACCGTACTACCGTCCGTCGGTTGGCGCGCCGGCTTCGCAACAAGGCCAGAACGCGCAGACCGTCGCTGCTGAACGTGCCAACGCGCAATCGAATGCATACGGTGGCGTGAATAGCGTGTCGACGCAATCGGGCACGCGCAGCGAACCCACGTCGGGTCCGCAATCGGTGTTCTTCGGCCACTAAGCCGCCAGCAGTACCGTCAGATCCGCTGCCTCTGAGGCAGCGATCAAACTGGGCGCCGCGCATGCAGTATCGATGCCGGCGCCCAGTTGCATTCACGGCAGCCGTGGTAGCCGGTACGTTGCCCGGGTAGCCTTCGGTTTGCAACCGTCGTCTCGTGCGCCTGCCGCTTCCTTGCCTCATCCGTACACGGCGTCCCTTGCCGTCGCGATGCGGCTATCCGCGTCTAACTCGCCAGCCCCGCATCGATCAACTCGCGCGCCGCTCGAAAAGCCGCCTCGGCGGCCGCATGCTCGGTGGACCACAAGCTATCGATATGCACGAGCTGCCAGTCGACCACCGTCGAATCGTCGCGCAGCACCCGGAAATGCGCCTTGACGCCGGTCAGCACCTGTTCGACTGCCACCTCGATGTCGTAGTCGCCATAGCGCGCCTGATAGTCGCCCATGTCGACGCCCTTCGGCTCCATGCTCGTCTCCGTGGTTTCGCTGATCGCGGGTAGGCGGACGCGCGACTCCAGCTGGCGTCGCGCTGGCCAATCACCTGCTCGCGACTCACCCGCGACGCCCCGCCTCGCTCTTCACACCGGCCGTGCGGCCGGCCGCCGATCAGCGGATCAGTTGCAATCGCCGGAAAGATACTGCCGGCCGTTGCAGTTGATTTCGACCCCACCGCCGCCCGCTTTGGCAACCAGGTCGCATGCCAGCAACTCCGCCGCAACGGACTGCGCGACTTCGGGCGCCGTCTGTCCGACGCCGACGTCGTTCAGACGCCGCAACGCTTCGACCGCTTCAGGACTCAAGGACTTCGACATGGCCGTCTCCGTCGGAATGCTCAATTCATCGTAGCAAGTTTCATCGGCGGATGCAGGTGTGCGCGCCTGACGAGCCCGCTCCCCGGAGCGTCGAGCCTAGCAATTGGCGTCTGAAACCGACCTGAACCGTTAGGAGCACGCCTCAACGCGCCAGCAGCGGCCCCGGAACGCGGCCTGCTACTAGCTAATCGTGCACACGGCCGCGCGTCTTCAGACGGCGCGCGACATCGAAGGAGAACGACATGAAACGAGGCAATTGGGCCACGTTGACCGCCACCGCCGCCACGCTGGCGGCGCTCTTCGCGAGCGGCGCGAGCGCCGTCGCGCAGACGGCGCCCAGCGCGCCGCCGGACAGCCATGCGCCGATGGCCAAACCACCCGAGGCGGCCTCGGGCGCCGGCGGTTCGAGCAACCCGGACAACATGCCGATCAAGCGACCGGAGAAGCCAACCAACGACCACATGTCGCACGAGCCGCCCGCAAGCGGCGCAAACGCGAAATAGCCGTTGCGCACGCCGCTCGCATTGGCGGAGCGTCATCAAAGCCGCGCGATCGACACCTCGGTCGACTTCACGAGCGCGACCACCTCCGAGCCGACTTTCAGTTCGAGTTCGTCGACCGAGCGCGTCGTGATCACCGACGTGACGATGCCGAACGGCGTCTCTACGTCGACCTCGGACACCACCGAGCCGCGGATGATCTCCTTGACCTTGCCTTTGAACTGATTGCGCACGTTGATGGCGGAAATGCTCATTTCAGATAACTCCACAGAAGCAGTTGATAGCGGATCGGATCGATTTGCCAGGAAAACTCAGACTGCCCAGCGCACTTCGGTCGGCCGCTTGAGACGGCCGGGTTCGGGCAAGCCATACGGGTCATAGGGCTGATACGCGCGATGCGCCAAGGTGTCGTCGTTCGGCGCGTTTCTCAGCACGCGCTGCAGCACGTGGTCTTCGAGTGCGGCGAAGCCCGCCGACGCCCGAGCGCGCGGACGTGCGAGCGCGACCGGCTGATCGAGCGCGATGCGGCCTTCCTCGATCAGCAGAATCCGGTCGCCGAGCGCGACGGCTTCGTGCACGTCGTGCGTGACGAGCAGCGCGGTGAAGCGATGCTCGCGCCATAGCCTTTCGATCAGCGTGTGCATTTCGATGCGCGTCAACGCATCGAGCGCGCCGAGCGGCTCGTCGAGCAGCAGCAATTGCGGACGATGCACGAGCGCCCGCGCGAGCGCGACGCGCTGCCGCTGACCGCCCGATAGTTGCGCGGGCCAGTCGTTTGCGCGTTCGAGCAGGCCGACTTCGGCGAGCACCGCGCGCGCATCGTCGCGCGCGCCGCGGCCGAGGCCGAGCATCACGTTTTGCAGCACGCTTTTCCACGGCAGCAGACGCGCATCCTGAAACATGATGCGGGTGTCGAGCGGACCGCCGTTCCCGGCGCGCTTTTCGAGCACACCCGAGCTGGCTTCTTCGAGACCCGCGACTAGCCGCAGCAAGGTCGACTTGCCGCAACCGCTGCGGCCGACGATCGCGACGAAGCTGCCCCGCTCGATCGACAGATCGAAGCCCGACAGCACCTCGCGCTCGCCATAGCGCTTGCCGACGCCGCGCAATTGCACCGCGTAGTCGCTCGCGGGGCGCGCGTCGCTGCGGGCCAGGGCGGTGGCGGGTTGCAAGCCCGGTTGCGAGCCGCAATGCGCCACAGCCGCCCCGTCCCGCTCAACCTGCGCGGTCTCGTTCGCGTCCTGATCCGCGAGCCGCGGCTGCGCGAGTTCGGTCTCGAGATCGCTGCCCGCGATACCGCCGAACGTCGTCGATAGCGTCGTTGCGCTCATGCTTTTTCTCATCGCTGATAGGCCGGATGCCAGCGCAGCGACACGCGCTCGAGGCTCTTCGCGAGCATGTCCGCGAGCTTGCCGAGCGCCGCGTACAGCAGAATGCCGACCACCACCACATCGGTTTGCAGGAATTCGCGCGCGTTCATCGTCATGTAGCCGATGCCCGATTGCGCGGAAATGGTCTCGGCGACGATCAGCGTGACCCACATCAAGCCGAAGGCGAAACGCACGCCGACCAGAATCGACGGCAGCGCACCCGGCAGAATCACGTGCCGGTACAGCGCGAAACCTTTGACGCCATAGCTGCGCGCCATCTCGATCAGGTTCGCGTCGACCGAACGGATGCCGTGAAACGCGTTCACATAGACCGGGAAGAACACGCCGAGCGCGACGAGGAACACCTTCGCTTGTTCCTCGATGCCGAACCAGAGGATCACGAGCGGAATCATCGCGAGCGCGGGAATGTTGCGGATCATCTGTACGGTCGAATCGAGCACGATTTCCGCGGGTTTGAAGAGACCCGTCGCCAGTCCGAGCACGAGACCGATGCCGCCGCCGATCGCGAAGCCCGACACCGCGCGCCAGGCGCTGACCTTCACGTCGGCCCACATTTCGCCGGACTGGATCAGCGACCATGCGGCCTTCACGACCGCGAGCGGCTCCGGCAACACGCGCGTCGACAGCGCACCGCTGCGCGCGGCGATTTCCCACGCAAGCAGGATCGCGATCGGCGCGAGCCACGGCAGCAGGTGCGCGCCGAAACGGCGCAGCGCGGCAGCGCGCGTTGTGGACGCGGGCTGCGGAGTTGCCGCCGTTCCCGCGCTCAAAGTGGTGTCACTCATGTTGGCTTTTCTCCTTGCCTGTCGATCGTCGTGCGCGTGTCGCGCAAGCCGCGCGACCCACGCTATGCGCGCGCTCAACTCGCGCTCGCCGCCTTCGGCCGATAGCTGGTGCCGACGATTTCGCCGAACGGCCCCGACAACGGCCCGTTGGCAACCTTGCTGAAGCGTTGCGGCAGCAGCGGAAACACGAGTTCGGCGAAACGGTAGGATTCCTCGAGATGCGGATAGCCCGACAGGATGAACGTCTCGATGCCGAGCGCCGCGTACTCCTTCATACGCGCGGCCACCTGCTCCGGACTGCCGACCAGCGCGGTACCCGCGCCGCTGCGCACGAGCCCCACGCCCGCCCACAGGTTCGGATAGATCTCGAGCTGCTCGCGCCCGCCGCGCTTGCCGCCGTGCAGCGCGGCCATACGGCGCTGCCCTTCCGAATCCATCTTCGCGAACGAGGCCTGCGCACGCGCGACCGTGTCGTCGTCGAGCTTGCTGATCAGCTTGTCGGCCGCGGCCCACGCTTCCTCCTCGGTCTCGCGCACGATCACGTGCAGACGGATGCCGAAGCGGATCTGCCGGCCGCGCGCCGCGGCGCGTGCGCGAATGTCGGCGATCTTCTTCGCGACCGCTTCGGGCGGCTCGCCCCACGTCAGATAGGTGTCGATGTGCCCGGCCGCGATATCGTGCGCGGCCGCCGACGAGCCGCCGAACCACAGCGGCGGATGCGGGTTTTGCACCGGCGGATATAGCGCCTTGCCGCCCTTCGACCGCAAATGCTTGCCGTCGAAATCGATCGCTTCGTTGCTGTGCGACGCGGCGAGCAGCTTGCGCCAGATATGCAGGAATTCGTCGGTGATTTCGTAGCGCGTGTCGTGATCGACGAACACGCCGTCGCCGGCCAGTTCGGCCGCGTCGCCGCCCGTCACCACGTTGATCAACAGACGCCCGTTCGACAGCCGGTCGAACGTCGCCGCCATACGCGCGGCGAGTCCCGGCGACGACAGCCCCGGGCGAATCGCGACGAGGAACTTCAGCCGCTGCGTCACGGGAATCAGGCTCGACGCGACGACCCAGGCGTCCTCGCACGAGCGGCCGGTCGGCAGCAGCACGCCCTCGTAGCCGAGCGTGTCGGCGGCGACGGCGATCTGCCGGAAGTAGTCGTAGTCGGCTGCGCGTGCGCCTTGGGACGTACCGAGATAGCGGCTGTCGCCGTGAGTCGGAATGAACCAGAACACATTCATGTTGGTGCTCCTGCCTGTTCCTGACGTAATGAAAACGGTGAGCGCGAGCGCCGGCCGCGCGCATCGAGCCGGCAACCGGCAAGGCGCTGCGACGGGTTGAAGAATCGAGAAACGGACGATTGGACTCAGGCCATCGGCAGCTGCGTCAAATCGATGAAGGCTATGTGCCTGGCGGACGACACCGCGAACACGACCGCGCGCGGGCCCTGCGACAACGGAGATTCGGCGTGAGGCTCGACATTGCGACGGCTTTCCTCGACCAATGTGCGCGTGATGCGCTCGATTTATCGGATGACGGCGACACCCGCGCCGTCTGCATGAGGAAACAGTCTATGGAGCGGTCCGCGGCTTTAGAACGATTTTTTTGAGCTTAGGATTTCCGCTTTCGTGATTAGCCCGGTGCTACCGCATACGGTTGTTGCGCTTTATACACGCGGCCCCGGCCGCCCAACCCCGGTCGATATAATGGCGCTCGTTTCCAATCACCCGGTACAGGTCTTGCGATTCGCGTCGCCTGTACGTTGCCGGTGCAATGCATGCAAAAAATTATCCTGCCGTTCGTCGCCGGTTTTCTGGCTTCTTTGTTCTTTCGCGAATCGACGCTGGCGCTGATGCACGCCGCCGGCATGATCGACCCCAGCGGTTTTTCGACCGCGCCGTTTTTGCCGCTCGGCCTGCCTGAGTTCATCGCGAACGCAATCTGGAGTGCATGTTGGGCCGTGCTGATGGCCTGGCTGCTGCGCGTCGCGCCGCATCGGCGCGCGCCGTGGGTACCCGCGTTCGTGTTCGGCGGCATCGTGCTGACGGCGGCGAGCGTGTTCGTCGTCGATCCGCTGCGCGGCATCTGGCCGAGCGGCAACATGCTGCCGCGCCTCGCGGTGGGCTTCACGGCGAACGCGATGTGGGGCTGGGGTGCGCTCGTGTTCATGCGCGCGTTCATGGCGAGCGAGGAAGAGGAATAAGCGCGGCGAACATGAATTCGCGCAACGCGTAGATTCGCGCGGGCGGGTTCGTGAGGCCGCGCGTTCACCCGCGCAAAGCGCCCAGCGGGTGCTCGTTCGCGGGCCACGGGCTGTCGAACATCTGCTCCACATCGGCCCGGTTGACGTCCTCGATGCGCGCGAAACGCCAGCGCGGCGCGTTGTCCTTATCGATGATGCGTGCGCGAATGCCTTCCACCGTATCGCCGCGCTGAAAGCTCGAGCGCGTCAGATCGAGATCAGTGCGCAGCACGTCGCCCATCGACCCTTCCGCGCGTGTGACAACTTCGAGCGAGACCGCCATCGACAGCGGCGAGCGCTCGCGCAGCACCGCGATCGTCTGCTCGGCCCACTCCGCCGCGTCGCCACCTCGCTCGCGTTCCTGGTTGAGCGACTTGAGTATCCGCGCGACGTCGGGCAGCGCGAAATGCCGGTCGATCAATGTCCGCGCCTTCGCGAGCGCGCTCTCCTCGGGCCGCGGCGCGACCTGATACGCGAGCGTCTCGCGCTTGACGCACGCAACCACATCAGCACCGCGCTCGAATGGTTCGCGGCTCAATCTATCGACGAGCGCGGGCAACGCCGCGTCGTCGATGTAGGCATCGGCGAGGCCCGCGTACAGCGCGTCGGCCGCGCCGATCGTCTCGCCGGTCACCGCCAGATAGCGGCCGATCGCACCGGGCGTGCGCGCGAGAAACCAGCTCGCGCCGACATCCGGAAAGAGGCCGATACGGGTTTCGGGCATCGCCATCTTCGTCGATTGCGTGACGACGCGCAGGCCGCCGGTGCGATGTGCGCCCTGCGAAATGCCCATGCCGCCACCCATCACGATGCCGTTCATCAACGCGATATACGGCTTCGGATACACGAAGATCGCGTGATTGAGCCGGTATTCCTCGCTGAAGAATGTATCGCGCGCCTCCTGGTCGCCGGTTTGCGCCGCTTCGTACATGTAGCGGATGTCGCCGCCCGCGCAGAACGCGCGCTCGTGCCGGCTGCGCACGACGACGGCCAGCACCTCGGGGTCCTTGCGCCACTGGTCGAGCGCCGCGTGGATCGCGCGGATCATGCCGGTCGACAGCGCGTTCAGCGCTTTCGGCCGCTCCAGTTCGATGAGACCGATGCGGTTGGCTACGTGGGTCGCGATTTCGTCGCTAGTGGCGGGCAAGGCGGACGTGGACATGGAGAACTGGGCGCGGCGGCGCGGCATGAGGTGGAACTGAACGTTATCACGGGCCTGCCGCTTTGCGTTTGATGGGGCGCTCCGGGGCCGGGTCCGTGGAGCCGGCCGACCTGGCGTGGCGCCGTGCGACGGTTTTTTTGCCGCGGACTGCGGCGCTGTTAGATGCGCCCGCCGCCACGGCCTGCGGCACACCGAGCCATGCGTCGAGCGTCACGCCGACGAGCGTCTCGAGCGGCACGCTCGGAAACACAGGGCACGTGAGATTCAGCGCGACGATGCCATGCAGACTCGCCCACAACGCCTCGGCCCAGACGGCCGGCTCCATCGATGCGACCGACGCCGACAGACGCCCCGCTGCTCGCAACTCGTCGAGCGCGTCGATCATGATGCGCAGCGCGGCGTCGCCGGGGTCGTCGTCGGCAACGCCGCCGGCGGCGTTGCCCGGGGAGGCGGTTGAACCACCGGTCCCGGCGTTCGCGCTTGTGTCGCCCGTGTTGCCGTCGTGTTTGCCAGTGCCCACCCCGCCACCGAGCGCCGCGCCGGTATAGCTCGGGTCCTCCATGAAAATCAGCCGGTACGTTTCAGGATGCTCGACGCCAAACGCGACGTACGCGCGCCCGAGCGCCTTCAGCCGTTCGGCGGGATCCGCGATCTGCACGAGCGGCACGAAGGTCGCGAGCAACTGCGCGTAGCCTTCGGCGCACAAGGCCCGCGCGATGTCGTCGCGACTCGCGAAATGCAGATACAACGTGGCGGGCGAATATTCGATCGCGTCAGCGATCTTGCGCATCGACAGCGCGGCAAAGCCCTCGCCGACGACGATGCGCCGCGCGGCATCGAGGATGCGTTCGCGCAGTGCCTGCTTCTGGCGGTTTTTTCGTTCGGTGATTCCCATGACTCGCAATTTTCAGATTGACAAACTGAAAAGTCAATTTAAACTTAACATCGTTTACTGAACGATGTTAAGTAAATGTTCGTCTGTCAAATCGAGCAGCCAAAAGTGCGCGACGATGTCGCGCCGCCATCTGAGGGAGTCGTCATGCAAGCCACGGGAAAGGTCGGTTTATTCGGTGCAGCGGGCGCTGCGGGTCAAAGCATCGCGACGGCGCTTGGCGCGGCGGGCCGCGATTACCGTGTGGTCGGCCGCTCGCGCGAGGTATTGCAACGGACTTTCGGTGACGACCCGCACGCGGAGATCGTCACCTGGAACCCCGACGACCCCGCATCGATCCGCGCCGCGGCCGCCGGTCTGCAGAGCGTGGTCTACCTCGTCGGCGTGCCCTACGATCAGTTCGCGCAGCACCCGCCGTTGATGGAGAAAACGCTGGCTGGCGTGACGGCCGCCGGTGTCGAGCGCTTCATTCTGATCGGCACCGTGTATCCGTACGGCCGCGCGCGCGGCAACCCGGTCCGAGAAGATCATCCGCGCGAGCCGCACACGTTCAAGGGCCGCATGCGGCTCGAACAGGAAAAGCTCGTGCTGGCCGCGCATGGCCAGCAAGGTCTCGAAACGCTGGTATTGCGACTGCCCGATTTCTACGGACCGGGGGTCGAGCGCAGCCTGTTGCACGGTGTCTTCGTTGGCGCCGCTAGCGGCAAGCGCGCGCAGGTGCTCGGTCCCGTCGACGTACCGCACGAATTCATCTATCTGCCGGATGTCGGTCCCGTGGTCGAACGACTCACGCGCACGCCCGAAGCCTACGGCCGCTGGTGGCATCTCGCGGGCGCCGGCACGATCACGCAGCGCGAGGTGGCTCGCGAGGCCTACGCGCTCGCGGGCTCCGGGCCGAAGCTGATGGTGGCCGGCAAGGGCATGCTGCGCGTGCTCGGGCTATTCAATCCGCTGATGCGCGAGTTGGTCGAGATGAACTATCTGATGACCGAGCCGGTCGTGCTCGATGATTCGGCGCTGGCGACGTTGATCGGGACGCTCAGGAAGACGCCATATCAGGAAGGGATCAGGCGGTGTTTCGAAGCGGCACGCGAGGTAGTGCCGGCACGCGACATGAATTAGCGGCAAGGCGTTGGCGATGCGTAGGTGAAGTGAAAACCACAGAGATGGACCTGCACCCGGCCTCTGGCGCCGACGGTCCGTCGGCAGGTCCGCTTAGCCTGCCATCTGCCCCGGCGGAAAGTGGCCACTCTTGAGCAGCACGGGTGTGCCGTTACTGATCTGCAGATGCTCACGCGCAACGGCCTCGATGCGCGGCCGGCCCGCATCGAACGCGCGCAGCCAGCCGTCGAGGTCCTCGCTGTAAGCGCCGAAATGATCCTCGAGCGCTTCCACCGAGATCGCGCACGGCACCGGCTCACCGTCCACCAGCGCGGAAAACACGACGGTCAGGTTGGAGTCGCGGTAAGCAGGCGCGTCTTCGGGAAAACGGATCTCCATGGTCGCCTCGTCAGAAGTTGGCGGCGGGAACGTAGCTCGCGCGGAAGGCCGCTGCACGCCGCCGATCCTCGCAAGTCCCGCTATGGTAACCGCGCCGCCGGATCACGGTCCAGCGCGCGCGGGCGCCTGATTCAGGGCATTGCGCGCTGCCTTGGCGAACCCATCGGCGGGCCCTTTGCACGGAAATCGCCGACACGCTCACTGCCCATCCAGCAATCGGTCGACATACTCGCGGGCCGCCCGTTCGACGAACGCGAGCGCCTCTTCTTCACTGTCGAAGCGTTGCCGGTCGCCGAGCTCGAGCAGCGTTTCCATCCGGTGCGGATCGTCCGGGCCGAGCTCGGCGAGGCTGACCGTGCCGACGTAAGTACCGTCCGCTTTGGTGTGCGCATCGCCCGACGTGCTCGACGTGCTGCCCCCTGGCACGAGGCGCGCGGCGGCGCTGATGTAATAGCCGCGATAAGGGCCACTGACCCGTTCAGCCATCTTCGTCCTCCTGTTGCGGTTGCAGAGCTGGCGCCAGTCGCAACGGCGCCGCCCTGATGCTTCAGCATGCGGCGCGCCGCTGCACTGGGTGTTTTCGGGCGGCCCGTCCCATAACGATAAGGCGCGTTGCAGCGCGATAAGTTCTGCTCGCGAGACACGCCCCCGCGCCGCACCAAAAAAGCCGCGCCGCACTTCAGCCGCGCGTGCTGGTCGAACGGTCCGTATCGGCATGCTCCATGCTGTCACACGGTAGCTGTTACGACGCCATTTCGAGGCCAGCGAGCGCAATATGGGAAAATATTTTCTGCAGGATCAAGAACTGCCCGAGCCGGATGCGGCGAACCGCTGGTTCGAGTACGCCGAAAGTCACGGCATCGACATCCCGAAAGCGATCGGCATCTGGGAAGACGCAGCCACTGAAGAAGGCGTGGAAGCCCGGCGGCTCGTCAACGCGGCGGGCATCACCGTCGAAACGACCTGAGCCGTGGCGCACGCCCTCGCGCTCCACAGCGGCCGACCCGGCCCGGCAGACCCCCTCTATCTGAATGAAAGGACACAATACGATGCAATTCACGACGCAACCGCGACGCGCCGGCCGATTCCACCGCCTCCGATCCAGCGCCGCGCTTGCCCTCGTGCGTCGCGCCTCGCTGTCGGCCGCCTTGCCCGCCGCGCTGCTGCTCGCCGCGGGACTGGGCGGCTGCGCGTCGTCGAACACGACCACGCTGATCAATCTGCCGAACGGCCAGACCGGCTTCGCGGTCAACTGCAGCGGCGCCGACGCCGGCTCGAGTTGGGCCTCGTGCTACGTGCAAGCGGGTAAGGCCTGCGGCGCGACCGGCTACGACATCGTGTCGAAGGATAACGACGAAGGCGGCACCGCCGGCGGCAGCGTCACGAACGTGGCGTCGGCGAACGTGAAGGGCCGCTCGATGATCGTGCGCTGCAAGTAAGCCGATTTACGTGCCTGGCGGCAATCGCGGCGGTTGGCGCGGGCGCTCAATGCGCCTGCATCTTCGAGAAGAGATTCAACACCGCGACGCCAGCGACGATCAATCCCAGCCCGATGATCGCCGGCACGTCGGGTATCTGCCGGTACAGCACTAGCGCGACCAGCGTGATCAGCACGATGCCCGCGCCGGACCAGATCGCGTAGACGATGCCAACTGGAATGCTTCGGAGCGTCAACGACAGGCAATAGAACGCGATGCCGTAGCCGAGCACGACGACCATCGACGGCAGCAGGCGTGAAAAGCCGTCCGAGGCCCGCATCGCGGAAGTCGCGATCACTTCGGCGACGATCGCGATCGCGAGCAGCGCATACGAGGGTACGCGCATCGCGTCAGCTTTTCGCGAGCGCGAGCTTGCCGTAGTCGTGACCGAGATGCGCGCACAGCGCTTCGACCACGAGTTCATGATCGGCGCGCTGCGGCAGACCGGACACCGTGATCGAACCGATCACGCCCGCCCCTTCCACCGCCAGCGGAAACGCGCCGCCGTGCGATGCGTACTCGGTGGCCGGCAGTCCGTGCTTGTCGGCGAGCGTCGCGCCCGCGAGCTGCATTTTCAGACCGATCGCGTACGAGCTACGACGAAATTGCGCGACGGTGTTGCCCTTGCGGCGCGCCCAGTCGACGTTGTCGGGCGTCGCGCCGTCGAGCAGGCTGAAGAACAGCGGCTGGCCGAACGTGCGCACGTCGATCGCAGCGGCAATGCCGCGCGCTTTCGCGACTTCGTGCAGATACGCGCCGACTTGCCACGCGCGGTCGGCATCGAAGCGGGGAAACACGAGTGTTTTTTCCTGAATGGCGATGACCTGCAGGTCGTGAGCGATATCCATGGGGTTCAGAACGGGTCGGAGGATCAGAGTCAAAGAGGCCGCCGTCGTGAAGATCCGGCGAGCCGCGTGGAGAATCTGAATTCTAGCGCAGCGTCCGCGCACGGCTTTCCAGAGCCTTTCCGATAGGCGACGTCGCGCGCTCAGAGCGACGCGCAATGAAGCCAATTCTTACATGGCTATTGCGCTGACCATCTGGCTGGTCTATAATCTTTTCTTCGACGGACGCGGGGTGGAGCAGTCTGGCAGCTCGTCGGGCTCATAACCCGAAGGTCGTAGGTTCAAATCCTACCCCCGCAACCAACCGAAATCATTGAAGGGTTACAACGCATTGGCGTGTAACCCTTTTTTGTTTTTGTGGCCTTGGTCTGACAATCCCCTTGACCGCTCCACCCTCAGGCGAAAAAAAGCGCGTCAACTGAATGACGCGCCAAGCTACGAGGCAATGTACAAGAGAGAAAAGATGACTGCGGTGGACGCGCTGGCCTCCATCGCAACCATCAGGACTGATGCTATCAGTGCATCCAAAAATCGACTGTCAATCAATGTCAGACGCGACGGCGCTCGCCGCCTTGGACGTCGTCTCGCGCAGCCCCTGTCGGCGCCTCAGTAATCCCCCGCCCCGGTGATAAACTCCTATCACCCTTTCTCGTCCCCTTTCCAATGAAATTCTGTTCTGTCTGCGGCCACGGCGTCAGTCTGAGCATTCCGCCGGGCGACAATCGCGAGCGCTTCGTATGCGGCAGCTGCGGCACCGTGCATTATCAGAATCCGCGTAACGTGGTCGGCACCGTTCCCGTGTGGGACGACAAGGTGCTGCTGTGCCGTCGCGCGATCGAGCCGCGCTACGGTTACTGGACACTGCCCGCCGGCTTCATGGAAATGGGAGAAACGACGGCCGAAGCCGCCTCGCGCGAAACGCTCGAGGAAGCCGGCGCCCGCGTCGAGGTGCAGAACCTGTTTTCGCTGCTGAATGTGCCGCACGTGCATCAGGTGCATCTGTTCTACATGGCGCGGCTGCTCGATCTCGACGTCGTCGCCGGCGAGGAAAGCCTCGAAGTGAAGCTGTTCGACGAGCACGAGATTCCGTGGGACGAGATCGCGTTTCCGACCGTCGGCCAGACGCTGCGCTTTTTTTTCGCCGACCGCGCGGCCGGCAGTTTCGGCCTGCATACCGGCGACATCTTCCGCTCCCTGCGCGAAGGCTGAGCGGCGCGCATGGTTCCCTGGCTCGGAGCTGACGACCCGTTTCCGCCCGTCGAGCGCGCGCTCGGCGCCGCGAGCGGCGCGCCCGGTCTGCTGGCGGCAAGCGGCGATCTGCTGCCGTCGCGCCTCATCGACGCGTATCGGCGCGGCATTTTCCCGTGGTATTCGGACGGCCAGCCGGTGTTGTGGTGGAGCCCCGATCCGCGCATGATCCTGCGCCCCGCCGAGTTCAAGGTGTCGCCATCGCTGCGCAAGACGCTCAAGCGCGTGTTGCGCGAAGACGCGTGGGAAATCCGCGTCGATCACGATTTCGCCGCCGTGATGCGCGCCTGCGCGCAGGCGCCGCGCCGCGGTCAGCGCGGCACGTGGATCACCGCAGACGTCGTCGAGGCCTATTCGTTGCTGCACCGCCTGGGCGACGCGCACAGCATCGAAACCTGGCTCGGGGGCGAGCGTGTAGCGGGGTTGTATGGCGTGTCGCTCGGGCGGATGTTCTTCGGCGAATCGATGTATACCGATGTCACCGACGGCTCGAAAATGGCGCTGGCCGCGCTGGTCGGCCACTTGCGACGTCACGAAATAGAAATGATAGACTGCCAGCAGAATACGTCGCATCTGGCGTCGCTCGGCGGCCGCGAGATAGCGCGCAAGGCGTTCGTCGCGCATGTTCGCGCGTCTGTCGGCGCACCGGCCATCCCGTGGCGATTCGACAAGACCGCCCTGCTCGATATCCTTGCGCGCACGGTGTAGGAAAAATCAGGCCGAATCCGGGTCCGGCGCCCATCGAATAGTGGCATCAACCGCCATGCGCGCCGGGTTTGCATTACCAGAGACGCTTCGAGAGCTGCCAACGTGACTCATCCCAACGAGCTGCCTCTTTCCCCACTTTCCGCGCTGCAATTTTATGCAACGGCGCCCTATCCCTGCAGTTACCTGGACGGCCGCATCGCGCGCTCGCAGGTCGCCACACCCAGTCACCTGATCAATTCGGACGTCTACACCGACCTCGTCAAGGCGGGCTTCCGGCGCTCGGGCGTGTTCACGTATCGCCCGTATTGCGACGGCTGCCGTGCGTGCGTGCCAGTGCGCGTGCCGGTCGAGCGTTTTCAACCGAACCGCACGCAGCGGCGTGTATGGAGAAAGCACGGCAACCTGATCGCGACCGTCGCGCCGCTGCACTACGACGAGGAGCATTACGCGCTGTATATGCGCTACCAGTCGGCGCGCCACGCGGGCGGCGGCATGGATCGCGACAGCCGCGACCAGTACGAGCAGTTCCTGCTGCAAAGCCGGATCAACTCGCGGCTCGTCGAGTTTCGCGAGCCAGCGCCGCTGTGGCCTGACGGGCTACCTGACACGCGGGGCGCGCTGCGCATGATCAGCATGATCGATATCCTCGGCGACGGGTTGTCGTCGGTGTACACGTTCTTCGAGCCGAGCCTGCCGCACGCGAGCTTCGGCACCTACAACATCTTCTGGCAGATCGAGCAGGCGCGCAGCCTGAAGCTGCCGTACGTGTATCTCGGCTACTGGATTCGCGAAAGCCCGAAAATGGCGTACAAGGCGAATTTCCGCCCGCTCGAAGGCTTGATCGACGGCGCGTGGCGCGTGCTCGATCCGGCCAGCATCGACCTGCCGCCGGTCGATTTCGCGATGCATGGACGACGCGGGCCGCTCAGGCCGTAGTCGAGGCGCCGTCCGCCGAGTCGTTGCCGGGTCCTGCTCGTCGCCGGCAACGCCCCACCGGTCTCATCAAAGCCCAAAGCCGGTAAAATAGCGGGTTCCCATTTTCCGGCCGTCCGGCTTCATCCCGTGCTCAGTTTCCTTTATCCGCTCGTTCGCGCCCAACTCTTTCGCATGGACGCGGAAGACGCTCACCATCTGACTTTGCGCATGCTTGGCGCCGCCGGTCGCACCGGTCTCGCCGGCGCGCTCGGGGCGCGCGTGCCGGATTCGCCGCGCACCGTGATGGGCCTGACGTTCCGAAACGCGGTCGGACTCGCGGCGGGCCTCGACAAAGACGGCGCGTGCATCGACGGTTTGGCGGCGCTCGGCTTCGGCTTCATCGAAGTGGGCACCGTGACGCCGCGCGCGCAGCCGGGCAATCCGCGTCCGCGCATGTTCCGGCTGCCGCAGGCGAACGCGGTGATCAACCGGATGGGCTTTAACAACGCCGGCGTCGACCAGTTCGTGAAGAACGTCCAGGCCGCGCGCTATCGCGGCATCCTCGGTCTTAATATCGGCAAGAACGCCGACACGCCGATCGAGCGCGCCGCTGAAGACTATCTGTACTGCCTCGAGCGCGTGTACCCGTTCGCGAGCTACGTGACGGTCAACATCTCGTCGCCGAATACGAAGAACCTGCGCCAGCTGCAGGGCGCCGACGAACTCGACGCGCTGCTCGCCGCGCTGAAGGACAAGCAGCAAAGACTCGCCGACATGCACGGCAAGCTCGTGCCGCTCGCGCTGAAGATCGCGCCCGACCTCGACGACGAGCAGGTCAAGTCGATCGCCGACACCTTGCTGCGCCACAAATTCGAAGGCGTCATCGCGACCAACACTACGCTGTCGCGCACCGCCGTCGCCGGCATGCAGCATGCTGACGAAGCCGGCGGCCTGTCGGGCAAGCCGGTGTTCGACGCGTCGAACGAGGTGATCCGCAAGCTGCGCGCCGAAGTCGGCGAGGCGGTGCCGATCATCGGCGTCGGCGGCATTTTCTCGGGCGACGATGCGCGCGCGAAGCTCGCGGCCGGCGCGTCGCTGGTGCAGCTTTATACTGGTTTCATCTACCGAGGTCCGGCGCTCGTCGCCGAATGCGCGCAGGCGTTGCGCTAGGCATCCGCGTCGCCGCATATAGACATAAACAAACGGTATTTAGGTTGCGATAGGCTCGTTTGCTATGCTCTGACCGTCAAAACGTCAGACGTACAAAAAGGAACACGATGAAATTTGGCCTGCTGAAAAAGCTCCTCGCCACCGCGCTGATCGGCGCGTCGTTGACCGCCGTTGCCGCGCACGCGGAAGACCTGCTCGACCAGGTCAAGCAGCGCGGCACGCTGCGTATCGGTCTCGAAGGGACCTTCCCGCCGTTCAACTCGAAAGCGCCGTCGGGCGAGCTGGTCGGCTATGACGTCGACATCGCCAAGGCGGTCGCAGCCAAACTCGGCGTGAAGCCCGAGTTCGTCACGACCGAGTGGAGCGGCATCATCGCCGGTCTGCAGGCGGGCAAGTTCGATGTGATCGTCAACCAGGTCGGCATCACCGACGCGCGCAAGCAGACGCTCGACTTCTCGCCGGCGTACACGTACTCGGCGGCGCAACTGATCCAGCGCAAGAACGACACGCGCCAGTTCAGCTCGCTCGAAGACCTGAAGGGCAAGAAGCTCGGCGTCGGTCTCGGCACGAACTACATGGACATGGCGAAGGCAGTGCCGGGCATCGACGTGAAGACCTACCCCGGCGCACCCGAATACCTGCGTGATCTGGCCGCCGGCCGGCTCGACGCGGCGTTGAACGACCGTCTGATGCTCGCGTACCTGCTGAAGAACTCGAACCTGCCGCTGCGCACCGGCGCGAACGTCGGCCCGGGCAACCCGTCGGGCATTCCGTTCAGAAAGGGCAACCCGAAATTCGCGCAGGCGATCGACGACGCGATGACCCAACTCGAAGCGGACGGCACCTTCACGAAGATCTCGGACAAGTGGTTCGGCATCGACGTCAGCAAGCCGATCAAGTAACACGCGTCGAGTCGAACGAAGGGCGGCATCGATCACGGTGCCGCCCTTCGCGCTTTTTGCGGCCCACGCGAGCTGCGGGAGCCGCGGGAGCCAAACCGCGCGCCGCGTATACCCCAAGCCGCATCGCGCGGCCCGCGCCTGAACGCGCGCCAAAGTTTATGATGTGCGCTTTGTGCGTCAATAAGAACACTGCCCATGTCCATCACATCCCTGCTGCTCCAATCGCTGCCGGTGCTCGCACAAGGCGCGCTGCTGACGATCAAGTTCGCGATCCTGTCGATGATCTTCGGCCTGATCGGCGGCGCCGTGCTCGCGCTGATGGGCATCAGCCACAGCCGTCCGCTGAACTGGATCGCGCGCGTCTATGTGAGCGTGATGCGCGGCACGCCGCTGCTCGTGCAGATCTTCGTGATTTATTACGGTCTGCCGAGCTTCGGCATTTCGCTCGATCCGACGCCGGCCGGCGTGATCGCGCTGTCGGCGAACGTCGCCGCGTATCTGTCCGAGAGCATGCGCGGCGCGATTCTGGGCATCCACCAGGGCCAGTGGCTCGCCTCGTACAGCCTCGGGCTGTCGCGGCGTCAGACGCTGCGCTACGTGATCGCGCCGCAGGCGCTGCGCATCGCGGTGCCGAGTCTGTCGAACAGCCTGATCAGCCTGATCAAGGACACCTCGCTCGTGTCCGTCATCACGGTGACCGAGTTGCTGCGCAGCGCGCAGGAAATCATCGCGTCGACTTACCAGCCGCTGCCGCTTTATCTTGCGGCCGCGGCCGTGTACTGGGTGCTGTGTCAGGTGCTCGAGTGGGCGCAGCGCTGGTACGAGCGGCGGCTGTCGCTGCCGACGCGGCACTGAGCGCCGCCCGCTCCTTTTCGTTGCCTCCAAGCGGCTCATTCCCCAGCGAACCTGAGCCCCAACGCCGCGCGCGCCGCGTCGGCCATCGCGATCATCTGTCGCGACGTGTCGTGCGGCATCAGCGGACTCTCCAGCACACCCGCGCGAATCAGCTCGCAAAAGTGCGCGGTCTCGTAGTTCAAGCCGCCGCCTTCGAACGGTTCGTCGAGTTCGACGACGCGGCCGTCCGCATAGCGGATCGTCGCGCGCGACGGGTTCCACCACGGCTCGTGCAGCGTCACGTGACCGCCTTGGGCCATCAGCAGCGCATCGCCCTTGCCATGCAGATCGAGCCCGCAGAATAGCTGCGCGATGCCGCCGCGCTCGTGCTGGCTGTTCAGACTCGCGAACGTATCGACGCCGCTCGCGCCAAGCCGGCCGAAGGTCTGCACGTCGCGTGGCGCGCCGAGCCAGTCGACCGCGAGAAACATCTCGTAGATGCCGATATCGAGCAGCGCGCCGCCCGCATGATCGAACGACAGCGACGGATGATCGGCCGGCACGCCCGGCACCGAGCAGCCCGCGCGCACGAGCCCGACCTCGCCGATCGGCTCGGCCGCGAGGCGCTCGCGCAACCTTCTGTAGAGCGGATAGAACGGCGGCTTCATCGCTTCCATGAAGAGCCGTTGCGAAGCGCGCGCGGTGTCGAGCACGCGCTCGAGCTGCGGACGATTGATACACGCGGGTTTCTCGCACAGCACGTGCAGCCCGGCTTGCAACGCGGCGATCGCATAGTCGGCGTGACTGTCCTGCAGCGTCGCGATGTAGAGCGCGTCGATGCCGCTCGCGAGCAGAGTGTCGAAACTGTCGCAGACGGCGCCGCCGAATTCATCGGCGAACGCCTGGGCCGGTTCCACGCGACGCGACCACAGCGCCGCGAGACGCGTCCGCGGCACGAACGCGAGCCCTTGCGCGAAGCGGCGCGCAATCCGGCCGGTGCCGACGATCCCCCAGCGGATCTCGCGCGATGAAGTGGTGTCCTGCGCTGCCCGATCGGTCGGTTGGGTGGTGGCTGCGTGCGGTGCCGCTGTCGTATCTGTCATCGTGTGTGCAAAGGTCCATGCGGTTCGGAACAGCCGCTATTGTCACCGATGCCGCTTGCGAACGCGGCGAACCCGGCCAATCGAACCATGCGGCATCACTGCCGCGCACCGACCTTCGACACCCAACCCCGCCGCTCCCGCGGGACGTTCACAGATACGCTAGCCCGCGCTCGCAATCACGCTCATACCCGCGCTGGCGGCTCAGATGAAAACCGCCCGCCGATCTCCTCGGCCGCGTAATCGATCATCGCGAGCGCAGCGATCTCGGCCTCCTTCGGATCGCGCCGCTCGATCGCTTCGATGACGCGCTGATGCGATGCGATCGCACTCTCCCACAGCCCTTCCCGGTCGTGCACGATCGGATTGAGGGTCGACAGCGCGCCGCGAATGATCGCCGCCATCTGCTTAAAGAACTGGTTGCCGCTCGCGATCACGATGCGCGTATGGAACAGCTCGTCGGCTTCCTGATAGCCGGCCTCGCCCGGACGGATCATGCGAAACGCCTCGAACGCCTCGCGAATCGCCGCGACCTCAGCGGCACTGCCGCGCGCGGCCGCCTGTGCCGACGCGCGCGGTTCGATCAGGATGCGAAACTCGATCACGTCACGCAGAAACATCGGATCGGGCTTCGCGCGGAAACGCCAATTGACGACGTCCTCGTCGATCATGCGCCAGTCGCTCATCGGCCGGATGCGCGTGCCGATCTTCGGCCGCACGTCGAGCATATCGCGCGCGAGCAGCATCGATAGCGCCTCGCGCATCACGGTGCGGCTCACATCGAATTCCTTCGACAGCACATCCTGCGGCGGCAGAATCGCGCCGTATTTCTCCTCGACGATGCCGCTGACGAGCCCGTCCATGACTTTGCTCACCAACGAGCGATCCTTGTTTGCGTGTTCCATGACATATCCCCGAAGCGGTGTTGACCCCGCGTGGCCTGTTGATGAAGGGCCCGTACGTATCTGTTATGCAAATAGGATCGTTTTTCGATACGTTGCAAGCTTCGAAACGGATGCGCCAGTGGGACACTTCCTGACAGGGTTATCCCTCTGAAGATTTGTTTCGTTCGTGTAACGCCATCTGTTTCGCCAGGCACAAAGCTCGCTCGTCAAAGCGTGCCTGCGTTGTGGGGTTTAAATTGTGCGCATTCGCACGTTGGCGTGATGAAATTGTCTGATTTGCACGGACGTGGTCGGACGCCTGCGTGTTCCGGCGAACAAAGATGTCGTGCGAAGCGCAAGCGGCGCAGGTGGGTCCGCGGCACGCGGACGCCGCATCACGCCGAGACTTCGTTCGACGCGCTCGCCGCGACCGACGCATAGCGGCCGCCGAAGAACAGCAGCGGCGCGTGCTCGTCGAGCGAGAACACCAGCACCTCGCCGACGAACAGCGTATGGTCGCCGCACGGATGGCGGTCCACCACGCGCGCGGCGAAGCGCCCGAGCGCATGACGAAAGCGCCGCTCGTCGAATGACGGCGACGGCGCTTTATCGGCTGGCTTATCCGTCTGAGCTGCCGTGGCGCGCACGGGCGCTCCCGTGCTCGCGGCCATACCGATCGTCGAAGCGCACGATGTCGTCTTCGCCGGGATCGCCGCCCGAATGCGCCTCGATGATTTCCAGCGGCGTCTTGCCAGCATTTTCGAGCCGATGCCTGACGCCCGGCGGAATCAACGTCGACTGATTCTCCGACAGCAGGAAGCGCTCGTCGCCGTCCTTGCTCGACGCGCCCCACACCGAATCCCAGGCGCCGGTGTCCGACCAGCCCGCGTCGAGCGGCACCGTCACGCCGACGAGACGCGCGTCGGTGCCCATGCGCTCCATCACCGCATAGTCGACCGAGTCGGACGGACACGCGGCGAACGCGTCGCGTGCGAGGTGCAGCGCGCCGGCATCGTCGATGCTCGCGCCTCTGAATGCGTCCTTGCAGGCCGCCGCGATCAGCGGACGGCACAGGCCGATCGCGTCGAGCCACACCGACGCGCGCACCACGAACATGCCGCTGTTCCACCAGTACTCGCCCGACGCGAGGTAGCGCTCGGCCAGCTCGGCATCGGGCTTCTCGACGAAGCGCTCGATCGTCCGCGCGCCCCGGTTTCCCAAGGCCGCGGCGGTGCGGATATAGCTGTAGCCGGTCGCCGCGCGCTGCGGCGGCACACCGAGCGTGACGATCGCGCCCCGTGCGGCATGCGCGAGCGCTTCGTTGAGCGCCGCGCCGAACGCCGCTTGATCGGCGATCGGATGATCGGCGGGCAGCGCGACCAGGATCGGATCGTCGCCGGCCGCGACCGACGCGCGCGCAGCGAGCGCCGCGACAGTCAGCGCCGGAGCGGTGTTGCGCGCCATCGGTTCGAGCAGTATGCGCACCGGCTTGCGGTACTGCTCGACGCGCTCGAGCGTCGGCAGCCGCAGTTCCTCGCAGCAGACCACCAGCGGCACGGCGGGCGGCGTGGTGCGGGTCGCGTCGGGCGCGGCCGGGTCGAACGCGTCGTCGAGCCGGCGCAGCGTCGCTTCGAGCTGCGACTGGTCGCCCATCAGCCCGCTCCGCTGCTTCGGATTGCGTTCGCGCGACAGCGGCCACAGCCTCGTACCGGAGCCGCTCGCGAGAATCACTGGTTGCACGGTCAGTTCGCGCAGCGCGGCGGCGGTCCCAGCCTGCGGCGCGAGCGGATAACCTGGCTCTACTATTCGATTCATTTGCGATCCCGTCGAATCCAGATCCTGTTCACGGGCCGGCATGACGCGAGCAAGCGCCTCGTGGTCGCAAGCGCGTTCAGTCGTATACGCGCGACATACACTGCGGCCTGGGCGGCCCTGTCTGTCCGCGTGCTCCCTATGCTTCTCCGAACGGACGCAAGGCCCCCGCGGCGCGATGTTCATCGTGCTCCGGGTGCTGCCTGTGCAGCTCGCCGTCGAGCGCCGCGCTGTCGGGCTGACGCAGCTTCGTGAAGCCGCCGCGACAGACGTTCTCGACGTACGACATGATGTTTTCCTGCGCCACCGACGACAGGATCGCGTGATCCGTGTGCTTGCAGAAGGCCACGTGAATGCGCGTGAAGCGCGCGAGCCGCGTGCCTCGCACGCCGAAGTAGCGCTCGAGCTCCTCGACGCCTTCGTCCAGCACACCGAACACCAGGTGCGTGTCGACGCCCCGTGCTTCGAGGTTCGCGAACAGATGCCGCTCGTCACGCGCGCCGAATTCGAGGCCACACAGTTGCTCGATCCGGTCGGCCAGCGTTTCGCCGGTCCGCGCGAGCTGGCGTACCACCAGCTCGCGCACGAGGCCCCAGCCGCCCGTCTCGCCCTTGAGCACGCGCAGCCATTTGCCCGGCTGCTTCATCGAGCGCATGTAGTTGCGCGTCGAACCGAACGCGGACACCGGGATCATCGGCTTGCCGTGTTCGTCGCAGACGTTATGCCATCTGAACTTCTGCACGTTGACGATCACCGCGCCCACCACCGCCGCTTCGCGCGTCGCCGCATGCAGGCCGGTGTAGGCGCCCGAGCAGATGCCGAGCAGCACCGCGCCAGCATGACCGCGCGCGGCGAGCCAGCGCGATGCGCACGCGGCGTCGCCGACACTCGACTGAGAGTACAGCGCGTCGAGGCTCAACGTGTCGCAGGACGGCATGCTGTCGCCGACACCACCCACGTCGACGCGCAGCGACGCGATCCCCTGGCGTGCGAGACGCCGCGCGAAATGCACGCCGAAACGCCCATTGCCGATCCGCGAGACCGCGCCGGTATTGAGCAGCAGCACCGCCGGCGCGCGCGCCGCCGCGGCGCCGTCGGGCCGGCAGTAGATGCCGAACACCTTGCCGTCGTTCAGCCACACCGGCGTCTCGTGCAGCCTCGGCGCGACATAGTGGCCGCCCGCCGGCTCCTCGCCTCGCTCGGGCACGCGCGCCACCGTTTGGGTCGTTCGCGCGCGCCCCGCCAGCAGCCAGTTCTCGATGGTCTCGAACGCGGCGTGCGGTATTTCGCTTTCGAGCGGTTCCATCATGAAGCGGCTGTATTCGTCGAACGGATGACGCTCGAGCTCGACGCCATGTTCGCTGTAATGCGCGGCAAGGGCACCGGCGCGCACCGGGTTGAGTGAATCGAGCAGCAGCACGCGCGCGGCCGGCCGGCTCGTCGCGCGATACAGATCCGCCGCGTGCAGGCTTTGCAGCGTGTCGCTATACATGCGGAAGCCATACGCTTCGACGAACTCGTCGGTATCGGGCTCGACCACGCAATCCATCGCGGCCGGATCGTTCAACCACTGCCGGTAATGCGCGCGCAATTCGCGCTGGTAAGTCTTGCCCGACAGCACCGGCGACATCAGCACGAGACCGTGCACATCGCCAAGTTCCTGCGCGGCAAGCGCGGCCAGCATGCCGCCGAGACGCAGACCGCACACGCTGACACGCTCGATGCCGGTCGCCTCGCGCAGCTGCGCGACCGCCTGCTTGACGCTGTCGATCCATGCGCGCCACAGGCCGGCGTCGGTCGGATCGCCGGCTGAATCGCCGGTCGCCGGGTAGTCGAAGCGCAGCACCGGCATGCCGCGCGCGGCGAGGCGCTCGGCGAGCCGGCGCATGCCGCGATACGTGCACAGCGTGTCGTAGCCAAACGGGGAACACATCACAACGCCATCCGGGCCGTTGGCTGGATGCAACCAGCCGAATTTGCCGTCGAAGACGATGGGTCTCACAGTCCGCTCCTTACTCTTCCTTTTCAAGTGATTACAACAAAGGTGCTCTCGCGCATATGTGCGTCGCGCCACATTGGTTTGGGCTCCGAATCGCGCTGCGCTGGCGTGTGTATCGATGAGCGTGCTGTGCAGTGCAGCAGGCCCCGCGCATGGACCGACGTGCGGCGGATCGCGTCGGTCATGCGCTGTAGTCGATGCCCGCGACTGCGTGCAGCGTGCCGCGAGCATGACGTGATGGAGACGGCGCGGGCACGCTCAGGCGTGCTCCGCAATGCGGTGCGCGCGGCCGGCTCGTGGCTAACCACCGCGCTACCCTGTGACCTTTGCCATTTAACCCCTCCCGATCGCGGCTATCTGTACGGCCACCCACACAGTCACGCGGCGCACGGGGGCAAGATGCAAGACCTGCGACGCGTTGATGCCGCCGCGTATGTCCGCGCGGCCCTTCTCACCGGCCCGGCAATGGAACATGGAACGAAGCATCGTCAGGAACATCTTCATCAACTTTGCCGGCGCGGTCGCGCCGACCTTCGTTTCTCTCATGACCGTGCCCACCTACATTCATCTGCTGGGCGCCGAGCGTTACGGGGTGGTCAATCTGGTGTGGGCGCTGATCGGCTACTTCAGCGTCCTCGATCTGGGCACCAGTCTGGCGACCGAAAACCAGATCGCCAAGGCTCGCGCGGCCGGCGACGATTCGATCGAACCGATCTTCTGGAGTGCGTGGTTCATGAATCTCGGTACCGGCATCATCGGCGGCGCGCTGATCTATGCCGGAGCCATTGTCTACATCACCTACGGCGTGAAAATCGAGCCGACGTTCCAGCATGAAGTGATGGCGAGCCTGCCGTGGATCGCAGTCGCTGTGCCGATCGCGAACGTGACCTGGGTGTTCGCGGGCGCGATTACGGGCGTCGAGTGCTTCACGAGCTACAACATCAACCAGACGCTCGGCACCGCGCTGTTCCAGCTGCTGCCGATCGCGGCGGTCCTCTGCTTTTCGCCGTCACTGGCGATCGCGATTCCAGCCGCCGTGATCGCGCGTTTCGTCGGCGGCCTGATGCTGGGCGTGGCCGCCATTCGCGCGCTCGGCATTCGCCGTATGCGGATGCCGCAATGGCGCTTGATGATCGGGCTGTTCCGCAACGGCCGCTGGCTGCTGATGTTTTCCGGCGCCAACATGATCGCGTCGACGCTCGACCGCGTGTTCATCGGCGGACTGCTCGGCGCGCGCTTCGTCACTTACTACGCGACGCCGCAAAACCTGATCAATCGATTGAACCTGCTGCCGCTCGCGATGGTGCGCACCCTGTTTCCGCGACTGTCGGCGGCGTCGCGCGAGGATGCGGATGCGCTCGCGCATAACGCGCTCGCGCTTCTCAATGGAGCCTTTACGCCATGCGTGATCATCGCGCTATTTGCCCTGAAGCCGTTTTTGCTGCTGTGGCTCGGACCGCAGCTCGCCGCCGCGGCGCCGGTCGCGCGCGTGCTGATCCTCGGCGTGTGGCTGAGCGGCCAGTCGAGCATCCTCGGCAGCCTGTTGCAGGCGCAGACCCATCCCGGGGCAGTGGCGAGCGTCAGCTGGCTTCAGTTGCCGTTCTTTACCGGCGCGTTATGGTGCGGCATCCACTGGTTCGGCATCATGGGCGCGGCGGTCGTCGTCGTGCTGAAGGCGCTGCTCGATTACTCGGTGTTGCTAGCGTTCTCACGGCTGCATGCATGGACGATCGTGCGCAACATGCTCGCGCATCTCGCGTTTCTGCTCGTCGCGCTCGCGCTCGCGGATTCGATCAGCGCGTTGCTGCTGGCGATCGTCGTCGCGCTCGCGTTGAGCGCCGCGAACTTCGGCATGTCGCTGCGCGGGTCGAGCGAGTTGCGCGACGCGCTGTACAGGCTCTGGCTGCGTTGCGCGCCGTCGTCCGGACGGGCACAAGGCTGAGTCCCGGCGCGCGCAATCAATGACGCCGGTCCACCGCTCGTTCATGGTCGGTGGACCTGGATGCCAAGGCTGAAAACACGTACCCAGCCAACGCGGCATCACAACAGTTCGAACGTATTGACGAACGATGCGCCGTCGCGCTCGCGGCGCCTCAGACCGAAGCGCGCCTGAGCGCCGCGCACCTGACGCGTGAGACCGATGAACGGCATACCGTGTTCGAGGTACGGTCCCTCCGTCTTGCGAAAGCCGAACTGCTCGTAGAACCCGCGCAAGCCAAGCGGTGCGCTCACGCGCGTGGCGCGGCCCGGCCAGCGTTGGGCGACCGCTTCGAGCACACGCTCGATCAGCATCTCGGCGGTGCCGTCGCCGCGCCGCAGCGGACTCGTCAGCACCTTGTCGATCATCACTTCCGGATCTTCGGAATCGCCGGGCTGCACCCGCGCATAGGCTAGCACCGGCATCGGCCGCGCCATGTCTTCGACCGCGAACACATGCAAGGCCCGCTCGTCGCGACCGTCCGCGTCGAGGCACACATGCGACTGCTCGACGACGAATACCGCACTGCGCGCACGCAGCACGACATACAACTCACGTGCAGATAGCTGATCGAACTCCAGCGTTTTCCAGTTCATCACGCCCCCGGCTGTCAAAATTTTCGGCGGGTCCGGCAATGCCTGCCGTGCGCGACGGCAGGCCGATCCATGACGGTCCCTCATCATCGACTACACGGTAACGTGCGTGAAAGATGTGCTTCCGTGCGCCATCGCACTGACGCTCGGGGTTGAGGAATCTTAAATACGAATACGAGCCAACGAAGCGCAGCCTTGCCACGTTCGCCCGGTATCGCAGATGGCTTCACGCAGGCCCGCCTGCAACACCGCACTGCACCATCGCGAACGCACGCCGCGGTCTTCGCTCCGCACGTAACTACACACGAAAATCAGGTGCCGACGTCATTCGACCTCGGCACCCATCGGCAGACCTTTGACCATAAGGGGAGCACTGCATGAAGACTGCATTGAGACGCATCCTTTCTGAATCCGCACGCCTGGATGTCCCGGTGGAAAGCCTCGCCGACGACGCCGACCTCTATGCTGCCGGACTCTCATCGCTCGCGACCGTGCATCTGATGCTTGCCATGGAAGACGAATTCAACGTCGAAATTCCTGACCGTATGCTGACGCGCCGCCTGTTCTCGAGCATCGACTCGATGGCCGCCGCGATGACGGAGTTGCAGCGGGCCAAGGCGGCAGCATGAGTGCGCCGCTGCTGGGTCAGGCCGCCGCAGCGGCCTCCGGGGCGGCCTCGAACTCGACTACTGACGCACGGACCGGCGATGGCCAGGGCGCTGCCACCGGGGCGCTGACCGCGCTCGATACCGGTCCCGAATGGCGTGCTGCAGCGCATCGTTGCGCGGCGATCGCCTCGCAGTACGCGGACGCCGTGGACCGCGAGGCGCGCTTTCCGGTCGAGGCGTTCGACGCGCTCAAGGCCGAGCGTTTGCTGTCGGCGATGGTGCCGACCGCTTTCGGCGGCGCGGGCCTGTCGCTTGCCGATATCGGTGCGATCTGCGAAACGCTCGCGCAGGGCTGCGCATCGACCGCGATGATCTATGCGATGCATCAGATCCAGGTCGCGTGCATCGACTCTCACCGCGGCGCCTCCGCCTGGCAAGCGAGCCTGCTTGCACAACTGGCCGAGCAGCAATGGCTGCTCGCGTCGGCGACGTCGGAAGAGACGATCGGCGGCAACATGCGCACGAGCGCGTGCTCGGTGGAGCTCGATGGCGCGCGTTTTCGGATCGAAAAGCTCGCACCGACGATCTCGTACGGCGCGCATGCCGACGGCATCCTCGTGACCGCGCGGCGCACCGCCGACGCGGCCGCGTCCGACCAGGTGCTGATCGTCGCGCTGCGCGCCGATACGCAGCTCGAGCGGCGCGGCGGCTGGGACGCGATGGGCATGCGCGGCACCTGCAGCGAGGGCTTCCGGCTCGTCGCGACGGGACTGGCCGAACAGATCCTCGCGACGCCGTTCGCCGACATCGCCGATCAGACCATGCTGCCGGTGTCGCACACGCTGTGGGCGTCGGTATGGACCGGCATCGCCGTCGACGCGGTCAATCGCGCGAAAGCGTTCTTCCGCGCGCAGGCGCGCGCGAAGCCCGGCACGATGCCGCCGGCGGGCCTGCGGCTCGCCGAAGCGGTCGGGCTATTGCAGATGATGCAGGCGCGTCTAGCGGTCGCGCTGGAGGCCGCGCGCGCCGCGCATCAGGCACGCGAGGGCGCGGCCCAGGCAGACGCCCCGCTCGCGGCGATGCTCGGTTTCGCGTCGGACATGAACACGCTGAAGACCAGCATTTCGACCACTGCGCTGCAGGTCGTACAGGAAGTGCTGATGATCTGCGGCATGGCGGGCTACAAGAACGGCACGCCCTATAGCGTCGGCCGCCATCTGCGCGACCTGCACTCGGCGCCCTTGATGATCAATAACGACCGTATCGCGCAGAACACCGCGAGTCTGCTGCTCGCGCAACGTCCCGCCGCGCCGGGGAGACCCTGAATGAAGCTGATGACCGATACCGCCGCTGTCGCCGCGGCCGCCGCCGCCGCCGCGGACGTGGGGCCTTCGCTCACGCTGCGCGACGAGATGCTGGCCGCCGGCCTGCTGATCGATACCGGTGAAAACGGACTGTATGGCCGCAGCCAGGTTTTCGAGGACGTGATCGAGCGACTGAACCTCGCGATTACGCAGCTGGGTAAAGATCAGCAAGCCGAAGTATTGCGTTTTCCGCCCGCCATGCGCCGCACCGACTTCGAGGATAGCGAATACCTGAAGAGCTTTCCGAATCTCGCGGGCACCATCCATTCGTTTTGCGGCGACGACATGGGCCACCACCGTCTGCTGCGCGCGCTCGACGATGCGATGGCCGACCGCGACGACGACCGCGGCGACGCGTGGCTCGCGCAACAGAAACCGACGCGCGTCGTGCTGACGCCGGCCGCCTGCTATCCGATCTATCCGGTGATGGCGCGGCGCGGCGCGCTGCCCGCCGACGGCCGCACCGTCGACGTGCTGTCGTACTGCTTCCGTCATGAGCCGTCGCTCGATCCGGGCCGCATGCAGATGTTCCGTCAGCGGGAATACGTGCGTCTCGGCAGCCCCGAGCAGGTGATGGCGTTCCGCCAGATGTGGATCGAGCGCGGCTCGCTGCTTGTGAAGCTGCTAGGCTTGCCGGTCGAAGTCGATCTCGCGAACGATCCGTTCTTCGGCCGCGGCGGCAAGATCGTCGCGGATAGTCAGCGCGCGCAAGCGCTCAAGTTCGAGTTGCTGATCGCGGTCGCCGATCCGCGCGGCAAGACGGCCTGCCTGTCGTTCAACTATCACGTGGACCACTTCGGCGCGATCTGGAAGATCGCCTGCGAAGACGGCACGACCGCGCATACAGGTTGTGTGGGCTTCGGCATGGAACGCATCACGCTCGCGCTGTTCCGTCATCATGGGCTCGACGTCGACACGTGGCCCGACGAGGTGCGCGCGCTGCTGTGGGGCGATACCGAGACGCGCGTCGCGGATGCGCTGCAGGCGGCGCAATCTACGCAAACCGCGACCGTCGCCGGGGAGCGCGCATGAATCCATCGCCGACTTCGGCGCTTGCCGGCGCGCTCGCCAACTCGTCGCTGCCGCGACGCGCAGGCGATCTGCCGACGCATCAGCAGACCCACGCGGTGCCCGGTGCCGGCACGCAGTTGCGCGAGCACGTAGCGCACGCGCTGCATCAGGGCGAACGCGTGTGGCAGGAGACCAACTGCTATGTCGATCTGTGGATCGAGCTGCTGCACGGCTTCGGGCTCGATCCGCGCGCGGCGCTCGCGTTCACGGTCACGCAGGATTTCGAAGGCGATCAGTTCACGTTCTTCAAGTTTCCGCTCGATGATCTCGCACGTCTGTATGGCACCCAGGTGCAGGAGCTCGCGATCTACGACTCGCTCGAAGAGCGCGTGCTCGCGCAGACGCTGCGCGGCCACACCGTGCTCGTCGAGGTCGACGGCTACTACCTCCCCGATACGCGCGCGACCTCGTATCGCCGCGAGCATCCGAAGACCACGATCGGCATCGACTTCGTCGACACCGCCGCGCGCCGCCTCGGCTATTTCCACAACACCGGCTACCACCGGCTCGAGGGCGACGACTACGACGGCGTGTTTCGCAAGCTGCCGCATTTCACCGCTCAGCCCGATCTGCTGTTTCCATACGTCGAGTTCGCCAAGCAGGCGCGGCCCGCGCTCGAAGGCACCGCGCTCGCGGAGGCGTCGGCGGAACTGCTGTGCGCGCATCTGGAGCGGCGTCCGCTGACCAATCCGATTTCGCAATGGCGTGCCGCGTTTCCCGCGCATCTCGATACGCTGTTCGAGCGCGACGCGGCGTACTTCCATCTGTACTCGTTCAATCTGATGCGGCAGCTCGGCGCGAACTTCGAGTTCCTGTCGAAGTATCTGCAGTGGCTGTTCGCACAAGGCTTCGAGATTCCGCCGACGATACTGGCCGCCGCGCAACGCATCGCGTCGGAGTCGATGGTGATGCAGTTCCGGCTCATTCGCGCGATCGCGCGCGGCCGTCGCGATACCTGCGAAGACTGCTTCGACGTGCTTGAAAGCGCTTACGAAAAAACGCTGCCAGCGCTGGCCGCTCTGGTGCGCTAGTACGGCGATGCGTTGTTGCGCGCACTTCGTGCCGCGCGGTTTTTCCGGGAATTGACCGTGGATGTATCGACACTCGATCCGCCCGCTGACGAGAGCGATGCTGGCCGTGCGCGCGCGGCCGGCGCGATCGCGCAAGCGCATGATGCGGGCACTGCCTGCGCCGCGCCCTCGCTATGGCCGCAACGGCTCGATACCGGCTGGGCCTGTCTGAGCACCCCGCCGCACGCCTATGAGTCGCCGGCCGATCTGCCCGCGCAAGGCTGGCTCGCCGCGCAGGTGCCCGGCACCGTCGCGAGCGCGCGGCTCGCCGCCGGTCTGCTCGATGTCGATCACCCGCCACCGCTCGCATTCGACGATCACTGGTATCGCGTCACGCTGATCGGTACGGGGCGGCGCCGCTTGCGTTTTCATGGACTCGCGACGCTCGCGCAAGTGTGGCTCGACGATGTGAAGCAGCTCGATTCCGCATCGATGTTCATCGCCCATGACCTGGATATCGAACTAGATGGCCGTGCGACGCTCGTGCTGTGCTTTCGCTCACTGACGCCAGCGTTGGCGGCCAAACGCTCGCGTGCGCGCTGGCGGCCGCGGCTCGTGTCGCCGCCGACGCTTCGCAGCGTGCGCACCACGCTGCTCGGCCATATGCCCGGCTGGTGTCCGTCGATTCAGACGGTCGGCCCGTGGCGTCCGATCGAAATGCTCGGCGACGCGCCGCATGCATTCGACACGATTGATCTGACCAGCCGGCTCGAGCAAGAGGATGGGGTTGTTTCGTTGACGTTACGTTTCGTACGTCCCCACGACGTCGCGGCCTGCCGCGCGACACTTTTTTGCGGCGACCATGTTTCGTCCTTGCAATGGCACGATGCATATACACTCGCCGGCGACGTGCGCGTGCCCCACGCGAAACGCTGGTGGCCGCATACGCATGGAGAGCCCACTTTATATCCTCTGACGTTGCAGCTCGTCGACGGCAACGTGATCTCTCAGTCTCTGGGCTCGATCGGCTTTCGTCGTATCGAAGTGGACCGCGGCGCCGATGCTGCGGGTTTCGCCTTGCGCGTGAATGAAGTGCCCGTATTCTGTCGCGGCGCGTGCTGGACCAGCGCCGATCTCGTCACGCTAGCAGGCACCGAAACGCAATTGCGCCATACGTTCGAGCTCTCGCGCGCCGCTGGCATGAACATGCTGCGCGTCGGCGGCACGATGCTCTATGAGTCCGATCTGTTTTATGCACTCGCCGACGAGTACGGCATGCTGATCTGGCAGGACTTCGCGCTGGCGAATTTCGACTACCCGAACGATGCCGCGTTCAGCGCACTGATCGAGCGCGAAGCGAGCCAGTTCCTGAGCCGCACGCGTCGCTTTGCCTCGCTCGCGGTGCTGTGCGGCGGCAGCGAGGTCGACCAGCAGGCGGCGATGTTCGGACTGCCCGCGGCGCGGCGCGCGCAAGCGTTGTTTACCGAGCTGCTGCCCGCGCTCGTCGCGCGCGAACGCGAGGACGTGCCCTATGTCAGCAATTCGCCATCGGGCGGCGCGTGGCCGTTTTCGACCAACGAGGGCGTCACGCACTACTACGGCGTCGGCGCGTATCAGCGCCCGCTCGCCGACGTGCGCCGCGCGCAGGTGCGCTTCGCGGCCGAATGCCTGGCATTCGCCAACGTGCCCGACGAGGCGACGCTGCACGACGCGCTCGGCACGATCCACACGCACGATCCGCGCTGGAAAGCCGCCGTGCCGCGCGATCCTGGCGCAGGCTGGGATTTCGACGACGTGCGCGATCATTATTTGCAGGCGCTTTACGGCGTCGAGCCGGCGCGCTTGCGCTATGAAGATGCTGCGCGTTATCTGGATCTGTCGCGCGCGGTGGTTGCGGAGCTGATCGGCGATGTGTTCGCCGAGTGGCGGCGCGCGGGCTCGTCTTGCGGCGGCGGCCTCGTGTGGCAATTGCAGGATCTGCGCGCAGGGGCGGGCTGGGGCGTGATCGACGCGACGGGACGGCCGAAAAGCGCGCTGCACGGCTTCGCGCAGACACTGCAGCCGTTGCAGATCACGCTCACCGACGAAGGCCTGAACGGCCTCGATATCCATCTGATCAACGAGCGCGCACAAACGTTTTGCGGCGAACTCGAACTGGTCTGTCTGCGCGACGGCAGCGTGAAGGTCACGTCCGCGCGACGCGCGCTGACGCTTGCCCCGCGCAGCCTGCAACGCATCAGTGCGGCCGCGCATCTGGGCCGGTTCTTCGATTTCACGCATGCGTACCGCTTCGGCCCACGCGCGCACGATGTCACGATTGCAACGCTCTACGACGCCGCGAGTGGCGAGATCGTGTCCGAAGCGTTTCATCTGCCTGAGCGTAGCGTGCACGCGCGTGATGACCTCGGTATGACCGTCGAGGTCGAACGTCGAGGCGACGGCAGCGGCTGGCAGCTTGCGATCGAAACGAAGCGCTTTGCGCGCTTCGTTCATATCATTGGTCCCCGTTATCGCGCGGCGCGCGACTGGTTCCATCTCGCGCCGAACCGGCGCTGTATCGTGCCGCTGCATGCGCTCGAACCGCTGCTGCCGACCGCCTTCGCGGCATCGCCGCAAGAACTCGTTGCTCCTGCATCAAACGCGGCTTTTAAGGTGGATGAAACATGCGCGGCACCCCAGGGGGAAGTCCGCGCGATCAATGCGCTATCCGCCATCTTCTACGGCTAGTGGTCATTCCGAACTAGTCGCACACACGCGAAGCGCCCCAAAGCTCGCTTCGCAGGTCTCGAACTGTCTGCCCGGCTCGCTCACTGTTGGCTCGAACGCGACTGTTGCCTGCTCTGAAAGGCCTTAAGTGCGACAGCGTACGCACTCCATTGAACACTTCTGAATCATTTCCGGCACTTCACGAGGAGCGCTTCAAAACGTGCATGCGGCGCCAGGTTCAAATCTGAGACAGCTTCGACAGCATCCCTGTTTTTGGCCGTGAAGCCTTTGATATCAAGGGATTCGCCCAAACCCAAAGCTTTCATACGATGCATTCCCCATCCGGCGGGGGTGTGCAGAACTGAAACAAAAAGCCGCTTTTATTCTCCCGACGTGCTTCGGGTTTCTTCGCTGCGCCGCATCAGCAGGCGTTTTCCCTAACGTTGGCACGGTCCTCGCTACTACTTCGACGCAACAGAGTGCCACCGCTCACGAGCGCAACAACAGAGGCGGTGGCAGACAGGCCTAAAACGGGGCCGATGCTGTTCATCCTAGCTGCTCGCCGGGCAGCCCACTTCCGAGGATGCGGGCATC
Organism: Paraburkholderia lebeckiae; assembly: GCF_014201005.1. Taxonomy (NCBI): domain Bacteria; kingdom Pseudomonadati; phylum Pseudomonadota; class Betaproteobacteria; order Burkholderiales; family Burkholderiaceae; genus Paraburkholderia; species Paraburkholderia lebeckiae. Next base: position 30,852 of record NZ_JACHDK010000002.1, on the reverse strand, counting down.
GGATCAAATAAACGGAGAGAGTCGCGCGAGGCGCGACTTTCATGCGAGGACCGATCATGTTGACACTTCAATCCGATTTGCACGGTAACCATTTGCTGGGCGCATTGCCGTCGCACGAATGGCAGGCACTAGCTCCCCACCTCGAACTGGTTCATCTGCGTACCGAGCAACTGCTATGCGACTCGGGTCAACGGATCCATCATGTGTACTTCCCCACCACCGCGATCATCTCGATGCTCTCGACGATGGAAGACGGCAGCTCCGTCGAGATCGCCGCGGTCGGCCGCGAAGGCATGACCGGCGTGCCGGTCCTCACGGGTGGCGAAACCATGCCCAACCGCGTACAGGTGCAATGCGCGGGCTTCGCCTACCGGATGAGCGCACAGGCGCTCAAGCAGCAGTTCGCGCGGTCCGACTTTCTGCGCCGCCTGATGCTGCTGTATATGCACGCTCTTCTGACCCAGGTCGCGCAGACCGCCGCGTGCAACCGCCATCACGCGCTCAACAAGCAACTGTGCCGCTGGCTGCTGATCGAGGTGGACCGCGTGGCGTCGAACGATCTGACCGTCACGCAGCAGCTGATTGCCGACATGCTCGGCGTGCGCCGCGAAGGCATCACCGAAGCGGCCGGCAAGCTGCACGACGAAGGCCTGATTCATCATAGCCGCGGTCATATCAAGGTGCTCGACCGCAAGGGCCTCGAAGCCCGCGCGTGCGAATGCTACGGCCTCGTGAAACGCGAATTCGATCGTCTGCTGCCGCGACTGCGCCAGGCCGAGACCGTCGAATAAGCGGCACGCGGCTCGATGACCGGGGTCGATTTGCCTATGTTCAGGATTACTGCTCGATGTCTCGACGCACTGTTCGTGATTGCGGGCGGTCTGCTCGCCCACTGGATGCGCTTTTCCGCGCCGATCGCGTTCGCCGATACCGAGCGTCTTCTGATCGCGTTCAAGTGTGTGCTGGTTCTGTTGCTGTTTCCGTACTTCGGGGTCTATGAGACGTGGCGCGGCAAGGCGCTCGCGCCGGTGCTCGCGCGAATCGCCGCCGCGTGGCTCATGGTGGTCGCGACCGCGCTCCTGCTCGCGTTCACGCTGCATCGGACGGATGCGGTGTCGCGCCTGTGGATCGGCTACTCGACGCTGATCTCCGGCGCGTTGATCATCGCGACACGCTGCATCATGCACGTGGTGCTGCGCTTCGTACGTCGCCGCGGCATGAACGCGCGCACCGTCGCGCTCGTCGGCGCACCGGGGTTTGCGCGCACGCTGCTCGCGCATCTCGAGCATGCGCCGCAAGCGGGCTTCAAACCGGTGTGCGTGTTCGACACCAGCGTGCAAGGCCACGACGCGTATGGCGCGCGTCTGACCCGCCTACCCGTGCTGACGGATCTGGAAGCGTTCGCGACGAAGGTGCGAAATGACCGCGTGAACGAAGTGTGGCTCGCGTTGCCGCTTTCCGAGGAACACACGATCTACCGCTTCACGCGCACCTTCAGACACGACTTCGTCAATCTGCGCTTCATTCCCGACGTGCGCAGTCTGTCGCTGTTCAATCATGCGATCGTCGATGTCGTCGGTTTGCCGACGCTGAATCTGAGCGCGACGCCATTCTCGTCGCCGCAGATTTGGCCCAAGCTGATGTTCGACCGCCTGTTCGCCGTGCTCGCGCTCATCGTGCTCGCGCCGGTGTTCGCCGTGCTCGCGATCGGCATCAAGCTCACGTCGCCGGGACCAGTGTTTTTCCGGCAGATCCGCAAGGGCGTCGACGGCCAGCCGTTCGGCATCTACAAGTTCCGCTCGATGACCGTGCACCAGGAAGAGCACGGCCAGATCACGCAGGCGACCCGCAACGACTTGCGCGTGACGAAGCTCGGCAGCTTCATGCGCCGCACGAGTCTCGACGAGCTGCCGCAGTTTCTGAACGTGCTGCTCGGTCAGATGTCGGTGGTGGGTCCGCGTCCGCATGCGGTCGAACACGATGATCTGTACAAGGACCAGGTATACGGCTACATGCACCGTTACCGCATCAAGCCCGGCATCACCGGCTGGGCCCAGGTCAACGGCTATCGCGGCGCGACCGCCAAGGTCGAGAAGATGGAAGCGCGCGTGAAGTTCGATCTCTTCTATATTCAGAACTGGTCGTTCTGGTTCGACATGAAAATCGTCTTCATCACGATTTTCAAGGGCTTTGTCGGCCGCAACGCGTTCTGACCATGCCATCGAGGGAATCGCATCCGGGAGTGTCGGTCATCGTGCCGGCACTGCGGCGCATGCGAAGTGCGGGTACTGAAGGCGGTGCGCTGAAGGATCGCCGGAATGCGCCTGCGTTCCATTCGAGAAAAACACCCAACCGGGCAACAACGCGTACGCGCCGCTGCGAATAGAAGCGCCAACGCCGGCGGCCCGATCGACAGCCGCCGTGGTTGACGCAAGATGAGCAGCCGCGACGGACCACGTCACGGACGGGTCCGCGACACCGCCTCTACAGGAACGCGCTGACATCGGTCTGAAACCGTACCGCGAGCGCCTTGGCGACTTTCTTGCTGATCGCGCGGCGCCCCGCGAGAATATCGCTGACCACGGTCGGCGACGCGATGCCGGCCAGATCCTTCTGCTTGAGACCATGCGTGATCAGCAGATGGCGCAGGACCTCGCGCGGCTCCGCTTTTGGAATCGTCAGGTTGCGCGCTTGCCAGTGACCGACCAGTTCCGTCACGATCGCGTGCAGATCGGCGAGCGGATCGTTGTCGTTGCCGCTTAGATGATCGGACAGCGAATTGGCGACTCGCACCATCTGGTGAAAATCCTCTTCGGTGCGAATCGGCGTGATCGGCAACTGGCTCTTCAGCGCAGCCCACGTTGCGGAGATGTCGGGAAAGGGTCCCGGAAGGCGATCGGCATTCATGAGTTTAAATTCGTCCTCGTCCAAAAGCCGTCGGCGCGTTAATCGGTGACGCGCGAATGACGACTGCCTGTTGTAGTGAATCGCCGTGACACGCCGAATTGCCGGCACGGCGAACTTCGCAGTGAGGAAATTCAGCGATCACGATAGCGAACGTCTGCTTCAGGTCGTTATGGCCACGCGAGGCATGCCGCGCCAGCGAATATCTCGCCCATAGCGCGTGGTGCGCACCCCGATGTCGTTTTTGAAGTCCAATACTGCTTGCTTGACAATGACCCGCCGCGGCTGGCCTTGCACGCGCGGCGCGTATCGCGCGATACGCGATATGCGCTGCCGACACAAAGCGCGAAGCGGACGCGCCCACACCAATAGCCGCCCGGACGCGTTGGTCAGAACGGCTCGTTACTGCCCATTGCGAAATCACTGCATGACGACGAAAACCTCTTGCTCTCCTATCGAAAACTCCACGAGGCGAGAACAGCGAAAGACCCTCACCTCATTGCCTCCACCCGCTTTTCGGCGCCGTGTCTCTGGCGATGCCGAGTTCCCGGCGCGCGAGATCGGGCTCCGCCCACCTCACCTGCTCCCCCAGCTCCATCGCCGGCAGACCCTGAGCGACCGCCGCAATCGTGCGCGTGACCTCGGCCATGAACGCCCGCCGGAACACCTGAGCCGAAAACCGCTCGGCATTCGCGCGACAGGCCGCCGGCGTGATGTACGCGCTCAGCCGCTCGAAGCGGTCGATCGCGTCGAGCATTGACACCGCCGTCTGACGCGCGAAGAAAACGCCGGTCGGATGCGGGTCGCCGACCGGCACTACCGTTTCGAGCGCCCCGCCCCTGGCGAACGCAATGACCGGCGTGCCGCAGGCCTGCGCTTCGAGCGGCACGATGCCGAAATCCTCCTCGGCGGCGCACACGAAGGCTCGCGCGCGCGCCAGATAATCCTTCAGTACGCCGAATGGCTGATAGCCGAGGACCGTCACGTTCGGTCCGGCCTTCGCGCGGATCGACGCCATCTGCGGCCCGTCGCCGATCGCGATCAGCTTGCGCTGCGGCGTGGCGTTGAACGTCTCGACGATCAGATCGATGCGTTGGTGTGGCACCATCCGCGACACGGTCAGATAGAAATCGTCTTTTTCGGTGCGCAGTTCGAATTCGTTGACGTCGACGGGCGGCGGAATCACCGCGGCATCGCGCCGATAGGTTTTCATCATGCGCCGCGCGACCGATTGCGAATTCGCGATCAGACGATCGACACCATTCGTCGACTGCGCGTCCCAGCCGCGCAGGTAATGCAGCAATACCCGCGCGGCCCACGACTTCGGCCCGCGCAGCAGATTCGCTTCGCGCAGATACTGATGCTGCAGATCCCACGCATAGCGCATCAGCGAGTGCACGTAACTGATGTGCGTCTGATGAGGGCCGACCAATACGCCCTTCGCGACTGCGCAAGAACTGGTGATGATCAGGTCATAGCTCGACAGATCGAACCGTTCGACGGCGAGCGGCATCAAGGGCAAATAGGCGCGATAACGGCTGCGCGCAAACGGCAGGCATTGAATGAACGACGTGGTGACCGGCTTACCGGCAAGCGGCGTGCGATCTTCGAGAAAATCGACGACGCTGAAAACGTCGGCGTCGGGAAAGCACTCGATGATCTGCCCGAGCACTTTCTCGGCGCCGCCGGGAGCGACCAGCCAATCGTGCACGATCGCCACTTTCATATTCCGTCCTATCTGTCACGAATCGCCACCTGGCCTCAGAGAAGAGTGTATGTGCCACGTTCCTGACTGTGCGTGCGCGTGCCCACATTCGACGTGCGACAGTACGCGAGTAATTCGGAGAGTCCGTTCGCGTCTGCAAAATCACGGCTTCATTCCCGCGCTTTCGTATGTGCACTACGCCTGACGTATCGTCCCACGCCTGCTCGCCAGTCCAGCCCACACCTTTACGATCGGAGCGCTGCGCGAGCGACAGGCGTGCGACGTCGACGGCCGCCGTGCCGCGCGTGCCTCGCGTGCCTCGCGTGCCCCGCGTGCCCCGCGTGCCGTTTGGCGATCGGAGCAGTCAGTTGGGAGGGCCGGGTTCGCCCTGGGGAATTCGCCGGGCGCTGCACGGCGCGCGACGCAGTGGGGCTGCTGTCGGACGGTCCGTTGTGCATGCGCTTCGAAGCGCTTGGCGCGCGGGTGATTGGCGACGCGCGCGTGTCGGACATCGCGCGGCAGGCGTCGGCGGCCAATTGTCTGCGCACGGTGCCTGGCATTTTCCGCCAGGTGCGCGCGATTGCCGCCGCGGCGGCCGATATAACCGGAATCGTACGGCACGACCGCAACAAAAAACGCGTGTGAACCGTTGGAACGGCTCACACGCGTCAGAGCGAACAGAAACGCATTCGCTTAATTCTGGCCGTAAGTGATCGTTTGCACGCCGGTGTCCGTGCCGAGCAGGCACAGATTCGCGCCGCGGCCCGCGAACAGGCCGACCGTGACGACGCCGGGCCATGCGTTGATATGCGCCTCGAGCGTGCGCGGGTCGCTGATGCTCAAGCCCTTCACGTCGATGATCTCGTTGCCGTTGTCGGTGATGAACGGCACACCTTCTTTCGTCACACGCACAACGGGCACGCCGCCCAGCGCCGTCACGCGCCGCCCGATCGCGGTGCGCGCCATCGGGACGACTTCGATCGGCAGCGGGAAATGGCCCAACGTTTCGACGACCTTGCTCGCATCCGCGATGCAGACGAATACTTCCGACACCGACGCGACGATCTTCTCGCGCGTGAGCGCGCCGCCGCCGCCCTTGATCATCGCGCCGCCGTGATCGATTTCGTCGGCGCCGTCGACGTACACCGGCAGCGAGTCGATCTCATTCAGGTCGAGCACCTTGAAGCCGTGCGATTGCAGACGCGCAGTGGTGGCGAGCGAACTCGACACCGCACCGCGATAGCGGGATTTGGTGGCGGCCAGCGCGTCGATGAAGCAGTTCGCGGTGGAGCCCGTGCCGACGCCGATCACCGAGCCTTGCGGCACGTTGGCATTCACGTAATCGGCGGCGGCCCGGCCGACCAGTTGCTTGAGTTCGTCTTGAGTCATGGGAGAGGCGGCAGAAGCGTGAAAAACCCGTAGTTTACCGGAGTGGCGCGGAGAAGGCCGGGTTTGGGTGGCTTTGTGCCCCGGATCAGTCAGACGGAGATGCTGAGCAATCGGCTATGGGCGGGGCTACGCTAAAGCGCCTCCTCCTGCGCAAATAGCTGCATTTTCCGCACTCAAAGCAAAACGCCCGGAACCACCACCGCGTTCCGGGCGCCAACAATCGGCCAACAACAAGAACGACGACACCAAAACTACTTCTTCACCGCCCGCTGCCGCACAGCCTCGAACAGACACACTCCGCTAGCCACGGATACGTTCAAACTCTCCACCGTCCCCGCCATCGGAATGTTCATGACGACATCGCAGGTTTCACGCGTCAGACGTCGCATGCCCTCGCCTTCGGCCCCCATCACGAGCGCCACCGGCCCGTCGAGTTCCGTTTCGTAAACGCTTTTCTGCGCGTCGTCGGCCGTGCCGACCACCCAGACACCCGCGTCCTTCAGTTCGCGCAGCGCGCGCGCCAGATTCGTGACCGTGATGTACGGGACCGTGTCGGCCGCGCCGCTCGCGACTTTCGCGGCGGTCGCGTTCAGTCCCACCGCGCGATCGCGCGGCGCGATCACCGCGTGGGCGCCGGCCGCATCGGCGACGCGCAGGCAGGCGCCGAGATTGTGCGGATCGGTCACGCCGTCGAGCACGAGGATCAGCGGCGAGCCGCTGATGCCGTCGAGCAGTTCGGCGAGATTCTGCGCGAGCGGCAGATCGCCCGCGCGCGCGACCACGCCCTGATGACGTTCCGTGCGCGCGAGGCCCCACAGACGCGTTTCGTCGGCGGCGATCAGACGCACGCCCGCGTCCTTCGCGGCCTGCAGGAATTCGGTCATACGACGGTCCTTGCGCGTCGCGTCGTAATAGACATCCTCGACGGTCGACGCATCGTGCCGGATACGCGCGGTCACTGCGTGGAAACCGTATAAAACCTTATGACGTGCCATGACTGAACAACCTTTGATGGGGCGCGCATTCAACGCGCGCCACTGTGATGAATATGAAACCAAAAGGCAGACCGCGCGCAACCGGCACGTGCTCACGTGCCCGCTGCGCGCGGTCCCGGCGCTGTGAAAGCCTCAGCGCTTCTTGTGTGCCTGCTTCGACGCCGCCTTGGTCGCGGCACCGTGCTTCCTCGCCGCGCGCGCTTCCTTGAGCGCCGCGCTCTGCGCGGGCGCGGCTTTCTTGCGCCGCGGACCCGGCACCGACGCGCCACTTTCCGCCGGCGGCAACGACCGCACGCGCGGGCCAGCGCCTTCACCCTTGTCCGACGCCATACTGCGTGCCGCAGGCGGCTTGATCGGCGTATCGCGCACAAGGCGGAAGTCGATCTTGCGCGCGTCGAGATCGACGCGGCTCACCTGCACGCGCACGCGGTCCGACAGCCGGTAGCGAATGCCGGTGCGCTCGCCGCGCAGCTCGTTCTTGATCTCGTCGTACTGGAAGTAGTCGGAGCCGAGTTCGGTCACATGCACGAGGCCTTCGATGAAGAGCGAATCGAGCTGCACGAAAATGCCAAACGACGTGACGCCGTTGACCATGCCGCCATACTCTTCGCCGAGCTTGTCGCGCATGAAATAGCATTTGAGCCACGCTTCGACATCGCGCGATGCTTCGTCCGCGCGGCGCTCGTTCGCCGAGCAGTGCAGCCCAAGTTCTTCCCAGATCGCCACGTTGTTCGCGCGCCCGCGGGCGCCGCGCCTTTCCTCGTCGGCCTGCTGCATCGCGCGGGCGCGCGGCGACAGTGCGGTATTGAGTTCGACGCCGTGCGGCGGCTGCGGCTGATACTTACGGCCCTGCAGGATCGCGTAGATCGCGCGATGCGTGAGCAGGTCGGGATAACGGCGGATCGGGCTCGTGAAGTGCGCGTAGGCCTCGTAGGCGAGGCCAAAGTGGCCGATGTTGTCGGGGCTGTAGACCGCCTGCTGCATCGAGCGCAGCAGCATCGTCTGCAGCATCGAGGCGTCGGGCCGATCGCGGATCTGCGCCATCAGTGCGGCGTAGTCGCTCGCGTGCGGCGTGTCGCCGCCGCCGAGCGTCAGGCCCATGCCGCGCAGGAAGGTACGCAGGTTCTCGAGCTTTTCCGCGCTCGGGCCCGCATGCACGCGGAACAGGCCCGGATGCTTGTTGCGCTTGAGGAAGTCCGCCGCGCACACGTTCGCGGCCAGCATGCATTCCTCGATCAGCTTGTGCGCATCGTTGCGCGTGCGCGGCACGATCTGCTCGATCTTGCCCTGCGCGTTGCAGACGATGTACGTCTCCGTCGTATCGAAGTCGATCGCGCCGCGCTTCTGACGCGCCGCGAACAGCGACTTGTAGACGCCATACAGATTCTGCAGTTGCGGCAGCAACGCGGCGCGGCGGGTCGCTTCCGGGCCTTTGGTGTTTTTCAGCACCGCGGCGACTTCCGTGTAGGTGAGCCGCGCGGCCGAATGCATGACGCCCGGATAGAACTGATACGCCTTCACGTCGCCACGCGCGGTGACGATCATGTCGCACACGAGCACGCAGCGGTCGACTTGCGGATTCAGCGAGCACAGTCCGTTCGACAGCTTCTCCGGCAGCATCGGGATCACCCGGCGCGGGAAATACACCGACGTGCTGCGCTCGATTGCGTCGGTATCGAGTCCGCTTTGCGGAAGCACGTAATGCGACACGTCCGCGATCGCGACGATCAGGCGGAAGCCATCGCCGCGGCCCACTTTCACCGGCTCGCAATAGACGGCGTCGTCGAAGTCTCGCGCGTCCTCGCCGTCGATCGTGACGAGCGGCACGTCGCGCAGATCGACGCGATGGCGGATGTCGGCTGGGCGCACTTCGTCGGGCAGCTTCGCCGCTTCCGCCAGCGCGGCCTCGCCGAACTCGTGCGGCACGCCGTACTTGCGCACCGCGATTTCGATTTCCATGCCGGGGTCGTCGATATCGCCCAGCACTTCGACCACGCGGCCGAGCGGCTGCGAATGACGGCTCGGAAAATCGGTCAGTTCGACCACCACGACCTGGCCAACCTTCGCCTTGCGGGTGTTCTGCGTGATCAGGATGTCGTGGCCGATGCGCTTGTCTTCGGGCGCGACGATCAGCGCGCCGTTCTCGTTGAGCAGACGGCCGATCACGCGCTTGTTCGCGCGGTCGGTGACCTCGACGATGTGCCCTTCGGGCCGCCCACGCCGGTCATAGCCGACGATGCGTGCGAGCACGCGGTCGTTGTGCATGACCTTCTGCATCTCGCCGTTGGGCAGGAACAGGTCGTCCTGGCCGTCGTCGCGGATCAGGAAACCGTAGCCGTCGCGATGGCCCTGGACGCGGCCCGCGACGAAGTTCGACGGATGGGTCAGTTGATAGAGATTGCGCTGATCGAGCCGGATCTGGCCGTCGCGCTCCATTGCGCCGAGACGCTTGAAAAATCCTTCGCGCTCCTGGCGTTTGATCGACAGGGCTTCGGCGATGTCGTTCGCGGCAAGCGGCATTTCACTCGTGCGCAGCACGCCGAGGATTTCTTCGCGGCTTGGAATCGGATACGGAAATTTGCTCAAGGGCTTGTCGATGATTTTTTCTCGTTGCATGGACGTCGGTCGGCGATGTGATCCGGCCTGGAAGGCGTTTGCGTAATGCGCGCAGTCGCGCTCGGCTGCATCTGCACGGCGGCTGCGCTGCCTCGGTCATTGCACCTGCTGCTTTCTGCTCTTCTGCTCCATTGCGATTTGCACTGGAAACTGCCTGGCTCCTGCTCGTTCGACGCCAGCCGACGCGCGTCTGCCTGATCGCATGTCGACACTCGCGTCGGGACGCCGGATGTGCATCGTGCCAACGAACTACTGCGAGGCATTCTAACACCCGTGTCGGGCGCCACGCGGGCCTGCGGCGGTGGTTGGGACGCATCGTTCGCCGGGCCCGCCGCGAGGTTGAATCACGTTCGGCAAATCGCTTGACAGGTCGGAATCTGTCGCTATAATGGCGGTCTTTGCTGTTCATCACCTGCCCAGGTGGCGAAATTGGTAGACGCACTAGGTTCAGGTCCTAGCGGTGGCAACACTGTGGAGGTTCGAGTCCTCTCTTGGGCACCAGATTCAAAAGTAGAGCCGCCTTTTGGCGGCTCTACTTTTTTGTGTAAGGGCCTGGTAGTCGTAATCGCTGTTTGTGTTTCGATTGCCGGATCAGCAGGACGGTGGTTCAGTAGCGATTGCATTACTTCGCTGCGCATTCAACCGGGCGGATGAGAAAAGCAAGTTTGTTTGAAGCAGAAATTGACAAACTTAATCATCTTGCTAAACTAGCGGTCTAGCTTGAAGACGTGCCCAGGTGGCGGAATTGGTAGACGCACTAGGTTCAGGTCCTAGCGGTGGCAACACCGTGGAGGTTCGAGTCCTCTCCTGGGCACCATCAGTAGTTCCGGCGTAAGCCGATGTAGTCCGAGAAACCCCGTAAGATCATGGTCTTACGGGGTTTTTTGTTTCCGCGGACGACTGTCGAGTTCCGGTGGCATCGACGATTTTTGCGTATACACTTGCGTATACGCGGAATCGAGGTGCCGGGTCATGCCTAAACGCGTCGAACCGAAGTCCGAGGTGGTCTTTCGCGTCGCCAAACCGCGCGAGCGCCCCTATCTGCTCACCGACGGGAATGGGCTCGCTCTGCGCGTCTGGCCGGACGGGAGCAAGACTTGGCTGCTCCGCTATCGCCGCCCGGGCACTGGGAAGGAAAACTTTCTCAGCCTCGGCCCCTACCCTGAGGTTGCGCTCGTCGACGCGCGCAAGTCTGCCGTGATCGCTCGGAGCCTCGTACGAGAGGGTACTGATCCCGTCGAGCACCGCAGGGCGGAATCTGCCGCACGCAAACGGGTCGCAGAAGGGGCGTTCCACCTCGTCGCCGAGAATTGGCTCGCCTTCAAACGGAAGGAGTGGGCCGACGAGACCTATCGCAAAGCGGAATTCGTAGTTCGGCAATACCTGATCCCGCCACTACGCAACAAGCCCATCTCGACGCTCGCTACATCGGAAGTCAAGCCGGTGTTGGAAGCAATAGCGGCGCATGCCCCCAACCTCGCAACCAAGGCGCGCCAATACGTCGGCGGCATCGTAACCTACGCGATCCACCATAGCCTGAGAGAGGACGGTATTCCGTTGTCGCTGCGCGGCGTCATCCCGCGACACGAGAAAGGTCACATACCGGCGATTACGAAGCCCACCGAAATCGTCCCGCTCGTGCAGGCCATCAATACATACCAGTCGCCAATCACGAGGGCAGCTCTAAAGCTGACCATGCTCACTGGCCTACGTCCCGGAGTAGTGGCGACCGCACCGTGGGACGAAATCGATCTTGACGCGGGCGAGTGGCATATCCCCGCCAGCCGGATGAAGATGCGCCACGACCATATCGTGCCGTTACCTAAACAGGCGGTTGCGTTGCTCGGCGAATTACAGTCGCTCACAGGCCGCGGGCACTATGTGTTTCCGTCGCCCGCCCGCCAGAAGACGCCGCATTTGCACCGAGACGCGTTAAGCAAGGCTTTGCGCGACATGGGGTTCCAAGGAAAACATGCAACTCATGGGTTCCGCGGTATGCTGCGAACCGTTGGCAGGGAGCGGCTTGGCATCGACATCGATGTTCTCGAAGCGCAACTCGCACACGCGAAACGAGGTGACGTACAGAAGGCCTACGACAGAACAACCTTTGACGATGACCGTCGCCACGTGATGCAAGAGTGGGCGGACTACATCGACGGACTATGTACAACAACACCGCCAGGGGGCGCGGCAAACTGAAATTGCTTGTAAACAAACAAGCTCCGGGGATGTGAGGTCATCAGCGAAAAATCGACGAACCCTAGCTTGCAGAACACCGGCGGCGCCATGGCTGACTCGGTGGCGTCATGGCCATCTTCTCGCGTTTCTCAAACGTCTCGAAGCTCGCACCCGGCTGGCCCCGACCATTTACCGAAACCGAGCCGAGGCCCACAATTCCCACTCGATTGTCAATCGTGAAGCTCAACCCTTGTGGCGACGGCGTTTTCGCCCGATCGTGTAGCTCCAATACCGTCAGCGATACCGAAACTTGTGCCTAGCACTTGATGGCTTTGGTCGGACGGCACTGGAAGTTAAACACCGCTCAATCAAAAAAACATCAAAAAAGGTAGTTTAGGGCGACTTGCGAAGAACGATACCGTCATCGATGCCGGCGGTGTACGCACCCATTTAACGCTGTCCTAATACACTCTACGTGCTGCGATCCTCAACTCAAACTGTCCGGTTCAAGCACAGCGTGTGCTTGGGAACCTCATAGCGCAACCCTTCGACGCGATGGCACGATTAGATGTTCGCGGGTACAGATGTCGTTCTACGCAGTTCCACCCACTTGAGAAATTCGTCGATGTCATCCGCACGACCTGCGGAATGAATGTACGCCTCAAGTTCAATCACAGCCGTCCGGAGAACCGTAACCACGAAGCCTTCCATGCCTGACCGATCAATACCGCGAGCGTTAAGCGTCGACCACGTCCCATGTAGGATTCGGGAGCGGTCGCGAACAACATTGCGCGCAAATTGCCGCGCAGTTAGCGGAGATCCTGGCGTAATGGGATCGTCTGGCCCCAGGCCAAAGAAAGCGCTCAAAATCTCAAACATGCGCCGCTCGCTGCCCTTGCTGCTTTCCGCGCGGAGCAATACTTCCAAAGCTGTTTCAAGTTTTGCTATCGCAATAGTATCGATGGATTCAGCCAAAGCTTGATGGAACCAATAGGCAGCGTCACACCAAGCTCGCTCAAGCGCCGGCAGACGAAACGAACCAGCAGCAAATGAACGCACTACATTCCCGACGGCTACAAAGATGGGTGCGGCCTTTTGCAAAATATCAGGCAGCGTGCCTTGGCCAATTGCCATTCCGGGCTCTTTGCGTGTCCAGCCAGCGTTATGGTAACCGTCGGCTTCTGACAAGGTGCGTTTTTGCGACGTTCCTCGCCGAGCATCGAGTCGCGCCATAGTGCGCGTGTCCAGATAGGGAGCCGCAAGCTGCAGCCCCACGATCACAAGATCGACTGCAAGCTCGGCTATTTCTTCGGCACGCTTTTGCTCGCAACCATCGACGGAAACGCGTGCCAGCCAATCGGCGTCTTGCTCTTGCATCCATCGTACTAGGTCGTCGAATCCCTGTCGATCCAACGCCGCGTCTTCACCGCCGCGCGGGTAGAAACTGCTGGTCGCAACACGATCGATAAATTCGAATGTGACAGGTCCAATCTCGAAGCGTGGCGCAGGTGTTCGACTGATTACACACGGCACGAAAACACGCCGGGGCGACGCCTTATCGGCAAACCATTTCTCAAAATGTGCAACGACAGCCTCGGCATCCTTGCTTCCGACGGTCGATGGATCACGGCCGACATAGTCTTCAATGAAACTAAACAGCTCGGTCTGGATGTCCACGTAGATGGCACCACGCTCCATCCCGGGAAGGCGATCCAAAAGGCAATCGGTAAGCTCGGTGAACGCGTGATGCCCGGGCACTCGAATGGCAATAATACCACCAGCCTTCTGGCGTACATGTCCAAGACCTTCCCGCCGCAACAGTTCTTGTGTCAAGCTTTCAAATGGCAGCGGTCGCCCCTCAAGATGTGTAGCGAGCGTTCGCAAAAGGCCAATTTCTCGTGTGAGCGACTCTTGCATGTATATGTGTTCCTTCTCGTCGGTTAAACACTCGTCTGAGTCAGACTGAACCCATGCCCTTCAAACCAATCGACTCTGTTATGCGGCCCGATCCGCGCTTCGCCGATCTTTGCGTTGTCGAAAACGGCCTTGCACGTCCGATGATACTAGCGGATCACCATCAAACACTCGCGGGTATTGTGCTGACAGCTACAGTACCTTCCGAGGTAAGGGACTCGTTCGACCGCGCACGCAACACGATGATTTACGCGTTCTTCGACTATGATCTCTTTGTGGTCGGCGAGGTACAAGCTTTCGGCTCCTTCGAGTTAGCCTTAAAGCATAGGCTCAATGGTCACGGCCGAGCTTCGCGCGGAACGCTGCGGAATCTCGTGGATCGAGCCCGCAAAGCAGGTGTCCTCCCTTCCATCACCTCTGGCGCTCCCGCGTTGATGGATCCGATTGAAGCCCTCATCGCGTTGCGCAACGGATTGTCCCACGGCACTTCGGACATTCACTCACCAGGCATGGCGTTGCAGGTGGTGACTGCATGCGCTTCTTGGATTGACCACATCTATACATCGACACCTTAGCTGAGGCCGACCGCTCCTTTCGTTTTCCACCCGTCGCGAATGCGCCCTTCTCCAGCGACCTTAGCACCAGTGAATACGGCCTTCGCGCACCCAGAAATGAGAACGACAACCCCTTTGCATCCAGACCGATGGTTTAAGCGTGGGTGCACCGTTTGCATCGACTTCAATGTCCCAGCGAGGCCTGCCCTCCGCAACAACCAATAGCTCGATTGCATGCCCGCAACCGCAGGGGCAACGCATCCCAACGCACCAATCCTCGCCATCGTCACGCATAAGGATCAGGTCACGTCTGGGCAGTCGAGAGGGCAAGCTGTCACCCTCAATGACACGCAGCCGGCGACGCGGTCTAATGCGCGCCAGCGCGTTACGCCACCATTTTCGTATATTCGTCGCATTCATCATCGCCCGGGTCCTTTGAGCATCGGCATGCCCAGCAGCGGCTCTGCACTACCGCGCGCAAGAATGGGATTCGATGTACGCGTAAAAGCCGTCTCGGCGGAATATTCCTCCTCACAGGCTGCGAGGCTAAACTCTGTGCGCGCATAAAGGCCGTTAGGCTCCAGCCTGAAAGGATATGCACGCGCTATGAACTCGTTTACGCAGGCGGAGGCTGCACGCATATTGAGCGTAATTACCGCCGGCGCTTCGTCGACAAGGCCCCTAAGATAGCCGGCTTCGAATTCTTGCTGATGTGCCTCGGGCGCCACGTTCCGGAGATATTCACCACGCAAGCTCTCCGGCGTATAGATGCCGCGATCCCGGAGGGTGGAGCCGCCAGGCTGAACATAATCGATGCGCCCGCACACGTCGGCGATCGCGAACGTATCTTCCTTTTTCCGCACAGGAATCACCACGCCAACATCGAACAGCGGCAGCAGGAATGCCGCCGCAATCAGGTCAGCGATATGCCGAGCCTCCAGGGTATCAACGCAACAGAAGACAACATCACAATCAGCAGCCGCAAGCACTGCATCCCGAGTCGTGATCGAAGCCGGTACCGGAATGGCGACACCTTCACCGCGATAGCCATTCACCGCTTCAGCAAACACCTCGACCTTCAGGCGACTAGCATCGGCGTCGGCGCGGCTAGAGTTGAGAATCCGGTTCAGATTCTTCAATTCGACCCGGTCAAAATCGACTGCCTGAATGCGACCAAATCCCAGACGAGCAAGCTGCTCTGCGACGATCGACCCAGTTCCGGACGCACCGATCACCAAGGCGGAAAGCCGGCCCAGTTCGGTAGTCATGCCGCTGGTGAACGCGACGGGCCGATTCCTGAAACCATGGTTGATAACACTGTCCGCCCACCAATAGCGCAAATCGTCACCGGAGACGGTAACGAGATCAATCGGTTGCTCGTGAAGGCCAGAATCGTAGAGGCGCGCACGAATCGCGCCGTCTTTTGTCATGACCGCTGAACCATGCAAGTCACCGAACGCATGAAACAAGCTGGGAATCACCCGTCGGTCGCTTTCATCGTCCGCGACTGAGAACGCAAGAAGACCGCCGGGATGCGAATGGATAAGGATCACAATACAGCCGTCGGGCTCGGCTACATCGATTGCCTGCTCCAAGTATTCCCCTGACCAGGTGATCGCATCACGTTGTCGGTTCCTGCAGACGATATGCGGTACAAGGACGGCATCCCGGACCAGGAGACGGAGTCGCGGGCTAGGTGTACGCGTACAAATCAGGATGGCGGCCGCCTCCAGTCCGTCCCCCGGAAAGAGATGGTTCTTCACTTCGGCATGTACGGCACCGCTGAAGGCCAAAGTTGTTTCGAAAATCATTCTCCTACCTCCTTGGATAGTGCCGCATCGACCAGGGTGAGCTGGGTCACCACGTTGTCCGTGGCAGGATTCCAAGGCGCCGCCGGGCCGCGGTATCGGGACCAGCCGTGATATTCGGCGCCGAGCACAACTCCACGAAGCTGAGTCCTGTCGATTGTCCGCCCGCAAGCCAACGCGAGCGGCGGGTAGGCATAAAAGCCATAGATCTGTGCGCCCGGATAGGTGGGCGGGATCTCCAATGCCAATTTCGTTTCGGTGACGGTATAGCCGGTCGGCAGTGGATAGTCGTGGAGGAGAAGCCAGCGCCGATTGGCTTCAATAATGGTTTCCCACCTCAGGCCGAGGCGATCGAGATGTGCTTCGTCGATGCCGAGCAGAGCGAACGCCCGGCAAGGGTTTGCCGGCCCCTCGCCGTTGTTGACGTCCTTCGGCGTGAGCCGGAGCTTTTCGATGCCCGGAGTACGCAGATCGATTTCGGTGGCGAGCTGGACAGGCTGCTTCGGCTGCCCGGCGATCTTGAGGAAAATCTGCCAGCCTTGATCCGGGTTGAACCCTGCCTGGACCAGCGCTTCGCGCACCACAATAGTCGGCGCGGGAAGCTCCAGCAACACGCCCTGCACGTTCAGCTTCCACACGCGCTTGCGGCTAACGAACGCTTCGACCCCTGCAGCGTTGAGATCGACAAGATCGTGTTCGCCCAAGAGGCGATCCGATTGATCGTGCCGTTCGAAGTAGATCGCCCTGTCGGCAGGTACTTGCCCAAGCTTGCGCAAGAGTCCTCCCGAGACAATGCGGCAGGGCCAATCGAAACGCTGGCCATCGATAGTAAGCCGGTAGGCGCGATCGCTCTCGACGATAACGAAGCGCCGTTCCGTCCGGCGCAGATCCACGGTTTCCGTGGGGCGGATGTCCTGCAGTTCACCGTCAGGCAAGGCCTGCAGCACACTGACATCATCAACCGACTTGAAGCCGGCGGCAACGACGAGTTGCCCGCCGGTTGGGGTGGGGTCCTCGATACGGACCTGCCGATAAGTCAGGGTTTGATCGGCGATTTCGATGATGTAGTGGGCTGCGCCGCCACCATCTTCGTCATGAATCCGCTTATCGCCGTTATTAGCATCAGTTTGCATATGATTACCTTTCTGTTGGCCGCTGCGGGAGTGCAGGTTTCTGGCCTTCAGTCAGTTAATCGCAGCCCATTTCTGAACCGGAAAGCTGCCTACGATTTTTTTATTGTCACGGCGCCACCCGGCAGATCGCCACAAATGAAGAAACTGGGGCAGCGCGGACAGGCGCGCGCTTCTGCCTTGGGCGGAAAGTCGCCGGAGCGGACGCTTTGAACGATGTTCTGAACTTTCTGTCGTCGTGCCTCAAGTTTCTTCGCCGAGATCGACATGGGCACCGTGGTCTCGCTGGTCAGGAAAGTTACCTCGACCTGCGCTTGACCGCCATAAGCCTGCACCGCGGCGAGATGAAGAATGGTGTATTCGATATCGTCAAAAGCATTCGACCGTGGTTTGCCGGTCTTGACCCGCCCGACCACGACTTGCCCTTGGCCACCACGGGTAATACTATCCGGCCTGACGAAAATGTCACCCTCGGCCCAACCGAGCGAAAGCGGCGCGACCGGAGAGCGGACGCCAGTGCTTCGCGTTTCGACGAGGTAGGCAACCAGGCGGCGACCGATGCGCCGATAGTCATCAGCATACCCATGATCCACTGCGCCCTTCACCTGCCATGCCTCCTCAAAGCGTGTGTCGAGTTCGGCTTCGCTCGGGGTCGTCGTTTCGTGGGCCGTTTTCAGCCACTCGAACACGTCGCTGACGACGTTGTGCATCTTCATGAAAGCTGTTTCCGTACGACGCCCGCCGAGCTTGAGCACGTGCGTGTACAGAAACCGTCGCGGGCATCTTTCAAACAGGTTGATCTGGTTCTCGGTCCAGGCCGGCTTTTCCTCCCAAGTCATATCCATGGCGGTTGCTGGCGTAGCCACTCCGCCGCACTGAGGCGGATTGACTGGACGGACAAGCAGACGATCGATTGCCAGAATGAATTTTGAAGGGTTGCGTACCTTGCCATCGGACTGAACCGAGGACGCATAGAGAAATAGCCGATCACGGGCGCGCGATAGCGCTACGAAAAACAGGCACTCCTCTTCTTCGTCATGCCCCGCCTTGACCGCCTCCAATCCGGTCAAGCCCTGCGAACCGTGAATCAAGCCATCCGGGGGCACGCAGCGCGGCGGGGTGTTGTTGCGTGGTAACCCGGAGGTCACCATGCCGGGAATATGCACGATGTCGAACTCGAGACCCTTGCTGCCGTGGATCGTCATCAGGCGTACAGCGTCAATCCCTTCAGCAGCCCCCGGCATTTGCCGAAGACCTCGATCCTCGGAGAGCACGAGGAGACGGCGAATCCGATCAAGCAGGCGCACGCCCGGAATTCCGATTCCCGCTGGCTGGCGACGGCAGAAGTTGAGGAATTGCCACAGCGCGAGCCCCTTCATCCGGCTTTGAGGATTGTTTGCCAGATACAGGGTTTTTGCCATACCTAACCGGTCTATCACCCATGTCACCAGGATGGTCCAAGGGTTGCCCGTCGGATTCAGGCCGGCAAAGAGGTTCGCTACGCGAGTCAACGCAGCCTGGCTTCCGGTCGTAAGGTTTGGCAGCTTCGCGCCGACCTGCCGCCAGTCGAGAGGAGCAGCATTGTTTTCTCTGAGATATCCGATGATTTGCATCACATCCTGCAACGGCATCTCGTGCGACGACATCGTGGCGGCTCTGATCAGGCCCGCCGCATACGGGTCCGACAACATCGAAAGCAAGGCAAGCAAATCCTTGATCTCCGGGCGTTCAAAGAGGTTGCCCAGGTGCAACACTGGAATACCTCTTGCCTCCAGGCCTTCGGCAATTTCGCCCAGGCGAGCGTTAGATGCGCAGAGCAGCGCCTGTCTGCGAAATGGAACTCCCGTGTCGTGCTGCTCCTGGATCGCAGCCGCTACCGCCGATATTTCATCGTCGGTTGATTTGACCACCCGAAATTCCGCCCGTGTATTTAGGGCACCGCGATTAGCCACCAGTTGCAGAGGTAATGCGCCTCCCGATGCTTTCATCGTGCCCGAAAACGCAGTGAATACCTCGATGACCTCCTGACCCGAGCGATAGTTAATGCCTAGCTGGCGCACCTGTGCACCAGGGAAGTCCGAAGAGAACTGCGCCATGTTGGTAGCCGACGCACCACGAAACCGATAGATGGACTGGCGCGCGTCTCCCACGACCCAGAGATTTCGCCCTTCGCCTACAATCGCTTTCAGCAGACGCACCGACGCACGGTTGACGTCCTGGTACTCGTCAACGAGAACATGCTGGTGCCGCGCCTTCAACGCACCGCGCACTTCAGCATCGGATTCGACCAACCGTACAGGTTGCGCGACCAGGTCTCCGAAATCGATCAGTTGCCTTGCTGCCGTGAGCCGCTCATAAGTCTCGAACAGCAGCGCAACCTCCAGGCACTTCTCTGCGCGTTTAACTGCCTCTGCGTCATGACCGGCGTTGTTCGCCATGGCCTGAGCCAAGGTGCGATACGCTGCGGCATCTATAACCTCGTCCTTGGCTCGCGATATCGCATTGAGCATGTCACTGAGATCAAGCGTCGGGTCCCACAGATTTCGATAGTGACGAAGCGGCAGCCGGGGTAGTTCGTCTTCAAGCAGTTCGATCGCTTCTGGCTTATCAATCAGGCGTGGATCGGGCGGGAGCCCTAACTTGTCGTGAAAGCGACGAACGATATCCAGGCCGAAAGCGTGGAACGTACCGATCCACATTGCTGCTGCCGCTGCCGGGTTGCTTGCAGCAAGCCGCTCGCTCAGTTCATTGGCCGCCTTATTGGAGAAAGTAAGAACCAGGATGGACGTGGGGTCGACACTTTCAGCAAGCAGGCTCTCGATACGATGTACAAGCGTTCGCGTCTTACCTGTGCCTGGTCCCGCCTGTAGCTGGAAGGCACTATTGCGATGGCTTGCCGCTGCGACCTGGGTCGGATCAGGGGTCAAGGCTGAAGCGGAAACGGCGACTGGTTCGAGCGACGACTCGTCGGGCAACAATAGCGCGTCGAGAAGCTGCTGCTGAACCACCGGCAATGGGACACCAAGTCGCGCCGCAATGTCAGTTGAAGAGCGGCCATCATGCAGATGGAGATGCCGGACCATCGTACGCGGCAGGAGAAGTTCGCGAGCAAAGAGATCCATGCGGACCTCCCGCCGCTCCCGCGCACCATAGTCGAGCACTTTTTCAATGCCGACTGGAGCGTCCTCCATAGAGCGATCCGGTTCGACGTGCTCAGTCACAACGTCCTGAGTTCCGCCTTCCAGGACAACGTGCCCAAGTTCATGGGCAATGAGGAAAGCGCGGTCAAATTCGGACCCAATGTCTTCGTAAAGAATGATCCCAGCCTGACTATCGAAGGTCGCTCGCCCACCCTTGAGTTGAGAATCCCCTGCTGGCAACGCATACACGTCCAGCTCTCTCCGGATCGCCTCCTGGCGGACAAAGTCGAGCAGTGCCCAGGGATCGTTACCCGCCGCGACCGCTGTTCTATGGATGTGTTCTGCTTCTCGATGAGCCGCCTCGGTCGCATCCATGACTAATCCTGCAGCGCCTTGAGGGCTTGCTGCTGATCGTGCGTAAGTTGCGAGGTCTCGACGGCTTTTTCAAACGAAATCTGTTCGGTAACCGTGGGCTTCACGGCCGAGCGGAAGCTGTGCCCGGAAACCATGGCCGGCGGATTTCTTAGATAGTCCGTGACAGCATCTGTCGTTGTCTCCAACTCGGTCGCGAGCCGCTGAACAAAGCGGCGCGGTATCGTCGCTGCGTCGATTGCACGATCACGCAGGCGTATTAATAGTAAATTAGTGATGTCGAGTTTCTTCGCTAACGATCGCAATGCGGTCGGATTAAGCGTGGCAAAAGGGTTTGCGACTGACGAACCTCTAGTTTCGTTAATAACGGATTGAAATCGCTGCCAAGCCCGATCTACCGCCTGCTCTGACGTTCCCACAACTTCGTCAGTACGCGTTGCATCCACCATCAATTCAATCGAACAGGCGATGAGCGCTTGCGCATGCTCCGGGTAATCCGTCAGATATTTCTCTAACGTCTTGCGGTCATGCGTCGGTTCGATTGAAAAGGCAAGCAGAACCTCTTCCTCACTCCGACTTGACGGTTGTTCAGCAATCATTTTGCATTCTCCTGTTGAAGAATGACCATGAGCGTCTTGTAAGCACGATCACGACGGTTGCGAACCGTCCTTTCGTCACACTGCAGAATGCGTGCGATGGTCATGACATCTTTATCCTTTGAGTCGATCTGGAATCCTTGTAGGAGCAACCCGATGACCTGCTTCTGGTCATCGGGTAGACGGTCAATCGCAGCGGTCAGCTCCAACCGGAAAGCCGGATCATCAAGTTTTTCAGGATCACCGCCTAGAAAGTCAGCGGCTGCCGCTTCCACCTCAGCCGAAATCTCCAAGCCGTCGTCGTTGTCCGTGCCCAATGGCACCGTGTCTACAACTGACGGGCCGATCTGGCGCAGCGCGGACGTGCGGAAGGCTGCGAATGCCTTGTCGAAGCGGATCTCATAGAAGTCGAGCGGACCAATGCGCCCCCCACAGTCCTTGGCGACGCGCTCCGCAAACCGCTCCATGATCTCTTCACGGATGCCTCGGGCGCCGGCTATGCGTGACTCGGGGATGGCCGAGCACAGGGATTGCTCGATCCGTTTCATCAGAATGCGAAAGATCTTTTCGAAATCTCCCCTCATTCCCTCAGCCCAGGCTCGCCGCAGGAAATAGACCAAGGCTTCCGATGGCACGTATCCAGGACTCTTCCTAGACAGCATAGCAAACTGCTGAAGCCGCTCTGCGACATCGACCGCCTCCAGCTTCCTGAGCGAGGCTTCGATTTCTGGAGGGCGTTCGTACGGCACACCGTCTTTTCTTTTTCGTTTAAGCGGTTCCGGCATCGCTGCCTCCGTTATAAACAGCCCAGTTGATACTGAAAGATCCAGCGTCGCACTCACCGTGCTATCAGATGCGGATCGGCAACGACACCTGCGGTTGAATTGGTACCAACGTCTTGGCGTAGGCACGCAGGATCTCGTTGTAAAGATCCGCATGCTTCGGAGCTTCGACGGTGATGATCAGCGCATAACGAATCTTCTCGGCCCCGGCTGCCCGGCCGCCGGCTTCGCGCGCGTTGTAGTGGATATCGAAGACAGGATTGTTGAGGGTGCTGCCGCGCATGTTCTTTGCGCTGTGCAGCACAGTCTCCCATTTGCCCATGTCGGAGCGCCGTTCTTCCTCGGTCGCGTATTTCTTCATGTCGAAGAAGCTCTTCGTATCGGCGTTGGTCTTGCCCGCCTTAATTTTCTCGTCACTGGGACGAAAAACAACTTCCAGGCCCGCGCGGGTGTAAGCGGCGGCATCCTGCGGATCAGTTGGCGAGGCATAGCAAAAGGTCGCCTTGAGGCGGATGCTGCCTTTCAAACCGCCGACCGGGAGCGGCAACGAGGCGCGAAGGTATTTGCCCGGTTTCAGCTCGCCCTGATAGACGATGCGCGCCACCCCTTCCGGGCAGGTGATGATGCTCATCAAATCCTCGGGTACTTTGCCCCAACCCACCTCGAGCTTGTCGTGCATCGCAGCGTCCGCGGCATGCACTAGGAGTGCCTTGATCGCCAGAGGCGTCAATTCAGCGCCGAGGATAGCGCGGATGCCGACCGCACTGCGCAACAGGTAGGGGGAAGCGAAACTGGTGCCGAGTTGCGGCGAAAGCCGAGCTTTTTTGCCCGGCGAAAGCACATGAAAATAGTTGCCGGCGTCACCACCGAAAGCCATCAAATCGGGTTTGACGACGCCGGGACTGCGGCCAGGACCCATCGCGCTGTAAGGCGCGCGAGCCCAGCTCGCTTCAGTGTTGTTGGCGGCACCGACTGCCAGCGCATTCACAGAGTCCGACGGGACCTGGACGCGAGCATTTCCCGAAGCGCGGTCCATCTGTCCATTGTTGCCAATCGCCACGCTCATCAGCGTATCGCCGTCGCTCAGCAGATCGTCAATGACCGAAGTCCAGGCATGAACGTCGGTGTCTTCGATGGGTAGATCTGGGCCGAGACTGAGGTTGACGAACTGATACTGGCGCGACAACAGAACCTGTTCGACGAAGCCGAGGGTTCGGTAGAGTTCCAAGGGGTCTTCAGTGTCAGCATCCTTGTCTAGCACGCGCAAGTGATCTACATAAGCGAAGGGACGGGCCGCAGCGCCATCCGGTTGGATGGGACCAAACAGGAACGCGGAGCTGACTGCCAGACCATGCTCCAGGCCTGCTGGGTCGTCCTCGGCATCTTCGTCGAGGATGCGATAGGAGCGCAACCATGGACCGATCGCATGCTGCTTCGGCAAACCGCCATCGAGGATCGCAACCTTCGGTTCCGACGATAATGGTTGCTCGGTCGGCAGGCTGCAGCCGACCGACACTTCCCCCACGCGCTGCACGGGGCGCATGCCGCGTAACTTGGGAACCGGACGGATGACCCGCACGAACACGAATTGCGCGAGCCGTTCAATGCGGTCGTGTTTGCCTTCAACCGGTACGAACCACAGGCTGCCTGCCGTGAAACCGAGATCACTGTGGACTTTGACGCCGACCTCCTTGGCATACTTCACGAAGGCCTGCTGGACGAAGGTACGGCTTTCAGGCAGCAGGTGAATACCGACCTCGAAGAAGCGATCCTTCGCGCTACCATAGTCGGCGATGCGTTCCTTGGGAGCAAACACCGAAAACTTTTCGATATGCGCCAAGTCCAGCGCTTCATCGGATTCAGGTTCAATCTGTTGAGTCCATCCTTTGAGGTTGCGGAATGCCTGACGCTTACCGGCGACAAACAGTTCAGTCGTCGTGCACTCCTCCGGCGTCCCCTTCTTCGTCCAGCCATCGGGCACCACCTTCACGGTGCGGCTGCCAACTGATTCCAAGCCGACGGTACGTAGCATTGCCACCGGGAAGAAGGATCTCGCGATGTAGCTCGGGTTCATCGTCAGCCGGGCAACGCCGAAATCACCAGGGCAGGCGTCCTGTGGCAAGGCATCGAGTGCCGTGGTCGTCTCGGAAAACTGCGGCGTCAGCCGCTGCGTGGCTTGCTCAAAGCTGTATACCTCAGCCTTGCCCGGCATGCGCTTCGGGCCCTTGATATCGTGAGTCAGCAATTCGCCGCGTCCGATTAGAAAGTTCGTTTGGCTCATGCGTCAGATTTCCTTTTCGGGTTCTTATCTGCGGACAGTTGCTCGTTTGTGTACTTACGGATGGTGTCGCGGCTGACGCCGGTGATGTCGGAAATCGTGTGCTGCGATAGGCGCGTCTGCTTGGCCAGCAACACCGCCAGATCGATGCGCGGTTGGCGATCGAGAACAAGCGCACGCGACTTGATGAACTCTTCAATGAGATCGGCATCGGAAGCGGTGCCAAGCGCCACTGCGCGGCGGAAACGCTGGAGATCGCGCTCGATGTCACTGAATGATTCGCCGTTGAAGGCGAAAGTGAGGATGTCGATCCAGCGCCCGAACAACGCATAGTCAGGGCCCAGGAACCGCTTGATCGCCGACTTGACGGCCGGCATCTCAGGTGTCTTGAAGTTGATTACCAGATCGAAGCGACGCCACAACGCAGGATCGATCAGGTCTGCGTGGTTCGTGGCAGCCAATAGCAATCCGGTCGCCGGCCATTCATCGACTTCCTGCAGGATGACGGTGACCAGGCGCTTCAATTCACCGATGTCGGTGTCGTCGCTGCGACGTTTGGCAATAGCGTCAATCTCATCGAGCAGCAGAACGCAAGGGCTGCGTTTCGCGAAATCGAGTGCGGTACGCAGATTGCTGCCGCTGCGTCCGAGCAGACTGCTCATGACGGCAGTCAGGTCGAGCACATACAGCGGCACGCCCAGTTGCGCGGCGAGCCATCGAGCGGTCAGGGTCTTGCCGACGCCCGGCGGTCCCACAAAGATGGCAGAGCGTGTCGGACTCAACCCCATTGACGCCAGACGCTCCACCTGCCGGCGCTCCTGGATCAACTGACTCAGAGTCTCTTCGAGATCAACCGACAGCAACGGTTGCTCCCGGTCTGGCGTGTCCTTGAACACTTTAAGCAGCGAAAGCCGCGACTCATCGTCAACCGGCAACGGTTGCGCGGGCGCCGTCGACTGCGCAGCCTTGCGTAGAGGGGCACCCGTTCGAGGCGTCTTCGCGCGCAAGTAAAGATCCATCTGTTCGGCCAGCGCCGGATCGGTATGACGGTATTTGCGCACGAGCCTCGCTACGAACAGCCGCACATCTTCGGTCTGTTCGGCAAGAGCCAGCCGGATCAACTGGGCTAAATCTGATTGGACTTCGTTCATTTCGTCCAGCATTTCATTAAGTCGTTGATTTGAAACTGATTTATATAAATATAAAATGGACTAATCTAATTATCTCATGTTTTTCTGGTGGTGGGTTGCCTTCGACGGCGAGTGTGGTGTCTACCGTACCGCGTCTCGGCGCTGTCGGACATCAATCCCTGGCGCAGCAGTCAACCCCGCCACCTTCTATTCCAGCGCGGCCGTCCGGCCACGCAGCCGCGCTCACCGCGCGGCCAGCACCCACCAGGTCTACCCCGAAGCCTGGCATCCACCTGGCTCCCAGGTTCCCGCCCTCACCCCGCGACCGTAGCCGATAGCGGGCAGGCATCAAGGGGCGAGGGACCGTGTTGCCCGCACCCCTCCCTCGCCTTTTTCCTTGACACCTGCCCGCTATCGGCTCCTTGAGTCGCACGGGCGCGAACCAGGGAGCCTGGCGGCAGCAAAGCCAACCCCGGGTTCCACCGGGAGGTGCCCAGCCGCAACGGCAGGACACACCCCATCGCCCGGTCAGTGCCCTCAACCCTTTGCTTTGGAGATTGCCATGCAACTCGCCTCTTCTTTCCGTCCCGGTTCCCCGGTCCTGCGCTCGAATGCGCCGCTTTCCGACGATCAGATTCACCATGTCGCCCCGTCCATCTTTGCCGAAGGCAAGCACGGCAGCCGCTCGAACCGTTACACCACATTCCCACCATCGACGTGCTGCGCGGCCTGCGTAACGAAGGTTTCGAGCCGTTCATGGTCTGCCAGACCCGCGTGCGCGACCAGAGCAAGCGCGAATACACAAAACACATGCTCCGGCTTCGCCACGCCGACACGATCACCGGCGACGAAGCCAACGAAATCGTGCTGCTGAACTCGCACGATGGCACCAGCAGTTACCAGATGCTCGCCGGAATACTGAGATTTGTGTGCCAGAACGGCATGGTCGCAGGCGAAAACGTCCGGGATGTCCGCGTGCCCCACAAGGGCAACATCGTGCAGAACGTCATCAACGGCGCATTCGACGTGCTCGACGGCTTCGACCTGATCCGCGAGCAGAAGGACGGCATGCAGGCCGTGACCCTGAACCGCGACGAGCAAACCGTCTTTGCCCGCTCCGCGCTCGCCCTGCGGTATGACCCGACCGACGCCACCGCCCCTGCGCCGATCACCGAGAACCAGTTGCTCTCTCCGCGCCGCTTCGAGGATCGCCGCGACGATCTCTGGACGGTCTTTAACCGCGTTCAGGAAAACCTCACGAAAGGCGGATTGCACGGGCGCTCGGCAAGCGGGCGCGCGATGTCCACCCGGCCCGTGACCGGCATCGACCAGAACGTGAAGCTGAACCGCGCACTGTGGATGCTTGCTGACGCCATGCGCCAGATGAAGGCGTAAGCCTCACCGGAGGGGTGCGCCGACAGGCATCCCTCCATTCATTCGATCAGGAATCCTATCCGAGTCCGTTCCTGATCGAATCCAGTGAAGTGCGACCCGGGACCTTTCTTTCTATCTGGAGCCAATCATGGAAGCCCAAACCATCACCCAAGCCGTCGAAACCACCGACGCCACGGAAACACCCCTGCTCGAAAACAATTTTGGCAACGAGCAGCCGATTGTCACGGTGCCCTATTCATGCCTGCGTCGCTCCCCGCTCAACGCGCGCACGAAGCCACTCAACGGAATTCCGGGTCTTGCGGACAATATCGCAGCGAAGGGGCTGTTGCAGAATCTCGTCGTACATGAACTGCGCGGATCGCGTGGCAAGCAGCGCAAGCTCGGCGTCTGCGCCGGTCAGCGCCGCCATGCGGCACTCGACCTGCTGCACGGAGACAAGCGCATCGGGAACGATTACCCGGTTCCTGTGCGGATCGTCAGCGAAGGGGAAGCCCTTGCCATTTCGCTGATCGAAAACAGTCACCGCGAAGGTCTCGACCCGTTCGATGTGCTGCGCTCGTTCAGGATGCTGGCCGAGGAAGGTCGCAGCGTGGACTATATTGCGGCACTCTTTTCTGCTGCGCCGATCACGGTCAAGCGGCGTCTCAAGCTCGCCAACGTATCACCCAAACTGCTCGCCCTGCTGCGCGAGGATGGGATTACCCTCGACCAGTTGGCCGCGCTCGCGCTGGCCGACGACCATGAAACGCAGGAACGCGTCTGGTTCGATGCGCCGAACGACTGGCAGCACGCGCCGCAATATCTGCGGCAGGCGATCACGCGAGCCGAAATCGACGCGAGCCGCAGCCGTCTGGTGCGCTTCGTCGGACTCGCGGCCTACGAGGCAGCAGGCGGGTACGTGAGACGCGATCTGTTCAGTGACACCGAAAACGCCGGATTCATCGCCGATGTCGAACTGCTGCAGCGTCTCGCAGGCGAAAAGCTCGAAGCCGCTGCGGAGGCTGTCCGCGCCGAAGGGTGGAACTGGACGGAGACGCGCATCGAGCGTGACGTGCTCGAACTGAACCGCTTCGGCAGACTCCATCCGCTCGACCGCCCCTATACGGAGGACGAGCAGCGTGAGATGGATGCCCTGACCGCACGGCAGGACGAACTGACTGAACGGTATGATGCGCTCGCAGAGGACGACGAGGATGCCTATGAGGAAGGCGAAAAGCTCGAAGCCGAAATGAACGAAGTGACCGCCGCGATTCAGGCGCTGGAAATCCGCACGCAGGCATGGGATGCGCAGCAGATCGCGGAAGCGGGCGCGTTTGTCATCCTCGACCCGCAGGGCAACCTGATCATCGAGCGCGGTCTGGTACGCCGCGAAAGTGATGATAGACGCGGCGAAGGCGGAATCCCGGTCGGACAGGCCGTCGCCGCGCTCAAGGAAGCAAACCGGAAAGCCAAGCCGGTCCACAGCGCGAAGCTCTGCCAGCGCCTGAGTGCCCATCGTACCGCCGCCGTCCACGCGGAACTGATCGCGCAGCCTTCCGTCGCCCTCGCCGCCCTGCTGTTCCGGCTCACGCCGGTCGCCTTCCCCGAGCGGTACGGCGTCGGCCCGAGCCGGGACTATCTCGAACTGAACGCAACCAGCAACCATGATCTGCTGCTCAAGGCGGCCGACGATCTGCCTGCCAGCACGGCGTGGGGCATCATCGACGTGAGACGCCAGCAATGGCTCGCCACACTACCCGGGAAACTGGCCGACCTGCTGCCGTGGCTGATCAAGCAGGACCCCGGCACGACACTGCTCGACCTGCTTGCCTTCTGCACCGGCACCCTGCTCGACGGCGTCACCGGCACGGAGGGGCCACACGCCGTCAATGCCCTGAGCAATGCGCTGCAACTCGACATGACCCGGTATTGGACGCCGACCCGCGCCTCGTATTTCGATCACGTCAGCAAGACGCGCATCGTGGACATCGCCATGCAGGCGGTTTCGCCCAAGATCGCCCTCGACCTCAGCAAGATGAAGAAAGGCGATGCCGCCGCCTCTGCCGAAATGCGACTGGCAAAATCCGCATGGCTCCCGGAAATGCTCACCGATCGGGAAGTTCCGTCGATTCGCGCCCTCGGCGTGATGAACGACCCGGACGATGAGGCCGACGAGGATGATTCGGAGAACCCGCAGAAAGTCGAAGCAAATGAGGCAGGTTCTCCGGAACCTGCTCCCGCAACCGGCACCGCAGAGGCAGACAACAACCTCCCGGCATGGCCCTTCCCGACCTCCGCCAGCGTCACGACGGCGGAAACCGTGCAGCACATCGCGTGATAACCCACTCCCCCGCCTGCGTTCGCGCGTAGGCGGGGCATATCGTTTACCGGGCATGCTCGCCCACCCAGAATGCGGCAGCGACCAGCGTCACAAGCAGGCAGGCCGCGACGATCAATAAACGACGCAGTGTGCGAGTCAAACGCCCCTCGGTCACTTCGATGCTCGCTTGTGCCCGTGTTGCCGCTTCCGCTATGGCTCGCTCGAACAGGCCGACCGCCCCGTCCATCCGCGTCCGCTGATCCCGCGCCGCCACCGCCGCCGCACCGATGAAACGGTTGCAGGCAATCCCCGCGACCCGATTGGCCATTCGGTCTGCGAGCACAGTTATCGATGCTTCGCTGAGTTTTGCCAGCGCGGCCTGGTACCTCGCTTCGTGCTCCCGGGTCATGTCCTCGGCCAACTGGATCGTCGCCTTGCAACGCGCGAGCGCGTCCCGATGCTGGCGCATCAGCGCATCATTTGCCGCCTCGGCCTCCCGACGCACCGCGTCGAAGCTGCCATCACCGGCCCGCCGGATACGCTCAGGTATCGCCTCATATAACCGTGCGTAGTATTCGAGCACGGCGATGACGGACCATAGCGCATCGTTGTCGCGCAGTTTCAGGGTGCTGGATACTCGGCGTATGCGTAGGAGGCTGGCGTCGTCGGGCACCTCGCCCGTGGCGTCGAAGAACAGACGGGCGAGCACATCAGGCGACTTCGCCCGCCCGTTACGCATTGGCCGTCACCTTGGCGAACATGGCATCGCACAACGAACGCCAACGCAACAATTCGACCCGTTCTCCGATATGCATCGTCTCCGCTGCCTTGCGGATCGACATGCGGTGACTGCGAAGCTCGTCGGCAACGCGATCCGCGAGATCGGGAAAGTCCAGCGAATGACCGCGCGTTTCGATGGAACGGCGGAGCTGCGATCCCTGATACAGCGTGAACTTGTCAGCCGGACCGAAGTAGCCGTTGCGCACGACATTCGTTACGGCGTCCGGGAACGTCCGGCTGAAAGCGTTCAACAGTTCAAGGCTGTCGCGTTGCCGGTTGATCACCCACAGGACAACAAGCTGGCGCCGAAGCTCGCCAAGCGCACCGGCCAGTGTCGCGCCGAACTGCTCGACACCCGTCTGGCTTCGCGCCGCCGTGTTGATGACGATTGCAGCGTCCCGTTGCTCATCGCAGAAATTGACGAGACCGATCCAGCCGTTTGCATCGTCCAGGTTGTATGCGATGCAATGCATCTCATCCTGAACTGCTTTCATCACGTCCGGATTGGAGGTATCGGTTTCCACCAGCGCCGCATGAATATCTCGCCGCAGCAGATAATCGACCAGCGCGAGCGCAACAAAGCTCTTGCCCACGCCGCCCTTACTGCCGCCAACGAGATAGATGGGGTAAGTCGTCATATTCATTTGAATCCTCTAAAGGTTCTCAGTGTCGGGCGTGATCTCGAATGAGAACGCGTCACGCATCACCATGGTTCCCGGCTTGTTAGCTACCTTTCCCCCATCCCGCTCTTGATTCTTTCTGACGGCTTCCGCGCGCGGTACGTCGCCCTTACCCCCCGCGTCACAATGGTTGTCGCCTGGATAAAATTGGAATCTGGGGGCGATAAAGAGAGAACAAGTTGGCGCGTTACGGAAATACATTCAAGG